>JAGXIT010000005.1 GCA_024635495.1 Candidatus Saccharimonadota bacterium
AGCAACACCACCGTCTGCACAGAGTGAGAATTGCTCCATCACACGAGCGGTTACGGTAATCGTTTCATTGATGCTCATAGCGACACCACCGTAGTCGACGTAGGTACCGACATCGGCTGCGCTAACATATGGAGTACCTGCGCCGTAGGCAGCGTCAGTATAGGTTGTAATGCGAGCGTAGAAACTTCCAACAACATCAGGGTTTGTGACACCATTTACTTCGAAGCTGACTGCACCAGCACCTTGAGGTGCAGTAGAAGTAAATTTCAATGTAGAGGCAGTAAGCGCACCGAGTGACCAGTTAACTGGCACGGTACCGACTGTGGCTGCTGAGGCGTTAAGGCCAGACACAGCTGTACAGCTGTCTTCAATAAGTGGCGTGTTGCTACAGAAGTCGACCACGAAGCTTTGCATAGAAGCGCTTGTCGTGAATGTAACAGTATATGAGACAGCGTCACCACTACCGACACCCGTAAAGGCTGTGCCACTAGGGGCTGAGTCGCTCATTTGCACTTCGCGACTTGTTAGTTGAGCTGCCGAAGCCTGACTGGCTCCGAAGAGTGCCGGGGCTGCCGATCCAACTACGAGCGCTAGCGCCGATAGTGCGGCCGCTGGGCGTCGTAGTGCTTTATAGTTGATACTCATTTTATGTAGATCTCCTTGTTGTAAGGGTTTGTTTAATATTTACATCACGTAATGTATCAAGTAATCATAAGCAGTACAAGTGTTTTTGAGCACAAAATGATTGTTTTGTTGTAAATATTAATATTACTGCTTACATTTCTATGCTACGTTATAATTATCAAATTCGCACAAAACCATGCCAACATCTTGACATGGTTTTATGTATAACAGAGGTAAGCTATCACAGCTGTTGTTGTAATTACTATGTGCGATGACTGCCCTATTTGAAGGAAGACGAACGAGTATCTAAAATGTCGAGGTAACGACGACTGATTGATTGGCGATGTAAGTACCCGCCGGCGTTACATTCGTGACGTTCATCATGTAGCTAATGGTGTAGTAGGTGTAGCCAGAGCTCTCCGTGGAGGAGGCAATCGTATCGCCACTGGAGTAGCGGAAGGTGTCTGCGGTGTCGTAATTCGTCGCGGCTGCGCCAAAACCAAAAGGCAAGCTCGGGTTCTGCGCATCGACATCTTGTGTAACATCTGCACCCACCGTTGGGGACGTATTCGCTACGAGGTTCAATCCAAACTGCTCTGTCCCGACTGATGATGCCGCACCAGCCATGGCGGTAATGGCGTGGCCGCCGTAGGTAGGAGTCGTGCCATATATTTGCACGACGTAGCCAGAAGCCGGGTATGATTTGACATTAAACGTGGCAGTATCTGCACCAGTAGAAGAAGGATCAATCACACCCAGGTCTACTGCCGATTTTGTAACATTGACCTCGAGATACTCAGTACGGTTCGTATTGAAACCCGCCTGTGCCTGAAAGGCGGTGCCTTGGGTATTGCCAACCGTAAGCTCTCCAGCTGACATATTTGCACAGTAGGCATTGCCACCCTGTGTCGGACAAGTATCAAGCCCACCTGTGCCAAAGAACGATTCGCTCACCCCATAGCTACTCGAACAGGTTTGGAAATCTGGGTCACAAACTGCATAGGAATGTGGCGCCACGAGAAATAGCATAGCCGTGACGACTACGACCATGAATCCTCGGATAAATTTTGTAAATTCTGTGTGTCTCATTGTGTGCGAAATTTCTCATGCTTATTTTCTCGCATTTCGTCCCAAGAAGCAAATCAGTACATATCGAGAGCCTCGTGTCATCTATAAGGACGGAAGTACAGTTTTCATATTATTCACACTCCTGTATGATATATGTAAACGTAAGCATTATATATGAATCCAGAAGAACAAAAGACGAATGGTGAGGGTTCGGCAGCACAAGACACAAGCAGTCTTGAGGGCACTAGTTCAAGCTCGCTCGAAAGTGGCAATAACCTCGACAACTCCGCTGCAACTACCGGCAAGATAGAAGATAAACTACCCGAACGAAAAGAAAAAGGTTCAATTGTGCGGCGTGTTGCACGCAAGGTTAACCTCTACCTATTGCTATTCATGCTTCTGCTGGTTGTCTCGGGCGGTATCGTACTCGTCACCTACCTCGCGAATAAAAGAGCTCAGGATGGTAAGATCGAAACGCAAAGCCTAACCTCTGACACGCTCCAGCAGCTCGCAACCACTGATGTAACCGTCGGGCAGCCGAAACAAGTCCTGAATGTACAGAGTAACGCCGTCTTCGCCGGTAAAGTACTAGTGCGCGATACCCTTGAGGTTGCTGGCGCAATTAAAGTGGGCGGCAGCCTGACAGTGCCAGGTATCACCGTGTCGGGCAATAGTATCTTTGAACAACTACAGGTCAATAGTGATCTCGCTGTTCAGGGTAACAGTAGTGTTCAAGGACAGCTCGCGGTGCAAAAGAATTTGACCGTCGCCGGTAGCGGCACCTTCGGTGGTCCATTATCAGCTCCATCTATCACGGTAAACGCCCTGCAACTCAACGGTGTACTGACGATTACAAAACACTTTGCAGTCGGTGGATCCACCCCAAGCCGTTCGACCGGAAGTGCGCTCGGTAGCGGCGGTACGGTAGCTCTCAGTGGCTCCGACACGGCTGGTAGTATCAATATCAATACTGGTAGTAGCCCTGCAGCAGGCTGTTTCTTGACGGTAAACTTCTCTGATAAATACAACACAACACCAGTCGTATCCGTAACCCCCGTAGGATCTTCGGCTGCGGGCCTCAATTACTACATCACCCGCAATACAAGTAACTTCAGTGTATGCACGACTAGTACTCCGCCGGGCAATGCCAGCTTCGGCTTCGATTACTGGATAGTCGAGTAGCACATAATGGGACAACCGAGATAGGTTCTTGCTTCTTCTTGCCGTAATTAAAAAGCCAACCCCTTACTTTTATCGGCACCGTGGAGGCTTCCTGGCCGAAATGTTGTCATGCAGCACAATCTATCAAGCCATCTCGCGTTCTCTCGAGTGGCGATTGTGCTCATGAGCAACAGTTTCGCCAAGAAGCCGGAAATGTGCCTAGACCTTTTGCTTCTTTTGCGTCATGGCAAAAGAAGGTATGAAAAACAAATCAAAACTATAGCTTCAGGTTTAAACGTCGAGGAAGACGATGATTTTGTCGGCCTTCACGTGCATGATGCCGTTCTGAATACGAATCTTCTCCTCGTGGGTCGGAGCCCTTACGATGACATCACACGGTACGAGCAAAGTGATAAAGTTGTGGTGTTGCGGAAGGATATCGAAATTACCCGTTTGATTTACCGCCGATATACTGTAGGCTTCGCCTTCAAAATAGACATGTGAAGGAGCGTAGACCTTCACGAGGACAGTAGCTTTGCCCTCTACTTGTTCGCCTTTGTTCGGCGTCGACGTACTGTTGTGCTGCTCGGTGTGCGGCTCGTCGCTCATATGATGATTTCTTCGATACTCTTGAGTGTTTCTTCTCGGCTAAAGAATTCTCCAGGGACGCCGTTGTGCTTGGTCATGACATTCATATTTTGCGAAAAGTTTGTTATCAGCTTCTTCGCCTTGGCGTAGTCGGCGCGATCGGCTGGGCTCAACTCGTTTTCACCAATAATAGCAATGATGCCCTTCAGTGATTCATATTTCTGCAGCAGTGCCTGCACCTGGACGCTCAGTACGTAATGACGCTCTCCGACGATTTCTGGTGTCAGCAGCGATGAGTTCGTCTGGATAAGGTCGACTGCAGGACGCTGCCCTTGCTCGGCGACTTTACGACTCAGTACGATAATGGAGTCCATTTCGTGTTGAATAAACTGCACCGCAGGGTCAGAGATGTCATCTGCCGGAACATAAATCGTCTGCACGGAGGTAATTGAGCCATTTTCATTCGAACTCAAGCGGTCCTGAAGCACCTTCACATCAGAGAAGACTGTCGACTCATACCCACCTTCGTTTGGCACTTGGTCAAGGATAGTCGAGAGCTCGTTGCGGGCCTGAATATAGCGATACATGTTATCAGCAAAGAAAAGGATATCTTGGTGTTTTTCGTCACGGAAATATTCCGCAGCAGCCGTCGCAGATATACCGACGAGTGAACGCTGTACGGGGTTCTCATTCATCTGCGCGAAGAACATGCAGGTGTTTTTGAGCAGATCGTTTTCGCGCAAGGTGTCCCACAGCTCGTGGCCTTCACGGATGCGCTCACCGATACCAGAGAAGAACGAAAGGCTTCCATCACCCTTTGCGGTGTTGTTGATGAGCTCCATGGTCGTGACGGTCTTGCCGACACCAGCACCACCGATAACACCAATCTTGCGACCCTTAACAAACGGCGTCAGGAAATCGATAACCTTGATACCTGTCTCAAGAATCTCAGGCTTGGATACCGAGAAGTTATTGCTACGCGGCGGCAATTTTAATATATCTTTGTAGCGCACGTCGTCGCCAGTGATTGGATCCTGGCCATCAAGCGGATCGCCGAGGGCATTCAGAATGCGACCAATGGTTATTTCACCGACAGGTATCTCAATACCCTTGTGAGTACGCTGCACGCTGTCGCCTTTGAGCAAGCTATGGTCTGAACGTACGTTGAGACAAAATGCCATACCACCTGGATTCAAGTGGTCAACGAGTAGCTGTGTCTGTCTCTCGTTATCAGCAACAATTATTTCGTCCACCTCAGGTGAATCTGAGTCGAACTGAACGAGCACAACCAAGTCCTTGATGGTTGTAACAATTCCAGCCATTAGATGCTTCCTCCGTCTATCATACTGCCGCCTTTTTTGACTTCTTCATGCCATTGATAATCTCTTTGAGACGTTCGTCCTTCACGCCTCGTTTGGCCCGGTTATACAACATATGCAAATCAGCGGTTTCTTCGTCGGCTCGTTGGTGCGAGGCACTCATCGCACGGAATCTTGAGGCGTATTGTGCAAGCTTTGACTGCAATATAAGCTGGCTCATGGCAATCTTCATCATAGAGCGCTCAAGGTGAGCCGCAACCGCAAAGCTTGTAGGCTCAAATATATAGTTTTGCTCACTAATGACTTCGTCGAGTCTTTCATTTCCCGATCCGACTGACTTAACTGCCATCGAAAGTGATATATGTTTTGGCTCTTGATCCATCAACGACACATACTCCTGGTAGAAAACAGTAGAGCGCCTGTATTGCTGCACTTCCTTGATGATAGGTTCGACATTGATATTACGGTCATTGCTCGGCAGTTTGTAGTACTTACGGAAGCTAATGCCGCGCTGGCTCAACTGCATGGCGCCGTGGTGACCAATAACGATGATGTCATTTTTCTCAGCATCGTACTGCAGAAGCATCGCCTCGACGGTTTTTTGGTCGATATCACCACTAAATCCACCTTCAGCCGTAATGATAATAAATAGTTCTTTATCGATAACGACGCGATTATTTTGACCTTCATCGCGACCGAAGCTAAACAAACTATCAACACGCAGCTGCGTATATATCTTCCACAGTTCGTCGAAGAACTTCGTCGACTCGAGCACCTGCGTTTTCGTCTGAGAGATACGCATACTCGCGATGCCTTCAAAGACGCTCGTAAGCTCAGCTAGCGTCGCCATCGAAGCTTCGTCTTTGGCTATTTCATTTGGCCGCCTCATGTGTGCTGCTCCTCTTTGGGCTTGTCTTCGCTGCCCTCTTCGTGAGCCTCGTCTTTGTGCTCTTCATCTCTATGTACTTCAATATGCTCTGGTTCTGGAACGTCTTTTGACTTTTCATCTTCCTTTTTCTGTTTGCCGTGCTTTTCATCTTTCTTCGAGTCTTCTGTTGGCTTTTTTTCTTCGGCTTTTGACTCTGGCTTTGGTGGAAGCTTGGCGCACTGCTGCTTCAGCATATCGCGAACTTTGTCATATTCTTCGTCGCTGGTAACTTTGCCAGCAAAATCGTTGGAGTTGAGCTTCAGCGCATTGATATCAAGTGTGGCCTCATCTTCAAGATTAAGAACGATATCGAGCATAAGCTGTTGTGCCATCAGCGAGAAGGTGTCGCCTGGCGCCTGGGTGAGTAGCTCGAAGATGCGCTTACCAGTCGCAAGCGCTCGTTTGGCTTCCGGACCAAGTTCTGAACCGAAGTGAGAAAATTCCTCTGCTTGACGATAATTGGCCAGAATCTTGAGTGTCTGAGCGGCTAAGTTTTTTTGACGTTTATTGTGGCCAACGCCCCCGGCACGGGTCACGCTAAGCCCCATACTGAGGGCTGGACGGATACCGTTTCGGAATATATCCATGTCGAGGATCCACTGACCGTCGGTAATCGACATAATGTTCGTTGGCAGGTACGCGGTAATGTCACCGTTGGCAGCGTGGACTACCGGGATACTAGTAAGTGTCTTGCCATTGTGCTCGAGTCGTCCGGCGCGCTCCAGCAGACTTGAGTGAGCATAGAACATATCACCAGGGTAGCTGTCCCGGCCCGGGCTCACACCAGAGAGCAAGGCAACCTCTCGGTAAGCATGTGCGTGACTCGTAAGGTCGTCGTAGACAATAATCGTGTCTCTATCAAGCTTTTGCCAGAGATACTCAGCTAGCGAACAAGCGACGTACGGCGCGATATAGCTCATGATGAGTGATTCAAACATAGTACTCACGACTACGATAGCTTTTTCCATACCACCGTTTTCTTCGAGACGGGTTAGGAGCATATCGACATCACTTCGTCGCTTTGCGATAAGACAGTAGACCACAATTTGGTCAGTGTTTTTTTGGTTGATGGCGAGCTGTGTCACCATGGTACTTTTACCAGACTTACTGTCGCCAAGTAGCGCCATGCGCTGGCCTCGCACAATTGGGAATAAGGCGTCGATGGCGGTCACGCCGCTTTCGAGCTGATCTTCGAGTAGTTTGCGCTCAAATAGTGGCCGAGCCGTATTGAACACTGGCCAAACATCGTCTGCTGGGATTGGTCCTTTACCATCAAGTGGTTCACCGGTGACTGATACAACGCGACCGATAAAGTCCTTGCCCACCTTCGAGACGAGTTTGTCGTGCTGCAATACAGCGACCATGCCGATCTTGAGTGATTCAGAACCAAGATGCAAGACAAGCACATCATCGGTATTTATCTGGTTAATAAAGCCCTTGCTACCGTCTTCAAACATGACAAGCGAATGGAGTGCTGAG
Organism: Candidatus Saccharimonadota bacterium; assembly: GCA_024635495.1. Taxonomy (GTDB): domain Bacteria; phylum Patescibacteriota; class Saccharimonadia; order Saccharimonadales; family UBA4665; genus JAGXIT01. Next base: position 7,168 of record JAGXIT010000005.1, read on the forward strand.
GGCTGCAAACCTCGAACATGGATGAGAAACTTCTCGACGCCGATTACCTCACCGACCGGCTTACCGGATTCGACAAGTTTTGCAAAATGTTTATTATCAAAACTCATACGGCGGCTCCTTCCGTAGGGGAAGCTACTGGCTCGGTTGGTGGTGCTACTACCTCGTTTTGCCCAGCGGAAGCTTCGGGACCATGGAGATATTCCATCAATATTCCTCGACTGTCTGCGAAGGACTTCACGAGCGACATATCGAAATACTTATTGGTTGTACGTAGCACACTCCCGGCACCGATACCTGGCTGGAGACCGATAGCTATCAATACCTGCGGATGAATGTTTTGACGCATCCAAAACGTCAGTTTTTGCAAAAATTGTGCTGACGGATTAGCACTGAAGCTCATATGTACTTTTGGTGCAGTCTGACGAACATCACGCAGAAATTCATGTGCACGCTTACGATCACCCTCATTACGCATATCAAGTTTATTTTGCTCAACAAATTGATCGAGTAATAGCGAGAATTTCGGCAATTGAATCTCAGCGCCCTGCTCGGCCTTGATGGTTTGCTGCTGGACGTTCGACTCGAGCTTATCGAGTTCACGAATGAGCCGTCCGACGTCGATGAGTCCGACAACCACAACGGGTAGTGTCAACGCGGTGCTATCAGGCGCCATGCATTACGTCCTCAACGATTGCTTCACGATTCGCTTCAAGGTCCGCTAGAATATATTCGAGTTGGTCAGTCAGGTCAATCTGGTCGCCAATGGCCGCAAGCACGTAATGATTGACGATATCGGTCATATTCTGCTCAAAACGTTCGACAAGCTGCTTCTTTTCGGTCACAATCTGCTGCTCAACCTGGTCATGAAGTTGTTGGCGTTGTTCTTCGATAGCGACGTTTGTCTTCTGGATCGAATCAACGGCAAGTTGCTTAGCATCGTTGATGGATTGCTCGTATTTTGAGAATTCTTCTCGGAGGTTCTTGGTGATTTCCTCCTTCATGAACTCGTTAAGCTGGCTGGTGGTCAAGCGTAAATCCTGCTGCAAGAACATGGCATTTTCTGAGATGATTTTTTCGAAGTGAAGGCGACCACGATTACGAAGCTCTTCACGGAAGGTGTCGTTGAAGATATGCTCGACGTCTTCTTCGGCGCCCTTTTGTACATCAGCTTGGCCAGGCTTCTTCTGCGCTGTGCCATTACCGAGTCGAATCGCAAGCCAGATAAATGCCACCGTTGTAGCGAAGAGGCTTCCGATTATGAGTGCTAGCCACCAAATTGTCATGTTTGTCCCACCCCTATCACACTTGTGCTTATAACTTTAATAATAAGTATATCGCGAGTAGCCCAATAACGAAAACGATTAATCCGAGCACGACCACTTGAACGAGGCCTCTCAATATTGATTTCTTGGCGAGCGGGTTGCGGCCAATCGATACCAAACTGCTGCGCACGCCCCCGTAGAGTAAACTCGAAGTCATAAATAAAGTGATGAAGAGTATACCCGCGCCGACATACAATCGGATAGTGCTGACTGGTTTGCCAGCGATGAACTCGCCCGAATTTTGTAAAAACGAAGGCACTGGTGGGCCTTCGACTGATGCGGCCAGTGGGTTGTGCGAAATACTGATGTCAATCTGGATGAAACCGATTGAAACCTTTTTCGTCCCGTTATTGGTCGAGAGGCTGGCTGTACCATTGACGTTCGTGACCCCATCGAAGGCGGTTAATGCCTTACCAAGAATGACGGTCTGTTTGGTATCTGCTTTCATGCCAATGCCATCGAGTGCTGAGATACCTATGACGTCGCCAACTTCGATTGAACCGTTTTGAGTACTGACAAGCGCATCGTATTTGCCGGTCGACGCAACATAGACTTCAAAATCATTGTCAGAGCCGCCGCCAAGCGACACGACCGTATCATTTGCCGCCACGACGACACCCTGCATTGCGCCATCACTATCGGTACTGAGCGCTTTGACCTTGGTGCTATCCTTCGGGTCAATTCTTACGATCATACCCTTTTGTACATTTCCGGTAGTGCCGTATCCCTGGGAGACAGTTTGCGCCATCACGGTAGCGAAGATAAACACAGGAGCAAACAGACCGGCTATCATGCCCATCCAACGTATTTGACGCTGCCAGGTGTTGGTTCGTCGCATTTACCGTAAAGTATAACCGTTTTGACACAACGACGCCACTACTTTCCGCCAGATGGTCGCCCCCGATACTGCCCGCCCTACCTATAGGACGGACCTATAGATTTACGCTCCAGTGCTAGTGAGGGTTTCGAGTGCGGTGATGAATGCTTCGATATCGTCTTTGGTAGTGTGTCGACCCATCGTGGCTCGCAGGGAACTTCGGGCGGCGTCATCGTCGAGTCCGAGCGCACGAAGAACATGACTTGGCTCTTCATCGCTCGCACTACAAGCCGAGCCGGCGGCCGCGAGGATACCGCGCTGCTCGAGTTCGATGAGCAGACGCTCATTGTCTTGGCCTGGTAGGGTGAGGTGAACATTGTTTGGTAATCGGGCTGAAGTGCTACCGTTCACCATTGCTTGTGGTAATCGAGTTTTAATCATGTGGAACATATCGTGTTGCAGCTCAGCCAGACGCTTCGATTCGTCTACCCGCATCGTCTGGGCGATCGCCAACGCCTCGGCAAAACCAATGCTCGCCGCGACGTTTTCGGTGCCGCTGCGCAAACCTCGTTCTTGTCCACCGCCAGTGATAATTGGCTCGAGCTGCACGTGGCTGGCTACATACAGCACGCCGGATTGTTTCGGCCCGTACAGTTTGCCACCATTGAGCGTCATCATGTCGACACCGAGTCGGGCTACGTGCAAATCGAGATAATTGCCCGCCTGACAAGCATCGGTATGAAAATACAGTGGTAAATCATTGCCTGCTTCCCGCCGTTCAGTGCGAATTTCCTCGAGAATAGTGGCAATCTGACGCAACGGCTGGAGGGTGCCAATCTCGTTATTGGCGTACATAACGCTCACGAGCACAGTATCGTCATGAATCTTGGCCCGTAGATCGTCCAGGTCTACCCTGCCCTTCCCTGTAGTAAGCGCAACGAAGCAATTAAATTTTTCAGCTGGAACGAGTACGGATTCATGCTCGAGACCACTCAGCGTAACGGAGCTATTTGGAAATTTCTTGAGAACCCCCGAAATGGCCAGATTGTTCCCTTCTGTGCCGCCCGCGACGAACAGGACTTCACTACTCCGAGCACCAAGCCAATGTGCTACTTGCGCCCGCGCTTCGTCCAGAGCCGCCCTCGCCTGCCGAGCTGGCAGGTAGGTTGCGGAAGGGTTATAAAACACTTCACTGAAGTATGGTTGCATAGCAGCCAGCACCCGCTCGTCCATCGGTGTAGCGGCAGCATTATCGAGATAAATCATACTCACTAGTTTACACTGCTACAGACGAAGCGATAGGGTCGAACTTCTCATGCATGCGACGACGGTATTCGTGTACTGCGCCATAGAGTCTCTTGGCTTCTTCGTCAGATACGTGCTTGTACGGATGACCATCTTGAACCTTGAAAATACCATGTGGTCGTACATCGTAACGCGTAGTACGAATCTGTTGCACACGTCGCTCATCAGTCCACTCTTCATGCCAAATCCAGGTGTGCTCGTCGAGACAGAAGAATTCACGGCGCTGACCAGCCGGAATTGGGCCAAAGACCTGCCCGCCAATCTTGGCGGCATCACGCAACATATTGCGATAGACAAACACTCCTCGCTGGGTATCATCCTGTCCTAGTAATGGACTAAGCAGCTTTTTGATCATGATAATCTCCTTGTTGGTACATGGCGGTTGGAAATTGCAGTACGTCTGACCCCTGTGAATATGCATTATTCACCTGGGACCTAATTTCTGCTAGGTCATCGTGCTTAGGAGCTTCAACGGCTGCTTGGGCTAGTTCGTGCACTACATGTGGCTGAACTTCAGGTGACGTAGCTACTGCTTCAGTCGCAACTGAGCCTACCACTTCGGATGTAGTGACGTCGTAGTGACGAACTGCATTTTCGACATTACCGACCGCCGCTTCTACTGTGAGGAGAAGTTCGGCTGCCTTGCTAGCTTCAAGCGGTGTAAAAACCTCTCGGCGTGCTGGTGCTGTCTCTGCTGAGGAGAATAATGTGTTGAATATGTTCATAGTCGTTTATGTGAGATCAAATAACGCCTCGGCGTTTGCAGTCGTGACAGCGGCGAGTGTGTGCAGGTCTTCACCCCGCAGTTCACTTAGGAACTCTGCCGTATTTGCCACGTGCTTTGGCTCACACACTTTACCACGAAAGGGTACTGGCGTCAAGAAGGGAGCGTCTGTCTCTAACAGTAGTGAGTGTTGTGGAATTGTGCGATATATCACATGCTGCGGCTCGCTACTGGGAAATGTCGCGATACCGTTCACGCCGATGTATAATCCACGCTTAATTCCCTGCTGCAAATTAGCTTCATTGTCGGTAAAACTGTGCAGTACCCCACGAATTCCCTCGTACTCATCAAAAATCGGCCAGAAATCGTCGAAGGCGTCGCGCACATGGAAGCTCATCGGCAGTTTGAGCCCCTGCGCAAGCTCTATCTGGAAACGCAGCAGCTCAATTTGTGCCTCACGCGGCGAGTGATTGTAGTAGTAATCGAGTCCGCATTCACCCACGGCCACCACCTTTGGCTCAGTGGCCAGCGCAGCAAAACGTCGCTTGATGTCATCTGTTTGATGGCTCTTAGCTTCGTGTGGATGAATGCCGATACTTACCCAGACATTTTCGTGAGCGCGAGCAAACCGTACCGCTTGCTCACTATCTGACAGCGAAGTGCCGATGAGCACCATCCGCCGCACGCCAGCAGCGCGAGCAGCGTCCAGCACGGACTCGGCCGTTCGCTCGACCTTGTCAGAGAACCATTTGTCGTGCGAGCCGCCCGTGCCTTCAAGCTCGTGGACGTGACAGTGGGTATCGATAAAATCCATCTGTTTGCGTCCTAAAATGTTTCAGCTACTTCGATGCGGGGGAAGAGTGTGGTTTCTTGTGGATGGATCAGGCCTTCGGCGAAGGTGGTCTGAATCTTTTTGGCAGTCACTGGTAGGAAAGGTGCCAGCATTTCGGCGATTTCGAGCAAATCACTCACGAGGTTGGCCAGAATCTCACGGAGGTGGTCTTCGTCGCCCGATTTGGCGATTTGCCACGGCTTTTCGACGTCTATCAGCTGGTTGAGGCCACGGACTTGCTCCCAGACACTATCAAGTGCCCTGTCGAACTTACAGGCGGCCAGTGCCTCTGCATACGCGCCTTTGTCGTGCTCAGAAGCCGGTATGGCCCCAATGACACCACCTTGATACTTTTGCACCATGGCAGCGGTACGTTGTACGGCATTGCCGAGTTCATTGGCGAGTTCATTGTTGTATGCGGTTTCAAATGCAGCCCAGTTGAAGTCACCGTCGCCGTAGCTTGGAACGTGGCGAAGGAAATAGTAGCGGAAGGCATCGGCACCGTATTTGTCGATAATCTCATGCGGGCTGACAGAATTGCCAAGGCTTTTGCTCATCTTTTTGCCATCGACGGTCACATAGCCATGCACGTAGAGCTTTTCGGCGAGTGGTAGGCCGAGTGCGAGCAATATGCCCGGGAAAATCGCCGCGTGGAAGCGCAAAATTCCCTTGCCGATAACCTGCACATCGGCTGGCCAGAAGGCCTTGAAATCGTCGTGATCGGGGTAGCCAAGCACAGTGATGTAATTGAGCAGCGCTTCAAACCAGACGTACATAACCTGCGTCTTGTCGCCGGGCACGGGGATACCCCAATCAATCTTGTCTATTGGTCGGGAAATACTGATGTCATCGAGGCCACTCTCTATCAGTGACATGATTTCGTTGCGGCGAGTGGTAGGCACGATATCGAAGCGATTCTTCTCTATGGCGTCGCGAATTTGGTCGCCGTAATTGCTCAGGCGGAAGAAATAGTTCTCTTCCTCGATCTTTTCGTATGGGCGGTTGTGGTCTGGGCAGACGCCGGCATTTTCCTTCACGACGGTTTCGGTGAAAAATTCTTCGTCGCCAGTGCAGTACCAGCCGACGTAACTGTTTTTGTAGATGTCTTTTTCGAGAGCCTTCCAGACGAGTTGCGAGCGTTTTTCGTGGTCAGCTTCTGTGGTACGGATAAAACGGTCGGGCTCGACCTCGAGTGCTGTGATGAGATCACGGAATTTTTGTGACATTTCATCGCTCAGGGCGAGCGGAGCGACATTAAGACTAGCGGCCTTTTCGGCGATTTTGCCACCGTGTTCATCAGTACCAGTACTGAAGACGACTTCGTCGCCACGATTGCGGGCAGCACGAGCAAGCACGTCTGCCATCACGAATTCCATGGCGTGGCCGAGATGTGGCTCACCGTTTACATAGGGTATAGAGGTTGTTACGAAATAGTTCATCTGTACTATTGTACCTCAGTTGCGCTATGTTTTTGCGTCAAAAGCGGAAATTTAGTTGAGGAAGGTGGGACTTGCCTTGTGCCGCATGAGCGAAAATGCGCCGCAAGCACAACCGGTCTCCCATTGGTCGACCGGTTTCGGGTCCGGGTGAGAACTGTCTGTGACAGTTTGCAAGGTCGGAAACTCGGCGCAGCAAAAGCATGCCCGAGATGAGGCGGGCTCGCGAGAAATCGTGAGTTGCCACTGGCAAACCCGTTCAAATCCCGGTAGCTCAGCCAAGCATAAGCACTTTGCGAAAGCAGAGCGTTTTTGTTTGCTATACTGAGAATATGCAGAAAATTGCAACGAGAGTTTTTATCTATGCGTCTATACTATTTGGGATTATAGGTATTCTAGTAGTATTGACGGCGTCAGGTGGTCCAAACAAAGAGGACTCGGATATTTTCGAAATTTTAATAAAGCTTCTATTCATAACTGTTTTTATCATACTGCCCTCATTCGCACTAAGTCTTGCTAGTAAGTACCTCAAAGATAGATCTTAGTTCAAGGCTATAACATTCAGATAATTTTTGCATTTACAGGACTAGTGGGTACTATTGGTGGTGTTTTGATATCGTATTTGACACTAAGGCATAATTTTAATAAAGATAGGCATCGCGTTATGGTTGGCCTAAGTAACAATATCTTGATGAATGTTCCAGGTGTTGATTCGAAAAAAGAACAGTTCACGATAATGGCAGCGAATCTTGAACAAGTTCCGTTTATTGTCGCCAATATCAGGATTAGCGTTGGTCGTAGGTCAGGTGCGTTGTTTATACCTATTCCGACGGGTACACACCAAATACCAGCAACACTAAATAGAGATCAAACATGTAACTTCTGGACTGACTATAAGGATGCTCTGAAGGCTATAAAAAAACTGGCGAGGCGTAATAAAATTAAAGTCCGCGCTCAAATATCGGATTATGCCTGTAATAAGTTTTATTCGCAATGGAAATCAATAAGATTCGATGAGACATTTTGGTCAAAAGTAATCACGAAATTTAAGATGTTTGGCAGTCACATACTCAGACTGGTGTCCCCGTAGAAGTCTAGACCTTAACGCTCATGTATAGAAAAACACCGTCACAAAAGACGGTGTTTTTCTATGGTGGGCGAGGTGGGACTTGCCTCATCGGCCATATGCAAAATGCATTGGCACGATGACCCTGCTTCCATTGGTCGCAGTGCAAGGGTCCGGCCAGTGCCACTGGCACTGGCGTTCAAGTCCCGAGCATGGCGACCAACTAAAAAGACTACTTTTCAGTAGTCTTTTTAGTTGGTGGGCGAGGTGGGACTTGAACCCACAAGGCTTATTCAGCCAGCGGATTTTAAGTCCGCCGCGTATACCAATTCCGCCACTCGCCCGATTGGAATCTAATGGAGGCACCGACCGGGTTCGAACCGGTGTACGAGCTTTTGCAGAGCTCTGCCTAACCACTCGGCCACGGCGCCATTCAGATTGCCCTACTAGAGTAGCACATTATCCTCGGTGGGAGTACGGCATATCAGCCAAAACTAGTTCAGTACCTGGCTCACAAACTTGCGCAAGTAATTCTCGACTCAAGCTCTGTGCAATCTTGAAATATCTTGCGGGCGTATAACAGTAGACGTCTTTAGTATGAAATGGAAGTACTGTTTTTGAACCCTCTATGGCAACTATCGATTCTCGCTCGTTGAGTTGTGCTGGGTCCTCGAGTTCGTCGATAATAAGTCTATCAGTCGGCAGTACGACACTAGACAAGTCTTCCCACTTAGTTACTCCGAGTAGATCCGGTTTCTCAATCTCTATTTTGATAGTTGCCCCATCACTATGGCTGGCAGTTCTTTCTGACTCAATCTTGATTCTCTTGCCAAGTAAACCTGAGTCTACAGGGCGCCCTGCGACAGTACGGTAGAGATATGCACGTAATTGCAGCCCCATGGCGTTGTCGTCCATAGGTGCACTGAGTGGAAATGTATTCCTACCTTCTTGGTAGGCGATAGTACTTATAGCACGAGAAACACCACGAAGAGAGATAGCGAGCTCAGAAGGTGACAGAGGTGCTTCTGGGCGAAGTTCGCAAAATTCAGCAAGACGGTCTTGTGCCGCATGATACTCGTCTATCTCAATTATAGCCCTGTTGTGGGCATGCTCAAATCCTGCCATCGTTCAAAAACCTTTAGATTATGTAACTTAAGCCTATTTTACTATATTTCGGTGTTTTTGCAAGCTCTTTGTCTCTAGCTGTTCAAAATTGCACTACATTATCGCACGAGAAATACTAGTTTTTATACTAGTATATATACTAGTATTTCGAGAGGGCAGGTGAGTGCGAATCTCCCCTGTTATTTTATAAATCTAGCCGAGGAATTTGAGTAGGTCATAGACCAAGAAGACTGGCCAGATGATGGCCTTGAGGATGCCCAGCAGCACCATGCCGAATGTACCTGCTGCCTGTATGTAATACACGAGCGCCCCGATGAGTCCGAGACCGTAGATAGCGCTACCGCTACCACCTTGCATGCTATTTTTGCCTGTCATAACCCCTGCTCCAATCGATTAATCTTATACCCTTCCATGATACCACTCACCAGAAAGCCATAAATGTAGGCTTCCTTAAGCTTAAGTCTTCGGACTCCCTTTTAATGCAATGGTTTGAATTATTTTAAAGGCAAGCTTTCTGTTTCTCATGTAACAAACTTTTTAATCGTTATATCACCTTCGATCTTTCTGGCTTCTCGGCCTAGAAGATAGACGCCACTAAACTCAAACCTACCAGGCCAGTTTTCATCACGGCCTATACTACCTCCAAGACATTGCTTTTCGCCTAGTATGGTCCATACAAGCTCATAGTCATGATTGTTAAGGAATTCAGCAATATGAGTGTTTGATGCCAACAATGACCTTGGGCCTTTTTCATTAACGTGGGGATCAAGAAGTATAATGTGCCCAGCGTCATTCTTATATTGGCCTTCTGTAACAGCGCTCCTTGCACCTATCTGTTCATATAAGGGCTTTGCCGGGAGTTTGATGCCGAATCCTTCTTCGATTGAAAGATCATAACCCGAGCCTTCTTGTGTGTACTCATCGTCTGTGACCATGATATCTACCGGGAGTTTCTCGCCTCTATTTCTAATATACCAATCCTGCTTACCGTAGTAAGGGGTGTACATGCGAGTGAAGGCTCGTTGATCAGGAAATTCTCTGTAGAATGCAGTGTAGAACTCATGGGATTCTGGCATCCATCTTCCCATAAAATGTTGATCTCGAGCCCAGTCTAGAAACTTTTCGAGATCTTTCTTCTTGACAATATATGACTTAATCATGACCCAGAGTTCGCGGTGTTTATAATTATATCTTTTGTCTTCGGGAATGTGCTTGAGCGGTTGTTTCCAGTGGAAAAACGATTCTAGGTTCAACCATGATTTACCATGACGATCTTTTACTTGAATTAACTTTTTAAAATCAGGGAGATCTGTTTCGTTTCTCATCCATTCTGCATCATCAATTTCTGAACGCCAATTTTCGTATTTAAGGTTAAACCACCAACCTCCTTTATCATCCGCGTTTGTTCTAGATATGGTAATTGAAGGATCGATATCCCTTATATGTAGCTGCCAAGGGCCTTCATAGGGCCCCTCTTCAGGGTCCATTGAAAAGTGATCGCTTGCCAAAGCGAGAAACTGGTGAAGAGCTTGCCACTGGTATTTTTTTCCTATTCTCTCAGGCTTATTAGCTGATCGCCCGCGATCGTATTGTCGAATTTGCCGATCAAATTCACCATGTAATCTAGGGTCCCACCCCAGCTCAATTACTCGCTTGAATATCCATCTTGCAGCTAATTTAGTATCGAACTGAGACCTGTCATCTATAGGAAGTCCGTGAGCATAGTCGCTTAATAGACGAAGTTTTGTATTAGAGTAACCTGTTAAGTTGCCTAACAGTTTTTCTAACTTTTGCTCAGCTAGACCCTCTTCTTTCTTAATTTCTTTTTCATCACCCATGACTGCACGCCACCTAAAACTGCTGAACTGACCTGATAAGGCTTTCAGGGATTTTTGGATGGAAGGTTTCGTTGCTCTTAGAACCTCGGTAACGATTTCTTTGTCAGATTTAGGAGATGTGCCGTCTAGCCGCCTGTTTGAAAAATTATTCAAGTTACTGTTGATAACATAATGCCCAAAGTCACCTAGTTGAGACATGACAGAACCCCATATAGGGTAATAGTCTTTCTTGACGTCATCGGAGTCTCTATATTTTTTCTCCAACGATTTTTCAGTAGGTACTTTTTCAGGAAACTTACTTTTATAAGGCGGTAGGTACTTTGTCGGGTCAAAAGGAGTCTTTGGGTCAAATTTATGATATAACTCAACTACACCTCGAGCATAGTCGCGGATTAATACATGATCGTGAGGGCTATTCAAAGAAAACTGTGTCTCGTATATATAACTTGCAAGTTTTTTGATCTTATTCACGTGCGTTTCTCGCAATGCACACCCGTATGCAACAGCATAAATTCGTTCAATGACGTAAACGTCGTCAATATCTCCGAACCTTTTTAGAAGCTTGAGAATAAGATCATACTTGCCATCTAGTAGATTTACTAAAGCCTTGGTGGTTTTATCTCTCACTCTTCTATTTGAACTCGCGAGGAACCATGCCATTGTCACGGCAGTCAATTCAATTGAATCACTAGATTTTACTTTTTTACTCAACGCACTACTAGCCCAAGTCAGATAACGCTCGATAACAGATCCGTCGTCGTTATAGTAGTGCAGGAACTCCTGCCAGAATATATCCCTGCGGGGCATCTTATGCCTCAAGAAGAACCCGTGAAGTGTATTCGCGTCGAGGGGGTGCCCAACAATGCACGCAACATTAAGTACAGTATCCAGTGTTTTATTAAAACCATCATCACTGTCAAGTACTACGTTATTTATGTAGTCGAGAATCTCCTGCCGGTTGAAGCATCTCAGTGCACCCTTTTCTTCCTCAAGACTACGCCACTTAAGACTATTTAAAAATGTCTCAATTGCCACGTACGTAGATATAAAATCTTTTGGCGCTACACTTACTAAATCCTTACCATTTAACCATTCTGGAACCTGTATCGACATGGCTTCAATCAAGCCGTATCGCATATCATAGTGTGGATAATCAGGATCTAGGATAGCTCCAAGTTTAGTTTTTGGTTTGAAAGATTTTTCGGGGTTCACTTTATCTAGATTCTTACCCAACAAATATCTAGCTATTAGGTGATCACTAAATTTTTGATATGGAAATTTGTATTCATAGCCACTCAACTTACCATGCCTCGAGTAGTGGGGCGTCTTGCTGAGCAGCCAGTATCTTTGCATTTCTTGTAAAATTTGCTTTGATTTGCCGGGATAGTGCAGGTCAATAAGCTGACAAGCCTTACGGTCTAGTATTCTTGCTGTGCCATTTTCACCCATCCATTCAGCAAATGGCTTCATGATTCTTTTCCAAATGTGATCTCTGTTTTGTGTCTCACCAACATTTCTCAAAACTTGCTTTGTTTGTTTCCTTACATAGTCTTCAAATAAAGTAGTCGCGCCGACATGACCTCGTACCGTTCTTGTACGCGAGTAAGTTCTACAAAAGATCTTAATAAAAAGAGGATTACTAAATTCCGGAGCGATTAGTGGAACTTCCGGCAAGGGAACCTTGTAATGCAAGAAGAACCGGGAAGCATCATTGAAGTCACTCACATCTAGTCCAGGATGAGTGTAAGTTTGAATTGTTCTAGTGAAATCATCGCTGAGTATTGCACCCTCATAGCCCGTACGAATACTTATGGCAAACGAGATATTTTTATACTTTTTTAAATCCTTCATTTTTGACCAGTCAACCCTTACTTTAGCCTCGTTGATTGCATCAATTATGATAACTGCCTTTTTGTTTCGTCTTTTTGCTTCAGCATCAATTTGACGGAGCGTGCTGGTGGTTCCGCCCAACAATCTGGAGATAGATGTTAGTGGGTTCTTTTCGACCGTAAACTCTTCTCCGAGGAATATGTATACGGGATGATCAAGTTCGAGTGCTTCCTTCGCAAAATCGCAGAACAAATGTGTTTTTCCTATGCCCGCCTCGCCCTTCATTAGAAGTGATGCTCCATAAAACGCTCTAAAGTTATTGCTGGCAAAATAGCTCTCAAGTAGACTCGCTTGGTGGGCGAGTTGGTACAACTCATTTGTCTCACCCTTGATCGATGTCGTTGCGTCCTTGGCTACCTTAAGAGTCCCCTCTGCTTCTGCCTGGTTAAGTTTGTTGATAACCTCATAGGCAGAACCGCTGAGGTCCTTACACTTGGAGATAATTGACGACGGCATGACATTCGTAGAGATATCATTCTCAACAATTTTGAGCATGTGTCTAAATAGCAATTTTTTGGTGTTTTTTATAGAGTCATAATCCATTGATGCATGATCATAAAACGGGCTACGACCTATGTATTCTCCTGCCTCTAGTAGCTGATGAGATTGATCAATGATCTCATCGCAAAATTTATTTGATTTTATTAGGGCGTGCAGAAGAGATCTTATCGGCAATTGAACATTAACAGTTGTCTCATATCGTAAATCTGCAAGGTTCGCCACCTTCTTAAAACGTTGTTTCTGGTAATTCCTTGATGTGATTGGCATAGTTTGTATTTAGTATAGCTCTATTCCTGGAAAGAGGCTTCGCCTATGATAGAAAGGTCTAGGATTCAAACAACCAACTTCGTGATCTATATCGCGTAATTTGCCGTAGAATGAGCTGCAGATAGGAGTTAGAGGTTTTTTTTGGGGGTGGGACGGGTGAGATTGTGCCTACCCTGGCTATTTGCTGCGAGCCTTCACGATGAGCCTGCCGAGTATCGCAAAGATTGTAACATCCAGTTCGATTAAGACAATGTTCTTCAAAATAGTATAGAGTTTTGGGTTCTGGTTAGCTCGCATCCTGCGAAATGACTATTTAGTAAACGTAGCTTTTACGCGTTTTGAAAATATCCAATATAAAGGCCACAGGAAAGAGCCTGCAGTAAGGATTGAGCCACCGCTGGTAAGCTCAACGCCATATTTTTTACTCAGACTATCTAGCATTGAAAATGTAATAAAACCACCTATTAGAATAAACCCGTGGAATGCTATGGCGACTGGCCGTGTCGCACGCTTCTTCTGGAAGAATAACGCAGCCAAAACGCCTAAAAATACCAAGCTTACGACATCGTAGAATATATCAAAATTTAGAAGTGATTGAAAATCATTTGCCACCACCCGGGTTAAGTTGGTAAGTTCATTCCTAAATTGAGGTACTGAGGAGAATAAATCATAAAGCAAAAGCAAAGGTGAAAGGAAAAACCCAAGTGCGTATAGCGCCAGCCAACCTTCTAGCTTTCCGCTAAATTGCTGTGTTTTATCCGTATTTATATCCACAAGACTTACAGCATTACTAGCTTCCCATTTTTCTGCTGTTTCCGAAACCCAATCCTCATCAGCGTGTTTTAGCTCTGATGCTTTTTTAAGTAAAGAATCTGCCATATCATCATCGCCTTGAGCCAAAAATATTAATGCGCGAAATTCCAGAGGCTTAAAGATGTTTTTATCCTTCGGGCCGAATGATGGATCGTTAATATATTTATCGTTAAATTTATTAAACGCTTCTTGATATTTGCGAAGCATTTCTACAGTGAGCTGGTTTGTGTCAGCGTTATGCTCAAGCGACAAAATTAATTTGTCTAGTTTTTGGAAATCAGTTTCACGCTCATGTTTAGGTGTATAGTTGCTGTCCATGCGGTTTCCTCTGTTGGGATTGTACTATTTGTTCTAATGCATTGCCAGCTTCCCAGATGAAAGGTTCTTCAAAAAAGCCTCAAGAATCACCATATCTAGAGTGTGGGGTTAGGTTTTTTTGGGGGGTGAAACGGATGAGATTGTGGCTGCCCTGCGCGGTGGGTTTTTAGGTATACTAGGAGTATGTATAAAGTATTAGTCGAAGTAGCTGCCTCGGATATCGATGGCAAAGGTGTCTTCACAAAAGAACTCGTCTCAAAAGGCACGATTGCTTGGATATTTACAGAGGGTCACGACATCAGGATTACCAGAGAGGCACACGATGCCTTAGACCAAGCGTACAAAGATAAGCTCGGGAGAATTGGCTACTTGTCACCATGGACGGGCCTTTGGGTATATCCTCCCGATGATGACCCCGCCCAATACACAAACCACAGTGACGACAATAATCTATCTGTCGTATTTGACGAGGCCATATCCCCAGAACCCTACTTCGTCGCCAACCGCGACATAGCAAAAGGCGAAGAGCTGACGAACAATTATCACGAATTCGACACAATCACCCGAGAAACTAAACCAACTTGGGCCACATAGAATAAGATTACAGCCTGCCCTGCGCGATGTACTACAACCACTGACTTATGGTGCTAGAATTTGACGCGAATGCAATATTGATATATAAATACCCCATACAAACCGTGAGAGGAGAACACCAGTGTCAGAGACAAGCTCAGGAACAGCAGTAACCACAGCAAACCCAACCGAGCAGTTATCCGCCGCCTGGACAGAGCAAGCTCGACTACGCTCTCAGCACGCCGAATCCTTAAGCCAACAAGCTAGTGACGTTGCCGCAGCTATTGCAAATGGTGCGCCCGCAAGTCTCGAACAGTTCGTCTATGCATCACTCGGTGCGCACCCGAGCTGGAAGGCTATGCATGAACAAATCGCGACGGTCAATGAAAAGCTACAGCCAAATGTCCCCCTCGCACTATTTTCTAAAGGTGCTATGCGTTATTTTGGATACCCGGAGAAATCTGGTTCTCGATCGCATCGTGGTGATACATCTCATGACGAGAATGCTTTTACCTACAGGCTTGAAAATTATGAGCAACGGCACCAACGTCTGTCTAGGGCTGCTCCTATGCTTGGCGACGTGGGGATTGCCGGCGCAGCGCAGTATTTCTCGGCACTATCTCTGCCTATGAGAGCAATGTATGACTTTACACCAGGCCTTTGGGCCTTACGCGAAAAACGACAAGAAAATGTCGTCCTCGAGAATATGTTTAGGAGCTCAGTAATCACCGTGCCACGCGTGCACTCGACAAGTGCGGAATATAGGTTTCACATGACCACGCTTGACGATGAAGAGCCAGGTGAAAAACTAGTTTTAGCCTCTGGTCTGAGTGAAATTGTGGCAGCTACACACAAGAATTCTCACAATATGAATTTGCGTCGACTAGAGTTTGCAATCAAACACATGGATGACGACCCGGAAGCGTACATCGACTAGGCAATAAATCCACCTTTGTGGTGATAGATGTTTAGAGTTGGAACGAGCAAAATTATGTCTGCCCTGCGCGGTGGCTTGGGTCTAGCGAGGGTGTAGATGGGTGCGTTTGTGAGGCTATAACTGAGTGACTTCTATGGTGCCGGTCTGTGACGGGTTCAGATGATTGTGGTAGTGCCAGGTGCCGACTTTTTCAAACGTGTATTCGTAGCTGTCTCCGGGCTCGATTGAAGTCAGGGCATCGAATCCGAGTAGCTCGGTGTGCTCTGGGTGCACATTGGACGCGACCCACATATTTGTATCTCCCTCATTCACGAATTGCACGGTAGAACCGGGTGCGATAGGACCGAGTGTAGCTGGGTCAAACTTGCCATCCGAATACGTCACGACCGCATCGATGACATCGCCCTCCCCCCTGACTACCGTCTCGTCGACGCTCGTCCGGCCAGTGGAAGTGGCATTCACTGTCTTTGGGTTGGAGCCATTGTGGCTCGCAAAAATCCAGATGCCGATTGCCGCTAGCACAAGTACGAAACCAAGCCCTAGTACTGTTTTCTGTATGATTGTCATGGATATCCCTCTTGGTACGCTCATTGTACCAGACAATCCGTACGGCGGGGCTAGACAGGCTTAGAAACAAGCTCTTGGTTTGCGCGGGCAATAAACCCAAATAGGCGCCTGCCTAGTCGCTGATGTGCGTCGTCATGGTCGTCGCTCGCTGGGTTGGGTGAGGCAGATAGAAACTCTCGCCAGGTATCGTCGCTGTAGACCTGGCCGATGTGGCGGAGTGCCTCGAGCAAGAAGTCTATGCCCTGCTCGGTGATAAGTTGCACGAGAGATTCTCGCGGATTTTGATAGCCCAAAGTCTGCATGAGCTGCAATAGCGCGGCCGTCATCTCTGGGGTGATGTGTGGCTTCTCGCCCGTGACTTCGGTGCCACGGCAATCGGGGAGGGCTCGCTCAATTTGCTGCAATGCTTCTGCGAGCGCCGGTTCGTCTGCGAGCTTTGACTGCTCAGACAAATAGTTTGCCAGTTGAGCGAGGGATTGCTCTGGAGGCTGCTCGGCAGCATTTTCTTGAATAAATTTGAGGGCCAATGGCTCATTGTCTCGTGCTAGCACTTCGACCAAGGTCTCAAAGTCCTGAGAGGCAGTAGTCTCGATGGCCGTGACGTGCTCGTCGGCTTCAGAAGCTGAGACGGCAGCAAGTAGCTCAGTAATCTCTTCGTACGTCGCAGTAACTTCGCTCTCCGTGATAGTTTCTACCGCTTCGTTAGTGTGTATTTGGGTCTCTTGGGTCTCTTGGGTCTCTTGGGTCTCATTGCTCACGGCAGTCACCTGAGGCTCTGCTTCGCTTGCTAGCTCGGGCAGGTCAAGTTCGAGTATCTCGGTGTGCGTGTCTGGCTCGTGACTGGTCGTCTCTGTAGGGAGTGTGATGGGTTGAACCTCGGGCGTAATCTCGTGGGATTGCTTGGCCGGTTCGCTAGTTGCCACGGCGGATGGTATGTCACTCGTTTCTACCTTTGCCTCGGCGACGACAGGCTTATCTGCTGTCTTGATTGTCTCTGTAGGTTCAGGAAGAGACTGAGCTTTGGGCTCTTCCTGGATATGCCGGATTTTCTCTTGTGAAGTTCGGTGTATCCCTGCAGACTCAGTCGGCACGGTGGCTTGCACCCACCCTGCTTCACGCTCTTCGATAAGCTTGGTAATCGGTGCTGCCTGTTCCTGGCGCAAAGGCTCGGTAGCGCTGGGCTCGGCCGGTTTTTCGGTGCTTGTAGCTTCTGCTATAGGCTTCATAGTTTGCTGCTCTGCTTTGGGCTGGGCGTCTTTTTGGGTGGTCTCGGCCATCTTCGCCGAGCCGGTGGCGGCTAAATCTAATAATAATTGGGCTTTTTCTGGTGATTCGAGCGCCATTTTACCCAGTACCGGGCAAAGACGTATAGCCTCCTCTGCGCTCCTAGCCCGCTCAATCGTACCATTAGCTCGCTCATAGGCGTAGCCACCGGCTTCTTCCGCCAAACCCTGGTCTGGCATCGGCTCAGTTATAATCCGCGCCTCACCCGCATCCATCTAGTACCCCGCTCTCAAGCTCATTCGGCCTGGCCTGGCTCGATGTATTGGCTAATCATACCTCGCAACGCATTCATCGTATCCTCGCGTCGAGGATCGTCTGACTCCATAGCTTCAAGACCAACCAGCATTGGTCGGGCATATTGACCACAAACGTCGAGGAAGTTCCTCGTTTCTATCGTCGTCCCATCCTTCAAGGTTATGGGCTCATCTGCTTTATTTTCAAGCCCCAGCAAGCGGAGGTATTTTTCGCCCTCGTGCTCTTCGACTGGTTGCCCCTCAAGTTGTTCTGCCATATCGTATTACTCCCCGGATTATTTATGCATTTTCTCAAGTATACCAAACCAGCCTGAGTTATCCCTGAACCCCTGCTCCTATCGATGAATCTTATACCCTACCGCCTAAACCTCTTCTCTTTGGTCTAGAGAGTGGAGGGCTGGTTTGGGAGGTAGGCGATGACTAAGTTGCCTTGTATGCGAGCTTCCTCAGTGGTTTTGGCTATGTATTCTTCGCTGTCTCGTGACATAGTGATGTCGGTGCGACTATTACCACTGAGGACGCTCAGCATACCCCTGAAAGTCATAGCCACCGTCTCAGCCACCATAACAGGCATCGCTACTTCACTCGGGTGACCAGCGATAGGTTGAGAAAATTCTTTTGTGAACAGGCCCTCAGCCTCATCTGGATCATACGGCTCACCATCGTCCCAAAGAGCCAGACTAATCCCCTCGTCTTCTACGACAATCGCAGAGAAAGCAGCTCGCGCTAGCTTATGACCGGCCGTAAAGATTGATTCGTAAAAGATAATATCACCGACCCTGGAACCAAGGTTATCTAACCTTCGGTTAAACATGGTTACGTGTTGAGGGGCGCGCCATTTACTGCGCAATTTTTCCGCCTCGTAGCTTAGATTACTCAGGTCGTGATAGGCGGGCGCAAAATCTGCGGCAGAAAAGAAATGGTATGAACCCGAGTCAGGATAGGTTACTCCGACTTTTTCAGATAGCTCGCGCACCAGCGGAAACTTCGCCACTTCTAGGGCGTGTTCGGCTTGCTCTCTTAGCTGGGGGTTATCCGTGGCCACAGTCTCACTCATCCACATACAATATACTGCTCTGGTCGTCTGGTCAAACGCTCTCAAGATTAAACCGCTCTGGATTGTCTAGAACGTGGCAGGATGTTAGCGAGTGAGATACTCGTCGTGGTTTTGCTGTAGTAATAGTCTTAGATATTTTTTATACAATGGGTTTCGCAATAAGCCTGCTTTCTCTTGGGGGAGTAGCTTTTTGAGGTGATATTCTAGGTGATGACTCGTTGTACTGGCCCTTTCTGAGCCCGGCTTGATGAGTCTGACGCTTCCACCATCGCTACTGCGTACACTGTCTGGCTCGTATTTTTCAACGAGGCTAATAATGGTCACAAAGCCGAGACGCCTTGCAACTACCTTCCGTGGTTCACCGTAGACAATGACATCACCTGAATCTGAAGCTTCAACCCACTCTGGGCTACCCAGTAGAGAAATACTGCCTGAATTTGCGGCTCGAACCCTTTCTGTGTCACCACAGGCAAAGATGCTACCGTGTTCAGATGCGGCAGCTCGTTCTGTAACTTTACCGGAGATAACTAGCCTACCCGAGTCCGAAGCGATAGCGACTGATGTATCACCATGATGTTCAATAGTCGCGCTATCCTGAGCGTGCAGAAATTCAGCATTACCGAAAGTATGTTGAAATTGGTTCACCCCATCTAGGCCCGAAGCATGAATACGTATAATGAAAGCACTATAGAATATATACTTTATTGCGTCAATTATATTATATCTGCTTAGCTGAGTTCTGTAGCAAGCAGTGCAAGTAGCTCACTACGACTATCACCCGTGAAGTCGTGATCAGATGCCATATCGATATGTTTTGCGCCCGGCACGGTATCGACATTCGTCATGCCGAGCACCTCATCTTGCGTGCAGCGTACGATAGTCGTATCTACAGAACCAGCAATTTTTTCGTAATGCTCGAGAGGGTTCACGCTCTTGACGCTCTCGATGTACTCCTTGGAAATATGCGTGGTAGTGCCATCGCTCCGCGGTAGTTTCGAGACGCCAGCTAGATTCACTTC
Organism: Candidatus Saccharimonadota bacterium; assembly: GCA_024635495.1. Taxonomy (GTDB): domain Bacteria; phylum Patescibacteriota; class Saccharimonadia; order Saccharimonadales; family UBA4665; genus JAGXIT01. The sequence continues at coordinate 27,113 of JAGXIT010000005.1, forward strand.
GGCATCTTGCTTATTCATGAGCTTGTCGATGACTCGCTGCATACTCATCTGCACGGGTGGGGCGAGCAGAATGACCTTGCGAACTTTTTCGAGATCGATAAGCCCGGCGATGACACACCCCTGCGAGTGAGCCACGACGATTACGTCGCCGTCTTGCGCATCGATGACTGATTCTAGCTTAGCTGCTTGGGCGTCTAGTGGCGCGACCTCGACATCACCATTTTCAAGGATATGATTGTAATCAAACGGCACGAATGTATGCTCGGGAAACGCTGCTGCTATTTGCGTGAACATACCTCGGGCATCTGCCCGTACGCCAAATCCGTGAGAAAAAACTACTGTCGCCATGTGGGTATAGTAGCAAACCTAGCGCTCGTCTGACAGGAACTGCCGGACTGCTGCGATGGGTTTGATAGTAGGGTATGTGGCCATATCATCGGCTTCACCCATCTGGGCACGCGTGATGTCGTAGCCCTCTGGGATGAATATCGTATCCCAACCAAAACCATTCTCCCCCGCTGGCGCATCGGCGATACGTCCGGCCAATTGCCCGTCGAAAAGCTGAAGTTGCGTGCCGTCGTAGTAGCCGAATGTACAGCGGGCGATAGCTGACCGCTCCTTGCTATCAAGTAAATTACACAGGCCTTCGTCGCCCATATCTTCTAAAAAGAATTTGATAAATGTGCCCGGCAAGCGACCAAGCGCCTTGAATTCGAGTGCAACGTCCTCTACGAGTACGGGCGTACCAAGTGCGACGTATGCTTGCTTGGCTTTGTGCGTGACGATTTCGTGCAAATCGAGCGACTGTATCTCTTCCTGATCTACCTTTTTGTGCGGCAGAGCAAAGCCGAGATGCTTCGCCAGGTAATCGGCCTTGTCTTGATTGCCCGTAATAAACGTCACGTCTTTCATCACCTCACTATACCAAACATGTTTTTCTTGTGGTGCTGCAATTTTATGAAACCGGTATTGCTTTTACTACGAAACTGCTATGATGAGCTCATATATGTGGGCACAAATGGCAGACCCCTTTAGTAATCTCACTGTTTCGGCCCTAGTCGCAGCCGTGCCAATACTTGCACTCAGCGCGATGCTACTCAGCCGGAAGGTTGCTGGTCATATCGCCAGTCTTATTACGCTTGGTATCGCACTCGTCATCGCGATTGTCGCATTTCACATGCCCGTACAGCTCGCTTCCCTTTCGGCTCTCTACGGCGCGCTGCAGGGGTTATTCCCGATAGGCTGGATTGTACTGAACGCCGTCTTTTTGTATAACATCAGCGTCCGGGCGGGAAGCTTTGCTATCGTCCGTGACACGATAGAGTCAATCACCGTGGATAGACGCTTGCAAGCGCTCTTGATTGCCTTTTGTTTTGGCGCTTTCCTCGAGGGTGCAGCTGGATTTGGTGCACCTGTGGCCATCACGGCCGGCATGTTGGTCGGACTTGGTTTTGACAAGCTCTACGCCGCCGGTATCTGCCTGATAGCAAACACAGCTCCGGTCGCATTTGGCGGCATAGGTATCGCTGTCATTACTGCTGGAACCGTGACTGGAATCGATCCAAATCTTATCAGTCGCATGGTGGCACACCAGCTTCCATTCATCGCCGCCATTATACCTATCTGGCTCGTCATGATTATCTCTGGTTGGCGCGGTACCCGAGCTATCTGGCCGGCTCTGCTGGTGACGGGCGGGTCCTATGCCATCACGATGTACGCCACTGCTACCTACCTGGGTCCAATGCTTCCCGACATCCTGTCTGCCGTCGTTTCGATAACCGCGCTCGTCGTGCTGCTTCGCTTCTGGCAGCCAAAAGAAGTCTGGCGATTTCCTCGCGAACGCACCGAAGCGGCGCTGCCAGCCAAGTCAACCCACAGTCATTCTAGGTCTACTATCATCCGCGCCTGGACACCATTTGTACTGCTCGTGATTTTCGTCGGCAACTGGGGAAGTACCGGCATAAAAGCTTTGCTCGACCACACCAGCATCCATATACCATTTGGCGCCCTAAACAATGCCATTCTCATCGGTGATCAAGCCAAGGAGGTTGTCTATGGCTTCGGCTGGCTTTCGGCTGCAGGCACGGCGATTTTGCTAGCTGCGGTGCTATCGGCGCTCTTACTTCGCATGTCGTGGCGTGACTTTTTGGGGGACAGCCACCCATACCCTGAAAGAATTGAGCAAACCACTCCTCACCATTGCCGCCGTGGTCGGGTTTGCCTACCTGGCTAACTTTTCTGGCATATCGACCGCCCTCGGCAATGTTTTGAGCTCAGTCGGTCATTTCTTCCCATTCTTTGCACCATTCCTGGGCTGGCTTGGCGTGTTCATCACGGGTAGCGACACTTCGTCGAACGCGCTCTTTGCGGGCGTACAGCAGCATACCGCCCAAACGCTGGGCATCGACCCGACGCTTACAGTATCGGCGAATACGAGCGGTGGTGTGACTGCCAAGATGATTTCGCCGCAAAGCATTGCGGTCGCGACTGGCGCATCCGGCCTCACCGGACAAGAAGGCACGCTCTTTCGCTTCACGATTCTACATAGCCTGGCGCTCGTCACGATTATTGGCGTTATGACCTATGTCCAGGCGTACTACCTGCCCTGGATGATTCCAAAGGTCTCGGCTATCGGCTCAGTCGTAGCAGGCGGGCGACTTGGTGGTGGTGAAATCGCTATGATACTACTTTCTGTCGGATTGATTATCGCGGTTGCAGCCGTCGCCCTTCGCAAGCGCTTGCCAGTACCACAAGTAAGAACCGTTTCTCACATCGCAGAATAGTCTTCTCGGAATGGATTAGAACATGTATCACCATACGATTATGGAGGAATGTAATTTGACGCTTATGCTTATATGTGACTTTACAAGTTTGGTCAGAATTGGTTAACTTACGTGATGAGCGAGCAAATGCCCGAATCAGCCCTATTCGCCGAGCTTGAGCAAGGTACAAGCCCGGTTGACGTAGCCACAGCCGTTTTCTTTGAAAGCACCGAGGATTTCCTGAGGGCTATAAGTTACGGTCTGGAAGCGCGCGATTCTAAACATACCCATGCGGTTGAGACAATACGTGAACGTGCCGATTCTATGGGCACGGCGGCACAATCACTTGCGACGGAATTATACGATGAAGACTCAGAGCAAGCCCGACAAAAGCTTGCAGGATCTATCAGCGCTCAAGATCGTATGTTCGATGGTCTATTGAGGCCATACCTACCTGGAGTACCTGCTAGAGCAATAGGGTACGAGAGTGAGGAAGCATTTTATAAAAAACTCAGCGAAGGCATGATGATATACAGATTCCGCCAGTTCGATACGCCTACTGCCCTGCGATCAGCCGCAAAAGATGTCGTACTGATGAATGCCAGGGAGTGGGTAGGTACTTTAGCCCGTTAAGATACAATTGGCCTCACGGTTCGCTGTATTTGAAATATTGCATCGGTGCGCAGAAACAGGTATAATCTTCCTCTGTTAGCCCTGTTCCTCACAGGAAAAGAGCAGCCAGCCAAAATGTATTCCATTTTGCCTGCACAGATTAAAATCCAAAACTTCAATCCAAGGAGCCTCAAGGCGACTGAATGAAGTTTTGAAAGGAGAAGTATAGGTTTAGGCCGAAGCTTTTGTCTTCAGACAAAACGAGGCTTTACCGTAAACTTCGACGCGCGGGTGTAGCTCAGTTGTTTAGAGCGCGTCCTTGCCAAGGACGAGGCCAGGGGTTAGAGTCCCCTCACCCGCACCAATGAAAGGACCCAGATGAAAGTCTGGGTTTTTTCATTGGTCTGAGGCGGGCTCTAACTATCAGATTGTATGAAAATATAGGTTAGCTCTAAATATATATTTGTTGTATAGTATTGCTTATGAGTACAGGTGAAAGCGTAAGGTCGCAATTTGGGCTAGTAGAAACTCGTAATCTTATCGTGAAAGCGGTTGGTAATGGCGACCATGCTAGAGCGGTGTTCCATCAAGTTTTTTTCCCTAAAGAATATGAACACATACAAACAGAGTTTGCTACACCAGCTTTTTGGAGTAGTCTCAGCGAAATAACACCTAAGAGACGAAACGATGGTTATATAAATTTTTTACAGGGTATTAGCGACTACAACGGAGTTGATATGGCCGGTGTCGCTGTGCGCAGCAAAAGAGAGGGTCGTCGGGCTCAAAAGGCTATGCAAGAGACCCTTGGTAATTTTTTCAGCTCTGAAAATGTTGAAATTTTAGGTGACGGCTCGGGTACAGCAGAAAGGCTGACAGACCTTAGTGGTGAACGGGCGGTTGGCATGCTGAGTTCTGAGCCTGCGAATATCGCGCTTTATGCTCTACTTAAGGCCAGCCGAAAAAGAGTAGTCAAAGAAGGTAATCCGTATCCGATTGTCATAGCTGGACTGGCTCGTAATAAATCAACCGATCCTATTGAAGATTTTCTTACAAAAGCTCCTCATCTAATTGATAGTCATCTTAGGGGTGGAAGTTACGTTAACTATAGTCAGTCAGAATTACCTATTGGCACATCGCAAACAGATGCAAGAGTAGCTAGTGCTGCACGCTCTGGCACTTCTGATATTCCTTTCAACATTCAAGTAGTTGAACTACCTGAATACTCAGAACAGGCTGGTGCTGCCTTAGCTGATTACCTCAGCAAGATTGCATTTCAGCACTATGAGGCTCCCGAGAATCAGATAATTAGACATGTTGGCTAAAATTTAGTCTATGTATAAAATCGATCACAAGAGAGCACTGGACTGGACTCTGCACCTACAGAAGTAGATACTTCGGAATCCTACTCTATCACCGGATAATTGATTCAGGAATAGTCCCCTCACCCGCACCAAAGCTTTCTGATGATACGTTTACTTATGTACGCTTACTCAGGTAGTATTGGTCTATGCATAGCTATACTCCGAAAATTCGTCGTATCCTGATAATCATTGGTGTATTCATCGGCGTACTCGTGCTGACGTACGGCGTACTGTTTGCTCTGACCGGGCGCTCGCAGTTTGCTCGCGCGGTTGTCTGGTTCGACGCAGACGTCGGTGACATCAACAGGTTCCCTTCGCGTAACATCGAGGCATCGACCCCATCAGAGCTGCCGGTCGCACCCGATGACAAGACCTCAGAGGCATTCAAACGGATCGACCCTGCAAGTGGCGGAGGGCTCGACCCCGCACTCGGTGCCGGAGGCGATCTCGATACCTTTCTTGCTAAGACCGATACCACTGCCTTCTTGGTGGTCAAAGATGGTGTGCTCGTGAAGGAATGGTACGGTGAAGACATCGGGCGAGAGACGCTCCAGACGAGTTTTTCGGTGTCCAAGTCATTCTTGTCGACACTCGTCGGCATCGCCATCAACCAGGGTTATATTAGCTCACTCGACGACCCGATCACCGACTACATCCCCGAGCTACTCGACCGCAACCCACAGTTTAGCTCTATCACGCTCAAGAATCTCATCACGATGTCATCGGGTCTCGCCTACGAAGATAAGAAGACGCCGTGGGGCGACCCCGCGAAGACATACTACTCTCCCGATCTGCGGGCGACGGCACTTTCTGCGGTCATCGACGAGGCGTCAGGCAAAACCTTTCTGTATAACAATTACAATCCACTGCTGCTCGGGATGGCGCTCGAGCGAGCGACCGGACAGCGCGTCTCTGATTATATGAGTAAAGTCTTATGGAGCCCACTTGGAGCCGAAGCGAATGCCTCCTGGAGTATGGATAGCACTTCTAATGGCTTCGAGAAAATGGAGAGTGGCGTCAATGCACGCGCTATCGACTTCGCGCGGTTCGGCCTCATGTTTGCAAACGATGGCGTCGTTGCTGGCAAGCAGATTGTTCCGCAGCAGTGGGTGCACGATGCGACCGCCGTCGACACGACAGGCGATCCGGCCGAGAACTACCAGTACTTCTGGTGGGTATACCCGACTGGCCCACAGGGCAGCACCGCCGACTTCGCCGCTCAAGGCAACCTAGGCCAGTATATCTACGTAGCCCCTAGTGAGGATACCGTCATAGTGCGGTTGGGTAGCGACGAGGGAGATGTCGCGTGGCCATGGCTCATGGGCATACTTGCTCACCAAATCGATGGCCCGCCTGGGGCACTAGCCACGCCGTAATCCTATACTCAAGAGTTTCATCCACTCCAAAACAGCCCCACTGACGTGAGGCTGTTTTGGAGTCTTGCAAGCACCGCCACTTCTACTCGCGTTGACTCGGGGAGTATTATAAAGATATACAAAGGAGGAATTGTGTGATGAGCGAGGACACAAAATCAACCATCGAGGAACCAGAAACGGACGAGTCGAGTCCAGACTCTGTTGAACTCGAAAAACCAATAGCGAAACACAAGCACCGCACGCTCAAAATCACCAGTATAGTTATCGCTTCCTTTTTGGTCGTGGTTTTGCTGATTGCAGGTTGGTTTGGGTTTGTACCCGGACTATCGAATGTGCTCGGCGCGCGTACTCCTAAAGACCTTGGCGTCAGCTGGACGCAAGCCGATTTAGTGAGCTACGAGAAAAAGACCGGCACTACCTTCAACAGCTTCGAAACAGCCCCACCTAACCCGCTCAAACCGGGTAAAAAGACTATCTTCGCCGACCCAAAGAGCGTGCAAGGTCTCGAGCTGACGCAGTCAGAGATAACCGCCGCGATCAATTCGCTGGACTGGGAGTTGCAGCCGCTCACCAATGTACAAGTGCGCCTCACCCCTGGCGGCGTGGAAGTATCTGGCAATCTCAAGCTAGACCGTGTGGCTGATTTTGTAAGCTTCATCGGTGGCGTCGGGTATAGTAGCAGCGATGTCGATAAAGCCGTTGGTTTAGGTGATTTCCTGAACGGCGCGGCTTTTTATGCCAAGGGGCAAGCATCGGTCACCAACAATACGCTCGCATTTTCGCTGGGCCAAATCCAGATCGGTCGCTTTTCTCCACCTGCAGACATCGCGAGCAAAGTAATATTCACCGGCGGTAGTAACGGCATAGACAATACCAAATATCTAGACGTCAAGTCGGCTACGCCCGGCGACGGCAAGCTCAACTTCACCGGCACCTACCCGACGACTATCTACGTCAAACATTAAACTCTGTAGGCTCTAGCCCGAATTAGCCTGTCTACCCGCTATCTCAGTCTCATCCAACTCGAGTTTGGCTTCTTCAAGCCAAAGAAAATACCCCAGCTTTCGCTTGGGGTATTAATCAATCCCAAACATCGCCCGCACAAAAGAAAGGGTCGAGAAGATTGGATAGGTAAATATTTTATTAATACACCAAGTACAATCCCAACAACCATTTCTGCCACAATCATATACGCGAACTGATTTGGATTATTTAATCTCTGATAGGTTCTAACACTAGCAATCTAGGTCAGATTCACCATGTGCAACTTGTTGTGTTCGTAGTCACTAGTGAAGCTTTATGTTACCAGCTGTAAGTGTTCCGTTTGCACTGTAGCCAGACTGTGTCACGATAGAGAACGTATCATCGCCAGCGCCTGGTTTTGCTATATCTTGGACATCTATACGATAGATTGTTGCCTCGCCATTGACTGTTGCGTTACCAAATATGGTCGCGTTATTACCATCCACTGTCACAATAGTTGCATCACTACAATGAATCTTAGTATCTGCAGATGGATCAACCAGCGAACAGCTACCGCTCACGCTATTACTATCGCTTTTTGCGACAAAGCCAAAAGCTATATCATTCGCTAAACTACCAGCGATATGGCCACCACCGGTAATCTGACCTTCTGTTGTCGTAGGCAGCAGCCAAGCCTGCGTTGACGTTGTTGCGGGTTCAGCTGGATCTTTCACTGTGTTTATATTTGTATCAACGAAAGCATCAACAACATCAGCACCCGGTAATTGTGGACCATTATAGGTGAACGTACAGACTCCCGTGCTATCAGTTTCGCACGTCCCCGATGCGATTGTTGAGCCACTCACCGTAAAGCGAATGATTGCTCCTTCTACCGGAAAACCTACGGAGTTGGTAGCGGTCGCCTGAAATACAGCAGTTGATCCAACAACGTTTGTGCCATTAGTTGGGTTTACTGTAAGTGTACTCGCTTCTGCCATTTCAAATCGTCCAATGAGATTTGCCCCCGGATTAGTAAACCACAGTGCGCCATCAGGGCCATCCAACATAGTTAATAGACTAGAGTTATAGGGCACATTATATTCTGCCATGAATGTGCCATCAGTGGTCATGTTCCCTATTATTCTTGAACTTGATTCGACAAACCATAGTGTACCGTCTGCTCTTGTCGTGATAAATGTGGGCGTCGCGTTTGCATGAGGTATTGGGTATTGCGTAATCACACCAGACGTTGTGATACGCCCAATAGAGTTAGTGCCATACTCGGTAAACCACAGCGCACCATCTGGGCCAGCCGTAATCCCTTTAGCGACCGCACCCGTAGGTAATGCATAGCTAGAGAAAGCCCCCGAGGTTGTCATTCGACTAATGTAGTCACCGCTGCTCGAGGCCCTTGTCATCCATAACGCATTATCTGAACCAAATGTCATACGAGTAATATCACCATATTGTTGTGTCGTCGGGAAAGCAGTCATAGTACCATCCGTCGAGATGCGGCCAATATTATACTGCGCGCCGACAGACCAATTACTGAACCACAATGCGCCATCAGGGCCAGCGATTATTTTAGACCATGTAAGAGAACCGTTTGGTACCGGGTATTGCGTCACTGTGCCGTCGGTTGTCATACGGTAGACGCTATGGCCCAATACACTTGTGAACCACAACGCACCGTCTGAGCCCGCGGCAATAGAAACCGGATAGTTCTGGGCATAGCCATCCTCAGGTGTTGGAAACTCTGTGATAGTACCGCTCGGTGTAATTCTGCCGATATTTAGGTCATATTGTTCTGTAAACCACAGGTTACCATCAGAATTTGCAACTATTTCACCCGGATAGGCACTTACATTCGAGAGTGGGTAGCTCGTAAAATATTGTTCACCAGTTGCATATGTATTAAGCGTAAGGACACACACCAAAACAATAGCACTAAAGATCATTAGTAGCTTCGTAACACCTCGCTTCATACCACCCCCATTTTTTATTAATTATCACGTCCTCTTTCATGCTAGCCCTGCGAACGAAGCTCGTCAAATATAATCGCCAACAAATAATGGCTCCTCCTAGACAGCGGGCATCGCCCTTCTCCGCTGTGGCATGCTCGGAGTAAACTCCCGTGCGTGTCATCGCTCCGCCGAACTTCCAGTTCGAGCCCCGGACAACGTCCGGCCAAAGAAAATACCCCAGCTTGCGCTTGGGGTATTTTCTTTGGTGGCTCCTCCCAGACTCGAACTGGGGACACAAGGCTCTTCAAGCCTCTGCTCTACCAACTGAGCTAAAGAGCCACATAGAACAGAGGTATTTTACTAGAGAAATGCCGCTACTACAAGAGTATCGGTTTAGCTAATGGCAGAACCGAAGAGATAACCAATGGCATACGTCACGGCCATGGCGATGACACCGCCCACGATGACGCGGATGATTGCCGCCCGCTTGTTGGCGCCACCGAACTTCGCGCTGTAGTAGCCAGTCAAGAGTAATGCAAATACAACCGCGATAAGCGTAAATTTGATGCGATACTCATCTGGTGATAGCACGGCAGCTAGTAGTGGTACGAGTGCGCCGGCCGTAAAAGAGAAGAACGACGACATGCCAGCAGTAACTGGGCTCGTCAGATCATTTTCGTCGAGCTTGAGTTCGGCATCGAGGTGCGCCTTGATAGGATCGTCAGCCGTCAGTTCCTTTGCAAATTGCAATGCCGTTGCCCGTGAGACACCCTTTTTTTCGTAGAATTTAGCGAGGTCATCAAGCTGACCATCTGGGTCGTCGCGCAGCAACTGCTTCTCGCGGGCAATGAAGGCACGTTCGCTGTCGCGCTGCGTGCTAACTGATACGTATTCACCGACGGCCATACTGATAGCGCCAGCCACGAGTCCAGCAAGTCCTGCGGTGAAAATAGTGCCTCGGTCGTTCACCGCGCCAGCCACGCCGAAGATAAGTCCGGCCGTGCTGACAATGCCGTCATTCGCGCCAAGCACTGCAGCACGCAGGCTATTGAGCTTGTTGTTTTGGGTAAGTTTGAATGTATCTTTTAGTTTATCCTGCATAGTTGCCTATCTTTCCTGCCAGTGTGTACGTATAAATGGTATCAATTCTCTATCTTTTTGGGTAAATTTGACGGTATCTAGCTCATCACGAGTCACTGTCAGCACAGCTTGCATATCATCGCCCGGATGAAACTCTTCGGAAGTAAGCTTGGCTAGCACAATCAGTCGGCAAACCGCCCAGCCATGTCGATCACTCTTACTCGTCTGTACATGGAGCACGCCAGAAGCCAGCTCAGCGGCGACGCCCGTCTCTTCCATGACTTCTCGGTGGAGACAATCTTCGAAAGATTCATCTTCTTCGAGCCCACCACCGGGCAATTCAACTTTACCATCGACATGTTGTACGAGCACTAGACGATTCTTACTATCGAAGATGATTGCCTTCACACCCACACGGAAAAAGGGCGCGTGAAGCTCAGATAGTTGCTCGAAAGAAAGTGACATCGGGACTTAAGCTTTTTCTTTTGCCATAAATTCTTTGACGCTGCTGACGGTGTCGAGGAATGCGCTCGGGAAGACGATGGTGCTGTTTTTCTCGGCTGCAATGTCGTTGAGAACCTGCAAGTTTCGAAGCTGGAGGGCAATTGGGTGTGCCGCGATGATATCGGCTGCTTCACCAAGCTTAGTAGCACTGAGTTGCTCGCCTTCGGCTACGATAATCTTAGCTCGCTTCTCTCGTTCTGCTTCTGCCTGTCGAGCCATCGCCCGTTTCATATCTTGCGGCAATTCGATGCTCTGAATCTTCACGTTTTCGACGTCGATGCCCCAGGCATCGGTTTCTTCATCGACAATTTCTTTTATTTGTTTACTGATCTGATCACGCTTGCTGAGGAGCTCATCGAGATCAGCATTACCAGTGACGTCACGAAGGGCTGCCTGGGCAAACTGACTTGTTGCGTAGGTGTAATTGACCGTTTCGAGTACTGCCTTCTCGGCATCGACGACGCGGAAATAAACTACGGCATCGACATTTACTGTCACGTTGTCACGCGTGATGATTTCTTGGCGCGCAACATCGATAGGCGTCGAGCGAACGTCAACCTTACGGATGGTCTGGAATATTGGTACCACGATGCGAAGACCCGGCTGACGAATGCCAGTGAACTTGCCGAGAGTCAGTACGACGCCGCGCTCATATTGATTGACAACTTTTATGCCACTCAAGATGAAAAAGACTGCAATGATGATTAGCCACACTAGTAAACTCATGTTGTTCTCCTCCTAAATTACTACCTATAGTATACGCTAATCCTTCGGGGATGACGACAGGTGCCAGAGCCCGCAATGTCGGCATTTATAGGCGTGCGGACGCGTACCGTACCAATATTCACTGGTAGTTGCAGTCGCGGTCGCTTGCTTCTCGCTATCAAACGCCAGCTTCTCAGCGCAAGGCAGCGCTACTTCCGAGAGTTCATCATCGAGGCTCATAATCTTACAATTCGAGGTTCTTTGAGCTGGTGTTTACTACATTCGACGATGACGGCGTCGAACGGCTTGAGCTTGAGTGTGCCATCGGCTTTGAATCTCGGTGGGCGTGCCGGGTGGGCGCTCGCGAGAATACGACCGTTGTGAGGCAACTCGAAGTTTTGTGATTTTTTTGACATATTTAGCACTACAAATATATGCTCTTCACCAAATCTTCGAGAAAACACATAGACATTTTTATCGGCTTCACCAAATGTTTCATAGTCGCCCTCGCGAAAAATGCGATAACGCCGACGCAGACCAAGCAACTGCTGGTAGAGGGTAAAGTATGAGTCATCGTCTGAACGCTCTGCTATGGCGTTGTGTGTGCTGGCAGTCGAGGTTACTGGCAACCACGGCTTTACGGTGCTGAATCCGGCATATTGAGATGTATCCCACTGCATCGGGGTACGCTCTGGGTCTCTTCCCTGCCCAAGCCCGGGTTTGCGCAGCTCGACGGGATCTTGGAGCTCTGATTTTTTGATTTTGCCATCTTTCATACCAAGCTCATCACCGTAGTAGATAACCGGTAGTCCAGGCAGTGCAAATTGCATCATCGCGACAACTCTGGCTTGTTCTTCACCGACCCGACTCACTAAGCGTGATTGGTCATGATTGCCAAACGTATAAACGGGCATATGCTCTTCCTGGTTGAGCATACCCTGGAACTCGGTGATAAAACGACGATAGCTTTCGGCGTTAAATGGCGTACCAATGCCTTCAAAATTAAACGGCATACTTACCTTCGGATTGACACCATAAAAGCCGAGATATTGGTCGCGGGTCGTGAAGACATCGTCTGGGTAATCCTCGAAAATCATAATGCGACCCGGGTATTCTTCGACGACGTCAGTCATTTCACGAAGGTAATCAAAGAGCTTCGGCCCGAACCGACTATGAACGTGAATGAGTTTACCAAACTCGTCGGCGTGCGGACCTGTTACAAACCCAGGATTGCGTGGGTCATCGCGCATATGTACGTCCTTCGACATCCACCGCACCGCGTCGGCGCGGATACCATCGACACCGAGCTCAAACCAGAAATGCAAAATGTCCTGCATCTCTTTTCGTACTGCTGGATTTTCCCAATTGAGATCTGGTTGTTCCTTCAGGAACGTATGGAGATAATATTGACCGCTGGTTTCGTCCCATTGCCAGGCTGAACCACCAAATATACTGAGCCAGTTATTCGGCAAAGAGCCATCCGCTTTAGGGTCTGCCCAGGTATAATAATCACGTTTTGGGTTGTCACGAGACGACTTAGATTCGACGAACCATGGATGTTCGTCAGATGAGTGATTTGGCACGAAATCAAGCATCACCTTGATATGCAATTGGTGGGCTTTCTTGATAAGGTCACGAAAATCGTCGAGCGTCCCGAAGAGTGGGTGGATATCGCGGTAATCGCTGACATCGTAACCGAAATCTGCCATCGGCGAAGAATATATCGGTGAAAACCAAATTGCATCGATTCCGAGTGATCCTGGAGAGCCCTTGAAGTAATCCAGCTTCTCGATAACACCACGCAAATCACCCACGCCATCAGCGTTGCTGTCCATGAAACTTCGTGGATATATCTGGTATATCGCGTTGACGTCAGCCCATCGTGTAGTCATGCGAGTGCCCTTCAATTATTTGTGTTCGTACTATACACCCGCAGTATACAAGATGGAATACAGCCAGAGCAATGGCCCTAGCTGGTTCACAGCCACTGTACTATTCCATCTCAAAAATCCACCTATACAAGAAGTGTACGGATTGATGCTGAGTGGTTACTGAATGAGAAGGACTAAGTTACGGATTGTTTGGATCAAGGAATTGTTGACACATGCGTTCAAACACTGCATTTGTCCAACCAAAGCCAGTCTGTGATGGATAGACGCCCTTCTGAGGTGGTTTGTCGGGACTAATCACGTTATATTTCTCAAGGAAGACACCGTGAAGGTTAAACCAATCAAGGTTTGTCTTGAGCCATTTGCGAGCAATTCGGTCGGCATCTGCCTGATAGCCGTATTTCAGAAGCCCTTCGATAACCATAAAATGCAATGGCGCCCAACCATTTGGAAACGCCCACTGTACCGGCATGTTGCCGGGCAGAAACTGGCCAATTGGGAGCGCATCTGTCGTGGCGAGGCCACCCTTATTCTCAAACTTCCTGAGCGACTTTACGAGCGCGGCTGCCTGCTTTTCGTTTACCATACCGGCCCAGAGCGGGAAATACGCCGCCAAGCTACTGACGGTACCTCGTTTGGCCTTCTTGTAGTCATAGTCAAAGTAGAGCCCCTTCACCTGGTCGTACATGAGAGTGTTCATGGTCGTCTGGCGCTTATGTGATGCCTCTTCCCACTTTTCGGCTGCTTTTGTATCTTCAAGTAATCGGGCGGCACGGGCAAAATCTACTTCATATTTATAGAGCAACGCATTGAGGTCTACTGGCAGAAAGTTCAGCGCTTTTCGCCCAAAACGCGGCGTCATATCCCAGCCACTTTCTGCTTCAGCGAGGTCGTGGAGATAATTGATATCGTAGTAACGACTGAGGCCCTTGTGGACTAAGCGCTCGTTTGGCTTCTTGGTACCGAGCCAAACTGTTTTGTATTCAGCCTCTGCGATAGTGATAGCACGGCGGAGCCACTCCTTATCCATGTCGTACGCATTGTAGACATCAAAAATGAAGCTCGTGAGGAATGGGGGTTGCGAACGACCCATCAAGTAGGTCCTGGAGGCGTTCGGGATGACCTGATACCGCTCAAATAAGTAAAGAAAATCCTCGAGGATGCCGATGACGAGGTCTTTGTGCTCAGCATCAAGCATACCCTGAACCATGAAGTAACTATCCCAATAATACAGCTCGTTGTAGTCGAAGCTTGCCGTTTCGTCGTAGCTTGGAACTAGGTATGGGCGTGGCACTCCGATGAGGCTATCTTCGTCGACAGGGTGCGAACGAACTAGCTTTCCCCAATAATCTGCAATGTACTCCCTAGCTTTTTCGGTATCTTGCGCTGAAATACCGGCCCTCTTGGGTGGGATGATGATACGAGCTGCTTTACCTGCGACGTTGCGCGCTTTTTTGAGCATATACTATAGCGTAAAGAAAAAAGCGATACTTCGTCAACGATTATCTATACAGATTGTGGTTATTTCGGATCTTTTTCGGGTCCGCCCTCGAGGCGACGGGTATTTCCGGGGTTTTCACGATTATACAACACTTGGTGCAATACACCCATGACCGCCTTGGCCTGATCGTGGCTCATACCAATTCGAGAAATCGTTAGTGGGCCAGTCTCTTGACCGGCAATTTGTGAGAAGCTCATGACAACACCTTGTTGGTTGGCGGTAACCTCGACACTATCGCTGTACATAATCCGTGGGTCAATCATGACCATCATCTGTTGAGGGCGTTGCTTGAAGTCAGCTTCGCCACGAGTTGGGTCGCTATCCTCTTCTAGGCGATTTTCATAGCCGGCGAGGTGCCACAGCTCTGCAGCCCGGTCTTCCTCGATGCCAAAATGGCTAATGAGCAGGAGTAAGATATCTTGACTTGGGCGAACTTTGCCAGATTCGATATGCGAGAGATCATTTTCTTCTATTTCAACTGCTCCTGAGACTTCAGCGGTACTTTCAAGGTGCTGTTCGCGTAAGCGACGGAGCATACCACCAAGCTGTTTGTACGGGATTGAGGTATTTGCATCATTCATAAAAGTCCATTTTATAGCTCTCGTCGACAAGACGCAAGCACAGCAGTATGACATATGTGGTTTATACTGGAGTTATGAACATTATTGAGAACACATCACTCGGTGAATATTCCACTATGCGTCTCGGTGGTGCAGCCCGCTACCTCGTGGAAATTCACACTCGACAAGAATTGAAAGAAGCCTACGCATGGGCAACCGAAAACCAGCTTCCATTTATCATGATTGGTGGGGGTAGTAACATCATCTGGCAGGACAGCGGGTTTGAAGGCCTGGTCATGGTCAACCGTATCCATGGGTATGAAGATTATGTCGAGTCACCCGAAAGCCATTTCGTAACAGTTGGTGCTGGAGAAATTTGGGACACGGTCGTAGCCCGCTCGGTTGCTACTGGCCTGACCGGTATCGAGGCACTGAGCTTGATACCGGGAACTGCCGGCGCTACGCCTGTGCAAAATGTCGGAGCCTACGGGCAAGAAATTGCACAAACTATCTCATCCATAGAAGTATTTGACACCCAGACCGGACAACTCACGAACGTCCCTACGGAAGCTTGTGGTTTTGGCTATCGCTCTAGTAAGTTTCAGACTGAGTATCGAGGGCGCTTCTACATTACCGCTATTACATTGCACCTTACTGTCGGCAACCCATATCCACCGTTCTACAAAACAGTAGAGCAGTATCTTGCAGAAAATCCTCCGGGTGGACCAGTAACGCCACGAGTTATTCGAGACGCCGTGATTGCAATTCGCCAGTCTAAACTGCCCGACCCAGCAGAAGTAGCAAATACCGGCTCATTTTTCGCAAATCCGATTATCAATGCAGACACGCTCGCTGAACTTCGCATGAAGTATCCAGACGCACCCCACTGGCTCGTCGATAATGGCGGAGCAAAAATCCCCGCCGCGTGGCTAATCGAGCAAGCAGGGTTCAAGGACTACCACGACGAAGAAACCGGTATGGGCACATGGCCGGCGCAGCCGCTTGTACTTATCAATGAACACGCCAAGTCGACAAAAGACCTGCTCGCATTCAAAGCAAAAATTGTCGCTGCTGTAGAAGCAAAGTTCGGTATCACGCTCGTCCAAGAGCCCGAGTTACTTCCTAAAGCTCAGTAAGCCTAGCCCTTCATACTAAATGGTTCACCCATCAGCGCCTCATAGGCAGCGGTGTCTATATACGTCCCGGCTCCATTGAATGAGAAGTTTTGCTGGGCAAGCGTTCTAACGGCAAGACTGCATTTTTCTGGCAAATCATCGACAGCAAAAAACCGCAGGTCAGTACACTTGTGCGGTTCGCCAATCTTCGGCGTGCCCTGCCACTTAGTAGCCTCAAAAATAACATTAATGTAGGACTGGTCGAGATTATTGATACCAAGATAGACCAGCTCAAGATCAGACGGGTTAACTTCGAGACAGGCCTCTTCCGCAACTTCGCGGGCAGCCGCTTCGATGAACGACTCGCCAAACTCGACATGGCCGCTTGGGAAGTCATAGTACCCTGACAAGAAATTGGTGCCAGCCCGCTGGTGCAACAAAATACGGCCGTCGCCGTCCCGCAACAGTACGAAGACTGCGACCCGAAAGGATGGGCGCATCTCGTCGCTCATTAACTTACCTTGTCGCTTGGCAATGGAAACTTCAGCGCAAAGCTGCGGACTTCGTCGTGCAACTGATTGAGTTTTTCTTCATCGTCACGGGCGTCAATTGCCTGCTTCATCCACGAAGCGATCGTGGGCATATCTTTTTCAGTGAGACCACGAGTCGTTATCGCTGGAGTACCAAGTCGGATACCACTCGGGCTAAATGGCGGCAATGTATCATCAGGGATGGCATTTTTATTAAGATTGAGCCCGATCTTATCAAGTGCTCCTTCGGCAACCTTGCCGTTGATACCAAAGCTCGTATAGACATCTGCCAAAATCAGGTGATTGCTGGTACCGCCGGTTACAAGCTTGAAGCCTTCTGCTTGCATGGCATCTGCCAGTGCTACAGCGTTCTTTAGCACTTGCTGCGCATACGTTTTGAATTCTGGCCGTAATGCTTCTGCAAAGGCAACTGCCTTGGCAGCAATGACGTGTTCGTGTGGGCCGCCCTGCGTACCCGGGAAGATTGCACGGTCGATGAGTGTCGGAAGATTTTCCAGCGTTTTTTCGGGAGCTCTCAACGGCGTCGAGACCGTACCCTTGCTGAGGATAAGTCCACCGCGTGGGCCTCGCAAAGTTTTATGGGTTGTCGTCGTAATCACGTGGAATCCATAGTCAAAGGGGTTCTTGGCCACGCCACCAGCGATAAGCCCTGCAATGTGCGCCATATCGGCCATAAGCATACACTCGTCGCCGACTTCACGGGCAATAGCTGCAAATTTCTCATAGTCGAGCTCGCGTGGGTAGGCACTGAAGCCAGCCAGCAGTATCTTTGGCTTGTGTTTGAGTGCAAGTTCACGAAGCTCGTCGTAATCTATCTCGCCGGTCTCGATGTTTTTCATTTTGTAGGACACGAAATTGTAGATGTGCGCCGAGCGCGTCATCGGATTACCATGGCTCAGGTGACCCCCGTGGCCAAGGTCCATCGCCAGGACCGTATCACCAGGCTCAAGCCATGCAAAATAGACTGCCTCATTGGCTGGCACACCAGAGTGCGGCTGCACATTTGCGTGGTCCGCGCCAAAGAGCTGTTTAGCTCGCTCTATGGCTAGTGTTTCAAGTGGGTCGGTACATTCCTGGCCGCCGTAATAGCGTTTGCCCGGATAGCCCTCACTATATTTATTTGTGAAGATACTCCCAAGTGCCTCAAGCACGTCTCGACTCACATAGTTCTCACTAGGGATGAGCTCCAGACCTTGTCTCTCTCGCTCTTCTTCAGCGGCAATCAAATCAGCTACAGCAGTATCTTTCATAGGGGAACCTCCTCACAATCTTTAGCTACAGTATACTCAGGTTCACGTATACGTCATAGAGTGATTTTGTCTGGGCTACTTGAGAAAATACTAAGCCCCAGCTCATAAAGATCGTCTACTTTGACCATATAAATTGTTGTTATTTCTGCGAATTTTAGGTTGTTTTGTGATTTTCTATATCATGGGTGATATAATATTTTTCATATGACAACGAAAACGAATGAACGAATTGGTGATTTTGTGGCGCGCGTACGCCAAGAACGAGGTATTACACAGGCAGAACTGGCCGAACGACTTGGCACAAGTCAGTCAGCGGTAAATCGGATAGAAAAAGGCAAACAAAACCTGAGTATCGAAACATTGACTCGCCTCAGCGATGCTCTAAACAAGCCTATAGTGTCGCTTGGCAGTGGCTCGGTGAATCTCCGCATTGAAGGTGGCCATGAATTGAGTGGCTCAATCCGACTCAAAACGAGCAAGAATGCCGCCGTGGCATTACTTTGCGCAAGCTTACTCAATCACGGTACAACAAAATTTGTAAATTTCCCTCGCATAGAAGAGGTGTTCCGTATCATCGAGGTACTTGAGAGTATTGGCGTTCAGGCAAGATGGTCCAACGGTAACGACCTAGAATTGAAGCAACCAGCTGAGTTGCAGCTTTCAAAGATTAACGCCGATGCCGCTCGCAAAACTCGCTCGGTATTGATGCTCATCGGCTCACTCATGCACGACTACTCTGATTTCAAGATACCTTATGCCGGCGGTTGCAAATTAGGTCAACGAACTGTCGAGCCACACCTGTTTGCCTTGGAGGAATTTGGTGTAAATATTGTCGCTAAATCTAACGACTATGTCATAAGCGTCCAGAAGAAAAACCCAGAAGAGGTAATCCTCTACGAACAAGGTAACACCGTCACAAATAATGTCCTATTAGCTGCTGCCCGCTCAGAAGGCACGACCTACATTCAGTCTGCTAGTGGCGATTACATGGTGCAAGATTTGAGTTATTTTCTCAAAAAGCTTGGCGTCAAAATAGAAGGACTTGGTACACCATTTTTGCGCGTGACGGGTGTTCCTTATATAAAGAAAAATGTCGTCTATTCGCCGACAGAGGATCCGATTGAAGCAATGTTTTTCATATCCTCGGCAGTTACAACAGACTCAGAAATAACCGTTGAGCGCGTACCGTATCGCTGGATTGCACTGGAGCTGCTCAAGCTCGAGAAGATGGGCCTCAAAATGACCTATAGCGAACCGTATAAGGCTGCAAATGGTGAGATTGATTTACGAGATATTACGGTTCACAAGCACAACGGCAAGCTCACGGCTTTGACAGACAAGATTCATCCAAACCTCTACCCTGGTCTCAATCCAGATAACCTCCCATACTTTGTCCCGATTGCTTGCATTGCAAGTGGCCGCACGCTCATCCATGATTGGATGTACGAAAACCGAGCTATCTATTACACAGAGATGACCAAGATTGGTGCACAAGTTGAGCTAGCCGATCCACACCGGGTATACATCACCGGGCCGACAAAGTTTAGCAAGGCAGATGTAGTTTGTCCGCCAGCCCTTCGACCCGCTAGCTTGCTCCTCATCGGCATGCTTGCCGCTGAAGGCACGAGTACATTACGAAACATCTACACGATCCAACGTGGGTACGAAGACCTCTCCGAACGGCTCAACAGCCTTGGCGCCCAGATATCTGTTTTTCAGGACTTATAAGCATAGGTGTATAGTGATTTTCATGAGATATTTATACTAACTTAGATAACTACGGAGTTTTTATGGTAACCAAGCCAACAATTATAGAGAAGACCGAGCACGTGCCAAAAGGCGAATGGCCTGGTGCATGGAAGCTGTATCAATACTCAAAGCAAGCTGTGCTAATAAACTGGCAAACAATCCTTGGGTTGCTAGCGGTATCAATTCTGATTTCACTCATGATAGAAGCACTTTTCCCTAAAGAGAGTAATGCTACGAACTTGCTGATCAATCTTATCAGCGTTGCGTTTGGCGTGATACTCACCTCCGCCTACCTAGCTAGTTCGCGAGGGAAATCAATCAGTTTTGAAGAATCCTTCTCGGTCCTCAAGCCGATGCTCTATCTCAAATACCTCGCTGTCACGCTGATTTCAGGCCTACTGTCATTTCTTTCGCTCATCTTATTTATCGTGCCGTTTTTCTTCGTCTTTCCGAGAATACTGATGGCCCCATACCTCGTAGTTGATAAAGGTACAGATCCCGTGGAAGCCATTCAGGCGAGCTGGAATATGACAAAAGAGCACGTCGGTAAGATATGGGGTATCATCGGTGCTACGCTTGCGATGTCGCTGCTCGCACTCACTATCATCGGCATCCCGTTTGCGCTCTACTTCTTGTTTATGTACCAAGTTGCAATGATATTGCTCTATCGCTATATCCAGAAAAAATAACAGGATACATTGTTTTAATTACGATTCGCTGTAGAGCTTTTTGTTCTTTAACGGCGTAAGTGCAAATACCACTGCATCGGTGTAGTATTTTGTCCTGTCTATAACATTGCCGGCTAGTATACCTACGGCGCCGTTTTGCTGCTTTGAATTTGTCGTACCAAAAACGATATCATCAGCCTCGCCAAGTTCCTTTCCTTGCCGGATAAGTTCAGAAATTTTGGGCGGCAAAAAGAACGTACCCGTCTTGCCCTTGCCTAACACGTCGTCATGTGACCGGATCACAACCCAAGCGAACGCCATCATATCGGAAGATTCAGCTTCAATGCCACCCTCTATACCTACATAAAAGTCCCCGCCAGGATGCTGCGTGTATGCATTATTAGCCCGGTTCAATGCACCAGAAAATGTCTCGGAATTGCTTGCGGGCTGTTCGCTAACGTCAGAGGATACGGAAACACCAGTAGCTTCAAATTCCTCACCAGGAAACATACTTTCAAAGCCTCGGAGCGAGGCCATGATTTTGACTGGGTTTTTCGATGCGACAATAATTTTTTTCATAAAATAATGGTATTCGGAAAGCTGTGTAATTGGTGCGGGTGGCGGGAGTCGAACCCGCGTCCCAAGTTTGGAAAACTTGTATACTAACCGTTGTACTACACCCGCTCGTCATGCATGAGACAAACCTGCGGTTTTTCTCATCGCGCCGGGCGAAAAGTGTGATTTTCGCCCGGGCTGCTCTTTTCCCTGAAATTGCACAATTTTGGTGCCCCGGGCAGGATTCGAACCTGCGACCTTAGGCTTAGAAGTCCTCTGCTCTATCCAGCTGAGCTACCAGGGCAGACACCATGTGTTATCTACAGTGTACATCTGATTTGTAAAAGTTCTGTTTCGGCTGGCTAGAGCAGAGCTGCGATTGATTTCAGCTCACGGCTGTCCAGCTGAGCTACCAGGGCAGACACCACACGTAATACTATAACTGCATTATAACAGAGATAACAGGCCATCAAAAGCATACACCACAATTGAAACATGTGTCGTCTTTATAGATAAATACCGGTCATAAAGACCGGTATTTATCTTGGGGCGAACGACGGGGCTTGAACCCGCGACTTTCGGAACCACAACCCGACGCTCTACCAACTGAGCTACGTCCGCCGTATGAGTAACGGGGGTGATTATAGCGTATATCTTGCATATATTCAAACGATTGGGAAAGTTTCTTATACAATCCCAACCGTTTAAGAGTATGTGTTGCGCACTTTCCTACTCGCGAGGAGCTACTTCATCGAAGCGACGACGTTGCAACATCGCTAAGACTGCGAGGCCGAGCAAGCCGGTGCTCAAGAAAAGTGGTGCAGTAATGTTCGTGCCAGTATCCTCAAGGCCAAGAACCTGTGGGGTGTAAACGATAGTTGTGTGGTCATCTTCTGCGCATACTTCGAGTTCAAGTGCATCGATGCCACAGACATCGACAGTATCCTTGATAGAGCCTACCTTGGTGAACTTGTAGTTGGCCGTAAATATCCAGGTCTCATCGAGGTCGAGCATGCCATCTGTATTGGTGTCACCAGATACGTAGATGCCTGTTCCAGCGATGTCGTCGAGTACTTTCGTAACGTCGAGTGGTGTATCGCCTGTATTTGTCACCGTGAAGGTATAGGTGCCAGTTGTGCCGAGTTGTGCGTTGACCGGACCAGACTTCACGACTACGAGGCTAGGGTGCAACACATCAAGTGTGTGGTCATCTGTGTCACAGCCATAGTTGAACCCTTCTTGCTGCCGATCGAAACTATCTTCTTCAAAGCCATACGTGTAACAGGCAGTTACCGTATTATACACATCGTCGATTTGGCCTGCAGGGATGACGTAATCTGCCGTGTAAATCCATGTCTCACCTGGGTCAAGGTAGCCGTCGTCGCTCGTGTCGCCAGATACGTACGTACCAGCTCCTGCGATATCATCGTCGACCTGTACCTGTGGAAATGGTACATTGCCAGGGTTTGTTACCGTGAAGGTGTATGTAACAGTGTCGCCTTCGTGTGCCTGGGTTGGACCAGACTTCACGACGTTGATTTGTGGATCTTCGATTGCGTAGTTGTAGATGTAGCAATTGTTTTCCTCGCCAATATCGATCGTGCTGTCACATAGGCCTTGCATGTACATATCGTAGCCATCGTGGTTACCTTCTGTCACATTGTAGTTACCCACATCGAGAGTAACGGTTGTGCCACTATAGCTACCAGCGAAGCTATCATCACTCACATTTGTACCGTCGACTAGCATCGTAAAGTCGCTCGATGTCTTGGTGAGGTTCGTGTAGCCGTTGTCGACGTATTTGTAGACCGTGAGCTTTGGCGCGATATCGTTATTCACGATTTCACACTCGACGTCGTTGCCATAGGTCAGTGTAAACGTCTCCGTTAAATCAACCTTAAACACGTCGTTTGCAAGCCAGCACTTAAGGCTCTTCTGGGTGTAGCCATCGACATTGGCTTTTTCGCTAATATCGTAGCTGGTAGATGTCACAAAAGTCTGAGATACACCACTTGTTACTTTTGTCTCGTCTACATAGAGGTCGAAGTCGCTCACCTTAGCTTGACCGCCGTGATTATTATTTACGACTTTCGTAACAGTAATGTTCGCGGTGTCGCGAGTGTTCAAGAATGTGCAGACTACTGCATCACCAGCGCCAACAGTAACGTCGAATGACTCTGCTGAAGTAGCTGTGTATGGTTGCCCATTCTTGGTACAGCTTACTGACGTAAAGTGATAGTTTTTTTGCTGGTCTTCGTTTATCGTGTATATATCTGCTGGTACGCCAACAGTATTGGTTGAACTAGCAGTTTCGTTGCTACCGTCTTGGTAGTCACCATCGTAGTCCCAAGTCCAGCCGTTCACATTGTTGCTGACTTTTCCGAAACCATCGTCGACATTCTTGACGACTGTCAGGCTGCCGCGCGCTTGGTTACCAAACTTAATTGTGTTTGATTCGCCAGAGATATTGATCGTGCGAGATGAACACTTAGAGGCTGTAGCTGGCGCTGTTTGTGCCCAGCCAGCCTGCATTACTTCACATATTGTGTAAGTACCTGGCGCGAGATTATCAAAGCTGTAATTACCTTGGCCGTCTGTTATGGTTGACGCTTCATTTGTGTCCAGTACGTTATCGCCGTCCTTGTCGATGAAGATTGTCCAACCCTGTAGCTTTGGCTCGTCTGATGTCTTCTTACCGTCACCATTCAAGTCATTCCATTTGAACCCGTGTATATCGCCGTTCTTGAAGTTGCCAAAGTCGTTGCTAGTAGATTCACCGCCAAGGCCTAAGGTTACTGGAATGGGTGCAAATATTTGCGTCCAGCCATCCATACTGCCACCAAGACTTTCGATTAGACTGTAGGTGCCTAAGCTAAGGTTTGTAAATGAGTATGCACCATTTGGATCAGTTGTAGTTGTTTGCTCATCATCGTCACATGTCCCGCTGTTGTCTGCGTCCAGACAGATTGTCCAGTTTGGCAAGCCGGTTGCACCAGTGCCGTCTATAGCATCAGCATTTACTTCGTATTTAACGCCAGAGAGCATGGCTGAGGTGTCACTGTTAGTAACAGTACAAGTCCTTGTCTCGCCAATTTTGATAGTCCCTGAACAGTCGTCAGAGTATCTTGCAGAGTAACCGAGTGGGCCACCATGTTCACCGACGCTATAGCTTCCAGCTGCGAGTGAGGTGGTTATACCTGCTTCCGAGCCGGCGAATGAGCTATTTGCAACTTTCGTGCCAGTTATATCCATAGTGAATAAATCTGCTGTTGCGGTCCCACCGTACTTATTAACGACGTGCTTTATTACCGTAAGTTGAGGTGCAATATCACTATTGGTAATAGTACATACTGCACTCTGGCCAAATCCTAGTGTAATAGTGCTGCCACTTTGTGTATCCGTACCAGTACAAGACCAGTCGCTTGCGCTATAGCCAGCTGGGCCATCTGATTCTGATAGGCTGTACGTACCCACCTTGAAGTTCGCACCGCTTATAACATCGGTATCACCGGCCGCACCAGGTCCGCTCAATGTACCAGCAGCTGCGCCATCGGCGGTCAGTGTCCATTGGTTTTCTGTTGCTCCACCACCATTGTCAATTTCGACAACCTTATTCAGTGTTAGTGATGGCGCTTTGTCGTCATTCTTAATCGTACAGGTAATGTTTTGTCCATTCACTGGTGTCACCGTACCACCGAGAGTAGAGGGACAACCATCTCCGGTGATTGATACAAAATCATAATTAGCGTTACCTGCTTCATTGATAGCTACCGGCACTCCGCTGGGCAGGGTTAGTGATTGACCACTAGAGACAGAAGTACCTCTAATCGTAAGACCAAAGTCATCCACACCTAGCTGGCCACCATTATTGTTAATGACTGATTTTACTAGTGTCACGGTTCCGGATTGGCGATCATTAGTGAAGTTGCAGGTTGCATTTGTTGGATTTTTTGCTGCGGCAACAGTAGCCATCATTGCGCCGGCGGCTAAGCCGATAGAAGATGGGTCGGTTTCACATTGGACTCCGCTGCCCTCACTAAACGAATAGCCAGTAGGACCAGACTCAACAATTTTATACTCCCCGCTAGGATATATATTGTCAATTATAACCGAGTTTGTCCCTGGTGAAATATCAAACACTGACTGACCATTTACTGAAGGAGTAATCGTAAAACTAAAGTCTTCTGCTTTTGCATCACCTCCCTGAACTGTCTTAGTTACGGTTATGGATGGCCTCTTGAGTAATGAGTTTACTGGTATCGGGATATTCTCCGCCCCAGCTCCTGCCGTGCGAATACTTAGAGATGATCCACTATAGTCTGATGCATCTAGGCTTAGTCTCGCGCAAAACGCAACATAAACGGTTTGATTCGACTGGACGTCAGTCAAGTTGATGTTGTAATGCCCAAAAGTACTAGATCCATAGACAAACGCGTTGGTGCTAGTTGAGTTGCCACTATAAGGTCCTGTTATATTTGCTGCGGTTGACGATGCGGTACTATTCTTAAAACTACTCACAACACTAAGATTTGATTTTGGATAACCTAATTGATTCAAGTTGGTAATGTTATCTACTGGGTTGCCCGTTCCAGAGTAAGTTATCGCTTCAAGATTATCTATACCTATTGTTGGGGAGTTGAAATGGTCAAACACTGCAGCCAACGAAATATCACCCGCTGAGTTGGACGTGTTTTTAACTTCGAAAACGGTCGGAATACAGGCGCCCTCAACATATGCTCCTACATTACCATTTTTGAATGAACCTTGTGCTGTAGGAACACCGCCCGGTTCTGAATATGAAGAGCTGTTTTTAATTCCGAATGGGAAACTTGCTACAGAAATGTCGCTACCGGGTAGTAAAGCAGCACTAGCCACTGGTACGAACGGTCCGATGGCGCTAATCGTATATGCAGTCAAAAAAAGCAGCGCTGCGGCTGCATTCTTAACCCTTCGTGACAAGTTTATCATTGATAAATTGGTTCTCATTACTGGCGTCTCCCTTGGGTTATCGATAATTCCTACCGTATGTATTCGTATAAAAATGTCTATTTTTCTGCTATACAGCCTTGCTAGCATGCCGAAAAGGCATACCTCTCACCGAAGAACATCGTGCTTTTGCCACCCGAACTTTTTTATTATGTCATATTTATGCGCTTAATCTCTTAAAAACGCTGTGAGATATCTTACAAAATAATAATTATGCCATCTATTATGCTTATAGTAAAGCGAGGCGTAGGCAGTCTAGTAGACGAGCGTGAGAAGCATGCCGACGCCAATAGGGACGAGTAGGTTATCAAAGCCAAGCGCCGCGAGGTTTTCGATGAGTGTTGCGCCGAGCGTCGCCGCAAGAACGTACTCCCAGGCAAGCCCTGCATTCGAGAAAAGGCTATAGCCTATAAGTAGCGCCAGTGAGATGAAAAAGAATGTAGCCGTTCCCGCCCAGCTCTTCGTACGACTAAAGAGGTGGTACTTGTTCTCTCTGCCCCAATAGGTGCCAACTATTGCGGCGAACCCATCGGCCAGTGCCATCATGAGAATCGCGACTGCGTAAATACTGTCTACGTTGGTGATAATGGTCAGTGCGCCCACACTTAGGGCAAAGAAGAGCTCGCCGTACGTTGGTCGCTGCACGCTGCCAAGACTATGAAAAAGTTTGAGCTTCATCGCCACGAGCACCACGATGAAGAAAGATAAGCTCAGTATGCGTATCTCTGTCCAGCCCATAAAAAACGGCCAAAATGCCACAAATGTGCCGACGGTGATGTGTACAAATTTGCGACCAATTTCACCGTTTAGCCAATGCTTTCGCCAGCCCCACTCCGCGAAGAGCAAGATGGCGAGCACGACGATAACAGCAATTGCCATAGCAAGTAAATCCATTAACAGTATTGTACGCCCTGTCGGTCGTTGGTTGAAATTGAAATTACCTTACGAAAACGTAGCCATCGATTAAAATATCGGCTCAGCATTTTTTATCAATGACAATACACCTCGGACTTCATGTTCTGATACAAAGTTTAATCCAAGCATAGCCTCTTCGGAGCGTGCTTTTTGTACTTCGGCAATAGCCGCAAGGTCAGCCATGGCGGACGAGTTTGGGCTAGCGTCGATAGAATGTGAAGGGATAGTTCTGGCGCCTATATCCATTCTTTCGTGTTTATGTATATGCAAGTCACCTGAGTTATGAGTAATGAAATAATTTGTCACAATCCTACCAGCCTCTCCGCCTAAGCGCCTACCGAAACAGAGTCTTCCGACTCGTATTGGATCATCTAGGCTTGCGCCCTTCCGTATACGATATGCGGCCAGTTCCTGAGAATGATGTCGTAGCTCTGTACCAACACTGCCGTCACCATACTCTCGGCCAAATCTTACTTTTTCATTGATCGCATGTATAAGTGCGCCAAGCGTAAATTGGCCTGGTGTTTGAGCCCCTAGGCCGGCCTCAAAAAATTCTGGATGAGGGCGGTTTTGATGGTTTTGATTTTCAAAAGTCATTATTCATATAGTGACATAGGCTCATTCGACCGTCAAATAGGAGTCAAGCGGGTCGGGGTGAAAGACAGCGGGCTTCGCCCTTCTCCACTCAGCCATGCTCGGAGCAAGCTCCTGTGCGTGGCATCGCTCCGCCGAACCTCTGCTACGCTAGTACGGTTCTTCGTCCTTACCATATAAAAAACCCATCTTTTCGGGTGAAAGGACTCGGTCACGTTCCGCGACCCCGAAATTTCTCGATTGAAAGCATAGCTTTCATCCGAAAGTTTCCTTGCGAATTGCCACCGGCAATTCTCACCTTCGACCTCATGAGGTCGTAACTTCGATTCCCTCAGCCAAGACCAATGAAAAAGCCGTCCTATTCGGACGGCACTTTCATTGGTCGGGGTGAAAGGACTCGAACCTTCGACCTCACGGTCCCAAACCGCGCGCGCTAGCCAACTGCGCCACACCCCGATACTTTTCCCTTGGGAAGAACACTACTTAACAGCGGTGATTATACTGGAAATCTTACCGTTTTGCCAGTGCAAGATTAGTTTGTTTGATTTGCGCGTACGTGCCAGCGTCTAATCAGCCATGTCTGCACGAGAAATACAAGCAGTGCAATCAAGGCAAATAATCCCTGAAGAGCGATCGCGGTCTGCTCTGAGACACCTCGATACTCATCACGTAAGATAATGGGCAATAGCATGGCCGGCGTCAGCGCAAGAATCACTTTCGTCCAGAACATTACTCGCCGGCTGAGAACCATTCTTCTTTTTGACGACAGTTCTTTCGTAGGTTTATGTGCGATAATCGGTACCGCTCGCTTCGCGGTACTGCGCACTACTCTTGCGCCGGTATCACTGATAGCTTTTGTATAACGGAAAACTACAAGGTAAAAAATAAATCCTAGTGCGACAACCGCGATTGCCGTCACGAGGAATACTGTCACGAAATCCGGCTCGGAGCTTGCCCCAGATATACCTACGATATCAGGCTGAGGCTGTATCTCCGCCTGCTGCCGCGGAAACACGATTTTCCCAAATGATGTATCGTAAAACCGCAGCAAGAATGCCAACAGCAAAAATAACCACTCAAATGCAACCGTCAAATAACCAAACCCACCCAGGAAATTTACTAGTTGCCGTTCTGTTGGTTTATTCACTGACCTCATCCAAAATCCTACGGATATGCTCAACGCTAGTAGCGTGGCCAGTTTTTTCGTCAATATCAGCGAGTAGTGCATTGAACTGCATGCGTCCGTGCGTTTCGAGCTCATTCTTGGTCTGGTAGCCATCTCGCCAGCGCGGGATGATAGAGCTATAGCTCACGCCAAGTGAAGAATCGAGCGAGCCGCACATGCCCACGTCCGACATATAGGCGGAGCCTTTTGGTAGCGTCCGTGCATCGGCCGTCGGAACATGCCAGTGATCGCCGACCACTATACTAACTCGACCATCTACGTACTGCCCAAATACGACTTTTTCACTGCTAAAGTCTCCGTGGAAATTCACTACTGTTGCAACTCTGTCTTCAAGCTCTTGGTTAGTAATGATGGCGTCAATCGTTTTCAGCGGGTTCTCGGTCGGCACGTCGGCTTGTCGCCCAACGATACCTCCGAGGATACTCACAATAAGTACGTTACCTTTAGGTGTTGGTACCAGCTTGTAGCCCGGACCAGGACAGCCAATCATATTCGCAGGTCCGATGACAGGCGCATCGCGATCTTCAAGCAGCGCTGTCAATTCGTCACGACTTGGTGTGTGATTGCCACCACTAAAAGCATGGACACCGGCAGCACGCAGACGTTCGTAGTCGGCAATGGTCATTCCCTTGCCATCACTGACATTTTCGGCCTGAGCGACGACGAAATCGATAGCTTTAGCTCGAACGATTTCTGGCAGTAGCTTTTCGACTACTTTAATGCCTGATTCGGCCATCACATCTCCGATGTATAGAATTTGCACCAGAGGCCTCCTGCCTATTATTTTGCGTATTCGATAGCACGAGTTTCACGAATCACGTTCACCTTGATGGTACCTGGGTAATTCATGCTCGATTCAATCTTGGTGGCAATATCGCGGGCCAGACGGATAGCAGTCAGGTCATCGATTTGCTTTGGTTGGACGAAGACTCGGACTTCGCGACCAGCGCTAATTGCGTACGATTTCTCGATACCAGTAAAGCCATTGGCGATGTTCTCAAGCTCTTTCATTCGCTCTACGAAGTTCTCGGCAGATATATTGCGAGCACCCGGGCGAGCTGCACTGATGGCGTCACAGACTCGGACGATGAGTGCCTCGACGCTTGTCGCCTCGACATCATCATGGTGCTGCTCAGCTGCAAGCGCGACTTCTTCTGGCGCACCGTACTTACGTAGCATCTCGCCAGAGATATGGTGGTGTTTGCCTTCCATCTTGTGCGTCAGAGCTTTGCCTATATCGTGGAATAGGGTTGCGTACTTCGTGACGGTCACATTAGCGCCGAGCTCTTCAGCAAGCATACCAGCCATGTGTGTCATTTCAGTTGAGTGTTTGAGCACGTTTTGACCGAAGCTAGTACGGAAACGCAGCTCCCCAAGAAGGTGAAGTAGTTCTTTCGGTACGCCGATCACACCGACTTCACGGGCGGCATCTTCGCCGGCACGGACGACGTCTTTTTCGACAGTCTTTTGTGCCTTTTCGACG
Organism: Candidatus Saccharimonadota bacterium; assembly: GCA_024635495.1. Taxonomy (GTDB): domain Bacteria; phylum Patescibacteriota; class Saccharimonadia; order Saccharimonadales; family UBA4665; genus JAGXIT01. Next base: position 57,442 of record JAGXIT010000005.1, read on the forward strand.
ACTTCTTCGATACGGCCTGGATGAACGCGACCATCCTTGAGTAGCATCTCAAGTGCGACTCGTGCTACTTCACGACGGACTGGGTCAAAACAGCTCAGTACGATGTAGCCAGGTGTGTCGTCGACCATGATATCGACGCCAGTTGCTCGTTGCAGGGCTTGAATATTGCGCCCTTCCTTACCGATGATACGACCCTTCATTTCTTCGTCTTCGAGTTTCACACTCGTAAGGGTGCGTTCGGTAGTGACTTCACTCGCCATTCGCTCCATTGCGGTTACTATGAGTGTCGCCGCTTCATCCTCTGCCGATTCCTTGGCTTCGTTTTGCATTTTTGCGACAAGACCGGTGAGGTCATTGCGCACATCACGCTCGGTCATCTGCATAAGTTTTTCGGCAGCTTCTTCTTTCTTAAGCTTGGCAATCTTCTCAAGCTTTTCTTGCTGCTTGACGCGAATATCTCGGATTTCATTTTTGAGTGCTTCGATTTCATCCTCGGCACCACGTACTCTTTCGGTACGCTTATCGAGCTCATCGAGCTTCTTGTCGAGCGATGTCTCACGCTGGACGAGTCGGCTCTCTAGATCTTTTAACTCACTTCGGCGAGTCTGCTCTTCTTTGCGAGCGGCATCACTGATTTTGTGCGCTTCTGAGCGCGCATCATCTATGAGACGATCCGCTTCCTTTTTTGCCTTCGCCAGTTCCTTCTCTACCTTATTTTCAGCCTCTGCAGACTTCTTTTTACCCAAATACGTGCTGGTACCATAACCAACACCAAGCCCAGCTATGCCGAGCAATATGGCAATTACTTCCATGATTTTTCCTTTCGTTCAGTAGGTCGCTACCGTAGCAATCGCTATCACTTCTCTAGCTACAAATTTCAAGACCCACTAGTATGCATAAAAATTAACAATAATCGGCAATCCCATCTAACTCCAAGAATGCCTAATATAAATAATACGCCGTAATCTTCATGAACGTCAATTATTTACTTTTGTGGTGCAATGCGGCTAGGGCGCAATTGCATGCGCGATATTGGTATAACTTAGGCTCAAGAGGAGGGAGAGTAGTACTACCGCCACGGATGTACTGGAGAATATCGAGCTGATATAGTTTTTGATTTGTGTTGTTTTCATTTTTTGGTTCGTCAACTTCCAATTATACCATTCATCTTCTAAAAACACAAGCATTTCCGAGATTTGCTGCTATCTTCGTTGAGCTGAATGGTTACAATTATTATTGCCTGAAATACTAGTATATATACTAGATTTTATACTAGTATTCTTTATCTGTTAATATGTTGTTTTTAGCTGACATTTTGTCGAGAAAGTTACTTTTTCTGTGCCGTAATATGCACTGGTGCGCCATATTCTGGTAGCGCCGGATAGTCAGTCTCACCTGCCAGTATTCTGCTGATGCCACCCTCTATCCACTCGGGGTTCTGCGTCGCCACAATCGGCACTTCGAGACTCATCGCTAGTGCGTTTGCTACTGTTAGGCCAATCCTGAGACCAGTGAAACTGCCTGGGCCTTGAAAGCAGATAATCCCGACGACGTCCGTCAACTGCTTACCTTGCGATGCGACTAGATCGGCAATCTTACGATGCAGTGTCTCGGCAAGCTGCCGGTGGGCCTCCCACACCGCATACGTTAGCTGGGTTGAGCTATCGTAGAGCCCAATCTCGGCTTCTGGCTTGTCGGTACGTAGGGTGAGTATAAGCAAAATTATTCTTTCGAGTTAGCTAGTACATCTATTGTAGTGGTGGCGACTACCTTACGCAATTATTCGCTCCTGATTAAATACGCAGTTTTGGCTGTACAGCAACAGCTGATGTCTCGTGCCGACTCATCATCAGCTGTACGTTTGAAGGTGATACTCAATCTATCCCGTGGCAAGACATCTTGTACGATGTCGCCCCACTCCACCACGACCACATAGGCTGGATCGCCGATATACTCAGCTAGTTCATCGTCCATGATGCCAGCCTCGGCTAGGCGATAAAAATCGAAATGCACAATGGTAAATTTAGGCGCATTGTACTCGCGACTAATTGTGAACGTCGGGCTGGCAACCCTATCGGTGCTGCCTGTACCGCTGACAAGCCCGCGCACGAAGGTTGTTTTGCCGCCGCCGAGATCACTCTGTAGCTCTATAAGCTCACCACCCCGAAGCTTCGCACCTATCTCAGCGCCGAAGGCCTCAGTGTTTTCTGAGCTTGTGGAGTGCATTTGCCAAGTCGTGTCGGTATTCATATATGCCATATCCTATCGCGAGTAGTGCGACTCCAGCAAGTATAAGCGGGTGAATAAATGGCGTCGGCTTCGTATTCGAAGCAAAAGTGGAGTTGGTAGCAGTGGCCGTAGGAGTACTTTTTGTGCCGCTGGTGGTAGTTGTAGTGCCAGCAACTTTTGGCTTTGTAGTCAGGCTTCTGCTACTCGTGGCAGATTTCACGATAGGAGCCGATATATAATTCGTGGCTCCTGGAGTTAGCTTTGTGGTCCAGTACCAGGAACCGCTCGCCAGTGCCCATGCTTGGCCATCTGGTGCTTTGGTGTAAGCGTCGGTTTGAGCCACCACCTTACCGGTCACGTCATAGAGTGCAGCTGCACCGCCAGAGTTACTGAGCGACAAGCCAGATTCTGGCGCATAAAAAACCTTGAAGCCCTTAGCGGGGATGGTCACCCCGACAGGGATTTGCCATTCGTGTGTGCTCGAGGTGCCAGTCTGGAGGATGAAGCTCGACAGGTTGAATGGCTTGTCGTTTGAATTGTACAGCTCTATAAATTCTTTGACGTCATCAGTACCCGTGCCCATTGGGTTCGGTAGGATTTCGGTGATAAGTGGCGGTGCAAGCCCGGGATTGAGATTCGAGGTGACCACTGTCGTAGCGCCGGCCGAGACAACCCTAGGTGCTTCAATAATTGCGGGCGGCTCTATAGCAGCTACCGTCCAATCTATAGTCTCAATTGGATCGTCTGGTAATGCTAACTCAAGTGGCATAAGTGTCAGCGCACAACCCGTCTTATCGCCCAGACGCCAGCTGGCGCCTACAACGGCTGGATCGTGATACCAAACAGGGTAGTTCATGTCACTGGCTTCAAGCCTGAGATCGAGCTGCGCAGTTGTCGGCGTCGATGAGGTTGATTTCGCCCAATTCACACTGTCAATCGTCGTAAAGGTGCTCGTGAAGCCACTACTCTGAAGCTCTCGGATGACAAATACCCCTTTGGTATTGCTCAGGCTGGCAGATAATTTCGTCGTCGCTACAGCATCGCAGACCATCGCACCGTCGCTGGTCATCAGTACTGCTTGGCCAGCATCGAGTGTATACGCGGGCAAACGCTGGTCTGGGACAATCGTATTTGGATTCGCGCTATCACTACTGTCGTAGCCCGTCCAGTACACACTGAGGTCGTCTATGGGTTGGGTCGCTTGCAAGACGACAAATTCTTCGTCGCCAGTTATTTTCATCTCTCTCACGACGAGGCTTGGCAGGTCAGTTGGCGCGACGCCCTCAGCAAAAGCGGTGGCGGGCGCGTAGCAAAACAAGATAGCTAATCCCACCCGCCAGACTTGTCTGCGGCGCCACATAATGCCCTACACTGTAATTCGACTTTTGCAATCAATGCAAGCAGTAGCACAATTGATTATTGTGTAGTTTTTACAATGGGTAGCTTTTTTGTGTTGCGGGATGTTTGGCATAATTCGGTATACTATGGCTATGCTTAAATTAAGTGAGAGCCTGCTTGGGCAACCAGTCATGAGTCTACAGACTGGCCAGCAAGTGGCCACGACGACCCGACCTATCATCAACCCAAACAATCTGAAGATTGAGGGGTTTTACTGTATGAGCAAGCTACACCGCAAGGAGATGGTCCTGCTCTACCAAGATATCCGCGATATCATCGCCCAGGGGTTTGTCATTAATGAAGCCGAAGTGCTGGCGGAGGCCGAAGACCTTGTACGGCTCAAGAAAATCCTTGATTTGAATTTCGAAATCAGCGGCAAACAGGTTGTCACACTTGGCAATAAACGGCTCGGCAAGGTGAGCGATTTCGCCACCGAGATAGAAACGATGTATATCCAGAAAATATATGTTTCACAAGGTATGATAAAAGGCCTCGCCAAGGGAAACCTCGGTGTTGAGCGCAATCAGATAAATGAAATAACCGACAAGAAAATCATCATCAACGATCCACTCGAGGGTGGAGCGATTCGTGCGAATGCACTCGCCTAGTCTTCTTCGCTCAAAACACTTTTGATATCGTCGTACTTGAAGCCTTGTCTTGCGAGATAAGCAATGAGTTTCTGGCTGTCTTGGTAGCGTGATTGCTTTTGTTTCTTCTCAATAAGTTCACGAAGCACTTGACGCTCATCGGTTTCGTCTTCTGTAAGCACCATCTGGATGATGTCATTACTGACCTTTTTCTGCTGCAACTCGAGCTTCAGGCGACGAGTACTTGTTGCCTTGAGCAATCGCCTGTTTTCAACCCAACGCGTCGCAAACTCATAATCATCAACAAAATGTGCCAGCTTGAGGCGGGCAAGCAATGCCTCAGCCAGTTCGACATCATACTGCTTGCGACGAAAGTAATCACGTAATTCTCCCTCGCTGCGCATTCGCCGAGCAACGTAGGCGAGGGCAAGTCCGTAGGCTTTATCCTCGCCTGCTAATTTCTTGTAGTGCGCGACATCGTCGGCCGTCAGTGCTTGACCGTTGATGATTTTTGCGTCAAGCAAGGCTTGCGCGCTAAGGCTGAAGCTATATTTTCCATCAACAAATATAGAATATCTGTCTGGTATTTTTAGCTGTTGTTTAATGGCGGTTATATTCATGGCGATGCCCTCACTCCTGGATTAGACTGGAAGGAGCTAAGAGGAACTATTCCTTCGTAGCGGCTACGAGTACTTTGGCGGCGATTTCTTCTTGAATCTTAGGGTTTTCTTCGAGGTACGTTTTGGCAGCTTCTCGTCCTTGGCCAATTTTGCTACCACCGTAGGCAAACCATGCGCCAGCCTTCTCGACGATTTCGTGGGTCACTGCAAGGTCAAGCGTATCCCCGGCTTTACTAATACCTTGGTTGTACATGATGTCGAACTCGGCCTCACGGAATGGTGGCGCAATCTTATTCTTTACAACCTTAACCCTGGTTCGGTTGCCAACGACACTATCACCCGTTTTGATTTGTGATATACGGCGAATGTCCATGCGTACGCTGGCATAGAATTTGAGCGCATTACCACCTGTAGTCGTCTCTGGGTTACCGAACATAACACCAATCTTCATACGAATTTGGTTGATGAAAATGACGGTCGTCTTACTGCGACTAATCACACCTGTTAGCTTACGGAGCGCCTGACTCATGAGTCGTGCCTGCAAGCCCATATGACTGTCGCCCATGTCGCCTTCGATTTCAGCACGTGGAACGAGCGCAGCGACAGAATCTACGACGACAAGGTCAACAGCGTTTGAACGTACGAGCGTCTCGGTGATTTCAAGAGCTTGCTCGCCGTTATCTGGCTGGCTGAGTAGTAAGTTCTCGATGTCGACACCGATGCGCTTAGCATAGGCCGGGTCGAGTGCATGCTCGGCGTCGATGAATGCTGCTGTACCGCCACGTCGTTGCACCTCGGCGATCGCATGAAGCGCGAGCGTGGTCTTACCGCTTGATTCTGGTCCGTAAATTTCAACAATTCGGCCACGTGGAATGCCGCCCCCGAGCGCCAAGTCGAGCGAAAGGCTACCAGTTGGAGTACATTCTACTTCTACGCTATGGTTTTCGCCCAGCTTCATGATTGAGCCCTTGCCGAATTGCTTTTCTATCGACTCAAGTGCGAGCCCCAGTGCTTTTGATTTACCCTCTGTCGCTGCTTCAGTTGCTTTGCTTGGGGCTTTGTCTGTTGTTTTGTCTGTGGCTTTTGCCATTATTAGCACCTTCATCCTTTCGTCTACGGCCATCTCGGCGATGACCTGAACCATTAGTGTTGTAGCACCATGTATACCTACCTGTTCTTCCATTTGCAAACTAAAATATAAATCTATGGGTCCGTCCTATAGATTTGAAAACTACTTAATTTGTGGCGGCTAATTCGAGTTTGAGAATGTCCATCATCTCTTTAGCATCCTCATAATCTTCAACAAATTGCAAGTACTCAGCCGGACTCTCAAAGAGCTCAAGTATTCGTTTTGGCACAATCCATTCATCTGAGATTTGATGCAAATAATACGGCAGACTCGAGTATTCATAATCTCGCCATTGCTTAGGATTGAGGTGAATGTAACGGCTAATGTGCTGCAAGTAGGCATCATTACTAATATGTGAAGCCTTGTAGCGCGATTCAAAGAGAGGGCCCGAGCGTTTATATTTCTTATTGAAGTACATACTGTAGCTTGTGAGTAAGCTTCGCATCAACTCCGTCATATCACCCTGATTGTGCTGATACAACAGCAGGTGTACGTGATTGGGCATAAGACAAAACGAGAGTAACTCGATTTTGTTTGAATAATTAGGGAATGAAACACCGGCTGAATTCTTCTCTTCCTTAAGTGATAAGTAGCGACTGAAGAGTTGTAGCAGTCGCTCGTAGTCGGCTGGCTCACGAAAGATTCTCGAGCGATTACCACCACGAAAATAGACATGATAGTAGCTCTCGGGTAAATCGTCTTTGATGACATTGCGGCTTGGCATACCACCATATTAGTCTATGGGTCCGTCCTCACAAAATTACAACGTGAATATACTACTATGGTGCTTGTGGTTTATGCGTTATAATTTACCCTAATGCGTGTATCAGATAGTTTGGTGGAGAAACTGCTGAAATCGACCGGAAAACTTACGGCCGAACAGATAGAATCCCTCCAGAAAGAAGAAAAGAGCCAGAAAAAGCCCCTGCAAGACGTAGTGGTATCTAGTAACACGCTCAGCGAAAAAGAGCTCACGAAATTATACGCCGAAGAAATTGACGTGCCTTTTGTCGAAATAACGGCTCGAGACCTACACAAAGAAATCTTGGAACTTATACCTGAGCGAGTCGCCAAACAGTATCGGGCAATATCCTTCGACATCGACCAAGATGGCACCGTCTATGTCGCGCTTGAAGACCCAGACGATATCCCCGCCATTAACTTCCTCCAGAAGCAACTCGGCAAGCCAGTACGTATCCATATCGCCACTGCCTCAAACATTCAAGCAGCGCTAGACAGATATGATGGCGACGGCACGAGCGTCGGTACTGAACTCGAAAAAGTTATAGCTATACAGGAAAAAGATGACAGCGACGAGGTTGTCGACAAAGCTGATGTCGCTGAGGATTCTCCAATTGCACAAACCATCAACCTTATCATCGACTACGGCGTCCGCAACGGGGCTAGTGATATTCATATCGAGCCGCGTGAGAACTTCGTCGTCGTACGGTACCGCGTCGATGGCATACTAAGAGAAGCCAATAAACTCCCCCGCAAAGTGCTCGGAGCACTCGTATCACGTATAAAAATTCTGTCGAACCTTAAAATCGACGAACACCGCGCGCCACAAGATGGACGCTTTAAGATTGTCGTCAGTAACCACGTCTATGCCTTGCGTGTCTCCACACTCCCGATTGTCGATGGCGAAAAGGTTGTCATGCGTATATTGGACGAATCCAGTAAACCAGCCACCCTCGAGGAATTAGGTTTTTGGGGCTACGCGCTCAAGGCAGTTCAGCAGGCAATCGTTCAGCCACACGGCATGGTTCTCGTGACCGGACCAACTGGTTCTGGTAAGTCGACAACCCTTTTTAGCGTACTCAGTATGCTCAACAGCCCTGGTGTCAATATTAGTACCGTTGAAGACCCAGTCGAGTACCGCGTGGTTGGTGCCAACCAAACACAGGTGAACCCGCTGGCAGGTATGACCTTTACGAGCGGCCTCCGTGCCCTGCTCCGTCAAGATCCAAATATCATTATGGTTGGTGAGATTCGTGACGGCGAAACAGCCGACCTCGGCGTCCAAGCTGCGCTGACCGGACACCTCGTCTTCAGCACCCTACATACCAACAATGCCGCCACCTGCCTGCCTCGTCTGCTTGATATGAATATTGAACCATTCCTTATCGCTAGCACCGTTAGAATCGTCATTGGTCAGCGACTAGTACGTCGTCTGTGCCCTGATTGCCGTGAAGATTACACTCCTGACGAGAAACGGCTTGCTGAGCTCGGAAAGATATTTGACCTGAACAATACGGAGACAATGAGTCTCCTGCATGACTTTGAAAAGTCGGCACTCGAGGCCGGCATTGGTGCAACGAGCCCGAGCAAAACCAACAAGCGTGACCCTTCACAGCTTGGGACCACGACCACGAATATAACCAAACTTTGGAAGGCACACGAAGAAGGTTGTGACAGCTGTAATCACAGCGGCTACCACGGCCGAATGGGTATCTACGAAGTCCTACGCAACACCGATGTGGTCCAGCAGCTTATCGTTTCAAGTGCAACCAGCGAGAATCTCCAAGAGCAGGCGATCAAAGACGGTATGCTTACTATGCAGATTGATGGTCTCGTTAAAGCACTTCGCGGGCAGACATCAATCGAAGAGATTTTGCGTGTAACGGCCGAAAAGGCATAATAAGGATACTATGCAGTTCAACTACAAAGCCCTCCGAAACAAAGACAGCACCAACGTTTCGGGTACCATCGATGCAGCCGATCGTGCCACCGCTATCTCTGCACTTAATCATCAAGGCCTACGCCCATTACTTGTGACAGAGGACAATAGTTTAAAAAATAAATCAATTACCATTCCGGGGCTTGGAAAGAGAGTCAAGACCAGTGAGATGGTCATATTTACACGACAACTTTCAACCATGATTTCTGCCGGTGTACCTATCGCTCGAGGCCTCCAGACCCTCAAAGAGAGTGCGACAAGCCCATATTTTCAACGAGTACTCACTGACGTAAGTAAGGATGTTGAGGCTGGTACACAGCTTGGTGATGCATTCTCGAAATTCCCTGGAGTTTTTGATGAGGTGTACGTCAATATGGTACGAGCCGGTGAAGAAGGTGGTATTCTCGATGAAATCCTGAAGCGCCTTGCCGTCCAAGTTGAGCAAAACTCCAGTATCAAAAAGCGCGTAAAAAGCGCCATGACCTATCCGATAGTTATTTTATCCGTCACTGTTATCGCATTTTTTGGCATTATGTTCTTTTTGATGCCAAAAATTGCAAAGATTTTGACCGATCTCGGAGGGCCTGATGCGAAGCTGCCTATCTACACTCAAATACTCCTCGACATAAGCGATTTCAGCCGACACTATGCGTATATCGTTATCCCGGCAATGGTAGCAATCGTATGGTTTGTGAAGTGGTATGTCGCAACACCAAAGGGTAAATATCAATTCCATGCACTCATGCTCCGTACGCCAATCGTTAGGACGATTATAACCAAAGTTGCCATCGCCCGCTTCTCACGAACCTTCGCTTCACTCATGTCTGCTGGCGTTGGGGTGCTTGACTCGCTATCAGTAACTGGTGGCGCTATCGGCAATAAGGTTATTGAAAAAGAACTATACGATGCCGCTGATGAGGTTAAAAACGGCAAGCAATTGTCCGAAGTAATAGCCGGGAGTAAGCATTTCCCGAAAATAGTGTCGCAGATGCTTGCGGTCGGCGAAGAAACCGGCACAACCGACACCGTACTTATTAAGGTTGCCGATTTCTACGAAGAAGAGGTTGCCGTTGCAATTGATGGCATCGCCTCTGTCATTGAGCCAGTTATGATTGTCGTGCTTGGAGCTGGTGTCGGTCTGATCGCTGCAAGCGTGATGGGACCTATTGCGAGCCTGAGTAATAACGTCGGTGGTAACTAAAATTGCACCGTAATACATATACAGCTTGACGTCATTGTGCTTATGGTTATAATCAGTGATAGTACTTACGACATTTGTCGTTTGGCTATATAGCAAAATATTTATTAATCAAAGGAGGGTGGGCTCTCATGATCTCACTTAAAAACAAGGCAAAAGGCTTCACAATCGTTGAGCTTTTGATCGTAATCGTCGTAATCGGCATCTTGGCAACACTTGTCATCGTGACGTTTACCGGCATCCAACAAAAAGCACGTAACAGTCAAAGACAAACTGATGTTAACGCAGTGACAAGTCATGTTGAGGCATTTTATGCGCAATATGGTTTCTATCCAACACTCGCTGACCTTCAGGATGCAACATTCCTTTCGACATACATGAAAGGTCTTGACCCAGAAGCACTACGAGATCCTAAGCAAGCCTCTGGCGCTACTGTTCTCGCAACCGTAGCTGCAGACGCATACTCTTATGTTGCTTCAGGCACTGGCTGCACAAACACAACGGCCACCGCAACTGGCCCAGTTGATAATGGCTGTACAGCTTTCGTGATGACCGCACAAGAAGAAGGTGGTAGCACCTACACTAAGTCAAGCAATACCTAGGGTAGACTTGTAACTTACATAAAATAACGCTCCTCGGGGCGTTATTTTATGTAAAAATGGCTTGCCCTCTGAAAATAGCACCACCCGCGTTATACTTAAAGATAAGCATTATGGGTTTATTTCGAAAAAATCATAAAGGACGTTCATCAGAACAAGGCTACACCGCAGTGGAGTTCTTAATTGCTGCAGTCGTATTTGGCATACTCGTCGTTGGCCTTGTCGATGCCTATCGAAGCTTGGTTCGTTCCTACATGGTGGCTCGTCAGCTCAATGAAATCTATACAGTGCTCAGCGCTTGCCCTGAGATAGACCGAGCACTTGAATTTACCTCGCTTACTAGTACTTCGAATTGTGCGCCAAACAATACATTTCAGGCTGAAAACTCCCCCACCGGCACAATCAGCTACACACCTGCCCTCACCGTCACCGACACAGCTGATTTAGACTCGAGCGACCCCTTGAGCAACTACCCTGACTCAAAAGCGATTGACGTAACCGTCGGTCTCCCAGAATCTCCATCTGCACAGCCGATGGAGCTGCGCTTACTGATAACAAGGAATGGGATTGGGCAACTCTGATGCGAATACAAGATGTCCTAAAGCGCTTGCCCACAGATAGCCAACGTGGGTTTACGGTCGTAGAGCTTATCGTTGTTATGACGCTGACACTTATTTTTTCGGGTTTGGTGCTTAACTTTGCCCTTGATTATTGGGGCAGCACTACTTCGCTCAAGAATAGCAACGAGACGCTTATCACTCGACAGACGGCTGCAGATACTCTACGCAGCAATCTAGAGCGGGCTGCAGGGCTTATTGGCCAGAATAGCATCGGTGATACAAATACGGCAGTAAGTGACCCGTCTGAACCTTCAGGATCATACTGGCTTACTCTACATGCCGTACCCCAAACAATCTCTATACCTGCTGACGGTGCCTATGCGCCGGTATTTTACTACACTGCCCCGAGTACCGATACTAATCATCAGTGGATAATGAATGGCCTTGAGCCTTTCTATGATGAATTCGTATTGTACCTAGACGGATCAAGCAAAGAGTTACTACTCCGCACCCTGGCAAACCCAAGTGCAAGCGGTAATCGGCGAGAAACCAGTTGCCCAAAGCCGGCAGTAACAACCACCTGTCCCGGTGACCGTATCGTTTCTGGAGATATTAGCTCGGTTGAAACAAAATATTTCTCACATTCTGGTAACACTATCGATTACCAGTCCATAGTCGATACAGACACTGGTGCATACATCGGCCCAGACTTCCAATCAGTTGAAGTAGTTGAGGTCAAACTCAACCTATTCAGAAAAGCAACCATAAATGGCACCAACGACACAAGCGCATCAACGACTGTGCGCATAGCACTGAGGAACGGATAAACCCTATGTCTTCTATACGCAGAACCAGGCAACAAGGCTCAATCATCGTCACAATACTTATATTGACGGTGTTTTTTAGCACATTAGTGCTGAGCCTATTAGTCGTGACGCAGGCAAATCTTGTTAGATCTCGTGGTCGCATATTGCTTCTGCAAGCACAGTATTCTGCCGAATCAGGAGTTGATGCAGCTATTGCAGAATTGAATAGTGGGAATACTACTTATGCGGGTGCGGGTTCTGAAATAACTGTGCTCAACAACAACCAGTATCGAGCAACCTTTACGACTTCGGTGAGTAGCGGCTCCACCACCAAGGAACGTGTCATTCTAGCCGAGGGTAAAGTATACAGTCCATCATCATCTGCTACTGCCCGCTACACGAGAACGATACGCGTCATCGCCGAACGCACCAGCACCACTACGGCTGCTTCATTGCTAAGTCGTAATATAGTAGAGATTGGTAGTGGCGTCAAAAATATCGTCGCAAAGGACACCTACGTAAATGGCTTTATCAAAATGGACAAAAACACCACAAACCTCATCGCCGAACATATAACCGTAGGTGGGCGTGAGGTTAGTGCGAATAATTGTTCTATCGCGGGTAGCGGTAATCTCGTAAAACCGACAAGTTTTAGTGACCCCAGCCAGACTAAAACAGTGCTCAACCTCGCGTACAATAACTGTATTTCCCCACCTGGCAATACCTCAAATAGTGACTTTACCGTAAATTCCAATCAATCAACTATCTCAACAGTACAATCAATGTATATACCCTGGGATCAATATTTAGACGCTAGTTACACTGATGCCGGAAGTTGTAGTGATTGGACATCTGGGACGTCTCCTCACGCCATCCCGAGTACAACTGGGAGCAAAAAGACTCACTATCCCGATAGTAGCGACAATACCTCTGCGTTATGTGGCGCCGGGGGGGATATTAACCTTGGTAGCGGCACCTACACGATAAATGACTCTGTGCATCTTCGAGCAAATCTTTGCTCAGCTTCAGCCTGCGAGCCAACCTTCGACAACCCTACGAGTGACGTAAAGTATGTCTTCGTCGAAGGCACTATCAATTTTGGTTCGCTCAATTCACCTGTCGGTAGTGGCCCTATCGTATTTATAGCCTATGGCGCTGACCCTGGCTCGAAGACTGGTGTCTGTCCGCATGGTGGTGCAATATATATCGGGAAAGATGGCAATACGTATGCGCCAAACATTTACCTCCTAGCCATGAATGGTATTTGCTTGGATAAGACAAAATTTAGTCAAGCAAGCCAGCCGAGCACACAACCAAACGGTCTTCCAACGCCTGCATTAGGTGGTATTGGCGGCAAAAACATTTACGTCGCAACAAACCCTGGATCGCCTTGGGATTTGGCACTTGATCCAGGCTTCCCTGTCGACCAAATTCCTATTGACTTATCCTGGCGACAATCAAGATATGAACGGTTGTAATATGTTATGATGGAAAGTAGCAATACACTTATGCTTGGATGGGCGGCATGAAAAAGACAAAATTATTTCCTTATTTTTACGAAGACAAGCCACTATTTGGACTTGATATTGGGCACAATACTATCCGTGTTTTACAGCTGCGCCCTGGCAAGCAAAAACCAAAAATAATCGGCTACGGCGAGGTTTCTTTTGATGCATCAGCGATGGATGCAGGCGTGATTATAAAACCCGAAGAGCTTGCCAAGGCTGCACAGAAGCTCTTCAAGCACAGCCTAGTCGGAGACATTACGACAAATCGCGTTGCAATTTCAGTGCCTATTTCTCGAGCATACACGCGCTCTATTGAGCTGCCGAAGATGAACGAAAAAGAGCTCGCCTCTGCAATCAGCACGGAAGTTGAGCAATTCATACCAGCGGCAGCAGAGAGCCTATATATCGACTACAGCTCAGTTAAAACAGATAAAGACATATGGTCCACTTTCATAGTAGCTATGCCTCGACGTATTATCGACTCATACATCACCCTATGTCGCCTGCTCGGTCTTGAGATTGTTATGGTTCAGACTTCAAGCGGTGCGGGTGCTCATTTATTTTCGCGTGATAAACAGAGTGACCTGCCAAGCGTGCTGGTTGACTTCGGCAGCGAAAGTGCAGATGTAACCGTTTTTGACAAAAATCCAATCGTCAGCGGTACAGTGGCCTGCGGGGGCGAAGATATCACGAACCATATATCCAAAGCACTCGGTGTTACCGATCGAGAAGCAGGCATAATAAAAACGAAATATGGCTTAAGTTATAGTAAAAAGCAAACACAAATCATCGAGGCCCTTGAACCAAGTCTTGGGACCCTGACTAAAGAAATACAAAGAAGCGTTCGGTACTACGATGAGCGTTCGAACGGCAAACGTAAGATTGCACAAATTGTCACTATGGGTGGCGGCGCAAATATGCCTGGAATGGCTGATTATCTTACTAACGCACTTCGTATGCCTGTTCGCGCATTTGATCCAACAAATTTTATTGATTTTGGAAGATTACAACCGATTAGTGCTAATGACCGGATGTCGTACGTAACGGCAGCCGGGTTAAGCCTTGTTAATTCCAAGGAGGTTTTCTAATGATAAATCTCCTCCCAAACACGTTGAAGACTAGCTATCGCTACGCCAGACAAAATCGCCATCTCGTTCACTGGATTACTGTGTTCGCAGTCGGTATCCTAGGAGCGGCGATCATTACAGGGGTGGGTTATGTCTATCTAAACCAAACAGCAAATAACTACAAACAGCAAATTGCAACATCCAGAGAACAGCTTGCTGCGCAAGATCTCACTGGTGTGCAAAATCAAGTGAAGACCATGTCAAACAACTTGACGCTTGCACTTGAGGTTCTCTCAAAACAAGTGTTATTTTCCGAGCTACTTCAACAGCTCACAACCCTCATGCCCACAAATACCAATTTGACCGGCCTTTCGATCTCGCAGACAGAAGGTGCCATCGATATTTCGGCCGAGGCTACAGACTATGCGTCAGCGGCCCAAATTCAGGTCAATCTTACTGATTCAGAAAACAAATTGTTTAGTAGCGCAGATATAGTCGGGATAAGTTGCGCGGGAGAAAATGCGTATCCCTGCTCCGTCCAGCTCCGTGCTCTTTTCTCGGATAATAGCTCGTATATATTCACGAATAATGCAGGGACAAAATAATGGATGCTAAAAAATTACATTATCTGCTAATCGTTACTGCTGTACTGCTCTGCGTTGGTTTAGTATCATCAGGTATCATCGCTAATCAGATCCTCACGAATAAATCCACTGAGCTCAGTAAGCTCAAGGCAGAAAGCCAGGTGACGAACACACTCCAGGATACACTCCGACAGAACAAAATTGATATAGCAAACTATTCCGAGCTAAACACTATCGCAGAGGCAATCGTACCGCAGGATAAAAACCAAGCTCAAGCCGTCGGAGAAATAGTAAAGATTGCAAAAGAAAGCGGCATAGGCACACTCACCTCCATAACCTTCCCCGCCTCTAACCTCGGTGTTAGTAGTACAAATACGAATAATACATTGACACAGCTTACGCCAGTAAGCGGGATTGCTGGCGTATACATACTTCCGATTACGGTGACGCTTGATTCTTCTCAGACCGTTCCCTATTCTCAATTCATTACCTTCTTAAATAAGCTCGAGAACAACCGAAGGACCTCACAGGTGTCAGAGATTAATATCCAGCCTGACGCCACTCGTCCTAATAACGTTTCGTTCACATTAACCGTCAATGAGTACATCAAGCCATGAATAGCCCACTAAATACCGCCTCACTAAAAAAATCAATTAGCCGTTTTTTGCATTTTCTCAATGTATATAAAGGACTAGTCTTTTTCTTGCTTCTCACTAGCCTCTACGGCTACATCGTTTGGCGTATAAATGTACTTAGCTCTGCACCACCAACAAGCGTTGATGTAGCGAATGCCCAGGATAGTATCGAGGTCCCCAAAATACCTCAAGCAACCGTTATTAAAATCGAAGGTCTCAAAGATAATAGCGTCAGAGTCCAAGCCCTGTTTAACCAAGCTCGAGACAATCCTTTCCAGGAATAATGTTAGTTAGTCTACTCTGAGGTAGTCTTTTCTGATTGTGCAGTATCTGTTTTTTGTTTTTGAAACTGCAAGAATTCTTGGTACTGTTTCGAGTCAATTGTAATATTTTGTGGTTTATCTATAGTATTTTTAGGCTGTAAGTGACCACCCTCAAGCGCAATCATGAATTCTTCTTGCGACTCAATGATTTGTCTTGCGACATCTCTTGCTTGTGGCAAGAATAAGTATTCATAGTTATCTTGCTCGCCTGACGTCTCAACAGTGAGCGCGCCATAACCGAACATTGTGCCAAGGAAATCTTCATGCACCGTAACATCTGAGATTCGCTCCAAGCTTGTCTGCGATATTTTAGTATCGAATAGCCCCGGCAACAACACTTGCAGTAGTGCTTCGTCAGTTAAGACGATGTGCTCCTGCGAACGTAGCCATACTGGGATAAAAGTAAACACTATTGCTCCAATCGACAGTACAAAAACCATACCGAAAATAGCTACGTGATACTGATCTGCTATTACCGCATCCTGTCCAAGCTTAGTCGTCGTCAGTAGTAGAGCAAGCCCGAGTAACACGATAATTACTAAAAATGCGCCAAGAATGGGTAGGATATACGCTAAAATATGGTGCTTATATAATCCGAGGACTTTTTCGTCCTTGTCGATTGGTAACGATTCGTGACATTGCTTATCTTGCTTGGGAGTAATATTTTTCATATACGCTCGATTATAGCAGTTTCTCTCGTGGATCTGGCTTGTGCTTTTTGTGTAAGTGTCCGTAAGCTTTTGGTGTTACTTTGCGACCACGTGGCGTACGCTCAAGTAAGCCAATCTGCAGTAAGTACGGCTCGATGAAATCTTCTATGGTACTCCGTTCCTCGGCGGTCATTGCGGCTATTGTTTCAATTCCAACTGGTCCACCAGCGTAATTATCAATAATTGATACCAGTATCATTCTGTCGGCGGGATCAAGCCCAAGCTCGTCAATTTCAAGAAGCGCTAGAGCCTTCGTGCTGATATCTGTGTCAACGATACCGTCGCCATTCACGTCCGCGTAATCACGGACGCGCTTCAAGAGTCTATTTGCTATTCGGGGAGTCAACCGTGAGCGTTCAGCGAGGCGTAACGCTGCTGGTGCATCTATCTTAACCCCCAAGATACCTGCTGCACGCGCAATGATCTGCTGCACTTCATCAGGAGTATAGAATTCAAGCCTATGGATATGCCCAAATCTATCACGAAGTGGTGCTGCGAGTGCGCCAGTCCGGGTAGTCGCGCCGATAAGCGTAAACTTTGGCAAATCAAGTCGCAAACTACGAGCGCTTGGCCCCTTGCCGAGCATAATGTCGAGCTTGTAGTCCTCCATCGCACTGTACAAAACCTCTTCAATGCTCCGGTGGAGCCGATGTATCTCATCAATAAATAAAATGTCGCCGTCCTGCAGATTCGTCAGTATGCTCGCCAAATCCCCCGCCCGTTCAATAGCAGGACCAGAGGTAATCCGGATTTGTGCGCCCATCTCATGCGCAATGACCATCGCCATTGTTGTCTTGCCGAGGCCAGGAGGCCCGTAGAGCAGTACATGATCAAGTACATCCTCCCGCTTTTTTGCGGCAGTAATGGCTAGCTGAAGATTTTTCTTTATGCGTTCTTGCCCTATATAATTTTCGAAATCATGGGGGCGAATCTTTAGCTCAAACTCTTGCTCGTCAGCATCGTCAGCCTGGGGTGTTGCTTGTGTAATCCGTTCTATTGCCATACAGATAGTGTAGCAGAAGCTACGCCTAACATATGATGTAATACATACTTAGCGAAGGCAGACTAAGCTCCAGCTTTTTCGTTAACCTTTTAGTGCTAATTTGATGCGCTCTTCTACTGATAGCTCTGGGTCGATTTTCCGTAAAGCTACAGCAGCGTCCTGCGGCGAATATCCAAGCGCAACCAATGCCTCAACCGCTTCGTCTTGGTTGTGTATGCCCGGTCTGTAGACAAGATCTTCCGCCGATGAACCAGTTGCAAGACCAACCTTATCACGTAGTTCCACTACAACCTGCTCAGCTGCACGCTTGCCGACACCCTTTGCGCTCTGTAGCAGCTTAACATCACCTGATGCAATAGCCTCACGAACCTGCGCAGCTGAACCAATGTCTAGTACGGCCATAGCCACGCGGGGACCAACGTTCTTTACGCCAAGAAGTTGTTCAAAAAGTTTTTTAGTATCAGTCAGTGTAAATCCAAATAAATCATAACTCTGCTCACGAATGTGCTCGTAGACATAGAGCTTCGCCTCGCTGCCACTCACAAGCTTATTGAAGTCCTCGCTCGTAACGATTAACCCGTAGCCAATACCCGATACATCGAGAATAACGCCATTAACCGTTTTCTCCGCTACTCCACGTAAGCTTGCAATCATATGTACTAGTATAGCAACTTTTAGACTTTACGTGACTGTGCATATGTCAAGGCGGCTGCGAGCGCATCGGCACAATCATCTGGTTTTGGTACTTCGCTCAGGCCGAGATGTATACGAACCATTTCTTGTATTTGTTTTTTGTCCGCTCGACCGTAGCCGGTGATTGCCATTTTTATCTGGAGTGGTGTGTACTCTGCCAATTCGAGACCTGCTTGCTTGCCAGCGAGCAAGACGACGCCCCGCGCCTGCGCTACGGTGATTGCGGTTGTCACATTACGGGCAAAGAATAGCTTCTCGACGGCCATATGTGTCGGCTTTGTCTCTGCGATAATGGTCTGTAATTCACTATAGATAGTCTCAAGGCGAACGGCATCTGCTTCGTGTACTGGCGTCCTGATTACGCCTGCATCGACCATCTTTGGGTTACCTTTGATAACATCAATAACTCCAAAGCCGAGTATACCAGTGCCAGGATCAATGCCGATTATTCGCATTATTAGTCTACAAGACTTTCATCGATGTCAAAGTTTACGTGCGTATCGGCGACGTCATCTATATCGTCAAGCGCGTCCATAAGGCGCATAATCTTGCCAGCTGTGTCTTTGTCAGTTATTTCGATGGTGGTATTGGGCACATAGGTCAGCCCTGCCTCGGTAATTTCAAAGCCTTTTTCCTTTAGGCCATCACGGACTTTAGCCAGGTCGACATCCACCGTGTAGACATCACTCTCACCAGCCTCGTCTTGCACGTCTTCTGCGCCGGAGTCTAGGGCTTCAAGCATAAAATCATCACCAGCTGCCTTGACGTGTATAAATCCCTTACGAGTGAACTGAAATGCCACAGCGCCCTTTTCTGCGATGTTACCGCCATGCTTACTGAATGCCAGTCTAACTTCCGGATAGGTTCGGTTTAAATTATCGGTGGCAACCTCTACAAGGATAGCAACGCCACCCGGTCCATAGCCCTCATACATCACTTCTTGCAACTCTGCAGCGCCCTTATCTTTAATGCGGTCAATTGCACGCTGAATGTTAGCATTCGGCATGTTTGCGGCCTTTGCCTTATCGATCGCAAGACGAAGCGTAAAATTAGTATCTGGGTCAACTCCACTACGCGCTGCGAGTGCTATTGCGTTGCCTATTTTGGTAAATACTGCGCCACGGGCTGCGTCTTTTGCTCCCTTTTCGCGCTTAATAGTTGACCATTTTGAGTGTCCTGACATAGAAGTGGTTCTCCTTTTTCTATCTGTTATTTTAACAGATACTGGTCTGCAGCGCTACCTCGGGGCTAAATACCAACCTCGAGATCATCATCACCCTTGAGTTGCTGGAGCTTGTTCATATCCACACGATAAATAAATCGCTGATATTCGATGTAGCCTTTTTGTTTTAGCTTATGTAGTTCCACTGCTGCAGTCTCACGAGTAATTCCGACCATTTCGGCGATATCCTGATGGCTTAGTCGTAGGTTAATACGTATTTTTCCGTCGGATTCCTCTGCTCCAAATCGGGTCGCAAGATATAGTAATATATATATTAGTTTATCTTGTGCATGAGAATGTTCGAGCGCATAGACGTGCATAGTAGCAGCAATGTAGTGCGCCACGTAATTTTCAAAGATTTGATCCTTAAGTTCTGGATACTGGTCTAATGCCCGAATATAGGTTTCTCGGGGTGTAGCCAAAAGCACACAGTCTGACACCGCCTCATAGTAGTATATGCACTTGGCTGTTTTGCCATATGTCCACGATGTCGGAAACGAGTCGCCAGCGCCCAGTAATGTTACCGTTCGCTGCACGCCATCTCCTGTAATACCATACACTTTTACGATGCCACTACGAATAGTGTGGACGCTTTTTGGCGTTTCGCCTTGAAATAAAATTGTGCGCTTTTTTGCATACCGACGAACGATACTGGCTGGCTCAATAAGTGTGAGCTTACCGAACATTTTACGTTCATCTAAGTCTCTGTTCATAACTATATTATAGAGAGAAAACAAAATTTAGCCAGCACCTTGTTTTGGGTCAGTTTTTATGTCAGTGAACCAAGCTTGCTTACGACGCTGCAATAGTATCGCAATACTAGCAATAACGGCATAACATAGCACCATGTCTATTACACTTAGATACACATTTTGATGAAATATATGAGGTATTCGACTAAGTATCGTCGCGGTATCAAGCATGTAGGTAAGCAACCAAACCGCTGGCCAAGCAAACCAACCTGCCAAGAGTGGCACGAGCATGCCGGCCAAACCCGCAATAAAACTCAAAAGCATGGCGATTGGTATGGAAGTTGCTACCAGCAGGTTTGCAACTAGCCCAATCAGTGACACCTGCCCAAAGATAAACATAATGATTGGTATGGTCATGAGCTCAGCGCTCAAGGTCTCTACAGCGACTTGAGAAAGTAATGGCGCTTCTCTATTTTTGTATAGTCTGCGCAAAACTTGTGGCGCTAT
Organism: Candidatus Saccharimonadota bacterium; assembly: GCA_024635495.1. Classification (GTDB taxonomy): domain Bacteria; phylum Patescibacteriota; class Saccharimonadia; order Saccharimonadales; family UBA4665; genus JAGXIT01. The sequence continues at coordinate 78,192 of JAGXIT010000005.1, forward strand.
CACCAAGATGCCGAAAAACGCGAGTGTCGATAGCCACCAGCTAATGTCGGACCAGAAATACACTGGTGTTGCATAGGTGGTGATTGCTGCAGCGAGCAGTAGTAACACCATAGGCCGCACGGTTCGTCCATAGTACCAGGCCGCTAAACTCAAGCCACTGACCACTGCCGCCCGCACAATACTCGGGCTTGAGCCCGCAAATAGCAAGAAAAACGTCATTAGGCTTACACCGATAATAGTAGTCAGGTTTTTGGATCGGTTGCCTGTAGCTCGCTTGGCCGCATTGAGTAGCACTGTTAGGTTATACCCACTCACCGCAATAATATGTGTCAGCCCCACCATCAATAGCACTTGGCTTGTATAGTCCGGTAGTGTGTTGCGCTGCCCTACAAGCAGACCGAGTGCAAACGATGCCAGTGGCTCTGGTAGTGCGGTTTGCATGCCGGCACTAAATTTGCGGCGTAGCACATCGATGAAGTTTTGCTCTGAGCCGATACGCTCAATTTGTGCATAGCTCATCGTTGCCTGTTTGCCACCTCTCGTTGGATATAACTTGCCAGTCAGTTTCAGTATATCGCCACGATATACGGCCAGTTCTCCGTAGCCACTCAGCTTGATGATACCCGGAGCGGCTACTTGGGCTGGCGAGATGAATTGCACGTCCGAAACCTCGAAGCTCAATTGGCCATTCTTGCCATAAACCGCATCGAGTGTTGCCTTCGCTTGTATAGTTACCTTCTGTCGAGCGTAGTCTTGATACGGTTGGATCGCCTGCAGATACGCACTGCCACGCCAGATACCAAGCATTGCGCCGAATAGTAGCACGAGCAGAAGCTGCAGTGATTTATTACGATTACTCAGCACTGCCGCAATACCGAGAAGCAGTACCGGCCACAATGCAATACCAACGTGTAGTCTCGCTACTACGAGTCCAAGCAAAAAACTCACACTCAAAACTAGCAGCACGTCTGTCCTGCGTAACTTTTTTGGCATGTCTCGCCACTGCCTCATATGCAGAGCCTATCAAATTACACAGAGTAAACCATGAGCATCATGCGCCCCAGTAGCAGCTTACCAGCCACCACCGCCACCACCGCCACCACCACCGCCAGAGCTGCCGCCGCCTGAGCTGCCGCCAGATGAAGAACTGTAGGAGGTAGCTACCGTGCTGAAACTGTTCATTGCTGTGGTAAAGGCAGCTGCGTTAAATGCAGCAGTACCCTGATACCAATTTGGTTCTATGCTTGCCTCGGTGTAATAGCGACCGAGTTGTTCGTTCCATCCCTTCTCAAGTCCAAAAAGCACAGCATACGGCAATACTCTTTCGTACAACTTTATTAGCAGTTCAGTATTTGTGCCGCTGACTGTTTCACCTACTTTTTCAGCACCTTCAGGACTCTGAAGTACCTTAATTCGATCTACCTCAGCAAGCTTAATGTACTCCTCTAGACCCATCAGATAGCGCTCGAGAGCCAGCCCCTTATCAGTTAAACGCTTAAACGCGAACGAGAATACAAAAGCGAGTATAGCCGCAAAAAATCCCATGAATGAAAACGTCAAAATAGAGAGAATGAATATCCATAAAGCAGCCCGCCTGAACCAACGTGCGCCATCAACACCCTTCTCAAATATGCCATATTCCTCTGTCGTGAGTGCTTTTGTGAGCTGTTTATCATTACTTAATAGTTTTGCGTGCACTCTCGTATTCTTCTTGAGGCTTTTCATCGCTAAGCGCCTCTCGCCGCCAAACAATGTTTCTATATATTTACGCTCTTCAGAAGTTAGATCATCGAGTGGCTTTATAATCTCGAGTTCGTACTCTGCCTGCTTCCAGAAACTTTTTTCGGCTACTTGATACAGCTTTAGGTAGTGCCGCACTGTTAGATCAATGATTTGCGCCGTCTGGGCCTTACTCTGCGCTCGCCCCAGTGTCTTTGCAGCGACCAAGACACTCGTGCCCCTAGGTGGAATATACTCACGAACAACTAGCTCGGTCTCCGACGATCGATACTGCATTTTTTTGTAGCGAGATGATAGTAGAAAAATGCCCACAAAGCCAATCAGGTTAGAGCCAAGTATAATCATAAATATCACTGGCCAGTACTTCTCGAAGAACGTTGGAGTGTATTTGGCAAAAGTGTGCGGTGCGAATCCAATGGAAAAGGTCACGTTTTCACCTGGATTTAATGCACGGCTCGCCGCCACCGTAAACTCTGTGTCCCCACCTTGCGAGTCATTACGTACTATGGCGCACGCCGTATTTACACCCGCTAGACCCTCATAGCATGACTGCTTATTGTTTAGTGAGTCCACTAGTGATTTATCTACGATGACACTCGCCGTGACTGAGCCGAAGGGTTGTGCCCACTGTGTACCATTTGTGTCCCAATAGAATTCGTCGTCGTTTGTGTCTTTAAAATATTGAGTGATATCCTGTTGGGTATACGTGATGATATATGTCTGCACACCATGGACATAGCTATCCGAATCACCAATGCGCAGTACCGTAGCATCGCCGCTAGGATACGTTGTGTAGTTCCAGCTAGCCCCGCTCGCATTCTTCACCGACGTAATATCCAACGATGTTTTGCGACCATCGTATTGGTCGGGTAGCGCCCGCTCTATCCCATGATTCTGATTTGATTCAGGGAAAACCGCCGTGATTATTTCGACTGTGCGCAAGGTGGAATGATCGTCCGAAGTCTTACCCAGATAATACTGCGCATCAAAGCTTTGAATAGTGAAATCATTCACGCCAGCGAAGGCTTGCCCGCCTAAACCCCAAGCCATTGTTAGTACGAGAGCAATGAATGTCATATATTTTTTCATATTATTTTCAGTATACGCTTGTTCTAATCGTTATGGCAGCTTGCACCACTGATTGACTTTTTCGCTAAAAAATAGATAATGTAAGAAGTTATTTTCCTCAGTTTGAATAGGAAAGCAGCCGCCCGTTATGGGCCCGTAGCTCAGCAGGTTAGAGCAGTGGCCTTTTAAGCCACGTGTCGTGGGTTCGAATCCCACCGGGCCCTCCAAATAGAATGACTCACGACAGTGGGTCTTTTTATTTGGCTGAATCGTTGAATTGAATCTACGACAGAGATTTTTCTGAAAGAAAAATATCGTAGTCGCGGGTTCGGTGGAGCTAAAGCTCTCGCAGGTGCTTGCACCGAGAAAGCTTCGGCGGAAGAGTGTTTTGGCGAAGCCAAAATGTGCGCTATTCCACCGGGGTCTCCAAGTACGCTTACACTTAAAAAGAGGTAATTTACCTCTGTTTTTTGTTATAATCATTTTATGAAGCAAAGTATTATCTTCCAAAGACTAGAGGGACTTGCTTTATTTTTTGTAAGTATTCTTGTCTATAACAATATGAACTTTAATATAGTTGTATTCATTGCGACCCTACTATTCGTCGATATTTTTATGCTTGGCTACTTAATAAACAATAAGTTTGGTGCATATTTTTATAATATTGGACACTCACTCATAACTCCATTAGTTATTGGTACTATCGGCTATTACACAGACTCAAGATTGCTATTTGCAATAAGTTTAATCTGGCTTGCGCATATTGGTATGGACAGAATGTTCGGGTATGGGCTCAAGGCAACCTCAGATTTCAAACACACGCATCTCGGCCAAATTGGTAAAAAATAGTTAGTTTAGTGCTTTGTTTTCTTGCCTGATTTCGAGGAGTTGTTCTTGCCGCGCAAGCCAAGCAGAGTTATCACTCCACCCGATATAAGGAAGAGTGTCATTAGATTATCTAGTTGCCCCCAAACGAAAGTAGCTTGCACGCTATTACGCCAGTCCACCGGTAAATAGTACGTGGCAAGAAGCACGAATAAACTGCTGGCAATAATTGCCATGAATAAACCGGCAAGTGGGCCGCCGGGAGTACCCACATTTTTCGTAAATACTATTGCAAGATAGAATGGAATAAACAGTAATGCGAGCTGTGCCCATTGGGTAGTCGCTAGCATATCCCCCCGTGTTGCTGCAGTGATAACATCTGCAAAATCACTCGCAAGGTGGCTTGCGAGCAAGAAACCGAGACAAAGACCCAAGAAAACAATGACGCCGCTTGACCGTCGTTTTACTATCATCAAAACGGGTAGTACTAGCATGAAAATCACAAGTATCGGCACGAGCATATGCTCACTATAGCACAAGCGTTATGTAAAAAATCTGCTCTTAAAATTTGAGTGTTTGACCAATAGTGATTTCCGCAGTATCCACCTGCCCTGCCGCAAGCTCAATCACATATTTCGCATCGTTAGGAGGACAAAAAGCAACTGGATATGTGCGAGGCGAAACATGCTCTGCAGTTTGTATAACTTGCTTCTGGCTATCAAGCCAAATCATATCAAGAGAAAAATGCATGCCTTTCATCCAGAAGCAGGCTATTTCAGGCTGATCTAAGACAAAAAGCATACCTTTTGAATCACTCATGTTTGAGGCGCCACCGAGGCCAAGTTCTCGCTCTGTGGACGTATCTGCGACACGTAGTCGGTATAGCTGACCATCGACACGAAGTATTCGTGCGTTTGTGTAAATTGCAGATGCGCTTACAGCGCCAATCATGATAATAAGCACTTGCAGCGCAACGATTCGAACAAACCAGCGCTTACGCACCGACTTTGTCTTTGCGCTTTTTTGACTTTGCATTTTGCTCAACGTATTCAATTATTTTGGTTGCTACATCACGCCCAGTAACTATTTCGGGCGTCTTAATACTCGCGCTACTATTTACTTCGAGGACTTTTGGACCGTCCTTTGAGCGCATCATGTCAACACCACAGATTGGCAGGTTCATCGCCTTCGATGCTCTGATGGCAGTTTTGATCTCATCTTGAGTTAGCTTGATAGATCTACCAACACCACCTTGGTGCGTATTCGAGCGAAAATCATCGTCTAAGCTTTGCCGTTCGATGCTCGCAACGACGCGCCCGCCCACGATTAATGCCCGGATGTCCGTACCGGCAGACTCGGCGACAAACTCTTGCACTATAAAGTTCACGCCTTCTACGTAGAAGGCCTGCATTACTGCTTTGGCAGCTTTTTTTGTTTCAGCGAGTACGACGCCATTACCGTGCGTACCACGAGCAACTTTTATGATTACGGGCGCACCACCAACTAGATCAACGACTTCTTCGAGGTTGGCAGTCTCACGAGCAAATACTGTCTTTGGGATGCCTACGTCTTGTCGCGCCATAATCTGATAAGAACGAAGTTTATCGCGAGATCGATTAATTGCCATAGAGCTTGCTGTCGTAAAAGAACCTTGCATTTCAAACTGTCGTACGACGGCTGTTCCATACTTCGTATAGCTCTGAGCGATACGTGGAATGATTACATCAAATTTTTCCAAAACCTTACCCTTGTAATAAATAACAGGGTTATTCTTTTCCATCGAGATATAGCACTTGGCATAGTTAATCACACTCACATTATGACCACGTGCTTCGGCCACTTCGCGTAAACGCTTGGTAGTGTAATTTAGTGAGCCCTTAGAAAGAATCGCAATTTTCAATGGGTCTTTTGCCTTCTCGTGGCTTGGGCTAATAGGCTTACTAAGAAGCAACAGCTCATTGCTGAGAATTTTTGCTTTTTCGTCTTCGATGTCCTTGAGGGGCTTGCCCTTATTTACGTCAACGACGAACTTATTACTGAGGAGTTTTCGGCCGATTAGGATTGGGTACGTTTTCTTCGATCTGTCAGCGAGCGTAAAGGTAGCTCGAATGAGTCTGCCTTTGACTTTTACCCGCAGCTTAACTTTGTATCGAAGCTCGCGCTCGCCAAAAGAGTTTTCTATTCTTGTTAGTGAGAAGTCGGCTTTTGAGAATTTTTGCTGTACGCCGGTGTAATGCGTAGAACGCTTACCGAATAACGTAAAATATAAGGTGTTATTCTCTTCATGAATATCGCTTGCCCAGATCGAACTAGTGTCTGCGCCTGTATCAATCTTGGCCGGAATATTTTTCGTGCCAAAATCTAGCAGATCTATGTTTTCTGCTCTTCCGATTATCTTCATGTCGTCTTTATCTGTCATAGCGCTTATTGTAATATATCATTCATGATGAAATATCATAGGGTTTAATATACCATAAATTTACTATTTAAGCAATAGCTATATACCCCGAACACTACCTGGCTAAAGAGCTGAGGACTCGCGAGCATGCACTTTATTGCTGGGCTTTTGCAACCTGCTTGAAGGTAAAGTAAAGAACCGCGATAATAATGAAAAGAATCACGAGCATCATCGGGATGAAACCTGATTGATTTTGGTTAAGCCTATGCATTTACTGCTATTATCGCTTTTTTTGTGCTGCTTGTGAAGTATTGACTACAGTATTCCGCGCTTTTTGGAAGAATCGAAGTCTCGTAACAGTTCTTTTTGCTTCTTGCTCAGTTTAGTTGGGGTGTCGACGATAATTGTGACGATATGTGCACCACGAGCATCAGAGCGCAAACGCGTCACGCCATGCCCGGATAGTTTAAAGTCAGCACCGCTTTGTGTACCAGCAGGAACTTTCATGCGAACCTTGCCATCTACCGTATCGACATCTATCTCTGCACCAAGTGCTGCATCTATCATACTGATGTGTTCTTCACTCAGGATTAATTCTCCCTCGCGCGTAAAATGCTTGTGTGCCTTCACGCGGACATGTACGTACAGATCACCCTTCGGGCCATTAGCGATTGCTTCGCCACGTTCGTGAAGTCGTATGGTTGCGCCATCGTCGATACCGGCTGGAATTTTGAGTTTTACATTTTGGTTTTTGCGCTCTGTCCCCTTGCCGTGACAAACCGTGCAGGTCTTCTCTGGTACTTTGCCCTGCCCCTTACAAGTTGGGCAAATGACCGCCTGTTGGATATTACCGAAGATAGTACGCGTCGCGGTAACAACCTGGCCAGCGCCCTTACAGGTATCACATGTCTTCAGTTCATAGCCTGGCTCTGCTGTCGAACCCTTACAATGGCTACAAGTATCACTGAGGCTGAGTTGCAGCTCTTTTTCGGTGCCAAAGACGGCGTCTTCAAAACTTATTTCTATACGTGTCTCGATATCATTTCCACGCGACTGGCGAGATTTGCCGCCGCGTGCGCCGCCGCCAAAGAAGCTGCCGAAGATGTCACCAAGGCCGAGATCACCGAAGTCAAAATCTACATTTTGGCCACCCCACTCACCACCGAAACCACCATATGGATTGCCACCAGCACCAGCGCTGCCACCAACACCAGCATGGCCAAACTGGTCGTAGCGCTGACGCTTAGATTGATCCTTGAGAACTTCGTAGGCTTCGTTTACTTCTTTGAATTTGACTTCGTCACCGCCCTGTTTATCAGGGTGTAGTTCTATAGCCTTCCGTCGAAAAGCTTTCTTAATTTCATCAGCCGATGCGCCCTTGGCGACACCTAATACTTCATAGTAATCGCGTTTGCTCATATCTGTTAACAGTGTACACATCTAGCACTCAAATGTCTAGAGTGCCAACACTACTAATTCTTTCTTCTGTGACGACATAAACAAAAAGGTGCTTTCTGCGATAAGCACCTTTTTGTGAATTATCTGATTACACTTTTATTTCTCGTCGACGACTTCGCCCTCGACTGGACCATCATCTTTGTCTTTTTTGTCCTTCTTATCGTCAGACTTGCCATCTGCACCTTCTGCTGCCTTTGCTTCTTCGGCAGCGGCTTCGTACATCTTAGCGCCGATTGGCATCAGCACATCGTTAAGCTCTTTGGTGGCTGCTTCGAGTGCTTCTTTATCTGACTTTTCGTCAGCAATTACCTTCTTGGCTACTTCGACTGCTTCATCAATCTTTTTGATGTCGTCTTCAGCGAGCTTATCCTTGCTGTCTGTCTTGAGTTTCTCTGCTTGGTAGACAGCACTATCAAGGTGGTTGCGTGACTCAACTGTTTCCTTCTTCTGCTTGTCTTCGTCTGCATGAGCTTCGGCATCCTTGGCCATCTTCTCGACTTCATCTTTGTCGAGACTACCTGAACCTTGGATCGTAATATTCTGCTCTTTGCCGGTACCCTTGTCTTTTGCGGTAACATTGAGAATGCCATTAGCATCGATATTGAAGGTTACTTCGACCTGTGGCACGCCACGTGGCGCTGGTGCGATACCATCGAGTACGAAACGCCCGAGGCTCTTATTACCATCGACGATTTCACGCTCACCTTGTAGTACGTGTACTTCAACTTGTGGCTGATTATCTGCGGCTGTTGAAAATACTTCGCTCTTGCTGGTCGGAATGGTAGTGTTGCGATCAATCAGGCGCGTCATTACGCCACCCATCGTCTCAATACCGAGCGATAGCGGAGTAACATCGAGCAAGAGAACATCCTTGACGTCGCCCTGAAGGACGCCGCCCTGGATAGCTGCGCCCACTGCGACGACTTCGTCTGGGTTCACACCCTTCATTGGGTCCTTGCCGAAGATTTTCTTCACTTTTTCGACGACAGCTGGCATGCGCGTCATACCGCCGACGAGGACGATATTGTCGATGTCGCTAGCGGATAGACCGGCGTCTTTGAGCGCCTTTTCACATGGGATGGCAGTGTTGTCGACAAGCTCCTGCACGAGGCTTTCGAGCTTCGCACGGGTTAGCTTGTGCTCGAAGTGCTTAGGACCGTCTGCATCAGCAGTCAAGAATGGCAAGTTGACGTTGATTTCTTGTGAGCTACTGAGCTCAATCTTGGCCTTTTCGGCTTCATCTCGGAGGCGCTGCATGGCTGCATTGTCTTGGCGGATGTCGATGCCGTGCTCTTTCTTGAATTCGTCTGCAAAGTAATTGATGATGGCACGGTCGAAGTCGGCACCACCGAGGTGAGTATCACCATTGGTGCTCTTCACCTCAAATACGCCGTCACCGAGCTCAAGTACTGACACGTCGAATGTACCACCGCCAAGGTCATAGACCACGATCTTTTCGTCAGTCTTAGCCTTGTCGAGGCCATAGGCAAGTGCTGCAGCGGTTGGCTCGTTGATGATGCGCTTTACTTCTAGACCAGCAATCTTGCCAGCATCTTTGGTGGCGTGGCGTTGGCTGTCATCGAAGTAAGCTGGCACGGTGATAACTGCTTCAGTCACTGGCTCACCCAGGAATGACTCGGCATCTGCCTTGAGCTTGCCAAGAATCATGGCGCTAACTTCTTCTGGGCTGTATTCTTTGTCGCCCATCTTCACCTTAGTACTGTTGCCACTCTTCACGATTTCATAACCCATAAGCTTGAGATCGCGCTGGACTTCTTTGTCATTGAAGTTACGGCCGATGAGACGTTTTACTTCATAAATAGTGTTCTTCGGATTTGTGACCTGCTGTCGCCGGGCCACTTGACCGACGAGACGCTCGCCATTCTTATTCACAGCCACCACGGATGGTGTCGTACGGTTACCCTCACTGTTGGCGATGATTTCTGGCTTGCCAGATTGCATCACAGCCATCGCAGAGTTGGTAGTACCTAAGTCGATTCCAATAATTTTACCCATACTAATATATCCTTTCTTGTTAGCAGATAGACACATAGAGTGCTAATGTAACTCAATTATAACTAAATTAGCACTCTACTGTCAAGAGTGCTAATACATCTGTTATGGTTGTTCTGGGGCGGGAGATATCTCCCGCTGGACAAGAGGATTAGTACGAGGATCAATAAATCTAATTTCATAGCTGCCTACCTCTAGCAGTGCATCGACACCACCACAGAATTCTGCCGAGCCAACAAGATGTCCAAGCGAAGACGTGACCCGAGTCGCTCTATCAAGAATAATGTCGGGGTCATTAATTTCAGGATGTGCCTCTGCAACACTCCTTAGTACGACCGCCGCAAGATTCACGTCAAGCTCATCTGATGCATACATACCTTCAAGAGATCGTGGAATCCTTTTATGTTTGCGATTCATATTCGCATAATAGCACGCTTTATCGCATAGATGCGCTATCCATAATGAACTTCTACTTATATAAAAGCTGTATAAGCCCGATTTCCGGACATTCAGCAAAAGGCTTGCTGCGAACACCCACGTGCTGTTGCGCTAACACCTTGCGTAATGATTCACAACGCTCTGGTCGCTCTGTAGCTATTGCCGCTAATAGAGCCTTTGCTCCGGTTTGCTGGCTAACCATGGCGACATCATCTTGGATTTCTGGGTTAATACGAGGAATATCCAAATCTGGGTGTCTTTCACGTAGCGGGCAATCAGTGCACAAAACTTCCGACATTGTATTTAGCCTTTTACGCGAACCATGGCGTGTCGGATCACTTCATCGCCCAGTTTATAACCGGCTTGGAGCTCTTCGCTGACGATTTCTTGCTTACCATCACCCTCTTCCATACTGACTGCTTCATGGAAGTGTGGGTCAAATGGCTCACCAACCGTCTTGATGCGTTCGACGCCTATATCTGCGAGTGTCTTCCCGAATTGCTTCACAACGCCCTGTACGCCCTTTATGTAGTCATTGTCGGCGAGATCAGCCGGCACATGCTTGAGCGCCCGCTCAAAATTATCAATGACAGGTAGCAAATCACTGACGACTGCCGACTTCAGTGTCGTCTTAAGGCTTGCGAGCTGCTCTTCGTGACGTCGGCGCACATTGGTCACATCTGCTCGCTCACGCTGCAGTGCTTCTGTCAGTTGTGCATTCTCAGTAGCCAATTGCTCGGCAATCTTTTTATAATTCTGCTTGTCTGCTGGCTTCTTGCTATTAGTCTTCTCTGTCATAATCAACCGTCATTCCTATATCTTTTATTCCTCTTTCAACTGCACCCAAAATAAGATCTGCCTCGATTATTCCTTCCTCAAACTCTAACTCAGTCATGACCGCCGCGTCGACAAAACTGGCCCGAAGATCTATTAAATAAGCTGCAGCAACGCGTGAGTCCACCGCCCTAAGCTCCCTGTACTCATCCATTGATTCAAATAACTCATCCTGTTTAGTCGGTGGGAGCTCGAGTATACCCGCCACTACAGCATCTCCTCGAGAGTTTTTCCGGCGTGGGCGACGAGGGACATTACATCACGGTAACTCTGTCGAGTTGGACCGAGTGTGCCGATATAACTATGATCGCTAAATGGACTGCGGAAACGGCTAATCACTAGACTAACGTCTGCACTCCGCCCAATTGGGTTCTCGGCACCGATGTAGACACTGAGCGGCTGGTTTGGCGCGGCTTCGCGGAGCCATGGCTCGAGATTATCAAGTAATCGTGCTACTTGCTGTACCTGGTCTGCACTGGTAAATTCTGGCTGCCCAAAAAGATTGCTGAGACCACTGATGTAAAGCTGGTTACCAATCGTAGCTAAGCCAAGATTGTGCGTAAGTTCAACGAGCGTGTCGACTGTATTTCGGATAGCTCTCTCTGGTAGTTCACCATCGTGCATACGAGCACTTAAGGCTCTTTCGCCTCTTCGCTCTGGCGCAGCTTCTTCGGTTCCAGATAGTTGATTCACATAGCTTCGGTAGCCTTTATCTGTAGGGATTCGACCGGCGCTGGTATGTGGCTGGCGGATATATCCCATGCGCTCGAGCTCTGCCATGTCGGCTCGTACGGTTGCACTCGATACTTTAAAAACTTTTGATAGCAAACTACTACCAACTGGAGCGGCCACTTCTGCATATTGCTCAATAATAGCAGTTAATATTTGCTTTTGTCTCGGACTCATGTTGTAAGGGTATCACTTTGGCACTCAAAACTCAAGAGTGCCAGCATGGGTTTTTGTATTATTTTTTGTGCGCTTTTAGGTCAGCCAGGATATTCTCTACCCAGAAGCGATAGCTCTTGTCTATCTGGCTAAATACTTCACCTTTTTTGATAATCTTCTCAGCAGAATGTACCGCTTGGTCAAGATATTCATTCACTATGTAGTGATAATACGGCTCACTAAGTACTTCTTCCATCTCCATGATTGCACTCTCACTTCGCGTCGGCCAAACCTCGTTAAATTGCTCGATGCTATCATAGCGACCCTTCATGCGGTCGAGCCACTCGTCGAAAGTTGGCGGCACCACAAAAATCGCGATGACATTATCGGACAGGCTTTTGTAGGCTTTGACACCCTGTACGTCTACATCGATGATTGGAATTTTACCAGTCGCTTCGGCATGCTCAAGCTCATTCACTAGCAGGCCATTGACTTTGTCATGTACAGAAGCCACCTCGATATACTCTCCTGCCTCAAGCTTTTCGGCCGCCTGCTCTGTGGTCAAGAAATGATAATCGACACCATCTTGCTCTAAAACACCATCGTTCTCACGTGGCGCGCGCGTAGTACTCGTCATCAAATCATGGTACTTGCCCGTTTTGAGCAGCTCATTCATGATTGTATTCTTACCAGCACCAGCCACCCCAGCGAATATAATCAGCTGCTGCCGACGAAGAATTTCAATAGAATCCTGGCTTGGTTTATAGTTTTTAATTTTAGCTTTTAACGTTTCATCCATAGCTATGATTATGTCAGAAAATTTGCCGTACTGAAAACTAATCTCTTTTAAGCATGATCGTGAAAGCTTCAGATGGGATGTCGACTTTACCAAAGCGCTTCATGCGCTTCTTGCCTTTAGCTTGCTTCGCGAGGACCTTTTTCTTTCGAGAGACATCACCACCATAGAGGCCCGTCGTCACATCTTTGCGAAACGCCGATAAGTCTTCACGAGCAATAAAACGTCCGTTTATGCCAGCCTGGAGGCTAACTTGGAAGTTTTGGCGTGGAATTACTTCCTTAAGTTTCGTGACCGTCTCGCGTCCGATACGTTGAGATTCACTACGGTGCACCATAATACTCAAAGCACTCACTGGCTCTCCGGCCACATAGAAATCAATCTTTACAAGGTCTTCTGCACGATAATCGTCGAGTTCATAATTGAAGCTGCCGTAGCCACTCGTAATACTTTTGAGCTGATCATAGAAATCGGTGAGTAGGTTTGCGAGTGGTGCTTCAAAGCTGACAAGCGCTCGCTCATCAACATAGCTGAGGTTTTTTTGCAGACCACGCTTTGAGCTGATGAGCTGAATGACTGGGCCGACGTATACCTTTGGAATGATGATTTCACCTTGAATCCAGGGCTCACGAATTTCACTAATCTTGGTTGGGTCTGGCAAGTCTGCAGCTGATTTTATATCTATCTCATCACCATTGATAAGCGTGACCTGATAATCAGTGCTCGGGTTCGTGACGACGAGTTCGAGATTGTATTCACGCTCGAGTCGCTCACGAATAATATCCATATGAAGCAGCCCAAGGAAGCCTATGCGCACTCCGAAGCCGAGCACTGGTGAATTTTCGGGAGCAAACTGCAAGGCCGAGTCACTCATCGCTAATTTTTCAATAGCGTCTTTGAGCTCTTGGTAATACTCATTGCTCTCTGGAAAGAAACCAGCGTAGACGAATGGCTGTACATTTCGGTAACCTGGTAATTGTTCTGTCGCTGGGTTACTCACTAGCGTGACCGTGTCACCTACTTTTGCTTCTCGGGTACTTTTAAGATTTGTCACAATATAGCCAATTTCACCTGTTTCGAGAGAGACGCCCGGTGTCATCTGGGGCTTGAGTGCCCCAACCTCGAGGGCGATACCATTTGCATCGGTCGCAAACATCTTTATTTGTGCACCTTTCGTGATGGCTCCATCAAATAATCGAACATAGAGGATAACGCCTCGGTAATCATCATAATAACTATCGAAAATCAACGCCCGAGTCCCCTGTACCGTCGCACTAGAGGACAGACCTATAGGTATGTGTGGCGGTGGCACATCGTCGACGATCCGCGTTAGAACAGCCTCGACGCCCTCGCCTGTTTTGGCCGAGACTAGCAAGATGTCTTCTTTTTTGCAGCCGAGCAGGCTTATGACTTCACGGCTGACGGTCTCCACGTCTGCCGCCGGTAAATCAATCTTATTCAAAACAGGGATGATGGTGAGATTAGCGGCAATCGCCAGATAGACGTTCGCCAATGTCTGCGCCTGGATCCCTTGACTCGCATCGACGATAAGAAGCGCACCCTCGCATGCCTGTAAACTACGCGAGACTTCGTACGAAAAATCAACATGCCCCGGTGTATCAATCAGGTTTAGCTCATATCCCTTATATTCCATGCGAACTGGTGCAAGCTTGATAGTGATACCTTTTTCCCGCTCCAAATCCATACGATCAAGCATCTGTGCTTTCATATTGCGCTTTTCTACCGTGCCGGTCAGCTCAAGCAAACGATCAGCGAGCGTCGATTTGCCATGGTCAATATGGGCTATGATACAGAAGTTGCGAATATGATTTTGGTTCACAAGCTACCCCCGGCCGGGAAGAGCAGTCCAACAAAAAGTCGCGTCTTTTTGTTGGCACGTTGAGAAACCCGTGACAACGGATGTCTCAAAAGGCGAAGCCGCCAATAGTTGCGTATGTTGGCTTGGTTCATCCATAGGATTATAACAGAGGTAGCCTCAAACCCTAGTAGTCTATCTTGATTCGCCTGAAACTAATCCGCTTCAGCCATCGGAAGATTGGTCGCACCTCGTCTAAGCCAAAGAGCGCTGAGAGCAAGACGTGTGTCGTGATAGTGATACTCGCAATAGCACTTAGTTTCAAAAGTAATGTGATGCCGATGTCTGCTGACATGAGTGGCCATAGCTTCACGCTAATGTAACCCGCAACAATACTGAAGCCGGTGATAGAAATAATACGGAGAAGGCCACCCCAGAATTCTTTATCGAATAGTTTGGGGTCTCGCTTCAACATTACTGAACCTAGTATGAGCACTTCTACACCCGCAACGATTGACTGTGCAATTGCCAAGCCCTCTGCACGGTAATTGAATTTGATCGCAAGACTATAAGACAAAATTACGTTAAGCCCAATGACAAATATCGACACAAATAGTGGAGTCCTGGTGTCTTTTTGTGCATAAAACCAACGTGAAATAATTGCGTATATAGTCCTAAATAGGATTGCAGCCGTCAGAGCACCAAATATAAGTGCAATTTCTGGAGAATTCTGTGAGAAGATCAAACGAGCCAAATAACCTCTTGCGAAGAAACTCACCACCACGATCGGAAAAATCAGCCACAGCATGAGGCGCAATACTCTTAGGAAATCTTGACGGAATAAGTCTGGCCTTCCCTGGCTTAAGCGCGCATTCAACTTCGGGAAAATAGCCGTTGATATAGCAGTACCGATTAGCATGATCGGTGCGGTGTGCAAAATATAGGCGCTGTTGTAATTGCCGATTGCGGTTGCACCACCCACGAGTGGGCTGGAGGCAATGTTCGTCTCAACCACACTCTGTACCTGGTCAATACCCTGGTCGAGCGATCGTGATGGCAAATTTTTGAGCATTTGCCTGAAACCCTTTGTAGCCCAAATAATCTTTGGTCGCCAGTGAAAACCAAGCCCGATGTTACCCAAAAATACAACCAAGACCTGTAGCACGGCTCCAACAAGTGCACCGATGGCAAGACCAACGATGCCGATATTATCCTTGAATATATAAATGCTCGCGATGATGCTCGCATTGTAGAAAAATGGCGCGATAGCATAGAAAAAGAAACGACCAAATACTTGCTGCACGGCGGCGATGATACCAGATATCGTAAAGAAAAGTGGGTTAAGGGCTAGTATTCGTATCATGAGCGCCACATTATGCTGCTGATCTGGCGTCAGACCGTGAGCTACCACTGTTCGCACGAGCACATCGGCGAATATAAACAGAAATATGCCGACGCCAACCATGAATATGGATAGGAAATTAAGTAAGCTGGCTGATAATTCCCAGACGCCTTTTCGGTCGCTTTTACTGAGTCTGTCAGCAAGGTACGGCATGAAAGCGACGCCGAGTGCACCTGCTGCAATTGTGAAATAAAAGAAGTCAGGGAGTACAAAGGCAGCAAAGTAGACACCGGCGTTTTGGTCGGGAGCTATACCGATACCATTGAAGTTTGCATTCACCAACTTCGTACGGAAAAAGCCAAGCACCTGAATAAGCAATGTCGTGCTCATAAGGAGCAATGCGGCATTGCCAAAACTTATTTTTTTTCGGTTGCGTGGAATCTGCATGAACTAGTAGGTAGTATAGCGTAATCGTCTCTGTCTGAGCTACAGAAATTGCCTATTTTAGGTGAATCGTCTGCTCTTTAGCAAAATCACCAGCCTTCATAGACGTATCGGCAGTTTTATCTTTTGAGGGCCTTCGCTTACGTGTCCTTTTTCGCTTTGGTTTTGTTGAATCTTCGGCAGGTTTGAGGTCATCTTGCGATTTAATTGGAGTAGAGATAGTTTTTTGGTCTTGCTCCTTGCCAATTGACTCCTTCGGCTGCGATAGGTTTTTCGGCTGCTGGCCAGGGAGTTGATTTACGCTATCATTGAGACCGTAGCGCTCAATCATATAGTTTTCGACGCTCAGCCGAGGCTGAGCGTAGGTCGCACGACTATGTTCAATAATCTGCGCACTGTAATCGTTCTGAAAATCGGGTAAATTAAGCGTGATTGCAGAGAAGGCCGGAACCTTTTCGCCATCTATTGTCATGCTAATCGCAAAGTGCCGGTTGTGCATGTGCACAAGATCATGATCGGTGAATTTTGGCTCGAAATATTTGAGCATGTTATTTGCGTCATCGGCACTCGTGCGGAATGAAATAACCGAACCAACGTTACCAAATACCGCATCTTTCACCTCTGGTAACATTTGTGCAATGTATTGGTTTGCGACCGTCAGGTTCAAGCCATACTTACGAGCTTCACTCAAGATTGTTGCGAAGCTATCTGTCGCAAAGTTTTGGAATTCATCGACATACAAATAAAACGGTGTGCGCTGTTCGCCTGGCATATCTGCTCGAGACATTGCGGCCATCTGTACTTTCGTAACTAGGAGGGCGCCAAGCAGTGCTGCATTGTCCTCACCGACTAATCCACGGCTGAGATTGACAATGAGGATTTTCTTTTCGTCCATAATCTGTCGGATATTGAAACTACTCTTTGGCTGACCGATGATATTACGGACAAGTGGATTTGCCGTAAAGGCGCCAACCTTGTTCAAGATTGGCGAGATAGCTTCCGTCATAAATCGCTCGTTCCAGCTCGCAAATTCAATCGTCCAAAAATTACGCACGACGGGGTCTTTGACGTATTGCAATACCTCGTTACGGAATTTCTTTTCGGTCAACATACGCGTAATGTCGAGCATTGTCGCCTGCGGATAATCGAGCAATGCGAGCAAACAGTATCGCAAAATATACTCGAGGCGTGGTCCCCAGCTATGCTCAAACATACGCTTGATAACTGCGATCAGCTCAGATGATGTGTGAGTTTTGAGTTTTGGATCGTAGATTTCGAGTGGATTGAAACCCATCGGAAATTCGGTATCAGCTGGATTGAAATAGACCACATCTGCTGCACGCTCTGGCGGAATACGCCTCAAGATACTCTGTGCATAATCGCCGTGCGGGTCGATAACTGCAAAACCATGCTCGCTGTATATATCGGAGATAGTGAGCAATTCGAGTAACCCGGATTTACCGGTGCCAGTTTGTCCGATGACGTAGAGGTGCCTGCCGCGATCAATTCTTGGCATACCAAACATCGTATTGTGTCCGCGGAAATTTGTCGCTGCGACTGGGCTGAGTAATGCTTGGGCCCCTGGAGTAACAATCGGCAGATTGGCTGGCGGCTCTGCCGTCTGGCTTGTCGCCCACATGATATACGGAGTCTCAACGGTCGTGTGCGGTAGATGATACAGCGTCGCCACTTCTTCGATATTGCACATGAAGCCAGCCTTATTGAAGGTACGGTTTCGGAAATGATTTATAAGTGATGGGTCATCGCTAACTTTCTTCGCCTGAAACCCATTCAAGTACGTACTATTAAATTGCTTATAACTAGCAATGATTGATTGTATCTGCAGCAAAGCTTGCTGTTTGTGTACATTTCCCCTGTACACAATGCGGACTTGCGTCTCAAAGGCAAGTTTCTGCACCTTGTCTTCGGCCGCAGTTATGCGCGTTTGTTGGGCATCGCTCAATTTCGCAGCGTCTGTCTTGGTTTCTGGTGGCGCCCACAGTACGCTAAACATCCCCGAGGTCGACATATTGTCAGCACCACGAATTTTTGCAGCGTAGCGTTCACTTGCTCGGTGCCAGTTTTGACTTGCTGGCTTAACCAACAGCTGGAGCCAAGCTTCTTCGTCTTCAGTAAATTTGGCAAGTGTCGCCGTAATCGCAGCTAGAGGATCCACCTCGAAACTTTGAAATGTCTTAATTGGCAGTGCATTATCACCGATAAACTTGAGCTCGGTAGCGAGCTGCGTCTCGTAGATACTCTCTGTTTCTCGGTCGGCATAATCTGGCACTTCAGTAATGTGCACGGTTGGGTACTGCGCGTACACCTGTTCTTCTACATAGCTCTTCAGATAGTTTGGCACCCACACATAAAATCCAATACGTTTTTTGCGTACAGAAATTTCGAAACTCAAACGCTCGCGCTTCGCGCTCTTCAATAGTCCTGGCGTAGGGATGGTAAGCAGCCCGTGCAGACTTGCGAACATCTGCTCGGCGGCTAGCTCTTTCTTGTCGTTGGTTCGTGGAACCTGCAAAAGCAACATGGTGCCCGAGTCATCATGCGTTGGTTCTTGCGTTCGTTTTGGTAAAATTGCTGCCATAGTGAAATCGGCCGATTAACCGGCTTATGCTATCTATTGTCTCACTTTTTAGCGCATTTATACAGCGTAAGCTACGGTCAAAATAGTGTTTCCTATACTAGCCGTGAGTACAGGTTCGAAATACTAGATTTAATACTAGTATATATACTAGTATTCTTGCTTTTATCGAAGTGGTAACACTGAGGGCGTACTAATACAACGCGGCTTCTTTTGGTAGGTGTGAACCCTCGAATAGCTCGAGAACCTGTGCAGCGTCGACGGTTTCTTTGTCGAGGAGCACATCTTTGAGTGCTTCAAGCTGCTTCTTATTTGCGTTGATGACTGCACGCGCTCGGTTGGCAGCTTCGGTAATGAGTGCCTTTACTTCATCATCGATAAGCTTAGCCGTTTCGTCTGAGTACTCACGCTCGTGCATGATACGCTCCATCATGATGCCTTCTTCAGCATGGAACACTTGGTCACGAAGTTTGCTGCCCATACCCTGTTTTGCAACCATATCTCGAGCTAGTTCTGACGCCTTTTGCAGATCGTTGCCCGCACCAGTCGTGACACGATCCGGACCAAAGATCACTTCTTCTGCGATGCGACCGCCGAGCATACGTGCAAGTACATCTTTGAATTCAAGAATACTGTGGTAACTCTTGTCTTCTGGTGGAATGAACCACGTCACACCACCCGTACCACCGCGTGGGATGATAGTAACCTTGTGGACAACATCGCTGTCTGGCAATACATGTCCGACGATTGCGTGCCCCGCTTCATGGTAAGCCGTCAACTTCTTCTCTTGTTCGTTCATGACTTTACCTTTGCGCTCTGGGCCGATAGCAACACGCTCAAAGGCTTCAGTGACATCCTCTTGGGTAATGAGCTTGTGATTGTTACGAGCTGCAATGATAGCTGACTCATTGGCAATATTTGCTAGGTCAGCCCCAGAAGAGCCGGCAGTCTTAGCGGCAAGTGAATCAAGATCGACATCTTTGCCAAGTGGTTTTTTCTCGAAGTGAATCTTGAGTACTGCAAATCGGTCTGGGCGATCGGGTAGATCAATGCCAACACGACGGTCAAATCGACCGGGGCGAAGGAGTGCTGGGTCGAGGACATCCGCTCGGTTAGTTGCTGCAAGTACGATGACGTTTTGTCCTTGCTCAAATCCATCCATCTCAACGAGAATTTGGTTGAGTGTCTGTTCTCGCTCATCATGACCACCACCCATACCTGAGCCACGGCGGCGACCGACTGCATCAATCTCATCGACAAAAATAATACACGGTGCGTTCTTCTTAGCTTTTGCGAATAAGTCGCGCACTCGTGAGGCGCCAACACCGACGAACATTTCAACGAATTCAGAGCCAGAGATACTGAAGAAAGGTACACCCGCTTCGCCAGCGACTGCGCGTGCGAGCATAGTTTTACCGGTACCAGGAGGACCAACCAGGAGTACGCCCTTCGGAATCTTTGCACCAAGTGCGGCAAATTTCTTTGGAAACTTTAAGAATTCAACGACTTCTTCGAGATCTTGCTTTGCCTCGGCCTGGCCAGCGATGCTCTTGAAGGTAACTTTGTCTTTTTCATTACCGTACAAGCGAGCTTTGCTCTTGCCAAATGTCATCGCTTGGTTGCCTTGACCCTGCGCACTACGCATCATCCAAAATAGTAGTCCACCGATAAGCAGCACGGGGAGAATCGTCGTTAGGCCAAACCCTGCAAGCGTCGCAAAGGTCGAGGTTTCTGCCTTGGCATTGATATCCACTTTACTCGGGTCTATACCAGCTTCTTGGGTAGTCGATCCTTGCTCGAGGCGAGATTCCAATGTCGCGCTATCTTTACCCTTTTCGGTAATCGTCAGCTTCTGTCCGTCAACAACCATCTTTGAATATTTGCCGTCATTAGCGTTTTGTACAGCCTGAGAAAGAGATATTTCTTTCGTCGAGCTTGGTTGATTGAATGAGGCAATAATAATAAGCCCAATTAGTATAATGAGAGCAATAAAGCCTACATTCTTGCCGGTTGGTTTACCGCCGGGTCGTTTGCCGCCCGGAAGCTGTGATTTCTTATCCATATCGAACAAGTATACAACAGATACGACCCTCTGACTACACTACGGCGCGATCAATTCGGCATAATTTCGGCTGATTTTCAGCACATAACCGCGGGCAATATCAATCTGCGCACCATTCCGTGCAGATTGTATCGCTTCACCAATCCGGGCAATGAGTTTGCGTGAGATAGTAACATTTGTGTGTTTGCGCAACCAGCTTGCTAAAATCTCGGCACCTACCTCGATCGGCAATGAGCGAAAATCCTCTCTGTCGAGTTTCTCTGTATCGCTCAGCTTTTGAAGATACTCATCAGTGAGTAGTGAAATGGCGTCATTTAAGTCAGCCGCTTTCGCGCTGTGTTCAAGCAATTGCTTGCGGTTTGCTGCGCTGAGCCGTGGCATAATCTGTTTGCGAATGTAATTTCTTAGATACGTCTCGTCATCGTTAGTACTATCTTCGTGCCACTGCAGTTTGTTCTCGGCAGCATAGTCGCGAATAGTCTGCTTCGTGAACGCAAGCAGTGGCCGACGAAGTGTTTCTGTCGAACGCAAGGAGCTCAAGCCCCTGCTCTTTGTGCCGCGTAGTAAGTTGATGATAACTGTCTCGAGCAAGTCATCTTGATGATGAGCGGTAATAATCGCATCGGCCCTCATGGCCTGCTGGACTTTTCGTAGGAAGGCATAGCGAGCGTCACGAGCCTTTGCTTCACTCGCTTTCGGCCCTAAACGTGCCGTGTCATACACAAAGGGCAATCTATATTGCTTACTCAGTTTCTGCACAAAGGCTCTGTCTTCTTCAGAATCTGGGCGAATGCCGTGATCGAAGTGAGCAACAACAAGTCTCAGATTTGAATCAGGCTTTTTGGCCTGCTCGGCAAGCAGATACAGCAACACGATTGAGTCGACACCGCCGCTTACTGCTATCACGTAGTTACCTGCTGGCACTGCAATCTTCATACCTTCATTCTAGCAACAGATGGAAGAGACTGTATACTACAAGCATGAAAATCGCATGTGCAACTACAAACTCAGATAAGTTCGGTATTGGTCAGCGAGCGCTTGCTCGGTACGATATAGAACTTGAGCAAGTTGTCGCAGATATCGATGAAATTCAAGGTGAAGACCTGCTTAAAATAGTCGAGCATAAAGCCCAGGAAGCGTACGCCAAAATAGGTAAACCGGTCGTTGTTACTGATGACGGCTGGAGTATTGCTGCACTGAATGGGTTCCCTGGCCCGTATATGAAATCCGTAAACCATTGGTTTACACCCCACGATTTTCTTCATCTCCTTGATGGGGCTAAAGACAGAGATATAACCCTACACCAACAACTTGCGTATTGTGACGGCGTTGAGACTGTCGTTTTTAGTAGTGACGTTGCTGGCACTATAACTACTGAGCCACGCGGCTCATATGGTCCGCCAATTATGAAAATTGTGGAGCTTAGATTGAAGGACAGGGATGGACTCACTATTAGTGAAGTTTATGACAAGGGGCTTGAAAGCAAGCTTCAGAATGCAAATGGTGCCTGGCTTGAGCTCGGCAAATGGCTAGCTGCTCGCTCATAACCATAAATGGTATACTGGCGAGTGAAACTACCTAAATAAACATATGGAAACGATTTTACTCTTGCTTGCCGGTGTGATTGTAGGTGCCATGAATGCGATTGCAGGTGGTGGCATGCTTATCGGCATACCAACCATGATCGCCTTTGGCGCACCGCCAATGGTTGCAAATGTAACCTCCTATGCCATCACGCCAGCTGGGATGATAACGGCAGCCATCCAATATCGTAATTACCTGCGCAAAGTCTCATGGCGATACGCATTGCTGCTTATACCGATAGTGATGGGCGCAACAGCCGGAGCATTGAGTTTGCGTCAAACAGGGGCAGATCATTTTGAACAATTATTACCATGGTTGGTGCTGTTTGGTGTTTTACTTTTTGCCTTTCAGCCGCTCATAAATATTCAGCTGCACCGCCATATTCATTTCAAGCGCACCCACCTGCGTCCAATTTATTTGATTGGGCTCGCCATGCTGCCGACAGCATATTATGGTGGCTATTTTGGGGCTGGCTTTGGATTTATAATGATGGCGTTTTTGGGCATGGGAAAAATCCATGAGGTTCATATGCTCAATGCTATGAAAAATATCGCTGGGATTTTTGTAGCGACAATCACGCTCAGCATTATGGGTGCGACTGGGTATATTGATTGGCACTTGGCGCTGACGATGGGCATCGGTGCGGGTGTGGGTGGCTTTTTGGGTGCTCGCCTCGCCAAAAGGGTTTCTTCGCACTGGTTGCGAATAATTGTGGTAGTCATAGGCCTGGTCTCTGCTGGCTTCCTGGCACTACGAGAGTATCACTAGCCAACAGATACAAAATCTGTTACAATCTCCCCTGTTCTGCACTTGAACTTTCGGCTTCGAAAGGGAAAAGAGCAGCCAGAGTTGGCGGATTCATTCCGCAACCCTGCGCGCCGAGAAAAACCGTAGGTTTGTCTTGGATATCGAGGCGGCGTAGCTCAGCTGGTTAGAGCACAGGACTCATAAGCCTGGGGTCAGTGGTTCAAGTCCACTCGTCGCTACCAAAGTAAAAACCTCACCTTCGCGGTGAGGTTTTTACTTTGATTTTGGCTAGGGGCTAAACTACTGAGCCCAGTGAGCAACGCATGTTGCGTCTGGGGTCAGTGGGTCGCGGAGCAAAAGCTCTCACAGGTGCTTGCACCGAGAAAGATTTTGCGGAGGAGCCGTAGGCGATAGCTCCACTCGTCGCTACCAAGAAAAGTGCTTACGTCGAAAGATGGGGCTTTTTTCTTGGCTTGTTATTTCGTTTGTACGGCCGTGTACAATAGAAGTATTAAGGGAGAACCAGTATGAAAAAATTAATGGTAGTCACCATCGCCCTCGTGGCGAGTGGTGCTATGTTTTTTGGGTTTACAAAATTAACCACCGCTCAGAGCTTCCACACTGGGCAAAACGTGAGTATTAGCGATAAGAAACCTGTCGAGAGCACAGTATTTGCCGCTGGCACAACCGTCTCTATAAACACAGAAGTGTTTGGTGATGTCTTTTGCGCTGGCCAAAACGTGTCTATTACTGCACCAGTGCACGGTGACGTCATTTGTGCGGGTCAAACAGTGACCATTAGTGGGCAAGTATCTGGCGATGTACGACTTCTCGGACAAACAGTCACCATTAGCGCACCCGTCACAGGCAATGCGACTATCGGAGGCCAATCATTCATACTTGATGAGTCGGGTAGCATCGACGGAGATGCCTCTATCGGTACAAGTACGGCGACGCTCAATGGCGCTATAGGACGTGATCTACTCGTAGGCTCTGAGGATATTTCGCTAAACGGTACTGTGGGTCGCAACGTGACCGCGACGGTCAGTACTATGGACCTTGGTTCAGCTGCTAAAGTGAGTGGAGATGTCACCTACACCAGCTCACAAAATCTGAGCAAAAATTCTAGTGCTATAGTAGCGGGCACGATTACCCAGCACGAACCAACTGTTTCCGAGCAAAAAGGCAAAGCCGTCCTATTCGGCATACAACTTGCTTGGTTTGCTTATGCTCTCATTACCTTCATATTTACCGGTTTTGTGCTTGCACTCCTATTCCCTCGACTATTCAAAAATGTCAGCGATAACGCTATGCCAAAGCCATGGAGTGCAATGTTGGTTGGTTTTGTAGCACACCTGGCCGTACCAGTCGTACTATTCATTGTCTTCGCATCCATCATTGGCGTACCACTTGCTCTACTCATATGTGGGGCTTGGCTTCTCCTCACTGCAGTGAGCGGACTATTCGCTGCGTTCTATCTTGGCCGTCTGGTCCTAAGTGACAGTAGACAGAAGAATGCACTTGTCGTGATGCTCGTCGGTACGACACTTTTGGCGTTCGCCCAGCTCATCCCGGTATTCGGTATTTTAGTCCTCATGGTAAGTGTATGGATAGGTACAGGCATGCTTCTCATGGCAATCACAAAGCATACTCCAAACCCTACCTACGCACTCGGTGAGACTGGAAAAACGAAGAAAAAATAACGCTAGTGTTTCATAAATTTTGGTAGTACTGCGTACCCAGCGATTGCGACTAAGGCAATTGCGTAGCCAACCAAAGTGATGACAGCTAGGCGATTGATGCGAGATTCTGCCTGCACCAACGATTGGCCGCCCAGCACGTAGTAGTCTTTCGCAGCAACCGTCACACTGGCGATACGAACACCCGCTTTTGGTTCCCATGTCACTGCATTGTCATTACCCTTGGAACTATGCTCAAGGACACCCTTCGGCACAACTGCAAGTTTCTGGTCAATGTAACCAGAGCCTCCGACGGCTTTACCCTGCTTGTCATACACAATGACAAATGGCACCGGGTTATTGGCGAGGTCTGTCGCGCCCATATTGATACTATTCAGGCCTAAGTCGGCATCAAGTTGCTTGGCTACCTGCGTCGCTAATAGTGCCGGTGTGTCATTTGCTTGCATTCGGTTGAGTTGTTGGATAAGTCCGAACATGGTCGCGAATGCAATCGTAAGCACCGTGGCGAAAAACAGATAGTGACGATATGTAAACAGCCAAGCAGACGCTGGCGATTTTGAGGATTTTAGTAAATTGCTAAACTTTTTTGGCATAGTTAGACTCCGCTTGAGGTTTGGTTTGCTTGTGCTGTCACTAGATCTGCGCCGACGATAACAATGAATTCTGCCGATGGATAGTTTGCAGACGCTATGTCATCCTTCACGACTGTCGCGCCGTATTTCGACTTAAGATAAGCCAGGGTATTTGGCTTTTTGCCGTCCGAATTATCAACAATCGTTGTGTTCGTCTGATTGGCAGAGGCATCATAGTGACCGAGCACTGTCAGGCCTGCATCGTAGAGCACCTCACTTTGGTCTGCCGCTAAACCAACTGTTTCGGTTGCATTGAGCACAACTACGCTTGCTTTCTCTTTTTGGACTGGTGTCGCCGTAAAAATGAAATTAATTTGGTCTTGTATATCACTAAAATTACCGACCCCTGCGGCGGGCACCTGGACTGATTGACCGTTTATCGTATCTCCGACAAGCATATAGGTACTCTCACCCTTGAGGTCTCGAATATTGTAGGAGTCTACCTTGTTATTATCAATCTTTTTGCCGTAGTAATAGAGTGTCTGCATTTCACTCAACTGTAAGTTTGTCCGGACATTTTTGCCGATAGCATCGACAAGCTTCGTGACCTTGAACGGGTTTGCAATAACTGATGTGGATGAGGCTTTGTCTTTAATAGCAAGCAGCATGATGCGCTGGTACTTCGTGCGTGTGTAGTCAGCGTCTGGGTAACCGTAAGACCCATAGGCATCTCCACGAGCACGCGCCAAATTCAATGCCTGTTTACCATTAAGTTTTACTGACCCGTTTGGATAATCTACCAGCGCACAACATGACGAGGTGGTGTAATCGAGACTCGGGTCGTATAGCCCTCTTTCGTCGCTACTATCGATGTTTATTGTGATACCACCAACTGCATTGACAAGGTCTCGGAAGGCAGAATAATTCACGAGTGCTTGATAGTGTATGTTGAGTCCGGTGACATCCTCGACCACTGTCTGGAGTTTGTCCATGCCACCATTTGGATAGGCTGCATTTATCTTGCCGTATCCATACTCTGGAATATTTACGTATAAATCTCGTGGGATACTGAGCATGAGCGCCGTATTGTCCTTGGTGTTTACACTCAGAACCATAATGGAATCGGTCAGCTCAGCACCCCCATGACCAATATCATCGGATGAGTTGCCCGCGACAAGGATATTAACCCGACCATTATCGTTCTTAAGATCTGTAGGTGTGAATATGCCGAACAGACTAAGTGGGTTATTATTGCCCGTCAGTTTTCGTATATCGTCCCAAAACATTGCGCCAATCGTTATCACGGCAATCATAAAAATAATACCAATCCACTTTAAGACGCGTTTGGTGCGGCTGCGCTTCTTGCCTGGATGTTTTCGAGCATATTTGGCTTCTTTGCGCTCTTTGCGCAGCTTGCGTCGGCTTTTTTTGACTGGCATTTCTTGCGGCTTATCAGGTATCTCACCGTCTACCGTCGTCCGACGACCGGTTGGTTGTGTAACCATATCTTCTTCTGCCACGGCATATTGTGATGGATGGTTCTGAAGCATCTCAGTGGTCTTTGGGTTTGCCATATCCGGCAAGCCTACGGTGCGGCCCTGAGTCGGGGCTGAGGAGATTATCTTTTTTGCTTGAGGTTGGGCATGAGAAGTTTGTGGCGTACGAAAAGCAGGCCGTCTAGGTTGCTGACCCTGTCCGGTAAAAAATCCGTCGATATTGGATGCGCGACGGGGCTGGAAGCTATCCTTTTTTTCTGGCATTACTTCTGGATATTGTACCCGAAAATCCCAGATTACTGAAGTTTTTACATAAGCAAAAGCGCTACTCCTGCCAATTCAGTTGTAGCGCTTTTGTGCCAGAGGCTTATGTAACTATAGTTGCATAATGTCCTCATCTATTGCGAGCATGGCATCATCTGTACATGGTACAAATTCGTATGCCAGACCGCTATTGATGGCAAACATCATCTGATATGCCACCTTTCTTTTTGTTTTATGTGTTTGTTTGGTTGGTGTTTTTGGCCGCACAATAGAGAGGTTGCGTTGCTCGCACTTGCAACCTTTTTCTCTATTTGTGTTTGTGGCCGTTTTTGTTTTTAGGGAGCGTCGATGTAACCGAGAGGCGCCCTCAAAACTAATACTAGTATAGCAAAAAGCTTACGTTTTGTCAATATTTATTGTATGGCTACATATTGTGCACGTGTTCGTGGTGATTTGCATCAACTGAGGGCATAGCCAAAAACACTAAACCAGCGCTAAACCTTTGGCTTTTTTGGTTTTTTAACTTCTTTTCTACCTTTATCTTTTGACATATGTGCCTCCTAGATCAGTATACAGCGAGCTGTAATTTTCATAATAATCAACTTTGGTGGGGGCGGTAGGACTTGAACCTACGACCAATCAGTTATGAGCCGACTGCTCTAACCACTGAGCTACGCCCCCTCGTCGCAATACGGCAACGGTTTCCGCTGCGACAATAAACTTTGTCGAGCTTCAACCTCAGCCGATTGTTTCTCTCAAAATTCCATTCAGTCGTCCGCCTGCCGGCGGACCCCTTGGATTGGAATTTTGGTTAACCGACGGGTGTGATTATAGCAGATGACAGGGGTGATATACTAGTGGTGTGAATCTGAATACTAAAATTGCCGAAACCTGGCATAGATACGAAATAATCCTGCGCGATTACATTTTGAGTTTGCGCGATGTACGCAATGTAGGCATGCTTGTATTCGTCATGATAATACTACTTGTGAGCTGGAGCGGCATCAAATCTATCCAGACGAATTTCCAACTTGAACAGGAGGTGCAGAAGCTCGCGCGACGCAATGAGGTGCTCAAGCTCCAAACTAGCAACCAAGCTCTTCAGAACGATTATTACACAACGTCTCAGTACCTAGAGATAACCGCACGACAGAATCTGGGCCTGGCCGCTTCAGGCGAGACAGAATTACTCGTCCCCAAGGATATCGCACTGTCTCACGCCCTCCCCTTGCCGGGTGAAGCTGAGGCCAATGCTGCCAAAAGTAAACCCATGTGGCAAGCAAATTTTGAGTCGTGGATGAACTTTTTCTTCCATCGCCCGCAAAGCAGCTAGTAATTGACAAGTCTTGATACCTCTGTTAGACTACTGTTTGCTCATGAAGGGAAAAGAGCAGCCTGAGTAAAGACCACAATTTTTGCCCAGCGCGATGAGAATATCTCATATGCACCCTATGCCGCGGGATGGAGCAGCGGCAGCTCGCATGGCTCATAACCATGAGGTCCCAGGTTCGAGTCCTGGTCCCGCAACCAAAATAATGCACTCACCGAAAGGTGGGTGTTTTATTTTTGTTTTGAGGCTAGATTTGAGCCAAAAAGGTTCGGCGTATGTGAGTGAGGCGAACGGAGAAGCCCAGCTCTGCTGGGCGCTGTCCTGGTCCCGCAACCAAGAAAAAGACCCCACCGAAAGGTGAGGTTTTTTTCTTGGTTATAAGATTTAGGCTAATTAATCGCTCTTCCCTCTCCCAGTTTGCATAGAAGATCTTTGAGGGCTTTTGTATCTATATTGTTTATGTCTACGTCTTCTTTGATAGCTAACACCGCTCCCTGGACAAGTTTCTGTATATTCTCCACATCTTTACGAAGCAAATAGGTAATTGTTTGCGTATTGTTTATGAAGTGATCAGAAGTTATTGTCAGAGAGCCAAATAGTGGACCCATAGTAGCTTGTATGTTTCTTACATCCTCAAGTGGCACGCTAACCGTGTCGGAGGCGCTGAAAAATTTTCTAAAAATAATGGTGAGTTTGTGCCGGTCAATAATTATCTGGTCAGGAAACAGCATAAAAGGAAACACCGAACTTGCATCAGCCAGTACTTGTGAAGATTCTTTTATGGCAATCTTGAGTTTTTGCTCTTCACTTGGATTTTTTCTTGTAGAATTACTCAAGGTTTGTTTACTTTTATCCTTTGCTTTAAGCCTATACGTAAGGTTTGTCCAGTACAGTGCGAAGTTGCCTAATAAACGACTCTGAACCCGTTTAGTGTTCTTCATGATTTAACCTCTTCCAAAGAATCGTATAATTTACAGCTCTGTGTTCTCTAGTATACACGGTTAAGGTGTTCGAAGAAGTTCTGTTTAGTATGCTTTGAAGTATTTCTGGCCCGAGGATGCTCACAAGCTAATCAGCGGAAGTTGCAGTGTATCGTCAATACGCCATCCCTCGTTACAGTTAGACGAGTCTAGCTACACTACACTGCGCGGCGCTTTAGTTTGCGGCGTTCGCGTTCAGTCAAGCCGCCCCATATACCGAACCGCTCGTCGTGCTTTAGAGCGTAGTCCAGACACTCCGCACGCACATCACAAGAAGTACAAACCTTTTTAGCTTCTCGAGATGAACCACCCTTCTCGGGGAAAAACGCTTCTGGGTCGGTTTGTTTACATAGAGCACGATCCTGCCACTCCAGTGAATCATTATCGTCGAATATACTAACATTCATGCTCTCGCTCAATGATATGAAACCTAACTCGTATAGCCGCTTAGGCGATAGACGTCTAGCATTTTGTATATTTGACTCTGGTGACATTTGCTCTACTCCCTTAAGTTTTGAGCATATCAGCTTCGACCCAGATAGGATACTGTAAAATCTTCAACAACTTATAGCGCTGCAAGCAGCTCGTCTGTTGAGCTAGCGGCCATCAGGTGCTCACGAAGCTCTTTGGCGCCATCGAAGCCCTGGATATAAATCTTGCAGAATTTATTGAGCGTGTGTACTGGGCGCTCGCCGTGCTGCCATGTCTCGGCGAAAAGCTCCACGTGCTTGCGATAGAGCGCGATACGCTGCTCTTTGCTATATGTCTCCCATGGAGACTCCTCAGCGAATACAAACGGGTCGTGGAAGACGCCACGACCTATCATGATGCCGTCGAGTTGGTGCTCCTCAGCAAGCGCGAGCCCATGCGCACGGTTTTCGACGTCACCATTACCGACAATGAGCGTCTTCACGCCAGCAGAATCGCGTTTTTCTCGGACTTGGCCGATGAGGCTCCAGTCGGCAGGGACTTTGCTCATTTGCTTGCGAGTACGACCATGTACGATAATCATATCCAGTTCAAATTGGAAGAGGAAATCAAACCATTCCAAGTCGACTTCACTGAAACCGAGGCGTGTCTTCACACTGACCGGTAGCTTTGTGCCGGCACCATCTATCGTTGCTCGTATGATTTCCTCTGCCAGTGGCCAGCTCTCGCGCCGGATAAGTGCCGAACAGGCACCATTCTTTACTTCGCCCTTAGCCGGGCAGCCCATATTGAGATCAATGCCAGCGAAGTTAACACCATCTGGCAGGCCAAGCTCACGAGCGAGCGAGCCGTCGGCGATTTGCTGGGCGACAGCACGGAAGTTTTCTGGCTTGAGCCCCCAGAGTTGGGCGACTAGCCTGCCCTCTTTTGCAGCGAAGCGAAGCTTTTTGAGAAGGTTCGGTCGACCTGGGCTCATCAGGCCATCGACATTCACAAACTCAGTGAAATACAAATCGGGCTCGGCACACTCAGCGATTACCTGCCGAAATACGGTATCGGTCACATCGTCCATCGGCGCCAAAATAAAAAACGGCTTCTTGGGTAAATATTGCTTCATGAAAGGTTATTGTAGCTTAGCAGAACGAGGATATTTTTCCAGTGTTGGCGTTACGAGTTGCTTGTATTTACCACTGATGTCTTCAAGCCGTTCACGCCAATAGTTTTGACGGGCCTCCGACGAGGACTGCACAATCTTAATAAGATTATCGAGTTGACCAACAGGAATTGACGCAATGGTTTTTTGGATAAATTGCTTAACATCATCCTGCATATCTGGGTTCGTAAAAGGCATGATATATGTTTTATTCCGGCCAAAGCGCGCCTGATCCGTATGTGCACCGCTCAGTGTTCTTACTTCTTGAACAATCTGTTCTTTGCGCTGTTTGAGAGCTTCTGGAGACATCATCTTGCCAAGCTTACTTTTTGGCGTTGGTAATTCCGTCATACGGACCTCTCGGTTGACTTGATGTGTCAGCGGCGCAAATGGCACGTCTTCCTCTGTGAGTCTTCCTGACTCAAGCTTCGCTACGGTCAAATAGCCAACAAGCACACCCATTGCTGGGTGGTAATCCCCTTCCAGAACTGCCTTCTTTTGGGTGGGATTAAGCGCCTCGCCCATCTTGCTGGCAAAATCATCCAGCCAGGCAGCCGAGTGAGCAGCATCCTCAAAATAATCAACAAATTCATATACGCGACTTGCAAAAGCACGGTCGGCATACCAACTAGCAACGGATTCTGAATAGTGTTTTAGGTTCTTCACAAGACTTAGCGAATGATCGTGCGTTTCCATTAGATAGCTATGGGTTGTCCCTCGTAGCGAGCTGCCAGCCGCAGAAGCGCGGGATATATGGTCATTCAACGCAAGCATAGTTGTTGTCTCTTGCTTAGTCATTGGTGCTGCAGGTGCTCTTGCTACAACCTCTGCTCCCTCCGTAGCGGCATTGAGGCGATCTTGCATCGTAGTCAGGCGCGGGAGTGTCTCGCTTGTCTCTGTTTTTGGTTTGCGAGCCATGTTGACCGGCTCGTTCTTATCACGAGCTATTATTCGACGTACATCGTCAACCGTCACATCCTCAATTGTTGGATGTTCGTAGGCTTGTTTGCGACGTTTAAATTCAAGTTTTCGTGCATAAGCTATGGCATTTTCCCAATTTCGATCCTTCACTGGGCCGAAGCCAGGCAATACATCACCCGGTCTAATATGCTCATAATTACCGTCACGCTTAAGTGATGAGTGTTTATCTTCTTGACCCTTACGACGATTCTTGGTCTTAACAGCTTCACGGGCAGCATGTATTGCTAGCTCCTCGGCCGTTACCATACCCTCTGGGACCTCGACTTCCTCTGAATAAACACCCTCTGGGTGTAGTTCTAGGATTACCTTACCAATCGCATTCGGGTCTTGGTCATCCTGAACCGCGCTGATAAGCAAGCCCTGATTAGGGTCTGGTTCTTCTGGTTGGCGATGGTTTGGCGACATACTTAAACATTAGCATATTTTAGCTAAAAAAGCAATGTTCTGATACTATTTTATTCCCAACGGAAAAGCCGGAAAGCGGCGAGATAAATAATCACAAGCCAGGCCGTAATAATCCCCAGCTGAGGGGCAACCTGTAGCAGTGTCTGCCCTTCGGTCGCAATAAGCCTTGCCCCGTCAATAACAGGCGTAAGCGGCAGATATGTCGTGATATTTTGGAGCCACTCAGGCATCAGGAAGCGTGGGAAGAACGTACCCGAGAGGAACATCATCGGAAACACAATAATGTTTGCTAGTGGTGCTGCCTGGCGCTCATTCTTAGCCCAGCCACCGACCGCCAGGCCAATACCTAGGATCATGATGAGGCTCAGGGTCAGGAAGAAGAGCAACGCGAAGAAATTACCGACGACGGTCAGATCGTATACCACAATCGCTACCGTGAACATAAGCCCAATCGACATCAGTCCAGAAGCGGCATTCCCGAACATAACACTCAGGAAGTACTGCCAAACGCGCAGCGGCGTGGTGTGTAACCGGCGCAAGATACCCTGCTTCTTAAGCTCGGGAAATACATTGATAGGTCCAAATATACCGGAACCCAAGATAGCAAAACCGAGTAAGCCCGTAAACGTATAGTCGAATGCACTCAACGAACGTTCATTATTTTGCTCGCTCGCAACCGTAAACGGCGTTTCTGCTTTGGCAAGTTGCGTATTTACCCCTTGAAGTTGAGCCTGTATAACCGTCTTTAGGGTCTGTGCTGCGCTTTCGTTGTTTTGCGTGTAGTGTACGACGACTTGGCCACTTGGGTTAGTCTGCCCGTCTTTCACCACTCCAAATGTAGCCGGAAGCTCGATAGTCGCATCGAGTTCGCTGCGACTCATCTTTTCATTAGCCTGGGCAAACGTCGTAACTTCATCATTCACCTTGAACACATCTGCCTTACTGATTTGCTTTAGAAAATCATCAGCAAAAGATGTTTTTGACTCATTGATGACAGCAACATTGAACTTCAGATCGTTACCGCCGCTGTTTAGCCCACCGAAGACAAATAGAAAGATGAGCGGGAATAGAAAGGTGAAAAAGAGTGCAAGCCGATCCCGGAAGAGTCGTTTTAGGTTAACAACGAAGAAAACCCATACTGTTCTGAGTTGTTGTTTGTGTGTCATATTAACCCCTCAGCTCCTTGCCTGTCATATCGATAAATACATCTTCGAGATTTGCCTGTTCAACGTGCTGCTCCTTAGAGAACCCTCGTGCGAGAAGTTCTTTGATGAGATTCTTGGGAGTATCGAGGGCGATAATTTTGCCATTGTCCATAATCGCGATGCGATCACACAGCATTTCGGCTTCGTCCATGTAGTGCGTCGTCAGGATGACGCTTATTCCACGGTCGCGGACATTCTCGATGAGGCGCCATAGATTGCGTCGCGCCTGAGGATCAAGGCCAGTGGTCGGTTCATCGAGGAAAAAGACTTTTGGGTCATGTACGAGAGCAGCGGTGATACTAAAGCGTTGGCGCTGGCCGCCAGACAGTTGCTCGACATAGCTATCTGCTTTCTCGCCGAGGTCTACATCATCAAGAAACTTTTTTGGGTCTACTTTGACACCATAGGATGCCGCGAACATCTGGATAAGCTCACTGAGCTTCGTTTTGTCCTGGAAGCCAGGCGTTTGCGGCTGGACGCCAATCACACCACGGATTTTATACGGGTTCTTGGCAACGTCAACGCCATCAATAACCGCGGTGCCCTCGTCTATTTCACGAAGCGTCTCAATCATCTCTAGTGTTGTCGTCTTACCGGCACCATTTGGGCCGAGTATGCCAAAGACTTCACCTTTTTTGACCTCGAAACTAATGTGGTCTACTGCGAGTTTATCCTCGTAGCGCTTGGTTAGGCCATCTACCTTCAAAACTATTTTGCTCATAAAGCTTACGATAGCACGGTTTTTCATAACCGACAACAGGGACAAAATACAAAAAATCATATAAAAACGCCCGGATAAACCGGGCGTTTTACTACAAACTAAGGGCGAGACTAGGCGCGCTTAACTGTAAGGAAACCGTTGCGTGGGTTTTCGTTTACTACGAAACCTGCTGGAAGCTCGCAAGCCTCTGGGCGGTCATCCTTAGAAAAGTAATAGATAGTCTGCTCTTTACCGCCACGAAGTGTGACCAGCTTTGAGTTCAAGTGATATGTGACACCCTTCGAGTTAGTGTGTGTGTATGCCATGATTGCGTACTCCCCTCTATAACATTAGTTAGTATCACTACCATACATCGCTGTTAATTTATTTGTCAACACTTCTCGTCATACATAAGGGGATAAAACTTCTCCCCTTGATTAGTTACCATGGTCTGTATTACACTTATGGTTGTAAAATTATATAAATTCAAAGGTGGAATAAATGGATTTTCGACAATTCGGATCAACCCCTGTTTCAAAGCCCGAAAAGAGCGAATCAGGCACTGAGGTACCAGTATCATCACAGCAGAGCCCTAGAAGGCCAAGCTTTAAAAGCAATATGCCAAAATGGATCAACATACTCTATGTTGTAATTTTGTTCGGCATCGCAGCATTACTCATACTCGTCGTAGTCTCTATCATTCGAAGTGATGGAAACAGCAAAGAGTACAGCATGGTCGACAATACAAAATATCAAGCAGTGTTCCTGAACAACGGTCAGGTCTATTTCGGTAGCATTACTGATCTTTCTGGTGACTACATGAGACTAAATAATGTTTTCTACCTCACGCAGACAGCTACAGGCGCAAACACGACCGATGCCAATAGCGACTACACGCTTATTAAGCTCGGATGTCAGCAGATTCACTATCCGTATGATCAAATGGTAATCAACCGCACACAGGTCACCTTCTGGGAGAACCTCAATGCTGATGGCAAGGTAACTACAAGCATCGAAGAATTCAAGAAGCAAAATCCAAATGGTCCAGACTGTACGCAAGTGACAGATCAGACTCAGGCAAGCACAGGCACTAGTACTCAGGGTGCGACTACTCCTGCAACCAAACAGTAGCTAGATGTTTCTCCATTAAAAAACCCGTGGCAAGTCCACGGGTTTTTTATATAACCTAGATTCTACTGTAAGTACCTGGTAACACCCCATCGGTACAGTGCCGTACCGACGAAGAGCGCAAAGAATACAATTGCCGCAACAAGGGTTAGTCCCGCTGTGTCAGGTGACCAACGAGGTGAGACGAAATCGAACTTATAGAGGCTGTCAGGGATTGGCGTCAATTGGATGCCACGCGCAGCCATATAGTTTTGGGTGCAAGAGATTAACTCCTCGGCAGTCGTCGCACCGCTCGCTTTACAGGAGCGCTCTGCGGCACCGTACAGCTTACCGTTGTTCTCACCGAGTTTCTTCTGCTGAGCCTGCTGGAGGCGCTCGTAGGTGTACTTGAGCTGTATTGGCGGCCGAACGGCATTTGGGCCTGATGCCAAGCTAGTGTTCATGTGATTAAAAACGTATGAACGCAAATCGTAGAGTGCCCCTTCGACATCGCCAGCATCTTCGTCAGCCTGATAAACTGTATCGCGTAGTTCTATCATTCGTTCATTGTTGTGCCGCAAAGAGACCAGACTAACACCGCCAAGGATGAGTGCAGTGACAAGAAAATAGACTGGATGAATTTTACGTGTGTAGCGCCAGATATGATGTAGTTTTCGTTTATTCATAATGCCTATGATTATAACAGGCGCCGACTACGTATTCGCTACTTGATAGTTACCGGCCTATACCTGATACTTATAGCTATGCACATCTATTTTTCTGGCATCGGCGGAACCGGCATTGGGCCACTTGCGTTGGTTGCAAAGCAGCTTGGCTATCATGTGTCAGGCTCTGACAAACAAAATTCTTTATATATCGAATATCTGAAAAAACACAATATCCACAATATCACCATCGGCCAAACATACGAATCTATTCAGGCTACTCACCAACAGCAACCGATTGATATGTTTGTATACTCAAGCGCGGTTGCTATCGAGCAGCCGAATGCGCCTGAATTTCAATTCTGCAAAGAGCACAGCATCCCGATGAGCAAACGCGACGAATTACTTAATCAAATCCTTCGCGAGAAGGATATCCCATTGATTGCGATAGCGGGCACTCACGGCAAGACGACGACCACCGCGATGACCATCTGGTTATTGCAACAGCTCAACATTCCGATTGGCTACATTCTACCTGCAAAAAGTAGCTTCGCCGAGATGGGTGCCTACGAGTCAGCTGCGAAATATTTCGTCTATGAATGCGATGAATATGATCGTAACTTCTTGCAATTTCACTCTGAAATAAGCCTCATCACCGGTGTTGACTGGGATCACCCCGACATTTATCCGACCCGAGAAGACTACTATCAAGCGTTCCGAGATTTTATACAACAAAGTCACACCAGCGTACTCTGGCGAAGCGATGTTATACGCTTGGGTGGCGAAGCCACTCAAGAGGATGTAGTTCTCGATGACGACACTCCAGTGCTCGATGCGATCCAGTTGGTTGGCGCGGTCAATCGCCGCAATGCATGGCAAGTCGCCCAGGCGATACACCAACTGACTAATCATCCAGTCGATGAATTGCTCGGCCATCTAGAGAAATTCCCGGGAGTTTCACGTCGATTTGAGCAAATCGCACCACGTCTTTACTCTGATTATGCCCACACAGCTCCGAAGATAGCCGGTGCATTGCAGCTTGGCCACGAAGTCGCAGCAGACAACCTCGTCGTTGTCTACGAAGGCCTTCACAACACCAGACAGCATTTCATTCGGGATGATTTGGTGCACTTATTTGACGGTGTCAAAAAGCTCTACATCGTGCCGAGCTATCTCGCCCGCGAAGACGAATCTCTCGAGCTGCTCACGCCCGAAAAATTACGAGAGCTCCTAAGCAACGAGATACGGGTAAAAACCGAGCCAACAGGGCTTAATGATAGTCTCAAGCAAGCTATTCGAGTACATATAGAGCATGGTGATACTGTCCTCTGTCTCACCGCCGGTGGTGGTGGCAGCCTAGATGAGTGGCTACGCGAACAGTTTGTCTAGTTTGGTAGTGTCTTTCGGCCTCATGATTTCGAGTCGAGCGCAGGAAAACGTTCGCTTCTTATCATCAATGCAGCAGCTGCGGCGATCGCGAAGCCGATGATAAGCACCGTCTTGTCCCCTATGCTGGTGGCGAGAATAGTCAGAATCCACCAGATTGAGGCACGGCTGAGATTACCGAAAACCTCAAGCGCAGTGACGTACTCGGTTCGTAAATTTTTCAACTCATCTGGTCGTCCATAAAAACCCTTGAGATACGGTAGCCGATACCCGGTCGAGGTTATTTCATAGGTAACATTCGTCAGAAAAGCTGGCCAGAGCGAACCAACGAATGGGCGAAGCATATGCAGACCAGCCGTGGTTACACTCGAAATTCGCAGTAGTCGACGGCTTCGTTTTTTGTCAATAAATTTTCCGATAACGTGCGCAGTTATGATTGATGCGATAACTGACACAGAGGAGATTGCGCCAAGCTTCGCGTAGACACTACCCGATAGCGCAAAGAGCGCTATATACAGAGACCATATATTTAATGACAAACTATTTTCGATACTCAGGCCAAAATAGGAGGTAAAATCTCGTTTTAGTCGGTGAAACGGTAATCGGTGAAAATCTAGTCGAAAGTGAATCTTTACTGGTTCTGCCGTACGAAACAGTGGCCAAAGGCTGGCTATCAAGATGACCGATGCGATGAT
Organism: Candidatus Saccharimonadota bacterium; assembly: GCA_024635495.1. Classification (GTDB taxonomy): domain Bacteria; phylum Patescibacteriota; class Saccharimonadia; order Saccharimonadales; family UBA4665; genus JAGXIT01. The sequence continues at coordinate 116,306 of JAGXIT010000005.1, forward strand.
AAATATATACCGTGGACCGAGCAAAGTACCAGCTACACCTCCTATCAGTGGCCCAGCGATTGCGGCAATCTTCTGGAATATCTGCATATTACTCAGTTCTTTACCGACATGCACAATGTGCTTTATCTTCGAGAATTCAACGTGATAGGCGATGAAGTAAAAGCTGCTCGAAATACCAATCATCATGCCGATAGACCACAATGGCCAATGGTACTCCGGTAGAGTCAGCAATAGCGACGAGGCTATAATCTGTGCAAAACAAGCCACAATCATAGAGTGTTTTGGGCCGAAGCGAGCGACAAAATAGCTCGCCAATACGTCGGTGATAACCCTGACTGAAAATATGATGCCAAAAAAGGCAAAAATCATATACAGCGGAAAGCCTTCTTGATAGAGGTAGAATGGGATGAATACCATCAATACGCTCACAGCAAATACGCGCAACATCGTACTAATATACAACTCCGTTAGCTCATTAAATCCAGCGTCTCGCCAGAAGTGTCGGCGTCTAAGGATACGTTCAAGGGCTTTTTTTATCATATTTGTGTTGCTTTATTCAGGCTAACTATAGCACATGTCCGACCTAAATTGCTGCCCTTCAGCCTATCGTATGACTACAAAAAGCCCGACTACCAAGACTATCAACACCACTAGCCACACAACCGTGGCGAGCGGAGTACTCGGCGGCGTTGTTATGGTCTGGAATGCAGACTTCTTAGTAGATGTTGGCTTCACTGCGTCCTGCTCGATGTCAGTAGTAGCAGACCCGGGTGTGTATTCTTGGCCTTCTGCATCATGCTGATCTTGGATTGCGGCGGCAACAAGCGCAACTTCTCCCGCAGTCTCGTTCACTGGTTGTCTCGGGGCTGACTCGTGCTTCCGTTCCTGGTAATATTCATGTCCATATTCTATGCTGCCGTTCTCGACCGCCTTACCCTGCTTGTCGACTTCTATAGAATGCCAAGCGCTTTGCTCGACATGATGGTCCTTCGGAATGTGCAATTGTTCTTGCCCCGATTCGACTTCTGGTAGTTGCTGCGGCGCCTCTTTGGCCTTTTTTTCCTTTTCGGCAGTAGCTTGAGCCAGCTGTTGCTCACGTTTGGTTTGTTCGTGTGCTGCTACTTCGCGCTCTTGCGCTTTACGTGCCGTAGCATAATCTTGCTCAAGTCGTTCGACACGTTTTTCTTGATTTATCTGCTCTTTTTTGTATTGTTTTTCGCGCTTTTTCTCGCGCCGTTTATGGCGGAAATGCTCGATACCACCACCGAGAAGCAGGCCTGAAAAAACCCCTTCTCGACGACCCCTCTGTCGCTCACTCCAAGCAGCATCTTCAGCTATTTTGCGTATACTCTCTGGCTGTGGTGCAGGTAGCGATGTTTCTTGTGAAGGTGCATGGGCTGGAGGTGAATTGTACGTCGGTGGCTGGAATTCATTGTGTCGAGGATTGGGCACAGAAGGGAACGAGGGCAACGTATCGCCAGTACTAGTTTCTGGAGTGCGTTCAGGCACAGGAATTGGTGGTGGCGTAAATTCATGAGCAGCCTCACTCGTCGCACGAATCGGCTCAGTTTCGTCAGTCTCAGGTAGTATCTCCATGATAGCTGGCGCTGATTCATAGACATCATCCGCTATTTCAAGGGCCTGGTCTATGATTTCCTCATCGCGAGCCTCAGGCACTTGCTCTACTTCGTGAAGAGAGATTTCCTGCCCCACCGAAAGATCTTCTGCTATGCTTTGGACGTATTGATCCTCTAGCGTTTCTTGAAATTCTACTGGCGTTTCAGCTGTCGACTCATCTTCGTTAGATTCTTCGACACTACTCTCTTCATTGCCCTGTGCTTGCCCCTGCTCTTCTGTTTTTTCTGGTCCGGACGTTAGTTTTTCTAGCAGTGTCTGCTCAGATATCACTTCTGCAGATTTCTCTTTGGGCAGTTCGATTGTTGGCTTTTCTGACTCAGGACGGCTAATCGGCAATGGGACGTTTAACTTCTTGCGGGTGCGTTTCGACTTACCGTCTTTATTTTCGGAATCATCGTTTTCGAAGTCGTCATGAAAGTTAGGGCCTTTTTCCATTACCTATATAATAAAATTTTTCCGGCTAGATAGCCATGCTCTAGTCGTTATGATGTGATTTTACCTGTCTCGTCTATGTCGATGGCACCCCGACGAACTATCTCAATTGCATCGTCAATCACCCGGATGATTGTAGAAGCAGGGCGCTCGGCGAGCGAACCACCATCAACATAGAAATCGATAGCGTTACCGAAAGAAGCTTGGGCCTGCTCAAGCGTTTCTGCCACCGGTGCACCAGGTAGATTTGCACTCGTGGTCATTAGCGGGCCAGCTGTCGTTAGAAAGCGCCCCAACGGCTTGTCTGCTGGTATTCGCACGGCAAGTGAGTGCAAGCCCATATGTAGATAGCTGAGCTCATCGCCACACGGGATGATAATGCTGAGTGGATTCGGCCAATAGTGCTCGACTGCTGATAAATAACGCTTCTTCATACCCAGTTCCGTGAGTTGGACAATCGAAGCAGCCAGCACAGTGCCCGGTTGGTTGCTACGTGGTTTGATAGTAAATAGTCGCTCGACTGCTTCTGGACTACCAGCCGAACATACCAAGCCGTACACCGTATCGGTGGGCAGTACACCTACCGCGCCATTTTTGACGAGCGACAACAACTTTTTATCTTCGAGAGACTGAAATACTTGCATGCTATCCCTTGAGATACACGTAGGTTGCCGCAGCAGAAAGTACTATGAATACTATAACAGCGAATACGATGACGCCGACTGGAGTGGTGCTCTGTGATTTTTCTTTCGGTGGTTTAGCCGGAGCTGACTTTTTGGCCTCAGCAGGCTTGGTAGCTTTTTGGCTAGCTTCAGTTGCGGGCGCTGGGGTTGGTGATGGCTGTTCGGCTGTAGCAGCCGGCTCTTTTTGAACAGGCGCTTCTACGTTGGCTTGATCTGAAGCTTGAGATTCATCCTGCGCCGGTGGCGGCACAATGTCCATCACTGGTTCTTGGATTGGATTAGCGTTTGGTGCTTCGGGGTTTGCTGGCAACTCTTGAGGTACTGGAGACTCCGGAGCTTGCGTAGGTACAGGCTGTTCCGTAGCTTGCACATCGGGCAGTACGGGGTCAACTGATGGCGCTTGGAGCTCTGCGTCGGGGCTATTCGCTGGCGCTTGTGGCTCACTTGGTTGTGGGGGCTTGATATCGTTATCCATTGCTAGCTATTATACCATTAGGCTAACGTATAGTTCTGCCCTTTTGAGGAGATAAGCCCTTCTGTCGTCAGCTCACCGAGTACAACAGTGATCCGCTCGTCATCTATCTCTTGGCGTAGCTCTGACTTAGTGCGGGGTTTTTCGGCCAAGAGCTTGATTATTTTACCTCTGACTTGCCGCCTTGAGCCTTCAAATTTTGATTGCTTTGCATAGTGCTTACTCTGCGAGTTGTTACGCACCTGTGTCTTGAGCCATGAACCATAATCCATCAATGCCCAGTAAAATTCACGGGGCTGCTCACGGTCAAGCGTCTCGGCGAGTATAGCTTCGATAGCAGCATCAGGCACTTCAGCCGCATCGGCAAAAAAGTGATGCAAATAGACAGTACGGATATTGGTTTCGATAAAGACGACTGGCTGATTGAAGACATAGGCGAGTATCGCGCCAGCTGTGTTTTTGCCAATCCCGGGTAACGCTACGAGTTCTGGAATATTTTGCGGAAATCCCGTCTCGGCAATGCTGCGAGCGGCTTGCCAAAGAAACTTGGCTCTGCGGTTATAGCCAAGCCCTTGCCACTGCGTCAATACCGCGCCAAGCTCGACGGCCGCGAGCGTTTTTGCGTCAGGAAAACGTCCGAGAAACGCCTCATATTTTAGCACTACCCTACCGACTTGCGTTTGCTGGAGCATCAGCTCACTGACCATCACTTTGTATGGGTCAAATGAGCCGTCTTGCTCAGATTGTCGCCACGGCAAATCATCTCGCCCAAGTGCGGCATACTGTTTCCAAAGCGTCTCAAGAAATAGTTGTTTTTGACTCGTAGATAACTCTGGCAGGTTCACGTCTTCATCTTAACATTTGAAGGGTTACCCTATCGAATATTCGTCAGGCTGACTTCGGCAATCTTCACTGGGTCGCCACCATCGATATTCACGGCGTAATCGGCCACCTCATTGCTGTTTGCTACACGGTAGACGACGGTCCTGTTATTGAGCCAGTAGAGTGGTGCCTGCAAGCTTCGCTGCGTAGTAATCTCTGCATCTGTTGCTATCGAATCTTCTACGTTGTGGGCAAGTAGGACACCATTGGTATCTCGTGCATCAACCCAGGCACTCGTCTTACCGTCTGGACTATCGACATAGTAGCGTGTCGTATAGGTATCAGATGGCGTCGTCTTTGTCGGTGCAGATTGACCGATAGTGTACTCGTACCACGTGCTTGGTGTTTGCAACTTCATCAGGTTATATTCCGTACGCATAAGCGACCAGAAGGATGCTTTGGCAAGTGTTTTTTTGCTCGAGCCATCGATATCCACTTGCGCAAAAACCGTTTTCTCACTCGACGATGAAGTATGTGAAACATAGTAGAGTGTTGAGCCGATAAGCTGTGTTGAGTAGCCGAAGCTATTACCGTTAGCCAGCTGGAAGCGTTCGCCATTCTTCGTATCATAGGCTATGATCTTCATTCGGCTCGGATTGCCCGCACTGGTGCCTGACACGATCTGTTGGTAGATGAGCATATCTCCACGCCAGCCAAGTAATTGAGCCTGCTCGACATGGTCAATCGTGGTCATATCACCCGTCGTAACATCGACGATATTAAGTGCTGTCAGTAAATAGCCGTCGCTATTTCGCTGATCATCCCGTGTTGAGGCGACCGCAACTTTTTTGCCGTCTGGGCTTGGCAGCGTAGCCATAGATTGCCCTTCTCGGCCTGTACCTGCCAGTAGCACAGCTTTATCCTGTCCATCGATATACGTTTTGTACACATCGTACTTACCGCTCACTTTACTGACGTAGATTGCGTGCAGGCTCGGTATTAGTTTGTGCTCGGTGATTGCAGCCAGGTCTTTCGGTACGCTCAGTGAATCTGTGCGATAGCCATCCTTGACCGCTTCTATCTTGGTATCGGCCGAAGCATTTGCTTCAAGAGTTATGATAGCCTTGCCGTCTTTGTCGGTCTTGGCTGTCGATTCGCCGCTCGTAAGCGCAACATCCTGCACCGGCTTACCAGAGAGATAATCGGTAAATACGTAGCTGAGCTGCACGCCAACTGGCTTGAGCGTAACATCATCGATCTCTATGATACGCATGCCGAAATTTTGATCCTGCGTATAAGTCGCAAAGGCTATCTTGCTAATCTCTATCTCTTGGTCGCCCAAACGGATGCCGGTGACTTTTGCTTTACCTGAATCATTTGTCTTACTACTAGCATCACCCACCTGCACTACCGCATTTTGCAGCGGCAAATTGGTCGCACCATCATAAACCGTGACGAGCATGCTCGTCCGTACACCAAACGTATTGAGCACGGCAGCGCGAATAGGCTCGACTGCGAAAAAAGTTATGATGAGCGCAAGCACTCCGACGAGCGTGGCATAGCGAGACCATGGGTTAGTCCACCAGCCGTGCCACTTACTTTTGAGTTTCGCCCACACGGATTTCTTGGAGACAACTGGTTCTTCCTTGCTCTCGGGCAAGGCTGCGTCTGCATCACTATGCACGATATCGTCGACGGCCTTGTCGGTCGCCTCGCTCTCGACTTCAGCTGATGTGCTCAAGTCAATGTCTTCGTCTGCGTCGGCATCTATCGTCGGCTCGGCCTGCTCGGGTTCGGCTGTGGACTCACTCGATGCTTGGTCTTCTGCTGCGTCTTCGGGCATGCCAGGGATTTTGAGCGGAGGCAAATCGGATGCTGCTGTATTAATTCGTTCAGCCGATTCAGCTGGCTCAAACTGCTCGGATTCTGTGAAGTCCGGGTTCATGATTTCCTCGACATGGTGCTCGGCTTCGAGCTCTTCGGGGTCTGGAGTTTCTACTGGTACTTGTTTCTTTGCCATGGTGCTTATCCTTCTGGCAGATATTGTACCTTGCGACCCTCCAGAATGTAAGCCTCACCCTACTCAACAGAGGTGGAAAATACCCGTGAAAACCCGTGAAAATTTATAGCCTAACTAAACAATTTATTGATTAGACGATAATTTACTATACATTCTGTGCTATTTTTCGAGAAAATATAGCACATTTGAATTTCTTTTTTTTGATCATGTACCGGCCTTAGTGTATCCACAACAAACTTTGTGAAACTGCTATATCGAAACGATGACCGGGGGAATTCAGAAAGAGATTACTGTACTTTTTTACTTTTTTATGCCATAATTACTTTCATGACAGAGACTTTGGGAGATCCAACTGCAGTTGGCTACTTTGATTATGATTCCGTGGTGCCTAGCCAGATTTCTGGCGGACGGCTACCTTTTGGTGAAATTGTTTACATCGACAATGTAGAAGCATATTCAAAAACCATTGTTCGTGAGTTAGGCAAATTAAGTATGAGCTTCGTATGGGCTACCGAGCGAGAGCCGGAGGACTTAGAAGAATTCTTCGAGCGAGTGCCGACACTCGCTGGCTTTCCCCAGCTGGAGCTACGCCGAAACAAACGAGGCGTAGACCTTGTCCTAGACAAAGCCGCAGCAATCAAAAATGATCAAAGAGAAAATCCTCGACCATTTATATTTGTAACACCCGAGCGAGACGACGAGATTATTACGCAAGTTAAGAAAATATTGCCCGCCACGCTGCATCAGCTAATACTTACTAACCCAAATGCGGGTATTAACCTCCGTTCCTTAGGAATAATCCAAGAGTTTGACCGGTTGTATGCAAACGTAGATCAACCGCAGGATTAATTGCATAATATGAGCCTTCCGGAAGCCAATGGAACCCGCATATATCTCGATGATTTGGGTACGGTTTTCCCAGATGCCAGTATGGAGACACTTAGTGGCATATCCGAACTGCAGTTCGAGGAGCTTGACGGGCTTCGCAGATACTCCCCAGAGATTGTGCATGGACTCGGCGAGATCGCCACATTAGGCGCCGAGATTGTCTGGTGTACGACGCGCACTAAGGCAGATTTGAAAAGTGTTGGCGTTATTGATGGCCGCTTCAAACACTTGCGACATCTGGAAATCGTCGGGCCACCAGGCAAGGCCATAATTGAAGTGAAGCGCTTGGCAATTGAAGCAGACCTAGAGAGACTAGGTAAAAAGCCATTTATCTGGGCCGACAATGCCATTGATGCAGACGAGAAAGTAAAACAAGGCGAGCGCAAACCTGTTCTCGGTGAAAGAAACCGGGACAATATCAACACAGTATTTACTGGCATTCGTTCTTTGTTAATAAGCCCAAACCCAGAAATTGGACTAGAGCCCGAAGCTCTCCGTAATATGGCAGCATTTATAAAAATACATGGAAAATCTTAGTACTTGATGAAGCACGGTAATAAATTTATAGAAAAACCTGCGATATTCCTCGGCCTAGAAGGAGTTGTTGGCCCACACATGTCCCCAGAAGAAGCGATGGACGCGCCGATGCATACAGATTTCGAACTCCGTAAAGTCGATAGCTATAACCGCTACGCGCCGGAGGTTGTCGAGCGGCTTGGGCTAATTAGTACTATGCAGCTCGTACTCTGTACAGATTTGATTGGTCTTGATCTTCAGCTATTTACGAGGAAACCTGGCTTACGTGGCTTACCAAAGATTAGACCAACTGAAGCAAGGGTGCAGGATGAGCTTGTCCGAAAAAAATTCGACAAGATATGTAACGACCGGGTGCAATCCCGTATGCCGTTTGTATGGGTAAACGACAGGATAACTCGATCAGTGCATGATAGTATCGAGACAATATTTGAATATGTACCGCACCTTACTATCCAAACGAATCCAAGAGTAGGGATGACGCGAGAACATCTCGAGAGAATAGAAGATTTTGCGCAAGAAAATACTTCATAAATTAACTCTTTACTTCTGTTAATCACATCATAAATACTAGTATATATACTAGATTTTATACTAGTATTTCTAGCGTGCTACAATGAGAGTATGGGTAGAAGAAAAGTAGGACAAGAAAGCATCCGCAGCGTCCAGAAAACGCACGGCACATACACCATCAGCATCCCAATCGAGACGATGCGTGAGCTCGGCTGGCAAGAACGCCAGCGAGTCGTCGTCACGAAGTCTGGCACGAAGCTCGTTATCAGCGACTTCAAGGGTTAGTTTGCGAGAGATTGTATGAGTTTGCAGAGCGAAGGCGCGGCCTATCTCGCGGCACATGATGCCGTGCTCGCACCACTGGTGCAGCAATTCGGCACGCCCACGCCAGCAGCACATGGCAATTATTATCAAGAGCTCGTCGAGAGCATCATTAGCCAGCAGCTGAGCGTGAAGGCTGGTGCGGCCATCACCCGCCGTTTTGTTGAACTATTTGGCAGCGAGTTCCCCTCACCTGCCCAAATCCTCGAGAAAGACGTCGAGACATTGCGCACCGCTGGTCTCAGCCGCGGCAAGGCGTCGTATATTCGTGATCTAGCACAGCACGTGCAGGATGGCAGTGTGAAATTCGACCACCTCGATAGCCTGTCGAATGATGAAATCATCGCTGAGCTCACTGCCGTCAAAGGCATTGGTGAGTGGACGGTGCACATGTTCCTCATGTTCTGCATGGGTCGGGCGGATGTGCTGGCCTGGGGTGATTTGGGTGTGCGCAATGGCATCAAGGCACTCTACCGGCTCAAAGACATGCCAGACCGAGCGACAGTCGAAAAGATTGCAGCCAAAAACCACTGGCATCCGTACGAATCGTATGCCTGCTGGTACATCTGGAAATCCCTCGACAACGAACCAAACTCATAAATAATCCCGATATTATCCAGATCTACCCCTACGACTAATCGCAATTGGGTTGACGAAATAAGTTATTGGGTGTACGGTTTTAATGTAATTTAATCCCAGTTCTTGCGTATGGCACGTCGGAACAGAAGGAGCCCACCATGAGTAATTCAACCTAGTCTTCTTTCGTCCTTTTGGACGATTTTTTGTATTAATATTATTATTTTATGGAGACTTTTATGAAAGATAACACACCTAACGCCGGCAAGCTCATCGAATCACTTAGGAGCACCGGCTATAGCAACTACTCGGCTATAGCCGATCTCGTTGATAACTCGTTGGATGCCCACGCAACGAACGTAAAAATCAAAATCGGTAACTCTACAAATAACGATTATCTACTGACTATCAGTGATGACGGCGACGGCATGAATGAGGCCACCTTAGATCAGGCCTTACGTCTAGGTTCCGACATACCCAAAGACAACAATAGTGATCTGGGTAAATTTGGAATGGGACTAATTACAGCTAGTATTTCTATCGGGCGCAAGCTAGTAGTCGTCACTAAACAGCACGGTCAATATCTAACGGCTATTCATGATGTAGACGAAATCATTGATAAAAAGGAATTCATAAAAGAGCTTCGCAGGTCTACAGAACAAGAAATGAATACATTCGCACTATACACCGGTGGCGCCATGCATGGTACGTTAGTATTAATCAGCAAGATCGATCATCTACAAAGCAAAAACCTGACACAGTTCACTGGTAAGTTAATGAATGACCTCGGCGAAATCTTTAGGGAATACATAAACGCAAGCAAACACCTGTACGTAAATGATAAAGATGTCCTGGCCCGCGACCCTTTAATGCTAAATGATGTCGAAACTGACGTCATGCTGGATGAAACGTTCGAGCTTGATATCGATGGAGATGGAGAGCCTGATGACATACGTCTGCGCATTGTCGCCTTACCAAGACTGTCCGAAACAGAAAGTGAGTCTATAAAGATCAACCAGTTTAACCAAGGCTTCTACATCATGCGCAATAACCGGCAGATCGCCCGCGCCGAAACTCTAGGAATATTTACAAAGCACAACTACTCTAACCGGTTTAGGGCAGAGCTGTTCTTTTCTGGATCACTAGATGGAGCGCTCAGCGTGAACTTTACCAAAAATGGTATAGAGCTAAACGATACAGTTACTGGCTGGCTGAAACAAATGACCATGCCACAAATAACTACCATCAAGAACCAAGCCGTGAAAGCAGGAGCACGCAAAGCGAATGAAGGTAAAACCCATAGAGGCGCTGAACGTATCGTTGAGACGAAAGGAAATGTACTACCTGATTTCAAGCCAGAAACTGTTGATGAGTCAGTCGATACAAGTTGGCGTGAGAACCATAAGAATGGCGTTGAGTTTAAGACTTCCGAGAATGGTCGCCTCGGTTCTTTGTTTGAGCACGAGTCTTACGGTCGCAAAATAACCGTCACGTACAACATAGAGCACCCCTTTTACCAGGTATTCTTTGGAAATACTGAGAACAGCGATCTGATTGATGCTGTCGACTGCCTGGTGTATTCGATTGCTGTTGGTTTAACTAAGATAACCATAGGTCAAGACGAACAAAAACTAGCTGACATGTTCAGTGAAACTATGTCCTCTACACTACGAACTCTTTTGAACTAAAGCCAACTCGCTTAACTATGACAACCGTTACGAAGCCATAGTTAAGTGCATAGGCCATATAAACTTAAATTAAATCAACAAGCTAATCAATGCACAGAGTCTAGTGGGCCACTGGCACCCGTATGAATCATATGCCTGTTGGTATATTTGGAAATCCCTCGACAACGAACCAAAAATAACCGGTTAGGCCCGAGCTCTTTTTTGCCGCTTTGAAGTATGTTTTATGCTACGTCGACTGATGATAATTGCCGTCATAGCGCCATCGAATACCGTTACATACAACGGGTAAATGAGAACGACAAAGCCTGCCTCCCCCACGGTAGCAACAGCTAGTGCGCCGGCAATAACCGACATAATCCAAGTGCTCAGCGTCTCTGTTTTTGGAGCTATCCATATCTTTGTAAGCGTGAGCCAGTATGCTGCTATGTCTACAGTCATAACAATGAGGATTGCAGCCAACGGGCTATCAGTCAGTTGCCATACCGCGATTCCTAGTCCCGCGATAAGTATCGCTGCATAGTCACGAACAGTAAATTTGCCATAGCCGTATCGTAACGAAAGAACTGCAATAATGAGCAGGCTAATCGCTTCTCCGATCGTGAGTCCCAGCGACCAGGTAGCTCCGGCATCCCACTGAGCCCCTAAGAATACGAGACTGAGTACCGCCCAAATCCACCATGTAGCACGCTCTGGCTTTGTTTTACCGCGTAAAATATCTCGTACGTACGGGAACATACTAAAGAAACTGAGCAATCCAGCAGTAACCCCAAGTATGGCAAGTGTTTGTTCGTTCATCTGTCGGTGATTGTACTGGAAATCACTGCAACGAAGAAGAGCTTACTTTTCTCAGGCCGTCTAGGACATCTGGAAATCGCTCGACAACGAACCAATCCTTCAATCATAAAATAGTCTGTTCTATGCTAAGCTTTGATATATAAAACTATAAGTACAATAGTATTGAAAATTTAAACAGTTTATGCTATAATCCTATTCATGGAACGCTCTACTTTCACCCCAGTAGAACAAGACCCTCAAGAATTAAACTCTCTCGAGGATTCTTTTGAGTATAAATTGCTTTCCGGTCATAACCGTACTGATGGCAGTTTTAAGTCAACAGAAGAACTGAAGACAGAATATGTGCGGTTAACAGACGGCCTCGTCCATCAGATGACCCATGGTGTCGAAGTCGTGAATCATGATACGGGAGAGAAGGAACTACGTCGCCCAGATTATGTAGTCTGGCTCGATAAATCAGCCCGCCCACTTTCGTGGCTAACGCGCGATCTCTGGCCTACCCTTGCAGTAGAGCCAGATGGCACCGTGCCAAAGATGCCTGAGTCTCGTTTTGTGAACATAGACCGAGAACAATGGCTGTCCACAATAGACCCCCTCGACGAAGGAACAACTGATGTTGGCCGCGTACACACCTCAATTATCCGTAGTCTTCGCTCAATCTTCTTGAAGCCTCAAAACAATATGCCAGAATCACTTGAGGATCCACGAATTGACCGTATGAGTAGTGTGTTTGACGATAAGACCGTGCTAATTGTCGACGAAGTACGAGCTACTGGACGCACCCTAGAAATTGCTAAGAACTTCTTTGAACGTGCCTTTCCCCAGGCAAATATTGCCGCAACTCACTGGATGGGTGGTATTGCGATAAAGGGCGAAGCAACTGGTAATGCCGACCTCCCTGTTTGGTACCGTTCCGATACCATGCTTGGCCGCGGCGTTAGTGACCGTGACTATGCATTATCGAAAAGCTCAAAGAATCGGACACAGAGACTTGGGGCGTGGTTTTTGAGTACACCGCTACGACAACACGACTCCTCGAGCACCCAACTGCGCCAAGAGTTACACCAGCTTGCTGATGATGTTCGCGAACACAAAGTACTCGTAGTACCGGCGAAAGAACGTGATACCGATGACGCAATTGAACGAGCCCAGCGCATGAATGATATGACCATTGACCAGTACCGCACAGCGCGTGGCACCCAAACTCATAACTAAGCTAATTCAAAATTAATCTTCTTTGACTTCGATGGAGAGGTCTTTGAGCTGCGCCGCGTCGATGTGCGCCGGTGAGCTCATCATGAGGTCGACGCCACTACCGTTCTTCGGGAAGGCAACGATTTCGCGGATGTTGTCTTCGCCCATAAGCACCATGAATAGTCGATCGACACCGAAGGCACAGCCAGCGTGTGGTGGTGCGCCAAACTTAAAGGCACTGAGCATGGCGCCAAACTTCTCTTCCACATAGGCTTCATCATAGCCAAGCACGCCGAACACTTTGTAGAGGACTTCTGGATTGTGGTTTCGCACGCCACCGCTACAAATCTCGTAGCCGTTGGCAACCATGTCGTATTGGTCGGCCAGGATTTCGAGCTTGTCTTCGCTACTCTCGAGTGCCTCGACGCCACCCTTCGGCATACTGAATGGATTGTGGCCGAAATCAATTTTGCCGGTTTTTTCATCGAGTTCGTAGAATGGGAAGTCTACAACCCAGGCGAGTGCCACAACATTTGGGTCTTTGAGTTCGAAGTGGTCGGCGAAGCTGACGCGCAGTCGGCCGAGCACTTTATTCACTGTCGTGCGTACATCTGCACCGAAGAATACGGCGTCGCCATCTGTCGCACCGGTTTGCTCCTGCACAGCTTGTAGCTCTGTTTCGGACATAAACTTAGCAATTGGCGATTGTACACCGCCCTCTTTGTATGTGAGGTACGCAAGACCACCAGCGCCTTCGGATTTAGCGATTTCGGTGAAATTATCTATCTGTGAGCGGCTGAGCGAAGCACCATCTTTGACGCAAATAGCCTTGACGGCACCGCCAGCTGCAATCGCGTTTTTGAAGACGCCGAACTCTGACTCGGCAAATACATCAGATAGCTCGACGAGCTCCATGCCGTAGCGTAAGTCTGGCTTGTCGGAGCCGTAGCGTTCCATGGCGTCGGCGTACGTGATGCGTGGGACATCTTCGCTGAGCAGTGACTTACCGGCAAAATCTGTCACGAGCTGCTTCATGAGTGGATCCATGAGCTCACGGACTTCTTCGCCGTCTTCGACGAATGACATCTCGAGATCGAGCTGATAGAACTCGCCGTAGAGGCGATCGGCTCGAGGATCTTCGTCGCGGAAACAGGCTGCTAGCTGATAGTAGCGCGAGACGCCACCAACCATCAGGAGCTGTTTGAACTGCTGTGGTGCTTGCGGCAAAGCGTAAAACTGCCCAGGATGTAAGCGTGACGGGATGAGGAAATCTCGAGCCCCTTCTGGACTGCTATTAGCGAGAATCGGCGTCGCAACTTCAGTGAAATCACGCTCTTCAAGGAAACTTCGCATAACTTTGTAGTAGTCAGCCCGGCGCTGCAGCATGTGCTGCATCTTGGGGCGGCGCAAGTCGAGATAGCGATACTTGAGGCGAAGCTCTTCATTGGCTTGGGCTTCTGAGAATGGCTGGATTGGCAACGTATCGGCCTTATTGAGCACACGCAAGTTCTCGACCTTCAGCTCGATTGAGCCAGTTTCGAGATTCGGATTGCGCAAAGCCTCTTCACGTTCGACGATGACGCCAGTAGCTGCAATGACAAACTCATCGCGCAGGTCTTCGGCTATAGCGAAGGCGTCGGCTGTTTCCGGGTTGATGACGAGCTGCAAGAGACCGGCGTGGTCACGCAAGTCAACGAAAATTAATCCGCCGTGGTCACGTCGCGACTGCACCCAGCCCATGACGGTAGTCTGTTCGCCGATATGTGTTGTTGTTTCTGAGTTAAGTGTTCTCATATGTGTTCCTGGTTAAGTGATTTGGTGGCTACAAAAGTGGATTGAGTACGCAACAAAAACGCCAGCTTAGCTGCCAATCCACGCATTACTATTGACCAAAATCACGTCTTTCATCGGTGTTATTGTACCACTTCTGCGGTTGCATCTGTAGGCTCTTCGGCTGGGGCATGTTGTTTGGCGTGTTTTTGGTGGTCTTTCTTCGCGGCAGCACTAGCGACAGCTCGAAGGTCATCATACTGATCGAATTCGTCGATAATAAGCTTGCCAATTACCCGCTCAAGCACATCTTCAATCGTGATTATACCGACGTACTCTTCAAAGCCATTCACAACGACAAACAGATGTTGCTTGGTCTTGATAAAGGCCTGGAGTGTTTGGTAGAGGGTGAAGTCTTCGTGAACATACATCAGTTTGCTGCGCATGACATCACTCACCTTACCTGTTTGCTTGGAGGCGACAAGATCGTGCAGATACAAAATGCCGACGAGGTTATCTTTGCGCCGCTCGTAGACGGGGAATCGACTGTGTCCGCTATCGTGCAGCTCACCCATCAGAACCGGGCCGATTGATTCTTCGGCTGAGATTGCTTTGACGACTCGCTTCGGCACAAGCGCATCATTGACGGTCAAATCACCAAAGTTGAGTGCATGGGTTAGGAGGTCTATCTCGCCGGCTGGAATACGGTTGTCCGACTGTGATTTCTGCTGATTAAGTAGCTCGGCGAGATCCGACTTCTCGTAGAGGCCGCTGTGCAAACGGAGTGGAAAGAAGTGTCGAACAAAACGAACGATACGATCGAATAATGGGTGTAACCGCTCGAGTAACCACGCGAGGGCTGGCGAAATCTTCTTCGTCAACCAAAGCGAAACCTTGTTTGAGCCACCACCTGCTTCGACGAAAAATGCGCCAAGGAGCGCGATAGCGAGCAGCGTTGGTAATGCAAGCCAAGCACCAATGGCACTCTCTAGTAATACAAATGAAATGTACGCAGAAATGATAATGATAGTGCCGAGCACTAGCCTTACGGACAGTCCGTACGAAGCCGAGCGGTACAGGAGTGCAGCGATTTCATCGCCCCCGCGGGCTCGTCGTTTTAGCTCCCGAAGTTTGACGTGACTCAGAGTACGATAGAGCGCAATACTCAGCACAGCTACTATCGCAAAAAAGAGTCCAAAAATAAATGTCATCATACTGAGTTTGATTATATCGCAAATACATCCTTGGCGCACTCGTAAAGTTTGCGGTGACACATATCGCTTACGTATACGCGTGTAATCTGATGTGATATCATAGACTACAGATTTTAAGGGAGATATATAGATGGATAAACGCTTTTGGGCAATTATTGGTGTACTTATATTAGTGTTTGGTGGAATTTTGTTCGTCAACAACAAAAATACTGCAAGCGACTCAGGTGCCGTTTCTGCAACTGAACACCTACGAGGCAACCTCGATAGTGACGTCACTCTAGTAGAATATGGCGATTTCCAGTGTTCGGCCTGTGCCGTATTCTCAACAACCGTTGATGAGGTGTATGCAAAGTATGAGGCAAAGGTACGGTTCCAATTCCGTCACCTCCCCCTAGCTTCTATTCACCAAAATGCGCTCGCTGCCGCCCGTGCGGCTGAAGCGGCTGATATACAAGGTAAATTCTGGGAAATGCACGACTTGCTGTACCAAAACCAAGACAGAGCTGGCCAGTCTGGCTGGGTTGTCAGTAAAGAGCCCCTCACGGAATATTTCGTCGGCTATGCCCAACAGATCAAACTTGATACGGACAAATTCAAGACTGATTTCGTGAGCGCTAAGGCAAACGACCGCATTAATGCTGATAAGTCTGCCTTCGCGAAGACAGGCGCACAAGAAGCAACGCCTGCGTTCTTCATAAACGGCGAGCAAATACAAAACAGCGAGCTTACTGGGTCTGATGGACTTCCAAGTGTGGAAGCGTTCTCAAAGGTTATTGACCAAGCACTCGCTGATTCAAAATAGTATTACAGACACACTAGTTCTAGTAGTGGATATACTGCTGCCAACCTGGTCGACGCACGCGTACACGGACGAGTGACGGCGTATCGTGAGTAAGCTTTATGGGTATAGACATACATCCTCCTATACGCAATCTGTCGCAGCCTCGCATCCACGGCAAAAAGAGCATTCTTATTTTTATATTTAAAATTTTTGTCTCTACTTGCACGGTTTTTCGTGCAAAAGAACTACATTAAATATAGCAATCCGGCTATGCTTTGGTCAAGTAAATCGTATTTTTCGCAACGATTTATACGTAGAGCCATTCTTGTTTCGCGTACGCGACGACGCTCTGCAATAACCCCTTCGCGCCCCGATTCAACCGCAGGGCGTCTCGCATCTTGGTCGAGCTGACCGCGCCGGCGTAACTTTTCACCGTCGTGACCGCCAGTGGGGCAGCAGGAAGCTTTGCTAGCATTCTCTCGGCACTTGCGGTTGACTCCCCTTCTCGGATGCCAATACACAGCTCGAATCGATTGAGTAGTCGACCGACATGCGGCCAACTCGGCATATGAGCAATAACATCGGTGCCACACAGCATAACGAATTGCGCACTCTTGAACTTACGCTCGAGGCGAGACTGCGTCCTGTATACCGTGAATGATCGGTCTTCTAGCTCGAGTACATCCATAGTTTGATACGGACGGAGCGCCCGACGAATCATCGCGACCCGATGGGCGTAATGCGTTACCTGTGGCTTTTGGCGCGGCAATCGCTCTGGGATGAAATAAACTACGTCAAGCTTGGCTGCATCTATCGCCTGCAACGCAAAGGCAATATGCCCCGCGTGGACGGGGTCAAAAGCTCCGGCATAGATACCTACTCTTCGTGGTTTAACTTTCAAGAGGCATCCCTTCGCAGCATTTGCGGCTTCGCCTTATGAGACAAACCTACGGTTTTTCTCATCGCGCAGAGACACGAAATGAATTCGTGTACGCTGGCTGCTCTTTTCCCTAATACATCATGTTTCAAGAGGCACTCCTTCGCAGCACTTGGTGATGTTTTTACATGATGGGCAAGCAAAATGCCCATGCACCGGCTCGATCGGATAATGACCGCAAACTTCACAGAAAAATTCTGGAGCCCGCTCCTTGACTAGTTCTTTGTATGGGTCGATAGCTTCTGTCATGCCCTGTATTGTAGCGCGAAAAAAGCGACTGTGCAGCCTTGAAGCTTACGCGGTATGTGTTAGTTTTTTCTCAGTTGCGAGATAGGTCACGAATGCATAAGCACCAAACAGTACTCCACTATAAAATAGGTCGCCCGTGAGTGTTCCTCGGAAAAACGGCAGTGCATTGACGTAGGAGTGGATGAGCCCGCCAGCATTCAATGGGTACATCATTCCCTGCGCCCACACAGCGAAGTTAGTGGCGATGAAGAAGAAAACTGAGGCAGAAACGCTACCAAGCACCACTTTCGTCTTATTTACGTTGCCCAAAAAGCGGTGGCTTGCCAGTGCGATAAGCAAGAAACTACCCCAGGTAACAAACACGAGTGAGTGCATGCCAATGATGAGGTCGCTGGCTATCATAGCCGCAAGTGGTGCACTGAGCGCCCATTTGCGTGGCAATATTGCTCCGGCAAAAAGTGCAACTGCTGCAACCGGCGCAAAGTTGGCGGGGTGCGGCGCAGTGCGCGCTAGCACGACAAAGAGTACGAGCGCGACAACAACCGCTATTTTCAGATAGATGCTGCTTGAGTTATCGAGTCGCATCATCTTCATTACTGAATATCCTCTAGTTTCCAGGTGAAGGTGTCACCATCTTTGGTCTTGTATGTGCCAGCACCTTCGTTTGCATAGTCACCGTTGACATAAAATGCCCAGTAGTTCTTGTCTGTCTCTGAATTTACACCGTTGATACCAACGACCATGTCGCCATAACTTGAACTTTGAAGGTTTACCTCTGTCAAGGCTTGAAGATTTTCTAGGGCAGTCACGCCAGTCTTGCCGGTATATTCAACTGATTTACCATCAGCGCCATACGTAATAGTGCCCCCAATTGGTGTAGCTTGGCTCACTGTGTTGGTGGTATCTGCACCGGTATCACGGGTAAAGTAGGCATAGCTACCAAGACCGCCACCGACAGCTAGCACTGCTATCACAAGGGCTATTAGTTTGTTTTTCATTTTAGGACTCACTTTCTGAGCGCTTTTACTTGTCTTATATAAAAAACCGCCACCGAATCGGTGACGCTTATAAGAGTCAGTACCTGCTCGGGTATTACGCGTATGGCATAAAGATCTGACTTACCTGACTTACTGACAGGTTCACAGTTGCGGCACAGTGTCGGATTTTCACCGAACTTCCAGTATGCAATACGATTTAATTGTTAATGCATTTAGAGCATAACATAGCTCTAGCTACGCTAGATATAGTAATTTTTACTTGAATTGTATGCTACCGAGTATCGAGTATAGCGTCGTATAGTCAGGGGTGATGTTATTGTCGATATAGACGATAAATACGTTGTATACATCTGTCGTTTTGCCAATTGTCTTCACGGTATTGAGCCCGTTTTTTGATATTGTACCGACAACTGCTCGAGCATAATTCGCGGTATCGCAATAAAAATCTACATCCTGCCACTTGGCAAGCACTCGGCCAGTATTGTCTGCCTTCTTCGCGTCAGTGAATTTAGTACAGTTTTCCGACACGACATCATAAGCGAGGCCGTTTCCTTGTGGGGTGACGACAATTGCCTTATTCAACGCATAACGATCTGGCACAGGACCCAAGAATATATCGAGTAATTGTGCGTTTTTGCTTTCTGATTTGAAGCTGTACGTAGGCTCCTTAGTGCCAGGCAAGACTGTTTTTTCCGTCCAGCCAGCTGGAAGCTGCATAGTGAATTCGGGCTTTTTGATATCAACTTTTTTGGCTGAGTCCGGATCGTATTTGGAGCTAACCGGTGCAGCATTACGAATGTCTTGCTGAGGGTTTATGCGCAGCTGGAAGAGACCGTATATTAATCCTGAGAGTGTCAGTACGACAATTATAAAAATCGTGGTGCGACGCGCTCGCCTGTGTCGATGTACTTTTTTATCTACATGATACATGCTTATGGCTTTCTACACCCTACTATACAATACTCTCTGAAGATTTTCTAAGTTCGTTCAGGCGTGAGGTGAAACTCTGAGCTGCAGCTTCGAGGCCCAAAACTCGCAGCGCGGCTAGCACGACAGCGATGTCGTCGAGTTGTTGCGCTGAAATATGAGCGCCCATACTCAGATCTGCAAATAGTTTTTCGATACGTTCGACAAGCCATTTTTCTTCAGCTTCGGTAATCTGATTCGTCAGCAAACTCGGAGTTGTTACACCTTCTGGATGGACAACTTCGAGCGAACGAGCGCTGTGCTCGCGCTTGATGAGGTGGCCACGCTTGATGAGATTATTGACGTGCAAAGCGACGGTTGCCACCGAAGTGTAGTTCAGGCCGTTCATGATTTCTCGGTAGCTTGGACTATAGCCGTGCTCTGAAATGAAGACTTCGATGAAGCCGAGCAGCTCTTTTTGCTTCTTGGTAGGGCGCACCGCTTGGGCTGCAGCAACGGGTGTTTGTTTTTCGTTCATGTTTTTATTGTATCACTTTGCTGGCGAGCGGAATATCCAGTGCTTGTACCACAGCCATTTCCATACCGTGAAAAACAGTGATGAAACCCAGAGACCAATGAACGGCGAAATGCCAAGCCAATTCAGCCCACCGACAATCCCGTAGTCAATCAGTACATTGGCGAGACTAAATGGTATGAATTTCTTAAGCACCGCTTTGTGTCCCTGCCCTGCGGCCGATGTTCGAAAAGCTAAGTAGTGTTGCACAAGATAATTCAGCGACCACCCCACGAGATCTGCAATTAGCTTGGCAATCAGCCAGTGCCAACCCAGCACACCGTACAGTAATACGAACACTGCATATCCTGCCACGAAAAACACCACTCCCCCGAGATTGAAATAGATAAACTGCACGAGGCCCTTTTTTGAGGGTTTGCGCCTCTGATAAATCTTCCTTAGTGGAGCCGTCATCTTCCAGAGCCAAGCCTGGAGGTGAGAAGCTCTGCGCTTTTGTGCTGGTATGGTGGCAACCGCGAGACCAGCAAGGCCCCACCAGAAGTAAACAAGCGTTGGGTCAGCCCAGGCATAGGAAAGCATATTGATAGCGCCAAGCCCGAGTAATGTAGCCAGGATGCCTCGACTTAACCTTGATGTGCCCTTGTACAGCACGCGCCCAAGCTGGATGAGGAACGCTAGAAATACACCAAGCCCGAGCCAGCCAAGTTCTTGCCCAATATTTAAGAAATAGCTTTCGCTATTGCGCGAGGTATCTCGTAGGTTGTAGACAGAGGCTGGTCCTGCAGTGCCTGGCCCTCGTCCGAGTGGCTCACTAGCGATATCGTCAAGGCTACTGCTCAGCGCATCAGCATGAGCCTGATTTGAGGTCTCTGTGGCAGTCGAGTTCTCATTGCTATGATATATAAGGTTTTGTAGGCCATCGTTATTACGCAAGCTATACATCACCCCCGTAAACGCAAGCAAGGCCACCACACCGATAATAAACGTGCGCTTGAGCTGACGCTTCGATAGTAGCAAAACGGCAGTAACTGCAGCGATAGCAAACATCCCCAGCCAAGCACTGCGTGAAAAGCTGACAAGCAGAGCTAGTAGGCTTGCAATCACAAGAATCATTTTACGTATACGAGGTATAGCCATCACAAGTACCAGGCCAATGCCAATAGCCAAGTACGCGCCCAGTGGATTTGGGCCTCTGAGCGTAGACTGCGCCCTGATTGTGTCTGTATCTTGATTGATTGTTTGGGCTGGCACAATCGTCGCACCCGCCTCATAGCCAAAATGGCTCAGAAAATTACTCGGCAGGACGAGGAATTGCACGATTGCGAAGCTGGCGACGAGGAGCAGCGGCCAAGCCACGAGTTTTTGCCAATGGGACTTGAGCCAAGCAGAATCAATCGCAAACACCCATACAACTGCAAACCATATAACCGGCCTCGTGATAAGGAGCAGGCCGTAGAATAATGCCTTGATGCTTGCGTTATCCTGCCACCAACCATAGAGGCTCATGAGTACCGCTATGACCAGATACGCGAGGACGAGTTTGCCGAGGATACTACCTATCGTCTGCGTGCGTAGCACGCTACTGCGAGAAAGTCGCACGACAGCCCAGATGGCCAGCACCAGCAGGATTGACTCTGGTACTAGTCGCAGCAGCGTATAGTGCCCCAAAAAGCTCGAAAACCAAACAGATAAAAACGCGTAAAACGGCGCCAATACGAGCACAGCCGCGACGAGGCGTTCAGGAATTTTGTACCAGGACCAGTCATATCTGCTCATAAGTGCTACAATTTAGTGTACATGAAGAGCAATGCATCGCTTGCCTACAATTTCTTTTTGGTCCTGGGTGATCTTTTTGCGTTGTTTATAAGCTTCGTCGCAGCCTTCGCTATACGAGCAGCTGCACCGGTTGCAGTAGCCCATCCGATGTCTGCATCAAACTATGCGCTCATACTGGCTAGCCTCTTGCCTTTCTGGCTACTCATATTTGCACTACTCGGTCTCTACAACGCAAATATTTATGAGCGACGCTTCGCTGAAGCCGGTCGGCTTTTCGTTGGTTCATTCATTGGCTTACTATTTTTGGTTTTTTGGGATTTCTTGAGCGTGACGCCGATATTCCCCGCAAAGCTCGTGCCGATATATGGCCTACTGCTCGGGTTTTTCACGCTCTTAGTATTCCGTAACCTCGTTCGGCTCGGGCGTACCAGCATGTTTGCATATGGTCGCGGCCTCAGCCGTATTGCGATTATTGGCAATACCCCGACCGCTCGCGAGCTTATAGACTCACTCAGAAATTCTAAGGCATCTGGCTACAAAATTATCGGTGTTATTGGCTACCGCAAGAAACTTGCGTACGACGATATTCCACTATTTACTAATTTTGAGCAGTTTTTGGAGAGTAACCCGCAAGACTTACACGGTATCGTCCAAACCGAGTTGTATGCAAACGAGAAGCGCAATACCGAGGTGCTGTCCTATGCTCAAGAAAACCACGTAAGCTACCGTTTTGTGCCGGGCAACAGTGAGTTGTTCGTCGGTAATATCGATGTCGATCTCTTCCGTAATAGCATCCCGGTGATTCACGTGCATCACACTGCACTTTTTGGCTGGGGTCGAATATTTAAGCGCCTCACTGATATCATCTTCGGTGGTATTGCCCTACTGATAAGCCTACCCCTTTGGATACTCTGCATTATCGGCATCAAGCTCAGTGATCGAGGCCCGATATTTTATAAAGCGAAGCGATATAGCCGTTTCGGCTCGAAGATTAGTGTCTACAAATTCCGCTCGATGCGGTACGCCTACAATGGTATGTCGCCAGAAGCCGGCTTCGAGAAAATGGGCAAGCCAGAGCTTATCAAGCAGTATCGCGAGAATGGCGATCAGCTCGATGATGACCCGAGAATAACCAAATTTGGCAAGTTTATGCGGGCTACAAGTCTCGATGAGTTACCACAGATTTGGAATGTCATACACGGCGAAATTAGCCTGGTTGGGCCGCGAGCCCTCGACGTCTTTGAGATGGAAAAATACGACAAGAAGAATCTGATTTTGAGCGTGAAGTCTGGCCTAACTGGGCTCGCGATTGTATCTGGGCGGCACGCCATTAGCTTCGACGAGCGGCGTAAGCTTGATTTGTATTACGTACAAAACTGGAGCTTTGGCCTCGATGTTATCATATTATTTAAGACTATTCGCGTCCTCGTTGAGCGACTATTCCGGCACGGCGCCCGCTACAAGTAGTATGACTACGCAGAAAAAATCACAAACACCTCGCGTTGCCATTGTCCACGACTGGCTCTATGGGGGTGGCGCAGAACTGGTCGTCGAGCAACTCCACAAACTTTTTCCTGAGGCCCCCATTTACGTGACGTTTGCGACGAAAGAATGGCGCGACAGACTCGATGGCAAGGTCGTGACCGGCTACCTTGGCCGTTGGCCTTTCACTAAGATTCACAAGTTCACCAGCGTACTTCGCATCTGGTGGTACACACATCTCAAGTTCGACGGCTACGACCTCGTCATATCCAGCAGTGGCGCAGAAGCAAAGGGCATCAAAGTGCCAAAAAATGTCTTGCACGTGAATTATTGTCATGCGCCAACCCATTACTATTGGAGTCGCTACGATGAATACATGAAGCAACCGGGATTCGGCGTACTCAACCCGCTGGCGCGCATTGGATTGTGGCTACTCGTGAAGCCCTTGCGCCACTGGGATTACAAAGCCGCCCAACGACCAGACTTCTTGATTGCGAATTCGACCCATATTCAGCAGGAGATTCAGAAATACTACAAGCGGGATAGCACGGTCGTCTTCCCGCCCGTCAATTTCGAGCGTTTCCAGAAACTGCAAAACCGCCATGCGAAACGAAAAGGCTTCATCATTTCAGGTAGACAGACCCCGTACAAGCGCTTCGATATTGCGGTACGGGCCTGCACTAGACTCAAACTACCTCTGACTGTTATCGGTGATGGCCCGGACCATCATCGGCTTCGCAAACTAGCAGGCAAAACTATTACCTTTCTCGGCAAAGTCTCTGATGAGGTTCTCGAAGAAGAGTTTGCACGCGCCGAGGCACTGATATTCCCCGGGCTCGATGATTTCGGCATTACACCAGTTGAAGCCATGGCCAGCGGCACACCCGTCATCGCCTACAAAGCCGGTGGTGCACTCGACTATGTGCAGTCGGGCGTAACTGGTGAATATTTCACGAGGCAAACAGCCGACGCGCTCATAAAGGCGCTCCAAGACTTCGATAGCAAAGCCTACAACCCAGATACCATACGAGTGATAGCAGAGCGCTTCTCTGTTGCTACATTCCGCAAAAATATCGTCCAATACACCCAAAAACTCGAGAAAAAATCAAAGTAACTTGGTGTCAAAAAATTGTTGCCAGCCCTTGTAGGTAAACTACTTTGCTTGCTTCATACTCCTGACACTGATTGATATACAGAAAGGACCGAAATAATGTGCGGAATTGTTGGTTACGTAGGGGCAAAAAATAAGGCGATAGACACGGTGCTT
This sequence comes from Candidatus Saccharimonadota bacterium, assembly GCA_024635495.1. Lineage (GTDB taxonomy): Bacteria > Patescibacteriota > Saccharimonadia > Saccharimonadales > UBA4665 > JAGXIT01. Next base: position 140,797 of record JAGXIT010000005.1, read on the forward strand.
GAGGGACTCGAGACACTCGAATATCGCGGCTATGACTCGGCGGGCATTGCGTATATCGAGAAGGACACTATATCGGTACACAAAGCCATCGGGCGGGTGCAGGCACTTCATGATGATTTGGGTCCAAACGTATCGAAAAACACCATAAGCATCGGCCATACCCGCTGGGCTACGCATGGTTCACCCACCGTATATAATGCCCATCCTCACACCAATCAAGATGGCTCTATTGCGGTTGTGCACAACGGCATCATCGAAAACTACGAAGAACTCCGTGATTTCTTGAAAAAGAAAGGCTACAACTTCGTCAGCGAAACAGACTCAGAAGTTATTCCACATCTGCTCGACTACCATTTGCGAAAAACGAGAAGCTTCAGAGTGGCTTTCCTGCAGACACTGAAAGCCCTCAGCGGGACGTTTGGACTCGTCGTCATGACAACACACGAGCCTGATGTACTTTTTGCCGCCAGGCTTGGCAGCCCGCTCGTACTCGGCATCACCAATACAAATGCGATCATATTCGCCTCTGACCCTGCCGCCCTTATCGCGCACACCAAGAAAGTTGTATTCCTGAATGACTATGAGTATGTCATCGCCAAGCAGGATGGCACCTACGCCCTGCATGACTTTATGAAAGATACCAAGGTAGTCCGTGACCCAGAAATACTCGCCTACGATGCCGAGGAGGCCCAGCTCGGTGATTTTGCGCATTTTATGCTGAAGGAGATATACGAAGTCCCGCAAACGATTCGCTCTGCAACCCTTGGCCGTATCAAGGCAGAGGAAGGCATCGTTAAGCTTGGTGGGCTTGAGGCTGTATCTGAGCAACTAAACTATATTGATCGAATCGTTATCGTCGCTTGTGGAACATCTTATTATGCTGGCTTGGTGGGTGAATATCTCATCGAGGAAATCGCCGGCATCCCAGTCGAAGTCCAGTATGCGAGCGAGTTTAAGTATCGAGACGAGCCGTTTTCGCGCAGCACAGCTCTATTGGCAATTTCGCAGTCTGGTGAAACCGCTGATACCATAGCAGCTCTGAAAAAAGTTGAGGACTTCGGTGTCCTGCGGCTTGGCATCGTGAATGCAGTGGGCAGTACTATTGCCCGCATGACAGATGCGGGCGTCTACTGTCATGCTGGACCAGAACGTGCTGTCGCAAGTACCAAGGCGTTTGTGGCGCAAGTCACCGTGCTCGCGCAAATGGCGTTGTATCTATCGAAAGGTAATAGCCCCCTGTATAAGCCGCTCCTCAAAGAGCTCGATGCCCTGCCACAAAAAGCCGAGCAGCTGCTTAAGCTCGATGCAACTATTCAAAAAATGGCCAAGAAGTATGCCCACTACAATGATTTCCTCTTCATTGGGCGGAAATACGACTTCCCGAGCGCACTTGAAGGTGCCCTTAAATTAAAGGAGATCAGCTACATACATGCCGAGGGTTTTGCCGCCGGCGAAATGAAGCACGGGCCGCTCGCGATGATTGAGCCAGCGTTCCCGACCTTCGCCATCGCACCAAATGGGTCTCTGCTGCCAAAAACCGTCAGTAATATCGAGGAAATACGCGCCCGTAAAGGCAAGGTTGTCGCCATCGGCACACAAGGTAATACGCAGCTCAAGCGCCTTGTGGATGACGTGCTATACATGCCCGACACACTCGAGCAGACAACCCCAATCCTCAGTGCTATCATTTTGCAGCTATTTGCCTACTATGTCGCCCTCGAGCGCGGCCACAATGTTGACAGACCACGAAACCTTGCGAAATCCGTCACCGTCGAGTAGGAATTCGAGAAATTTCAATTATTATAGATACTCTGATTTGTGCTCTTGTTGAAGCGCAGCCTGAATATCTTTTATCTTGTCTATTTTCTCTTTTGGTATGACGAGCAATACATCATCGGTATCAACAATCACGAGATCTTTAAGCCCCGCCACGGCTATCAACTTATCTTTGTTGTTTGACTTCACGAGAGTACCGGTCGTATCAACGGTCACGATATTACCATCGAGATGGTTCTCGTCATCGTCAGCACTAAAATCGCGTACCGCTTCCCATGTGCCTACATCTGTATTGCGAAATGGCAATAGCAGCGCCACAGCCTTGCCGGAATCCATGAGGTGCCTTGTGACATCTTCTGTTGGCCCCTTCTCCATGTCTTCGTAGATTTCACGAATGGCTTCTTGCTCACCTGGCTTATCCATCACTGCCTTAATTTTCATGAGTGCATCGTACCAGTCGGGACGATATGTTTTATATGCCTCAATAATCTTTGCTGGGTACCAACACAAGTGATTCCAGTGAGCGACAACACGAAAATTCTCTATAAGTTCACGCGTCTCCTTCACTGTGCCTTTACGATAGTGAAACTTGTCAACCACATAGGCTTCGACTCCATCGCCGTCTACCGCTTCGCCGAGCTCTAGATAGTCAGCCCCCATATTTGGCTCTGTCGCCTTGACGCCGCCCGTGATATAGACGCCTCTCTCAGTTACAATCTTTTCGGCCGCCCTGATCATCTCGATAAACTTCTCGGCTGGCTCTCGTACCATATCTGCCTGCACGTAAAATACTGGCTCTTTCGGAAATAACATCGATAATTTCAAAAAGGCTAGTCCCTCACCCGGGCCGCGATCTTTGGCAGCATCAGGCTCGACGATGTAATTTTTGAGTGGAATCAGCGGTGATTGCTCGGAAACGTATTTGATAAATTTGTGCTTGGTTGAAATAAATATGTCGTCTGGCGAGAATTCAGTCAGTAATGTCTCGATGGCGACTTGGTACGATGATTTGTCACCAATAATTGGCTGAAACTGCTTTGGCTTCTCTTGTCGACTATATGGCCATAGTTTTGTGCCCTGGCCTCCGGCTACGATAAGTATCTTCATGACTGCCATTGTACCACCCAGTATTGAAATGGTGCGTTACAATGATAGAACATGAATGGAGGTTCTATGATCGATTTGACTGCAATATTTAAAGCATATGATGTCCGAGGTAAGGTCGGCAGTGAGCTCACACCTGAGGTACTGATGGCAATCGGTCAGGCATTTGGCAGTTGGTTGCCAGAAACCGGCACGGTTGCAATCGGCCGTGATATGCGACCCGATTCAGCAGAACTCGCTGCAGCGCTCGTGAGTGGCTTGCGCGCACAAGGTCGCGATGTTCTCGATATCGGAGAGGTCACCACAGATATGATCTACTTCGCCGTTGGGCACAACAAGCTTGCCGGTGGTGCAGTCGTGACTGCCAGTCATAATCCTGGAGAATACAACGGCATTAAGTTTTGCCGAGAAGATGCTAGGCCTGTTGGCGAGGAAAGCGGGCTTCTTGAAGTACGAGACTTAGCTCAGGCTAATGATTTTACCCCTGCCGCTACAGAGGGTGGGGTTACTGAGCAAGATATAACCGAAGCCTGGATTGAGCACGTTCTATCATTTATCAAGCCAAAAGAGCTCAGTGAGCTAGCTATCGCGGTAGACGCTGGCAATGGCATGGCGGGCAAGATATTCCCCGATATAGAGCCATTTGTGCCGTGGGATGTCACCGAGATGTACTTTGAGCTTGACGGTACTTTCCCGAACCACGAAGCCAACCCGCTGAAATTTGAGACCCTGCATGACATGATTGAAGTTATTCAGAAAAATAATCTCTATGGTGGCATCGCCTTCGACGGCGATGGTGACCGTGCCTTCCTCGTCGACGAAACTGGCACCGTCCTGACCGGTGGTGTCATGTCAGCTATGCTTGCAGAATACTTCTTGGGGTTATATCCCGGTTCTAATATTGTGAGTGACGTACGTAATAGTCGCACCGTGCGAGATATCGTCTCAGAGAAGGGTGGCACACCGGTCACTAGCCGTGTGGGACATAGCTTCATCAAGCAGATGATGCGCGAACACGATGCGCCCTTCGGTGGTGAGGCTTCTGGGCACTTCTATTTCCGAGATAATTGGTACGCAGATAGTGGCATCATCGCCGCAGTCATCGGTATATATGTGGCAGGACTTTCGGGCAAGAAGCTTTCAGAGCTACGCGAGCAGTACACTCACTACGCCACCGTCCCTGAAACGAACTTCGTCGTCAGCGACAAAGCAGCTGCAATCAAGGCAGTGGAAACTAGCTTCCCAGAGGCGACTATTGATCATCTCGATGGCAGCACGCTCGAATTTACCGACGGTACCTGGCTAAACATTCGCGCAAGCAACACAGAGCCAGTCCTCCGCCTGAATGCTGAGGCTCCAGACCAAGACAAGCTCGATGCTACCGTTGCCAAAATTACCGCCATGTTCACATCCTAAGACTGGTATACTTTACCTACTATGAAACTACTCGTTACAGGTGGTGCAGGGTTTATCGGGGCTAACTTTGTACACTACACACTCAAAAATCGACCCGAATACGAAGTCACTGTGCTCGATAAGCTCACCTACGCCGGCAATAAGGAAAACCTTGCTTCTATTGGCGATACTATCGCTTTCGTTGAAGGTGATATATGCGATGCTAAGCTTGTTGATTCGCTAGTGAAGGACACTGATATTGTCGTGCACTTCGCAGCCGAGAGTCATAACGATAATTCACTGCGTGAGCCATGGCCATTCGTGCAAACGAACATCGTCGGTACCTACACAATCCTGGAGGCGGTGCGTAAGCACGACAAGCGCCTGCACCACATTAGTACCGATGAAGTGTTCGGTGATCTTGAGCTCGACGACCCAAACCGGTTCACCGAGACGACTCCGTACAATCCCTCAAGCCCCTACTCTTCAACGAAAGCTGGTTCTGACCACTTAGTACGAGCCTGGGTGCGCAGCTTCGGCCTCAAAGCAACTATCTCAAACTGTTCAAACAATTACGGACCCTACCAGCACATCGAGAAGTTTATCCCCCGCCAAATCACAAATATCTTGAGTGACATCAAGCCGAAGCTCTACGGCACGGGCGAGCAGGTTCGCGACTGGATTCATGTCGATGACCACAATGAAGCTGTGCATCTTATCCTCGACAAGGGCGCAATTGGTGAAACCTACATCATTGGCGCAGACAACGACCACGTAAACAACAAAGCAGTCATAGAGATGATTTGCGAGACCATGGGCAAGCCACGCGACTGGTACGAGCACGTGAATGACCGACCTGGCCATGATATGCGCTATGCCATGGACAGCTCAAAGCTCCGACGCGAGCTGGGTTGGCAACCTCACTACACTGACCAAAATGGTATGCAGGATGGCCTCAAACAAACTATTGAGTGGTACGATGCCAACCGAGATTGGTGGCAAGCAGAAAAGGCCGCCACGGAAGCAACCTACGCCAAACAAGGACAATGATATAGTGATACTAGATAATTACGAGAGGTGTTGTGGTGTTTAATCCAGATAATTACAATGAATTGACAGTTACCGAGACGCCTATCCCCGGCTTTTATGTGGTAAGACTACCTGTTCACGGTGATAACAGGGGCTGGTTCAAAGAAAATTATCAAAAAGAAAAGATGGAAGCGCTTGGGCTGCCCGCTTTTGACGTAATCCAAAACAATTTCAGCTTCAACGAAAAAAAGGGCGTGACGCGAGGCCTACACGCTGAGCCGTGGGAAAAATACATTTCTGTCGCAAACGGTACTGTCTTCGGTGCCTGGGTGGACTTGCGTAAAGGCCCGAGCTTTGGGCAAACGTTTAGTGTAGAAATTAATCCGGGTATCGCCGTTTTTGTACCCCGCGGTGTTGCAAATGGCTATCAAACACTCGAAGATAACGTGACATACACGTATTTAGTGAATGAACACTGGTCACCAGAGGCGAAATACACCTTCGTCAATCTATTTGACCCCGCCCTAGAAATCAGCTGGCCAATCACCCAAGATGAGGCGATCGTATCCGAAAAAGATACCACTCAACCATTGCTCGCAGACATAACTCCATTGGAGGCGTAACTCATATGAAAGAATCATCTATCTTTATCGTCGGGGCAAATGGCCAGCTCGGCACCGCCCTACGCGCGCACTATTCGGGGGCACAATACGCCGATGTCGGTGAACTTGATATCACAAACCGAGAGTCGGTCGAATCATTCGACTGGTCGGGCATCGAGGTTATCCTCAATGCTGCGGCATTCACCAATGTCGATGGAGCCGAGACAGCAGAAGGCAGAATTGCCGCCTGGAATGTAAATGCGAGCGCCGTGGCGAACCTTGCCCGTGTCTGCCAAATGCACGAAATAACACTTTTTCATATATCAAGTGATTATGTATTCGACGGTATGCATGAACCACATACAGAAGATGAGCCGTTTAGCCCCCTTGGCGTGTACGGTCAAAGTAAGGCTGCTGGTGACATTGCTGTAAGCCTTATACCGCAGCATTACATCCTACGTGCAACCTGGGTTATTGGCGAGGGCAAAAACTTCGTCCGCACCATGCTTGGTTTGGCGGAAAAAGGCGTTTCGCCAACGGTGGTTGCAGACCAGATTGGTCGGCTCACCTTCACGAGCGAACTCGTGCGCATCATCGACCATCTGCTCACGAACAAAGCCCCGTTTGGCACCTACAATGCTACCAACAGCGGCAACCTTGCCAGCTGGGCAGAGATTACCCGGATAATTTTCTCAATTACTGGATACAAAGATTTAACAGTGACAGATACTTCAACCGCTGAATACTTCGCGGGCAAAGACGGCATAGCCCCCCGGCCGTTAGGGAGTAATATGGATTTATCGAAACTACAGAGCACGGGCTTTACGAGTCGAGATTGGAAAGAAGATTTGCAAGATTATATTGCTAAAGAAAAGGAGACCATCATATGAAAGGCATAATACTCGCCGGCGGTTCTGGCACACGTTTGTGGCCTATTACAAAAGGCATCAGCAAACAACTCATGCCAGTGTACGACAAGCCAATGGTTTACTATCCTCTCAGTACACTTATGCAGTCTGGCATTACAGATATCCTTATCATTACGACACCAGAAGATCAGTCACAATTCCAGCGTCTTCTTGGTGATGGCTCACAATTAGGGATTACACTTAGCTATGCTACTCAACCATCGCCAGACGGTTTGGCGCAGGCATTCATTATCGGCGAGGAGTTCATCGGTGACGACAAGGTTGCACTCGTACTCGGTGACAATATATTCCACGGCAATGAGCTCGACACCTCACTACAAGCCTGTACTAACCCAGATGGCGGCATCGTTTTTGCGTACGAGGTTTCTGACCCAGAGCGATACGGCGTCGTTGAGTTTGACGACGATATGCATGCAATCTCGATCGAAGAAAAACCCAAAAATCCTAAATCTGACTTTGCGGTAGTTGGGCTCTACTTTTATGACAATGACGTAATAGAAATCGCAAAAAACGTGCTGCCTAGCGAGCGCGGAGAGTTAGAGATTACTGCAGTAAATGCAGAATATCTACGTAGAGGTAAGCTCAAAGTTACGACGCTGGAGAGTGGTGATGTCTGGCTCGATACTGGCACGATAGATAGCCTCACCGACGCAAGTGATTATGTGCGGGTCATGCAGAAGCGCACCGGGCAAATTATTGGCTCACCTGAAAAAGTTGCGTTTGAACAAGGTTTCATCACGCGAGTACAGCTCGACGAGCACGCCGAGCCACTCAAAAAATCAGGCTACGGCACGTATTTATAGTTGTCCGATGATACACTATAGCTATGACATTCGCTTGAGTTTTTGTAGAATGTATCTCTGAATTAACGCAAAAGGAGCTGTATGACAATTACGATTCTCGGTACTGGCTACGTCGGCCTCACGACCGCAACATTACTTGCCCACTGCGGGCACACCGTCTATGCTGTGGAGCCAAACAAAGAGCGGCTTGATGTCATCAAGACTGGCCGGTCATTTTTCTACGAGGAAGGCCTCGATGACCTCGTGAAACATGTCGTCGACAGCGGCGCACTCATCCCGACCGACTCGTATGAAGAAAGTGTCCCTTCGAGTGATATCGTGTTCTCAAGCGTCGGCACGCCCGACAAGCCAGATGGCAGTAGTAATCTCGACTATGTGTTCGGTGCAGCCGAAGAGGCGGCCAAACTACTCAAAGACGGCACTATCTACGTGCAGAAGAGTACCGTGCCAGTCGGCACCGGCACGAAAGTTCGTGCTATCTTCGATGGCCTCGGCAAGCAGATTGCCTACGTATCGAACCCTGAATTCCTCCGCGAAGGCACTGCCCTGGCTGATACGCTCTGGTTTGACCGCATCGTGGTCGGCTCTGATAATAAAAATGCTGCGGAGAAAGTACTAAGCCTCTACCGAGAACTAGCTGCCCAGCGCGACACTATCGCAGCCCTCACGGCACTTACCAAGCCAGCCAAGATTCCTGATGGCGAATACATCGCCACGAGTCAAAATAGCGCAGAACTCATCAAGGTCACGGCCAATGCATTTCTCGCACTCAAAATCACCTTCGCCAATTCGATAGCTATACTGGCAGACAAAACCGGCGCAAATGTAAAAGAAGTCATGGATGCCGTCGGTGCAGATAAGCGTATTGGCCGAGCGTTCCTCAATGCTGGGCGTGGCTATGGCGGGGGTTGTTTCCCGAAGGATGTCAGTGGGCTTATCGCCAGCGCGGAAGAATTTGGCGCCGAGAACCTAATCATGCAAGCAGCTGCAGAAGTAAATGCGGGCATGGCCGCCTACGTCGTCGAGAAGATACAAGCAGGACTAGACGGAGAGCTCGAGGGCAAAAAAGTTGCGGTGCTTGGTCTCGCCTTCAAGGCGGGTACGAGCGATTCACGCAAGTCCCCTGCTATCAAGATAGCGAATCTACTTGTCGATGCTGGTGCGATAGTATCGGCCTACGACCCGAAGGCTATCGAGGAAGCCAAGGAGACCCTGAGCCCCGAAGTCACAACTCATGAAATGGTTATCGATGCTATTACTGGTGTAGATGCCGTCTGTCTTGCAACTGACTGGCCAGAGATCGTTAGCTACGATGCCGCGGAACTTGCAAGGGCGATGAAAGGCAATCTATTCGTCGATGCTATGAATGCGTATGATGCGGAGCGAGCAAAAGCAGCTAAGCTAAACTACATCGGTATCGGCCGAAGCTAAACTATTTAAGGTTCTTTATATACACCATGAAAAAACAGCAGCTCTCCGTCCTCTTCACCACTTCAACCCTGCCCGCTAGCGCGGATGACCCGGTGCCAGCCTTCGTCCGAGACGAAGCGATTGCGATGAAGGGTGCCTACCCTGAACTCAAGATAGCAATCTTAGCTCCGCATAATGGTCACGGCGAAACAAAAGCCTACATGTCACAGGCTGCCTACGATGAATATCGGTTTCACTATTTCTGGCCGTTCCGGCTTGAGCTCCTGACTGGTCGAGGCATACAGCCAGCCCTGAAGAAGAACCCATGGTTATATCTTCAACTACCTGGCTTATTCTTCTTCGAGACGATTGCCACTATACGACTCGCGCGCAAAATCCGCCCAGATGTCATATATGCACACTGGTTTACCCCGCAAGCAATCACTGGCTGGCTAGCATCACTCGCTACCGGCATACCACTTGTCTTCGACACCCAAGCCTCGGATGCTATCGTGCTCAAAAAGGTGCCATTTGCCAATAATTTGGTGGCTGCAGTGGTACACCGCGCGGTCGCATACACCGTACCTTCTCAACAGACACTCGATAAACTGCTTTATTTTTCAACACCCAAAACTATCGATATGTTCAAAAGCAAAATGACTATGGTACCGTATGGCACATCGCTGCCCGAGATTGATATTGCAGCCGTCCATCGCGCAGAGAAAACCTACGGGCTCCGCGGCAAAAAGCTCTTCTATTTCATCGGGCGGCTTGTCGATAGAAAAGGCGTAGATATCCTCATCGAGGCCTTTGCCCGCTACCATGCAAACGACCCCGATTCTGCACTCATCGTCGTCGGCGATGGCCAAGAGCGAGACGCCTACGAGAAGCTCGCCGCAGGCACTGCTGCGAAAGAGTCGATTATCTTTACTGGCTTCTTAAGTGGCGAAGTGCGCTATGCACTGCTCGCTCGTGCAGATGTATGCGTGATACCGTCTATCAATGTAGGCGATCAATCAGAGGGTCTACCGGTCGTATTTATGGAGGCGCTGCTGTATGGCAAGACGGCTGTGATTAGCGACGAGACGGGTGCTCATGAGGTAGCTGAGGATGGTGTGAATGCATTTATCGTCCGGGCGGGCTCGGTCGACGCCCTGCAAAACGGCCTCCAGTCAGCGACAATCATGACCCCTACTCAGCAAATACAATTCTCAAAAGGCATTGCGAAACTGGCAAAAACATTTGAGTGGGAATCTGTCGCACGACGACGCTACGATGCTCTTTTGAAGCCATTCACAGAAAACTAACTTTCAATAGTTCGGCGAATGCCATCACTGAGTGAAGTAAACGTCATCGGACCAAATTCGTTCTCATAGCGACTTATGTCGAGCGTAATGTCTTGCGTGTAGGTTTTCGGCTGAGCGATGTGTTCTATATTTGCCTGTATATGTAAGGATGTTTCTATTTCTGCGATTAGCTCAAGTATCGAAGCGCCGGTGCCCGTACCGATATTGTAGAGCGTCTGCTCCGCCTTCTTATACGACGAGACAATCATGTCGACTGCATCGTCGATGAAGATATAGTCCCTTGTCATAGAACCGTCTCCCATGACGGTGATCGGCTCATCGGAGCGTATTTGATCAATAAAGGTCGGAATAGCACCAAAGCCAGCTTTTGCTACCTGTCCTGGTCCGTACGGATTTGCAATTCTATATGTCACACACTCAAGCCCAAACTTGTGCTGAAAATAATGCAGATAGTTCTCTATTGTAAGCTTCCCAATTGCATAGGGAGAAACTGGCATCGGCACCGTATCTTCTGTGGTAAACTTGTGGCTATTTGTCCCATAAATAGCTCCACCAGTTGAGGTAAACACCAGCTTCTTGACCCCGCTACTCAATGCGGCTTTTAGTAGTGCGACGGTTGGCTCCACATTTTGCCGTAGATCAATCGTCGTATCATTTTCGGCTGAAGCAGGTGTCGTCGCGGATATGAGATGGAATACTACATCAATCCCTACAAGTGCCTTTGTGATGTCTGATTCAGAATGGAAGCTTCCTTGCAGTGTTTTGATGCCGATTTCGTCGAAGTATTCCGTGCCATGACCAAACCTATCAAAAGCAACGACAGTATCGCCTGCTTCGTGCAGTTTGCGCGACAAATGTCGCCCAATAAACCCATCCGCACCTAAAACTAGAATATTTTGCATTACTTGTATCATAACAGGCCGCAGAGCTTGGTCAAAAAGCCTAGGGGGATTTGCCTATCCATCAAAAGGGGCTATAAATGACTGCAAGCAAAAACTTGCCTTCCGGTAACAGAATCATATGTTGCAGTTCAAGATAAAAACAGCTTCAAGATATGCTAAAATTCTCTTGTGAAGGCCAAGAATAAAATGGACAGCAAACCACTAGACAAACTATACTTGGTGTTTTCCATGATATTAAGGAAACTAACCTATTTCGCCAGGGAGTCTCCACATTTCTTCCCAACACTTTCTATCTCAATCTTCGTGGCATTAAGCCTTCTCGGCATCCATAGCTCCTCTATCGGGCAATTTTATGGCTTTATGAATAATGGCCCCGATAGTAGTCTGGTAGCTGGAAGAGAAAGGGGCATTCGATCTGATGAATGGTCTAATTTTAGTTTTCTTACGGTTGGCCAGATTGAAAATAATTTCGACAAGATAAATAAAAATATCGGCCCAGGCATAAACTATGCTCTTCAGCCAGATATACCCACAAACGACTGGTCTACAATATTCAGACCACACAACTGGCTGTTTTTTGTTGCGCCATTCGATGTAGCCTTCGCCTTTAAATGGTGGATGCCGGTCTGTTTATTGCTTGTGTCTTCGTACTATTTCAGTCTCAGAAAACTTGGCAAGAGAGGCTTAGCGACACTTGCAAGCTTGGCATTTACTGCAAGTCCCTTTATCCTCTGGTGGTCACAAACGAGCGTGTGGGCAATTTTGGGATACGCATTGATCATTATTATGCTATTCGAAGATATAATTAGAGGCAGAAAAAGATTCGGGAGAGCGAGCATTGCGGTAAATAGTCTTCTACTCTCGTTCTCTATGTCTGCTTTTTTGCTTCATTTCTATCCACCATTTCAGATCCCCATTATTTTAGTTTCCGCTGCATATCTACTTGGGTACTTGCTTAATAACTATTCCGGCATACCGGGTGTTGGTCTACTACGAAAAACAAAGGTATTTCTGCCTGTCGCTATTTCAATTCTGCTAGTTCTAGGTCTTGGGGCGATGTTCGTGCACCAAAACCAAGATACCCTCACGAGGCTAACCGATTCAGTCTACCCAGGTCATCGTGTCATAAGCGGTGGCACGCTACCACTGATTAACCTTGCCGATGGTTTCCTTATGCCGATATTGCAATCAGGGCATCGCGCCGCGAATTTCTTCACGAACCAAAGTGAAGCCTCAAACTTCATATTGGTTGCTCCGTTCCTTTTGCTACCCTCTTTTGCACTGCTTTATGCAAAATATCGCCAGTCACGGATAATTGACTATGCTTTTCTTACTATAAACTTATGTATTGTGTTCTTTCTACTCCGTGACTTCACTACTATTGTCGACCCAGTTGCACACTTACTGCTTCTTGATAAAGTCCCGAACACTCGGCTAACCTATGGTGTTGGGTTTGCTGGCTTCATTCAACTTTTGCTATTTATTAAGATTATCTCGAGTGTTAAACTCAAGCGCTCAAAACTACTACTTACTTCGGCTTCAGGCTACGCTGCGGCTTGCCTTGCAATAATCATGTTAGTTGGAGCACGCGTAACTTCACAGTACCCCCTCTTTATTCACAATAAACTTGTGGTACTTTGTCTGGCACTTGGATTTACCTCGATTATATTTTTTGCAGTCAGCGGAAGGGCGAAGCTAACACTGCTTGCTCTTGCTGGGTTCACTATTATAAGCTCTGCGGCAATCCATCCGCTTTACAGAGGCACAAGTGTTCTTACGACCAACAAATTAGTTACTGCCATGGACGCCGTATCGGATAAGCGCGTGACTTGGGCGACGGTTGATTCAGTGATATTCTCGGGTTTTGGAGCACTCGCAGGTGACAATACTGTAACCGGAATTTATAGCAACCCAAGACCTGACTATTGGGATCCTGTCTTTGGCGAACAATATTCTGAAATATTTGACCGTCAAGCTCATGTGATAATGACGACCAAAAGATACGCCGACAATCAGCCTATCTACTTAGAAGCAAACAGCACCTTTTCTATAGATTACTCGTGTGAAAATCTAAGAAAACTTAAGGTAGACTATATTCTATCTAAAAGCCTAGAAAATCCTAGTTGCACAACACTAATAAAGACGGTGAAACTTCAGAAATCAACTTTATATATTTTGAAATTTATTACTTAGCTAAATATACTTATGGTGGCATTCGTTAGGCGTAGCCAACAAAGATTATAAACTCAGTTATTGTTCAGTTGTTTAAACTTGCTTTTTATTGTGCTTGCGGTTATAATAATGCCTGTAATTTCCTTAATAAAAAGCTATGTCAAAGTCTCTCTCTCGCAACACCGGTCACTTCCCCAAGACACTCGCTCTCATCGCAGCGATTGTATTGCTCGTATTAGCAGTGTTTTTTGCGCTCGAGAAATTCAATATCACGAACCTGACGAATGTATCTACTGGCTCAAAGTCCGATACTACCACTGGGGGTAATACTGGCCCTACGAAAGAAGAGCAAGCCGCTCAAGCCCAATCGGATGCTACACAGAAGCAAGACTACTTAGACACCACGACCAAGACAGATACGAGCACGCCATCGGACACCACAAATGATACAAGCCAGAGCTCGACAGACTCCACAACCCCAACACTTGCGCTTTCTGCTAGTCAAGATGGGGGCTCAGTCACAGTGCTTACACGCATACAAAATATTCCAGAAGGCTTGTGTAAGTTAAGCGTGAAGAATGGTAGCAAGTCTACGAGCCAGACTGCACAGATTATTTATCAGACTCAGTTCTCATCTTGTGCAGGCTTCAGCGTACCCGTCTCGAGCGTCGGTACTGGTACGTGGGCCATATCTCTCACTGCTACTTCTAAGTCAGGAAGCGAAATAACAAAATATATTACACTTGAGGTGAAATAGGCATATGACTATGCGATGGCTCGGCCGCATCACCGCACTCATCCTACTTGTGAGTGCTATCATGCCGCCGCTACTTCAAGGCAATTCTGTAGCTGCCATCACAGCTTCTGACTGGAGAGCTGGCCGTATCATCGACGATAGTGTTTTCACAAATGCAGATAATATGTCAGTTAGTGATATCCAGGCCTTTTTAAATAGCAAAGTGCCTAGTTGTGACACAAATGGCACCAAGCCTGCCACCGAATTCGGACGCTCAGACCTTACCCACGCACAGTATGCTGCTACCAGAGGCTGGGCTGCCCCACCGTACATTTGCCTGCGCAATTACTACGAGGTACCGAAGACAGATCCAGGCCCCGGCATACCGGCAAATAACTACAGCGGCTCTATCCCGAGTGGCGCCATTAGCGCTGCACAGATGATTTACAATGCTGCCCAGAAATACAGCATCAACCCCAAAGTTTTGCTGGTAATGATACAGAAGGAGTCTGCCGGGCCACTTACCACCGACACCTGGCCGCTACCCGGCCAATACACCTATGCTATGGGCGCTCACTGCCCAGATAGTGGCCCTGGTGGTAGCGCAAACTGTGATGCAAACTACGCAGGCTTCTCGCTGCAGATATCTGAGTCTGCCGCACTTCTGCGCTGGTACCTCGATAGCATGGATCAGTCCTGGTGGCAGTACAAGAAGCCCTTCCAGACGAATAGTATCCTCTGGAATGTTGCCCAGACTGGCTGTGGAGCTGGCAATGTCTACATAGAGTCAAAAGCCACTGCAGCCCTCTATACCTACACCCCTTACCAGCCAAACGCGGCAGCACTCGCAAATATGTATGGCACTGGAGACGGATGTAGCGCTTACGGCAACCGAAACTTCTGGCGTATATACAGCGACTGGTTCGGCCCAACATATGGCGTTAAAATCACGGCAGTCCCTTACGACTCAACTACAGACAAGACCGGTGACCAGGCCGTGATAGGCTTCAAATTAAGCAGTAAACCTTCGGCAGATGTATATATCAAATACACTGTCAGCAGCTCCTTAAACGCCAGGTTACTTGGTCGTGATACTGTAAAAATCACTCCCGAATCATGGGATAAGCCAGAAGAAAATATACTTAAAGTAATTGGCCTGAACAATCCAGATTTAATAGGCACACTCAAATATTGGCTTAGCCCGGTAAAGATAACTTCAAACGATTATAAATATAATGGCATCAGCCCTGATTATATCGGCTCGGTCTCCTTACTCCAGCAAGATAATTACAATCCTCCAGAGGTTTACCGACTCGCAAATTCTTCGAGTCGCCAATACTCATTTACTGCAAGCCCCGCCCAAAGAGACGAATTAGTAGCTAATGGTTGGGTGAATGAGGGGTTAAAATTCTACTACTGCTACACTGGGGAACAAATTATTTATAAGTTCATTAAGGGCGACGAGCAAAGATTAGTTGTCGCTGGGTCGCAAGATCAAACGGATGCAGTGGCGGCTGGTTTTGCCTTGACCGATATAGCCCTTAGCGCCAGCAGCCAAGGGAACGTTCCGGTATATTGGCAATATAACAAGACAGAAGGAAGAACATTCTACTCAACAAATCCAAACGAAGGAACGGCTGCAGGCTTTACAAGTATGGGGGTAGCCTTCTATAGTTGTCAGCCAAATCAACAAACCGTTTACCGAGTCGTGGATCCCTCTAGTGGCACACGACTTTACACAACTGCGACCAATGAACGAGATTATACGGTAAATAATTTAGGTTTTAGGTACGAAGGCCTCTCTTTCTATGCTTGTATGGACGGAGAAATCCCTGTCTACCGCCTGGTCAGCAAGACAAAAGGGGATAGACTTTATACGGTTTCCGCCTCCGAAAGAGACCGTGCTGTAGCGCAATATAACTACAGAGATGAAGGTATTGAATTTAAAACGTGTACTGACGGCACAAGACCTGTCTACCGCCTAGTTAGCAAGACGAATGGTGATAGGCTTTACACAGTATCATCGTCCGAGAGGGACCGTGCTGTTGCTAATTACAATTACCGTGATGAGGGCACAGCCTTTTACGCGCAGTAGGTGGGCTTTGGCATGTTATAATTCAATCTGATTCATTGAGTTTTTATACGCATATGCCAAACCTAAAAAAAGTCATTACCAGATTCCCCGAATTATTCACCGATAAGAAGTTCCGTGAGGACGTATTGGGTCGTATTACGAATGTCGTAAAAGTTCAGACCAAAAATGCTAAAAGATATATCCACAGGCTGTTATCTAAAGCTGATAGATACACCCACAAGACCCTTGATGAGGTCGACATACTGGTCGCCTCCAATCTCTATAAGGATGCCGATGAGCTATTGCTCGCGTCGACTGCACGCTATCCAGAAGGAAATAGGTCAGTAAATCAATCAACTCTATTCACATGGCTCGCTTTTTCAGACAAAAGAGCACATGTTAGTATCCAGGATAGGATTTATAACTATAAGTTATATTTAGAAAAAATAGAAAGCTATAAAAACGAAGTTTCTTTGAGACCAGCGAAAGCACTAAAAATTGCAGTTATAACTGCAATATCCGGTGGCTATGACTCGCATAAGATTCCGTCAATCTTAGACGCACGATTTGATTACTATTTATTTACTGACGTACCTACAAAAGAAGTTGGAGTAGTTAAGATACAGCCCCTACCTTACGTAGATGGTGATCAAACGAGAAGCGCTAGATTCGTCAAAACAAACGCACACCGCCTTTTACCAGAATATGACTTTATAGTTTGGGTTGATGCAAACTTAATGATTGTGGGAGATATTTATCCTTTCATCGAAAAAGTTATGTTGAATAATACGGATATTGGAGTTATGCGACACCCTTTGCGTGGAAGCCTGTACGAAGAGGGTGAGGCTTGCATAAAACATGGTCGAGGTGACGTCCCTGCTATTGAAAGTCAGCTCAACTACTATAGATCTGTAGGATATAAGCCGACAGAATTATTCGAAACGAATGTCTTGGTATATAACCTAAAACATAAAAAAACTCATACTTTTTTGAACATGTGGTGGAACGAGATAGACAAAAGAAGTGAGCGTGATCAATTAAGCGTAAATTATTGCATAGACACTACCGAAATTACATGGTCTGCAATTATGGATTGGCCTACGACTGCACGCAACCACCCTTCTTTTGCACTTACGCGCCACGGGAAACACAGCAACGACTCCTTGCTACTCAATAAGATGCTCAAAAAACTTCCTGGGGAAACTGTCGACCCCTACGAGAAGAGTGGCTATGAAGCCATCCATAACGAAGACCCTACTCACAAAAGTATTGATATCATTTACTGCGTATACAATGCACTCCCTGATATAAAGAAATGTCTCAAGTCGGTCGAAGACTATATCCAAGCAGGCCAAAAACTAATCATTATTGATGATGGTTCAGACGAACCAACGAAAAAATACCTTGAAAACTTTCACAGTCGAAACAGCTCCTGGACAACGCTACATCGTTCGGAGACGCCAAGTGGCTACACAAAAGCTGCAAATCGTGGCTTAAAGCTTTCAACAGCTGATTTTTCTCTACTTTTGAATAGTGACACAATTGTAACAAAAGGCTGGCTAAACAAGCTCGTGGGCGCAGCATACGCTCACAATGATGTTGGTATTGTTGGTCCTCTATCTTCAGCAGCAAGCCAACAATCAATACCAGACTCAAAAAATCAGGATAAACAAACAGCAACAAATTCACTCCCAAAAGGCATAACTCCTGATAAAATGAATGGTCTTTGTGAGGATGAATCAAGAAACGAATTAATGCCTAGAGTACCCTTGATACATGGTTTTTGCTTTGGCATAAAGCGTGAAGTCATAGATAAGATTGGGTATTTTGACGAGGAGAGCTTCCCTCGGGGTTACGGTGAAGAAAATGACTACTGTTTCCGCGCTGCAGATGCTGGTTTCGGCTTGCTAGTTGCAACAAATACATACATCTACCATGCGAAGTCAAAAAGCTATGTTGGGCCTGAGCGAATTGCCCTTATGGACGCAGGCATGAAAGCCCTCGTCAAGAAACATGGCCAGCATCGTATAAGTAGATCCGTGGTAACTATGGAAAAAAACCCTTACCTAAAGCATTTTCGAGAAATTGCTGCTAAATTTTATTCCGAAAACCAAAAATAAAAACTAAATTATTTTTGATATTTTATCTATTGGACCTTTAAGCGCCTCAATCCAATTCTTGTTTATGTTTGCTGTCGAGGCATTTTTTAGCTTCGTTTTTTCATTCATTTTTGAAGCTTGGATCAAACCTAAACTCATCGATTTATAATCAGGCTCCGTTGTGATTATATTTTTTGAGTAGCCACTTAAGTCTTGTTTGAGATTGTACTTGGTGGTAACAACTGCCGCACCAACGCTTGCAAGTTCTAGCGTAGGATAGTTCGGGTGGGGTGCCATCATCGGCGTCAGTGCGATATCAACAGTGGAGGTAAAGTCATAGTACTCACCCATACTCATCTTGCCAAGATTCTTAATTGTAATACCTGAGCTAAGTTTTATTTCAGGCACATCATCTTGGCCAGCGGCAAAAACTTCCCATTCATCTGGGTTAAGCCCACCTGATGCAAAAACATCATCAATGGCCATAAGCGCATTATAGTAGAGATTTCTTTTTACTCTAGGACGGGCATACACAAACATTCTTTTTTTATTTTTATTTAATTTATTACTTGTCTTGTCCTGATGAGAGACTGCTGGCTCAAACCACGTGCCCTCTTTCACGTTGTCATGCCCCATAAAGAGCATGTGATCATACATGAGCTTTGTATTACATAGTGCGACGTAATTATCGTTTGCGTAGGTGTATTCGGCTAGTACTCGCTCGTCGCTATTACTGAAGAATATTGGCTCATAGTCCTGCATGAGATATACAAATTTTCTTTTGAGCGGAAGAAGCTCAAGCACATATGCATCTGGCCAAGCAGATGCCATATATATATCTTCTGGGTGGATATCCAACTCCCTATGATTGAAGTTATCTACTACGGAAATATTTAAGAGCTCAATCTCACCATTGAATACAATGCCATTACCAGCAAGAAACGATTTAATGTCAGCATGCCCACCTTTAAATGTTGCGACAACTCTTAAGTTGAAGTTTTTTTGCTTTGCTAGCAGTGAAGCTGAAATAATCGCTGTCGCGACTCCACCAAAGAATAAGTTCTTATTCACTGTCGGCAAAAGTAATGTCACGGTCGGTTTTCTGCCAGTAGCGGGGAGCATTGGTTTAATTGGGGTTATTTGGGGTAAGTTTTCCAGCAAAAGCTCGTCAATTGATGTAGTCCTTTGAGCGCCAACATTTAAGCTTTTTTGACCACTTATTATTTGTGTCGCCCTGTGTTCTACTCTCTTTGAATATCTTGAGAGTTTTAGAGAGGACTTATGGCTCAGGTGTGCTGATTTTCTAACGGCTCGAACTATTAGTTTTTTATACATTTATAGATCCCCTTTCATGCTTAAATGGCAGGAATTTATCTCCCGTTTTGAAGTCGTATGCATTTATGTAGGATTCGTAGGATTTAAGATAATCGATGTAGGGTATTTTCGAACCAGATCTTGTTGTACTTTCTTTATGTAGAATGTACTTGCAACCCCCTGAGACATACCAAGCGCCATAACCTTTATCGTTTAACCGAATACAAAGATCAACGTCACCGCCACAGACTATAAACTCTTCATCAAAACCACCTACCTTTTTGAACTTTGACTTCTCGACCATTAAGGCGGCTGCCGTGACTGCGGTAACTCTTCTGTCCTTAACGAGCGGGTATGCAACACCTTCTTTTACGTCATCTAGTGTACGGTGAATATATAGGTGCTCCGCCCCACCACCAGAAACTAATCGTACACCGGCATGCTGTACATGCCTTGCATCTCCATAGAGCAATAGACAGCCGACTGCGCCTACTTCTTCTTCTATAGCCTTTTTTATCATGTCATCCAATAACCCCCGGCTCTGTTTGACGAGCTCAGTATCGTTATTCAAGAATAGAAGTATCCGCCCCGTTGCTTGCTCTGCCCCCCAATTGTTAATCTTTTGAAAATTAAATGGGTTGTTATACTCAAGCACCTTTGTATTACTATACCGATCGACTCCATGAACTACCTTTTGAAGCTCTTCCTTTGATGAATTATTACTGATCAACAGCACTTCAATGTTATTTTCTGGTGGGTAAGAATAAAGTGAGTTAACACAATCAAGTGTCATTTCTGCCTTGTCCTTAAATGGTATAATTATGCTAATTTTCACGGCTGCTACCTGATCTGGTTAGCTTTCGGATAATACGCCAGGATTTTGATTCGTGGATTGCATCTAGCTTTTTTTGTAACATTTTAGTCTGTGCTTGCGCTTCGTTTCGTTCATGGTGAAAATTCTCGTTTTGTGACTTTAAGATTTGTATATCTTCTAGCGCACTTCTGTATTTGGTCTGAGCATTTTGGCTATCTTTAAAATATCTACTTCTTATAGAAAGTTGTTGACTATATGCGGCATATTGTTCGGTTGGTATTGTTATTTCTCCTGTGGAGCTCCTGTGGTCTTCTGATAGCTGAAGGACTACTTCCATCGCGTTCGGCAAATTATAGATATTTTTATCAAAGTTATTGGGTAAGCCTTTTTTTGATGACTTCAAGAAGTCGCTGATTTCTTTTGTGATTTCTGAAGCATCTTTCCTCCTATAGCCTCGCCCTGAAAAATTATGGTACATTACTTTGTCTAAGTTGGTATCGTCAATAATGCCCGGGCCACCAAAATAATCATAACAATAAACTGGTACGCCCATCGCGAGTGAATACTGAACTGTTTTACCTATGGTAATTACCATATCCGCCGAAGCTAAATCTTGGGGAGTAATTCTTTTTGGTTGAAATTTTACACCCTTACTACCCCTATATATCACCCCTACACCTTGTTTCTCCAGCTCAGTAAGCGCCTCATCTAGCTCTTGTGGGGGATGATTAGATACAACAAGAATTGATTTATTTTTGTTTGCTTTTTTTTGCGTAGACCAAAATATTTGTGGGGCTGGGTTTGGAAAGATCCTCTCTACAGACTCAAAATTGAAACCTATCTTGTGAATTTCTTCTTGTGTTTCTGGCGAGTTATAGAGAACTATGTCGGCCAACTCTCTTTCTACGCGCACGCTAAGGGGGGTCTCAAGAGCGATCTGGTACGACATATGGTTGTAGATTATCTTTGGCTTTATGCCCCCTTCGATAATGTTCCTTAAAACATCGAGAGGGATAAGACTATGATGGACCCAGACGACATCGTACTGGTTCTGTGTATTTAGTTCTAAGTTATCATTTAGTTCAATAATTTTAACATTTTTAAGTTTTGAAAAATCACTCTTTATTGGTTCTCCATAAAGATTTGTTGCAATTGTTACTTGGGCACCAATTCCAGAAAAGTATTCTGCTAATTCTAGCGTCACAATTTCTGAGCCTGCATAATTTACAAGTTGGTTTTGGGTTATGAGAACGTTTTTAATCGTATTCACCATAATTAACCTACGATATGGGGTCTTTCTTTACTTCTTTCCATAGCATCAGCTCTGTACCAAAGTCAGTTTCATTATGTATAGCCTTGCCTAGCCGTTCGCGCCATTTTTCGCTATATTTCGGAAAATAGTTCATGTAATAGCGACAAGTCTCATCCCAGTGTTCTACTGAAAGAGATTTTCCGTAATGCTGGCAGTAGAATTTTGTAATAATCTCTGGCTGAACATTTTGCGGTGGGCGCGCATCGGATACTAGAAAATCTACACCGGTCATATTTCTCCATATCATTAAGATATCTCTTTTCTCTCTGCCGAAATATTGCCTAAAGTCAAAAAGCTTATCACCCCGCCTGATGGGTTTCATATCATTCTTTGTTATATATGCATCAAATAAAGAGATTTTAATACCGTTTACGTCTGTGGGGCACTCGTGTAACAAATAATTGCGGATATTACCCTCAAACCTCTCATCAGCATCGCAATAGAACAACCATTCTGGGTTATATTCCTTGGCGGCCGCCAGTAACATGTGACGGTTTGCAGTCTCTTCCCATGCGCGATTACTGTTTTTCCATTTTTTATTTTCAATTACCTCTATGACTTTGGGGTGTGCTCGTGCAATTTCTATGCTATCGTCGGTACTGCAGTCGTCGAAAACAATAATTGCATCCACAGTTTTTCCTAAATGGTCTAGGCTATCCTTAAGGATTAGCGATTCGTTTCTCTCTCTCATGAGACCTACTATTTGATATGTCTGCTCAACATTGTGATTTTTATGAATCTTGTAAAAAAAGGGTAAGCACCTAATGCGAACAAAAAGTATGTATGATATTTTTTGTTTTATTCGCGTAATCAAGCTCATAATGATTCAACTTCCGTTTTGTAATCCGGGTGAAAAAGGCTATGGGCGTGCATAATAATTCCCTTTACTTGGAATTCTGTTATGCCCTTACAACGAATCAGAACCTTATCGTCGGTGCTACCTTCATTTACTACATGAGCATCGACCGTATAGTTGCCATTTGTGTAGTAGTTATCGATTGTAATCTTAATTTTTTTCTTTTCGCCATTTCTGAGAGCAATCTCCCCGACCTTCATTCTTGTGTCGGTAGAGAATACAACTCTTTCCAAATCATCCCTAATATTTATACCTATGTTCGCACTATCGAGATTAACCTTACTAACTAGTTCAAGATTGATGGTAAACCTTTTATTTGCTGCAACTGCAGTAACTTTTTTGTCATCTAGCGTAATGTACGCGTCAAGTGCTATCTTTGCATTTGAATTCTGCTTTGAGCTTTTAGTATTTTGACTGCTCTTTTTATTTGCATCGTCAAGAAATAGACTTTCGTACAGTTCTGCAATTTCTACGCTTGAGCCCATTTTGACTATTTTGCCCTGCTCGAGCAAAAGAGCTCTGTCACAAAACCTTTCGACTGAAGCCATACCGTGGGACACAAGTATAACTGTCTTCTTTTCCCTTTTAAGTTGGTTAAAGTAGTTTAGACATTTTTGCTGGAAGGCGGAGTCTCCAACAGCTAACACTTCGTCCAACAGCAAGATGTCGCCCTCGGCCCGTATTGCGATAGAGAAAGCGAGTCGTACTTGCATGCCAGAGCTGTAGTTCTTGAGCTTTTGATCCATAAACCGTTCTAGCTCAGCAAACTCAACAATAGCATCATATTTTGCTTCCATGTCTTTCCTTGAAAATCCCAACAACGATCCGCTAAGATAAATGTTTTCCCGTCCAGTAAGTTCTGGGTTAAAGCCAACGCCTAGCTCAATAAATGGCACTAATGTGCCGTTCACTGTAATCCCACCGCGTTCGGGAGAATATATGCCTGCCATTAATTTAAGAAGAGTACTTTTACCGCTTCCATTACGGCCAACTATCCCAAAGAACTCTCCTTTTTGTATATCAAAGGAAATGTCATTGAGAACCTCTTGCGTCTCGAAACCCTTGCCCCTCTTGTGATTCAGGGCTCGTTGCTTTAAACCAGAGTAACGCTCGTGTGGAAGCCGAAAAGACTTACTCACGTGATTGATGTTAATTGCTACATTATTCTTTTTTGTAGACATCTATAAGTCCTCTGTAAAATACTTTGATTTTTTCTTGAAAAATCGGCCAAATATTATTAATGATGAGATGACTATTATTATAGGCACAAGGTAGTACATCCCACTACCAAATACATGCCCCATTGTTAAACTCTGATCAGTTGTTAGTAGGTATCTAGCATCTTGAATAACCTGAGCAACCGGATTCAGTAAAAGGATTTTCGCGACACCGGGATGATAATCGGCAACGACTTGAAGAGGATATATAATTGGGGTAGCGTAAAATCCTGCCTGTAGGACAACATCCCATATATGACTAACGTCTCTGTACTTTACGTTTACCGCCGAAAGGTAGAAAGATATAGCTAAGGAGAAGAGATATAGCTCAACAAACAATACCGGAATCAATACAACCGCTAGGGGTTTTACCTCTGAGCCTATTATTATTATGAAGATGATTACAATAATAAGATTCAGGATTAGGTTTATTAAAGCAGATATAGTTGCCGAAAAAACCACAATGTATTTAGGAAGTTTGACTTTTCTTAATAAATCACCCCTGCTAACGATGGATGACATTCCTTGTCGAGTCGCCTCGCCGAAGAAATTCCATAACATAACACCCAAAAGCAAGTACACAGGATAGTACGGTATGCCTTTACTTATTTTTAGTATTACGTCAAAAACGACGAAAAGTATTCCGAACAAAAATAGTGGCTTTAATAGCGACCACAGGTAGCCAAGTACTGAGTCCTGATAGCGGAGCTTAAAATCTGTTCGCACGAGCTCAACTAAAAGGGCTCGGTTCTTCTTAGAGAAGACTCTTTTCAATCGTTCCATTGCTAGTAGGGTATTATAACAGCTCGAGTGAGCCGTTGAAACGGGCTGTACTCAATAAGTATGAACTTCGTTCCTTCTTGTTTCCGTTCCTACGTTATAGAATAAGGTGAGCATATGAGAAAGTCGACGCAAAAGCCTGTTGTAGTTATTCCTAACTTGAATGGTGGAGAGGCGCTTTTGGCTGCCATCGAATCACTCGAGAAGCAAACGCTCAAGCCGCACATCATCGTCGTAGACAATGCTAGCACTGACGGCTCGGGGCAAAAAGCACAAGCTAAACACCCTGAGGTTGAACTCATCTGGCACAAACGCAACAAAGGCTACGCGGGTGGAGTGAACCCGGGTTTCAAGCGCGCAATCGAGCTGGAGGCAGATTATGTTGCACCGTTTAATGACGATGCCGTAGCTGACAAAGATTGGCTCAGGCATCTTGTGGCCTTCATGGAAAACAACCCAGAATATGGCTCGGTGAGCTGCAAGGTGCTCAAAGACGACGGCAAGCATATCGACAGCACTGGCGATTTCCTAACTATCTGGGGTTTGCCCTACCCCCGCGGTCGCGACGAAGTAGATGAGGGTCAATATGACAACCTAACAGAGATATTCGCCGCCAGCGGCGCCGCCAGCCTCTACCGCGTCGAGACGCTCAAGCAAGTCGGCTTGCTCGACGAAGCATTTTTCGCCTACTACGAAGATGTCGATCTCGGATTCCGCATGCAAAACCAGGGCTGGAAGGTTGGCTTTGTACCCGAAGCCAAGGTGTATCATGCCATCGGTATGACGAGTGGCCGCATGAAGGGTTTCACTACCTACCACGCTGCGAAGAACCAGCCATTACTTCTCTGGAAGAACCTACCATTTTCTTTGCTCTTCCGGGTACTACCTAGATTCTATCTCGCCTACAGCCTTGCATTTGCTCGGGCATTCACCAGGGGCCACGGCTGGTACGCGAGCAAAGGGCTCATTATGTCAGTGGTGTTACTTTTCTGGAAGTTGCCAGAGATTGCGCTGCTTGATATGCGCCGCACACTCAAAGCACGCGAGGTGCGAGCACTCCTCGTCAACGACTTGCCACCCAACGCCAAAGCACTTCGGGCTTTGCGCAAAAAGTGGTGGAAGCTAAGGAGGAAAACTGTATGAGACATATAGTGATTGATGCGAGAAGTATCGGTGGATCGACGGGGCGCTACGTCGAGCGGCTCCTGCACTACCTGCAGCAGCTGGACGCCGAGAACAAGTACAGCGTGCTGATTTATCCAAAAGACCTCGCCAAATGGGCGCCATCAAGCAAGAACTTCGCCAAAGTGACCTGCCCGCACAAAGAGTTTACCTTCGACGAGCAGCTCGGCCTCCGCAAGCAGCTAAAAGGGCTCAAGCCAGACCTCATCCACTTCACTATGGTGCAGCAGCCTATTCTCTATCGTGGCACCGTGGTCACGACCATGCAGGATCTCACCACCGTCCGCTTCCTCGACCCGACCAAAAACCAAGTCATATATACCATCAAGCAGCAGGTATACAAATGGCTCAACAAGCGAGTTGCCCACAAATCTGCCCACATCATCACACCGACGGAGTTTGTGCGAGAAGATGTCGCCCACTACACGGGCATCTCGACAGACAAGATTACCGTGACACTCGAGAGTGCCGATGAGCTGCCAAAAGGTGCTGAACCTATCAAGGAGCTCGAGGGCGGCGAATTCATCATGTACGTCGGTCGGCCGACACCGCACAAAAATCTAGAGCGTCTCATCGATAGCTTCGTCGAGCTCAAAAAGACGCGTCCCGAGCTCAAGCTCGTCCTAGCCGGCAAACTCGACGCTAACTATGCGAGCCATGCTGAGCGCGTTGAGCGCGAAGGTATCAATGACGTCATATTCACTGGTTTTATCCCTGATGCGCAGCTACGCTGGCTGTACGAGCACTGTGCGGCATATATATTCCCATCACTGAGCGAAGGCTTCGGTTTGCCGGGGCTTGAGGCGATGCGCTGCAAAGCGCCAGTCGTCAGCAGTAATGCGACGTGCTTGCCAGAAGTCTACGGCGATGCGGCGCATTATTTCGATCCACTCGATGTCGCCGACATGGCGCGCGCAATCGACAAGGTGCTGACCGACGCCCAGCTCCGCGCCAAGCTCATCGCGGCTGGCACGAAGCAGGTTGAGAAGTACTCATGGAAGCGTATGGCCGAGCAAACGCTCGCCGTTTACAAAAAAGTTTTGTAACTTCCTCCAAATCCACCTCTGTAAAATCCCAAAAGAATACTAGATTAAATACTAGTATTCTTTACTTTAGAAATATTTAGGTTTCAATAAAAAACACCCCCGGTAAAAGGAGTGTTCCAAGATAGCCGACGTATTTATAATACGTTTAATCTTACGATCGGTTTTACCTTGTAAACAGTGCATAAATGCCTGTGACCTAATGTTATCACTTGCGTAGAACAATGGTCAAGCTGCCTATGGTAATCGAACTATGTGTAATTTTTGTAATTGTCGCAATTCCGGCAATGAAAAATTAAAACTTGTATACATTCTATTAGCTAGTATGTCGGAAGCCTGTATAAGGTAGTTGCCTGCTGAATCGCAGAACTTTACTTTTATATCAACCTGTCCCGTAAAAAGCGGAGGATGAAATGATCCATAGTCAAGATTATGAATACCATTTACAAACTCTTCCCTTATAGATTCTTCTAGATTGTAAAAACCATCGCTTGACGTATGTTGTTCATCAATAAATATGTTGAGTCCCGTATGCTTAGAGGCGTCAATATGACCAGTATTTACAAGTGCTTCGAGCTTGCGTTTTATCATAATTTTAAGAGCATAATCTTTGTAACGATGTATTGATAGTTTATTGACCATAATTGATGGTTTTATGCTTGGCAAGGTAATGACACATGCTAAACTCTCGTAGTTTTTCAATACTTTAACGAGAGCACGCTTATGTTTCGTCCCCGTTAAGTGCGTTGCTTTAAGCTCGCCGGTATGATTAATTTCCTTGCGAATATTATCCGATAATGTTCTATACTCGCGGTTTGCGTCATCCCTAACCAAATCTCCTACAAAAACATATCCTGCATAAACGAAATACTTATCTTGACCCTCAGCGAATACTCCAGAATCATCCAAGAATACGTTTATTATCTGTTTTTCCTCATTCACAATCTGTTAATTATATCACTTTTGAGTAGCTATTTATGTCTTAATAACGTGTAGCTTTTTTGGCACTAGTATATTTGACGTACTCTGTGGGTGCTGAGCTTCAGCCTATTCCTCGGCGGGTTTCAGGACGACGCGGCGGTCGCGGCCCTCGCCTGCACTATTCATTCTCGAGTAAATCGGCGATGGCGGCTTTGACGCGCTGTGGGTCGTGGCGAATAAGAGTTCTTCGTATCGTCGTGTCGGCTGGATCTTGAGCGGTTATCTCTTTATTTACGAGTTGCCCTGCTACTATTTTTGCCTTGATTTTTGCAAGTCGCTTCGTCTCGATATCAACTGGGAATTCTCCGTCTGCTGCATACCGCTTGAGTAACTGGCTCGCAATCGGCTGATTATTGTACAAGACTGTGTCGATACGATTCTCGCCGATGTAGTGCTCCATGGCTTCTATGTAGTCAATGACATGCCAGCCGTCTGTCTGTGTTGGCTTATTCACAAGGTTTGCGACCATAACTAGCTGACCCCTTGCCTGTTGTAGCGTCTCTCGCATATCTGGGACTGAAAAAATGGGCAGGAGGGATGTATAGAGGCTGCCGGGTGAAATCACAATCATATCGGCTTCAGTTATTGCCTTTTTTGCCCGTGGATTGAGTGCGCTAACCGGAGTAAGTCGCACGCTTATGTTTTTGGTTTGTATGTGATAATCATCGATTCTATGCTCTCCGGTGACGACCATGTCCCCATCGGTGAGTTCAAGCGTATGGTTACCCAGCACCACCGGGAGGACTTCTCCGCGAATACGCAAAATAGTCGATGCTACTTCGACAGCCTTTTCGAAACTGCCTTGCTGGAGCTCTAACCCCGACAAGATAAGATTGCCAAGCGACTGTCCTTCGAACCGCCCTTCGGCGAATCGATAGTCAAATAGCTCTCGGATCTCGGGTGTTTCGCTGAGCGCGACGAGACACTGGCGAGCGTCGCCGGGTGGCAACACGCCAAGTTCATCACGCAAGACGCCGCTAGAACCACCATCGTCACACATATTTACCACCGCTGTTATGTGCGGTGTGAGCTCCTTGAGCGACTGTAGTATCGTGAAGCTGCCGGTGCCTCCACCGATTACGACAAGTTTAGGTGGCTGCATGGCCATAGTTTATTCCTCGGCGGGTTTCAGGACGACGTGGCGGTCTCGGCCCTCGCCTGCTGAGTCGCTGGCTAGTCCAGCATCACCAGCGACACGGTGTATCGTGCGGCGGTCTGCGGCATTCATAGGGTTGAGTGCGTATGGTTCGCCCGTGTCTTTGACCTTCTTGATCCACTCCTGGGCAGTTTCGGCGAGATGGTCTGCGCGCTGCTTCTTGTAGTCTGCAACATCTACGTTCACGCGGTTGTGTGTGAAGTTTTGGTTCTTAAGCGCATTGCTCACGAGGAATTGGAGCGCCCGGACGGTGTCGCCATGCTGGCCAATCAAAAAGCCGTTCATGTGCGTCGAGGGAACATTCACCTCTATCACCTCTTCGTCTTCGCTCGTCGCGTAGACATCAGTATTAAGCCCAAAAAACGAGAGCAAGTCCTCTATGTATTTCTTGGTGTATAGGATTGCGTCTTCGAGTGATTCGTTCATGCTAACTACCTCCTTTTTTTCTTACCTGACTTGGACTTAGGAGATTTTTTGGTTGGTTTCTTTTTGGGAGTAGTTGGAGAGGCGACGACTTCGCCTTCAGGGATACCATCGATACTAATCTTGCTGCCGCGCTCACCGGTACGAGGTTTGTCGGCTTCCTTGTCCATATCCTCTGCGTCTTCCTTGAGCGCTGCTCGCTGCTGGATATATGCCACCAAACCACCGATAAACCAGTAGAGGCTGAGCGCTGAGGCGATACGTATCGTGAAGAGCAGAATCATAACCGGCAAAATGTATTGCATACTGCGGCCCATTGCTGCGCTGACCTCTGATTGATCGGCTTGTTTGCCGTCACCAGCATCGCGAAGGATGTGGCGAAGCTTGCGACCATCTTTGTCTATTGGCATCAACTGACGACTCGAGATAAACTGGGTAGCTGCGCTGAGGAAGACGAGGATAAGCGCGGGTATGTAGACGCCAGCTGAGCCCAGCGCTGCGCGAGACAAGTCCATAAAGCCGAAGAGTGTGTTGTCGAAGGCTTGAATATTCTCAGAGATGTGTTGCATCCAGCCGAGGTTCTGGATTGGGCCGTAAGCAAACGCGACAATCTGGTGTGGATCGTTTATAACCTTAATGAGTCCAGAGTAGAGGCCGATGAGCACTATCATCTGGATAATAAGCACTGGGAAGGTGGCGAATGGATTAACGCCGCGCTCTTTGTAGAGCTCCATCATCATGCGAGATTCTTTTTGCTTGTCACCTCTAGCTTCTTTTTTGATGCGCTTGAGCTCTGGCTGCAATTTACGAGTAAGTTTGGTCTGGTGGAGCTGCTTTTTGACGAGCGGCCATAGTATAAGTCGAATAATTATCGTAAAGATAATAATAGCCAAACCGAAGTTGTGACCTGGAATCAATGCATAAATCAATGCAAGCAAATTGAATATCGGCTGTACGACAAATGTAGTAAACATCTATTACTCCTCTTTCTCTACTATAGCATGTTTATTGTGCTGCTTGAGGCTGGAGTGCGCTTTTGACAACAGATTGGTAAGCTCGGTTTTGAGCGTGTCGTAGGGCATGCCCGCAAAATCGGTGCTGTACACCATAACAGCTATGTCTAGGCCACTCGTTTTACTGGGGTCGGCCAAGCGGATAACTTCGTATATTCGCCGGCGAATGCGATTACGCACCACGGCCGACTTATGGACTTTCTTACTGACAACGACTGCCGCTCGATATGTCTCATCTTTTCTCGCCTGATACCGCACCGCTAGTGATTTGCCACGAATAACCGACCCACTTTTATACAGTGGGCGAAGTGCAGATAAACCATGAAATCTGTGAGTCTGCGCAAGCATTAGCTTGGCTCCGATCGTATCTAGCGTGAAAGCATCTTACGGCCCTTGTTGCGGCGACGTGCTAACACGGCGCGCCCGGCACGGCTGCTCATTCGTTTCATAAATCCGTGCACTCTTGAACGGTGACGTTTCTTTGGTTGGAAGGTTCGCTTTGGCATTCTCTAATTAACCTCTTAGTTTCTAGGTCAGAAGTATAGCACAGGAGGCCTAGTTTAGACGACTTATTGTCCTTCTGATATTGACAATCAGCTAGGAGTATAGCAAGGTTATCCCCCTTTTACTAGTTTTATCCACAACTCTACAGGGGTAGAAATGAGCTGTGGATAACTCTACCCTTGTTCGTCATGCTTTTGCTTGAAGAATATGGTTGTATAAATTATTGTGGAAAACTTACTACCATCTGCGGTATAGTTGTACACATACCAAGGGAGGTGTGGTGCAAACAATTCAGGAAGACAAACTATGGCAGGCAGTTTTGGGTGATATTGAGATTTCACTTTCGCGTGCTAATTTTTTGACCTGGTTTAAGAATACTGCCATCGCAACCTCTGATGAATCCGGTGTAACTATCGCCGTTCCAAATGTATTCATCAAGCAGCAACTCGAGCGCAAGTACAGTCAACTTATCCTTGATACGCTGCATAAAAATGGTGTCAGCGTCGATACCCTTGCCTTCAAAACCCAAGTATTTACTCGGCCCCAAGTAGATGAGATACCAGAACCTGCTGAAGTTCAACGATCTATGGAATCATCAAACAAAACCACTTCCAAACAATCCCGCCAGACAACTAACCCGCTTTCACATAATTATCGCCAGGGCTTAAATGAGAAGTATACATTTGATAATTTTGTGGTTGGGGCCGGAAATGAACTAGCTTACGCAGCATGTCAGGCGGTTTCTGGACAAATTGGCACCAAATACAACCCATTGTTTCTCTATGGTGGCGCCGGTATCGGTAAAACACACCTTATTCAAGCTGTTGGTAATTCTGTGCTCGCTAAGCGACCGGGTTCGAGAGTAGTCTACATCACTAGTGAGCAGTTCGTACAAGAGTTTGTCGATGCGCTGCGCTTCAAGCGCAACACTGATTTTGCCGATTTTTATCGCAGTGCAGATGTACTTATCATTGATGACGTACAGTTTTTTGCGGGCAAAGAAAAGATTCAGGAAGAATTCTTTCATACCTTCAACGCCCTTCACCAGGCTAACAAACAGATGAT
The DNA here is from genome assembly GCA_024635495.1 of Candidatus Saccharimonadota bacterium. Taxonomy (GTDB): domain Bacteria; phylum Patescibacteriota; class Saccharimonadia; order Saccharimonadales; family UBA4665; genus JAGXIT01. Next base: position 172,795 of record JAGXIT010000005.1, read on the forward strand.
AATCAGCAGTGATAAGCCGCCACGCGATATTCCAACCCTCGAGGAGCGACTTCGAAGCCGTTTTGTGTGGGGTATGAGTATAGATATGCAAAACCCCGATTTTGAGACTCGCTGCGCTATCATTCAGGCAAAAGCCGAGAATAAAGGTGTGCGCTTGCCGGCAGATGTGGTTGATTTGCTTGCTACTCAATTCCAGACAAATATCCGCGAGCTTGAAGGGGCGCTCAATCAAGTACTCGCCTTTTGTGAGATGCGCGAGCTCGAGCCAAATCTGGCCATTGTTTCTGGTTTGCTCGGTAGCCAAGCGACTCGACCAAAACATCTCAGCTCAAAGCAGATTATTGAACGCACAGCTCGATACTATCAAATCTCACTTGAAGATATACTGAGTCCGAAGCGTGATAAAGACATAGTCTTCCCTCGGCAAGTGGCGATGTATTTACTCCGTAGCGAGCTACACTTGAGTTTTCCAAAGATTGCTGTTGAGCTTGGTCGCAAAGACCACACTACAGCTATCCATTCGGTTGAGAAAATCGAGAAAGAATACAATCTAAACCCCGAAGTTCGTACCGCGGTTACCGACATAAAGGAACGTTTGTATGCGTAGTGTTTTTATAGTTTCGGGGCTGTGTAGTGACTGTGTAAAAACTGTTTGTTTGTTTGTGCAAAATACTAAGTTATACCCCCACCACGTTTTTTTTGCTCATATGCCTGCGTATAAGGTACTCGGTTTTACCCAGGTTATTGCACAACTTTACTACTCAGTAATTCACAGTTTATTTATGCAATTTGTATCTGTTAAGGGTGTAGTTACCCACAGTATCCACAAGACCTATAACTACCTACTACTCTTCAAAATGAATATTCAAGTAATAAGAATGGGGACAATATGAAACTGAAAGTCACACAAGAAAACCTTACTAAAGCACTAAACTATGTTGCCCGAGTAGCAAGCACACGCGGGACCTTACCAGTACTTGCAAACGTACTACTTAGTGTGGAGGATAATCGATTACGTCTCGCTGCCACTAACCTAGATATAGCGATATCGTGCCATATCGGTGCACAAATCCAAACAGGCGGCTCCCTGACTGTCCCGGCTCGTTTATTACAAGATCTTATTAGTAGTCTACCGGCAGGGGTTATTGAGCTTGAGCAAGATGATATGCGGCTCAAGATTCGAACAGATCATTATAAATCGGTCATAAATGGAGTGAGCGCAGAAGAATTCCCTGTTATGCCAGCAATAGAAAAAGGAATCCACTGGTCAATCCCTGCTCAAACATTCAAAGAATCACTCCAACAAGTCATATTAGCCGCTTCAAATGATGAGAGTCGCCCGGTACTCACTGGCCTGTATATACATGTGATTGATGGCAAGTTATATATAGCAAGTACAGATAGCTACCGCTTGGCCGAGAAGCGCCTCACGAAAACTGATAAAGATATAACCCTCCTTATTCCAGCTTCTGCTCTCCAGGATTTACTCCGAGTATTGTCTGACAAGAGTGGAGAATTAGAAATCGTATGTGACCAGCAACAGGTTTTATTTAAAATCGCCGATATTGAGCTTGTCGCCCGACTTATCGAAGGTAAATACCCAGACTACCGCAAACTCATTCCGCAAAATTTCTCAACTACCGCAATACTCTCTCGTGCAGAATTCACTAACGTCACGAAGGTAACGAGCCTTTTTGCTCGCGAAAGCGCTGGCAGTGTCGTCGTGAGTGCAGATGAATCAAGTGGTAGTGTTTGGGTGCGTGCCGTAGCTTCACAGCTCGGCGAGAACGATGCCTCTGCAACCGCAAAAGTAAGTGGTGGTGGTGAAATAACCCTCAACTCACGCTATCTTATTGAAGCCCTACAAGTTATCGATAGTGATGAAGTGAAACTAGCCTTTAATGGCAAACTCGAACCAGTGGTGATTACCGCGGTAGAAGATGATGGGTATCTCCATCTCATCATGCCCCTGAAGAGCTAGGGGTAGGTACACGAGTACTCTATACTAAACTAGTATGATTGCTGATATTCATTTGCAACAGTTTCGCTCCTATCACGATGCCCTGTTTGAGTTTGGTTCTGGGGTAAATATTATCGTTGGGCCGAATGCGAGCGGTAAAACGAATCTAATTGAAGCTCTACTCGTGCTGGCAAAAGGATCATCGTATCGAGTGTCTGACCAAGAGCTTGTTGAGTTCGAGCAACCCTGGTTTCGACTCGCCGCGACGGACGAAGCTGGCGAAACGCGAGTATTGAAATACGTAGCCGAACCAAAAGAAAAAATCCTGGTCATTGCAGATAAAGAATACCGTCGCTGGCCAAAAGAACGAGTGTTGCCAATCGTATTATTTGAGCCAAATCATTTGCAATTACTCCATGGTTCACCAGAGTTACGCCGGACGTATCTCGATGATATTCTCGAGCAGATTTTACCTAACTACGCAGCAACCCGAAAGCATTACAAACGAGCCTTATTTCAGCGCAATACCCTCCTTAAGCGAGCGCATCACCCGAGTAAACAAGAGTTGTTCCCGTGGGACTTGCGACTCAGTGAACTTGGCGCGGTGATGAGTCGCGCACGAGCCGGACTTGTAGAAGAATTGAGTCCTCAACTCGAGAGGTTGTACGAGGCGCTTTCCGAAACAAATACCAAAGTATCGATGACGTATCGCACACAGTTCCCTATCGATGGGTATGAAACAACCATGCTACACACACTTGAGCAAAAAATACACGATGACTCGACACGGGGTTTCACGAGCACCGGCCCTCACCGCGAAGACATGGAAGTAACATTTAATGATTCACCAGCGGATCAAGTGGCTTCACGCGGCGAAACACGCACACTTATACTTGCTCTAAAGGTGTTAGAACTTGAGAAACTTGAAGATAGCCAAAACATTCGACCCATATTACTACTCGATGACGTCTTTAGTGAGCTCGATGGTGCCCGGCGCCGGGCACTGACAGCCCATCTCCAACAGTATCAAACATTCTTAACGACTACCGATGCAGATATTGCCACGAAACACTTCGTCGATAGCACGATCATCCCCGTAAATCGCTAAACCGAAAACTAATCACCTCTCACAGGGAGTGCATTTGAGAAAACGGTTTTTCCGGTTTTATCTTTGAGATTGAGTTCGACGTATTCAAAGCCGCTATATTTTAAACTGGCAGAGTACTTCGTTGAATCAATAGAACAATCAAAACTTATATTGAATAATACCCCATCTCTAGCCCCGGGCTGGACGCTCGATGGTGTAATCGCAACTGTCTGAGCGTCTTTTTTGTAGGAATGAAACAGAGTTTTAATGTTACTCACCTGGGAAGAAGAAAGACCATTATTTATAAGTTCATCAAAACCTGTAAATGTGAGAGCTTGTGGTGTTGAAACCCCGTTATTATTATCCGAGAGGGTTAATGAAAAGTCAGTCACCTCCCCTTCTTTGACTTGAATGGTCTTACTATTGGTCTGTCCACTAACCTGACCCATAATGAAATAACTACCCGGCTTTAGTCTTATGGAGACACTACCTACACCGATTCTTGCCGCAACGGTGTCAGTTTGGCTTATGGTGAGCACCGCGCTTTCATCGTTAGTCGCGATATGTACTGGAATTGTATCGTTATATAACGACAATGAGCTCAGCAAGTTCGCAACAAACATAACTACAACCAAAATATTTACCCCAACTAGGAGTAAAACTAGTCGTCGAATATTAAAAAACTGGATCATATACTACCCCATTGTTTTTTATATACAAACTCACACTACTCGGTAGTTGGTCGACGCTATAGGAGTCAAATGCTGTGCCAGGACCGAGCACTATATCAAATATCCCATCGGTTTCTTTCAGCACAACCATACCACCCCCACTGGAATCATCGAGTGTCTTTATATTGGTGACGACCCACGTGCCATTCTCGAAATACGTAGTGCTCAGAAGTGTAAAATCACGGCCTGGGGTTGGTGGATTACCGCCATTGTTTGGGGTAAGTGCTTGAGATATGCGGCCAACGAGCGGGTCGCTTTTTTGGAGCTGATATGGTTTTGTTTCACCGAACAGTATCGGTCTAGTTAATAAAACTGCACCTAATAAAATACCCAATAAAATTAGCAGAAATACGACAGGTTTAGTTGATTGCTGTTTTTGGTCCATCTGCATCTATTATAACCCCGGCCCAATGTAGTGATAGTATGTTATGCCTGGCTGATCAGTATACTGCGAAGGGCCAACCTGGTCTTCTTGTGGCGCGCTCGAGGTGTGAGCTCCGAAGGTAAATATCTTGGTTCCTTCTGTGTGGTCAATTATCTCAACATGGTTAATACCACCAGCATCAGCAGGTATTTTTACAAGTAAATCACCAGACTGAATTTCATCATACGTCACTTTTTGCCAGTATTGTGGCTCGTTTGGAATATCAGCAACTGGTCCTCGTCTGTCCACACTACCACCAGTTAGGTCGTAGAGAGCCATATTAACCAAACCGCTACAATCGAGATAGCAGTCTGGGCCAATCGTAGAACATGATTCGTGCCAGGCTGCGCCACCTTGATGACCACCCTTTATTCCTATGAAATAACTTGTGGTGTCATAAGCTTTAGCGGCGCAAAGTATTTTAGCGGTTCCTGTCGCAGTAATACAATCAGGACTAACAAACGAGCCCGTACACCCTGTTGTTCCCGAAGAAGCGGTAATACCAGAGGGGCTGCCGCCATATCGAGCCAAAGCTTGTTGAGCAAAAGTGATACGAGTTTCCATACGTGGATCGCCAGCCGCTTCGTATTTGTTTGCAAAGTATGCGGTGGCTTCCTCCAGGGTTGAGGTGTTTGTAAAGTTTTCCATGAAATTAGTCGCACCTGCTGGTGTTGTACCGTTCATCTCAGCCCAAATAACTTGAAGTTGTGTCGAGAGTTCGTTGATTGAACCAGTTACATTATATTCGCTGGCCGTCGTGAGCACCTTTGACCCCGGCGTCCATTGTACTAACCCCCAACCTCCCGGATCGGCGACTACTGGATCGTTAGATGTGCCACCTTTTTGCATAATAGTTGGGTTAAAGCCGGATTCTTGTTGAATATTCCCCATAACAGCCGCAATATGAGCATCGTCCATGCCTTGCGTCTTGAAGTAGTTCCAGATTTTTTCCGGATTATCTTTGCCATATAGTGTGCTGTTTGCGGTCGCAGAACAAGCATCGATATCATAATATAAGATACCCTGCTTGTAGAGGTTAATCTGGGCTTGTGATATCGCAAACGCAGGCGTAAGAGGAACATAAATTGCCATAAACAGAATCATCGCCAAGAAGCCAAAAGATCTTATTAGATATGCTTTCATCTTTAGGTACCATCCCCTCCGCAGTTATAACTTGCAATAACTGGGTCCCAATGCCAAGCTTCTTTAGTTAATTGCCTAAAACCAAAACTTGCCGCATTGTTATTCATCCAGGTCCAGTAATTACTACTTGGGTTTGTGACTCTGTCGGCACATGTCCTAGCGCTAATATTCTTGCCCGACATCCCCTGAAGGTCAATTGCTAAGCCTGTCTGATGGTTTGATGTGCCAGGCACGCCAGCTATACCCGGATTGCTGGCGTATAATGCATTCTGGTGTGCCATACTTCTAAAACCACTTGATGCACCGAATGTTATTCCATCCTTTTTTGCAGCGTTGAATAGTGATAGCCACGCTCCAGAAACTCTTGAATTTACAATCACATTTCCATTAGCCCCGGCTATTGAATAACGGTTACCGGGTTGGCTTTCACTCCCATTACTTTTAAAACCTGGGATTGCACAAATACGAATCTTTACCAGCGTTCCCTTCACGTAGCCATCCTGAATTCCTAAATCGTCTGTGCCGTTAGCACAAGAAACGTTCGTCGAATCTTTTTGTAATTGAGTGACATCTAATCCGCTTGCTGTAGTAGCCGTATCGTTACTAACCGTACCATATCCACTATTCGCACAAGCTGTATCGTCGCCCTGAAGGCATGCCCAGCTTTCCATCACGGCGGTGTCGGCGATAAATGCTCGTATACGGAGCCAATCTGGGTCGGTAGAAGAAGGCGTGCTACAGACAGGGTCTTGGGAGCCTTTCTCGGCATAAATGCTCTTAAACGCATCTGAACTTAGATTTGAGGTAACTCCCCAGTTTCCGTCTACTCGAGTAATGTTCACGTCGTAGCATTTCTTTGCGCGCTCTATGTACTCTGGCGCCTTCGAGCCTTCTGTGTTGATTGTATCCAATATATTTTTTGCTACATAGTCAGAGTTTTCGTACGGGTTGTCTATGAGGGGGTTGTTTTGGTCTTCTAGGCTGAAGCCAAGCGTTGGCAAGCCATAGTCATAGCTACTCGCAGCAAATACATTTGAAGGCGAAAATATATTTGAGAAAGTCTTCGATAATAACGAAGAAGGACTAACTAGCCCATTGCGTATTGAAGCCACGGTATTTTTTATGTCAAAAATATGTGTATCGATAATTTGGCCAACAAAAGAATGCGAATCTTTTGCATCAAACAATCGCGCTAATAAGCTTTTATCGTGAAACTCATTTCTTTGATAGGCTTCAGTTTGTTGATTTAGCGCCGCAATCTCAGTTGTTGTTAGGGCGTTTCCGGCATACTGCATTGACTGTGCGTCAGCCGCCAGCTTCACTCCGTAGTCTGATTGCCCTCCCCACTGAGCGCCGACTGCAGCCTCAACGGCGTCACCTGACACCATATCGCTCACTTTGTTTAAAACTACCTGGGTAGCTACGCCGCTACCAATCGCGCCGGCGATCGTCGTAAAGACGCCACCCGTAATTACACCGACAGTTACCCCGACGGCACCAGCAACAACTTGACCGGTCGTGCTACAAAGTCTTGAAACACCAGCGTTATCTGTCCACTGAAGCCAGTCAGGAAGACCGGGCTGCAGGTCTGATCTTGAAGATAACTCAATTCCTCCGGTTCCGCCGTTGTTATAGGTAATACTTTTTGCCATAGAGAAATCGTCAAGTATCTTTCCGTCGCTATCACGGTGTACGAGCTGCTCAGCATAATAATTCAGCTGGGTCATATCGACATCTTCTCCAGCTGTGATTTGGCTGCTCAATGCCACAACTTCCATACCGGTTCTAATGAGGGGTTGAATGATTTGTACGTACTTAAAGTCATCGTAGTTATTTGCCACTTCATGAGCTACGCAGACGGCACCTAGTCCGAGTAAAGCCGCGCCACCTATCTTTCCGGGCGTTGAACTTGCAGCAGCTTTTATAGACTCACCTACTTTCCCTGGTGAAAGTGGAGTTTTTGTTCCGCCCTCAACTGGTGTTGTTTTGCCGTCAGCTGACTCGCTCAGGGCTTTGGTCGAATCTACTGTAACGGCTACTTTACCTGTCTTTAGCGCCGCCTCGCGCCTAGCTTTCCAGTCCTCAAAGGCTTTTGATGTTTTGTCGACAACCCAAGAGTTTACCTTTTGATCAAGTTTATGCATTGGGCTAAAAGCGAAATCAAAGGCCTGACCAAGAATTCGAGCTCTCATCGCAGATGTTACTTTTGAATACCCAGCTTGCCGACTAAGTGCGTAGGTTGATTTTACTTCTGCCGCAAACCCTTTTGGTTGTATATATACTTTACCGTTCCCCTGTGCGGTTACTTTTATTTTAGGGTTATCACCAAAAGTATTTTTAGCCCAAGAGTTTACCTGCTCTTTTGTCATTCCCTCTATAGGAGATCCTTTTATCGTAGTATCAAGCTGCCAGGCTTTTAAATAATCATTACCGAGGCCACGGAGGTCTGTATCGGTTATAGGTCTGAAGCCAACCTTTTCCATGGAATTTAAGATGCGACCCTTATAAGCACGTTCTAGTAGACCGAGGCGTGTATCAGCAACACTCCCTGTTCTGGCGTATATAAAGGCCCTACCAAGCCGTGAATCGGTAAAATTCTGAGTGGCAGAAAAATGCGGAATAGCGATAGATTCGGCAGCGTGCAAAAACGACAGTGGGCCCGACAGGAAACTACCGAGACCCAAAACACCCATGATACTACCAAGTAAACCACCAGTTATAGCCGCCCTTTTTCGATTGAAAAAGCCACCACTCCCCCCGGCCTTTTTTTTGCCGTCGCCTGTGAAGCCTTGGCCAACTTGGTCGTCGGCCGCACTTTCGTTTTTATTATTCTGTGAGTTAGTATCGGCAGCTGGTTTACGAAAAGCAGCTTCAAGATCATCAATTTCTTCTTGGCGATCCTTGTTGCTAAGCGTCGGGTCGCGTTCTCGCTGTTCGAGTTCTGTTCTGGTGTCCTGGTCGTCGTAAACTGGCATGTTTTCGCTACCTAGAAGTTATTTGTGCTGCCTGGGGTCAGCTGGTTTTGGAGGTCGATAGTGCCACCCTGCTTTCCCATGTCACCCTGCTTGATTGCTTCGACCTGCTGAGGGTTTGTCGTGATGAGGCCGGTCTCTGTCGGGCTGGCTATGATCTGCAGATGGACGTGATTTTGTCCGGCGAAGAAGAGGCCTTGTCCGACTGGGAACTGACCGAGACGCTTCTTCTCCTCGCTAGTGAGCTTGAAGGTGTCAGCTAGGACGTCAATTGCACTGGCTGATTGTTTGAGGAGTAGCTGCATACTCGCGTTATTCACAATCGCCCGACCCATACGTGAACCCATGAAGTCCTCGACATCTTGCGTGATAGTGGTAATGCCGAGATTATATTTACGCGCGCGTTTCGCAAGACTGAAGAGGAAGTTGGCACTGTCTTCGTATTTCATGAGTTGCCAAGCCTCATCGACGATGAGGAGACGCTTCTTTTGATCGCTCTTAGTTTTGTTCCAAATGAAGTTGAGTACGATATACATAGCAACCGGCCGCAGTTCGTCCTCGAGGTCACGTACGTTGAATACAACAAGTGGGTTATCTATATTAATATTGCTCGGCTGGCTGAAGATACCGGCGAAGGTTCCAGTGGTGTATTTACGAAGCCGCTGAGCAAGTTGAGGGCCGCTGCCACCCATATGCAAGAGGGTGTCATACAAATCAGCAATAGTTGGCGGTGGTGAGGTGTGCGTGAGAGGATCTTGTGTTATACCGGCCTTGGCATAGGTGTCGATAAGTGCTGAATCGAGATCAGACTCTTCTGCTGGAGATAGGGCCGGCACGAGAGTAGTATTGCCGCCCATCATCTGTGCTTGTGCGCCACCCATCATGAGACGGAGTAAGCCATGCAGTGTTATGAGGTTACTGCGCAATGCATTATCAGATTCGTCGGTATCAACAACTTTCGGTAAATCGAAGGGGTTAATACGGGTTGTTGAATTCAAGCTCAGTCGGACATACGAGCCGGCCACAGCGTCACACATGCGCTCGTACTCATTCTCTGGGTCGATGATGAATATCTCAGTGCCAAACATGAGACTACGAAGTGCTTCGAGTTTAACCGCGAATGATTTACCGGCTCCAGACTTTGCGAATACAACCGAGTTGCCATTCTCTAGGCTGAAGCGATCAAATATAACGAGTCCAGAGTTGTGCATATTGATGCCGTAGAGGATGCCATTGTCTTGGCTGAGGTCAGCGCTCGTGAACGGGAAGCTGGTACTGATAGCGCCCGTACTCATGTTGCGACGAATTTGTAGCTGGTCAAGCATCTGTGGCACGACGCTATTCATACCCTGCTCTTGCTGGGAGGTTGCCGCCTTGCTGTAGACGAGCTGCTGCCCGAGCATAGACTCGACTTTGTGGCTGACAAATTCAAGCTCATCGATGCTATTGCCGTAGACGGTGAAATATAAACCGAAACGGAAGAAGCGCTCTTCGCCGACCTGAAGTTTGTCGCGCATCTCTTCGGCATCGAGGATTTGGGCTTGCTTGGCTGGGTCGCGGACACGACCTTTTTCGGAATCAATCTGTATACCAGCCTCAAGCTGAGTGACTTTTTTGCGCAAGTTTTCGAGCACTACCTGGCTTTCGACCGGATAGACATACATCGAGATATCAATAATTTCATCGAGATTTATAAGTCCGCTCAGCCAACCAGTATAAATCTGCCGAGGGTACCCATATACGTAGTATGTGCGAGCGTAGCGGGTGCCGATTTGGAAGTACGTGCTCGAGAACTCAATACTGCTCGGCGCGATGAAATCACGAAGTGCTGTGACGCCCTTTTGGAAGGCGGCAGTTACCTCAGTTTGTTCACGGGCTTTTTGGGCTTGCGCGAGCGCAACTGGATCGAGGGGTTGTTTCTTGGCCATTATGAGTCCAACTCCCGCTGCATGTGAGCTTGTGGCGCCATGCCCTGACCTTTTTGTACGACATCAGCGTTGAGATCACCGAAGTTTTTGAGTTGCTGTCGGGTGGCGGTGTCTGGGTTGTAGGTGTCGTAGTAGAGCTCGATAAGTTCTTGGGTATCGAGAGGAAGGCCTTGGACGCCACACTGTTGTAGGCCACCCAGTACTGCTTGGACTCGGTTTCGAAGTTCTTCTTTTGCTTTTGTGAGCTCAGCCTCATTTATCACGACGTGATCCTCATGTGTATTGAACATATCTGCGAGTCCAGAAAAGAAGTTCTTGCCCTCTGTGAGAGCCTTCTTGGTGCTAGCTGTCTCTGCCGAATACGGGATTACGATATAGAATTTCTTGTCCATAATATTTGTCTGTGTGGCGAGGTTGTCGATATAAGTGATGTAGTCATCCATAAGCAACGCGAGGAGCATATTGTCGTGTTCGGTACGGATTTTGTCGAGCTTCTCGATGTATGGTTGCAGATCTACTCGCTGTGAGCGAATAAATATCTGGATGTCGAAGTACAGCGAGTTTAAAAACCCCTGGTAGCCATACTCAGCACTTTCTTGTTCTTCTGGGCTCATGAGATCGAAGTTGATGCTCTTCGCCATAACGACAGCCCGGAAGGTGCCATCATTCATGATAACGATGCCGTCTCTGATCTCGGCGATGTTTAGGGCGTTCTGGGTGCTGTTTGTCTTACCTTGGGGCGAGGCCGAGACACCACCAGCACTTGGTTGACTCGAAACGGGCGCTGTGAGCGTAGGTTGAGGAACTCCCTGCGGATATGCTTGCTGGGGCGGCAAGTTAGGCTGCACTGGTGTACCTTGCGGTTGTTGTGTTGGATATGCTTGTTGATTTGGATCCATAGGTTTGAAGCTGCCCACCTAACGCTTATGCTCTTTTCGTCAAACTATCGGAGCGATATGACGACTTCACCATCGTCGCCCCGAGACCCTTTTTGGGCTTGTCTTGCGAGTGTTGCCACATCCAGGTCGTCGTTGCTTGCTAGGTTCATTATAACAGCACGCTTATCTGATGTCACTTGTGCTTTTCGTGCATTTTCAGCTGTTTTTTGGGCCTGCGCCATTGCTTGTTGCTGTTGTTGCTGCTGGGCATCGGCGGCGAGCTCCTCGGGTGTTTTGATGTGCTTGAGATGGTCAGAGGCGGCTACCTGTTGGCTATTGGCCGCTTTGAGCTGTGCGGCCAGGGTCGCTTCTTCGTCTGTCGGGTTAGCGGCTTGTGGTAGCATCGGCGTTCCCTCTGTAGTATTCGATCCGGGTGTAATCACTGAGCTTGTCTGGAAGGTTGCCTGCCCGGGTACCGGAGCCGGCTGCTGTTGCATAAACCAGAAGTTATCAGGGGCGGATTGAGGCTGCTGGCCTGTCTGGGGGGCTGGGGCTGTCTGCTGGGGCGCCTGAGCTGGTTGTTTGAGTTGATCGAGTAGCTTCTGTCGCTGGTTTGTTGCTGCATTTGATATCAAAGAATCGAAATGTTGTGCGACAGGATTAGCCTGAGCGTCCAAAATGTCATCATCCGCACGAATATCGAGATTACTCACTTCGCGCGGCAGTGTAGAGCTGATGTCTACCAGCCTGTCGGAGCTGTTGTAGCTGCCACCAAGACCGGTGTTCATATTCACATTCACGTTCTTTACCGCCCAGCCACGACTATCGATAGTGTTGGCAAGCGCGTGCAGACGACTGCGCACCTCGGTTTGGCTTAGGCCATCGGTCTGGCGGCGTTCAACAGTCTTTGGTACTGTAATCGTGACGAGCTCTTTTGCCCCACTCTGATTCCAGATACGCTTACGGGGTTTGATATAGAACCGTAGCTTTGCGAGCGCCCAGACTTCTGTCGGCTGATCGCCGTGCCATGGGACGGCCAAGAAGCCCGAGAATAATGCCGGCGGCAAAAAGATTAGCAGAAGAAACGCTGCACCTTTGGTGACGCTGATAAAGCTTAGCCAGAGGAATAGAACCGAAATAGCCGCATAAATAAATTGCCTGAGACTCAGCGCCCCGACAAGTTTATCTTCTGCTTCAATATCCTGGAGTACTTTATACGTCGACATCTATCCACAAGTATACCGCAAAATACCGCAAAGGATAAGGAGTATACTTGCAAAAACTGCACATATAGTGTATAGTACAAGCATGAGCGAAAAACATTCACATTCTTCTACCGGCGCACCTGTTCCTTCACCAAGTGAGGTATTTGGCGCTGGTCGTAAGTCGCAAGCCCCACAAGCTCCAAATGCTTCACCCGAGGTACCCCACGAGGCTGACGCTATAGAAGCCCAACCTCAAGTTGCCCCAGAGGCCCTACAGGTGGCTATAGCCGCCCTGGAGCATTTAGGTCTTGGAAATCCTTCACGCGCCGCGCGTTCACCACGCGGTACGAAGCAAGGTGAAAAAACCCCTCCAGAGAAATCAGAGGCTTGGAAATTTTTATTTGGGGGAAATGATCACAGGAGAACAAGCGAATATCAGGAATCACTTCCGCCTACGGAAGGTACTTACGGTGGCACGCTTGAGCGCTGGGATTCTACGCATCGCGTAGTCAAGCCACAAGTAGGATTTCCCTTCGTGCCAACAAAGGTTCTCAATGGAGATGGCAGAGGGGTTTCTACCCTACACGTACCAAAAAGCTTATCTGATACAGCCGAGCATCCACCGCTTGACCAAGTTAATCCCGATAACCGTATTTCATTAACGAGACTCAATCCAGCAACTGGGAAAGAAGAACAAATCGTGACCGGTAATAAGTATGCAGAAGCCGTAGAACTTATCAGTAGGATAAATATACTCAGGACTCTGTATGGTGAATCGATAGCTGATTCTAATAAAGTTGAGGATTTTCTGTACCGACATCGGAAAGAATATTCGAGGAGTGAAACACGTCTTATGCGCAAGGCTACAAAAGAAGTTATTCACGCACAAGGTATATTACGAGGCTGGGGAGTAGAGATCCCCGAGTAGGGTATAGGTGTTTGGTGTTGTTGAGGGGGGGTAATTGCTATTGAACCGCAGAAACCTAATGGGGTGCTTGCTGGGGTCTCACGCCGCCAGCAGGTTCGATGAATTGAGGTGAAGCCTCGTCACGATCAATTTCAGCACGCAGAGACTTCTTCCGGTTGTGATATTCGGGTGCGTTTTCGTAGCTCGAGCTACTTAACCGGGTAATCATCTGCTGAATTGTCTCTGTGCTTCCTTCGAGTCTTTGACCCATTACTGCATTCGCGTATGCACTAGCATTTGCTGGAGAAGACTGCCCCATGGCTTCGTAGACGCCATCCATCGCGCCTAACATAGCGTGGAGATCTTCCTGTGTTGCGACGCGCCTAATCTCTTCACCGCGTTCGTTTCTACCAACTACTACTGCTTCATTAGTGTTCATACTTCTGTTGATGTCTTGTATACGGTTGAAGCTCTCAGTTGCCATAGCTGCGGCGCTCGACGGCTTGCCGTGAAGTGCGTAGCTTGGTGAAGCGGTGTCAATCGCACCACCCATTACCCGTCTCTGTACATCGACGTCGCTTGAACCTGCTCCTCCTGTCCTGCGAGCAGACAATGCACCCGCCCAATCACCGAAACCAGCCTGTCCAGCAATTTGTCCTGCCCCCACTAGAGAGTTACGCATTTCAGCCAGAGCTCGCTCGGAACCAGTTCTATCATCCCCGTAGGCGCTATTAATATCATCGAGCATCATACCGACATTAAATGCGCCATTAGCATCCTGGTATCCTGTGCCGGTCTTCGCTTGTGCGCGGACTCGAGCACGCTGGAAAGTAGCACCATTGGTTGCACGCTGGGCACGTAGAATTTGGTTCGTCGCATCATTTCGTGCACGGGCATTCGCTTCACCAGCAAACCTGCCAGGGTCTCGTTGAGCTAAAGCATTGCTAATTCGAGTCCTGTCTGTATGCTGTGAGGCCCAGACTTTTGCATCATCTCCAAATATAGCAGCTCCTTCCGGAGATTTCTCACCAAATTCACTGGCTGCATCATGTGCTTGATCCTCCATGGTTGTGCGTAGTCTATTTCTCCACTGCCTTGGGTTATAGCCAAGATTATCCGCGTTTATGCTGGCAGCCCCACGGGTGCCCTGGTTAAAAGCATGACCGAGGCGACTACCGTCCCCAAACCTAGTGCCCTGCTTCATGCGTTCCATATTTGCCGCTGATCTGCCCTGGCGATATTTGCTAAGACGGTCGAATGCCCCTCTGTTTTTATCATTTGCTATAGAGAAGATTGTGCCCATAAGCCCGCCGGTCATTTTGAATGCAAAAGGTAGCATAAAGAAAGGCGCAAAATATATGATAAGTGCGAGCATACTACTCTGAATTCCTACTGTAGGGTTCTCTGGGTTTGTAGTTGAGGCGATGAGATAGGCCATGGCAGCACCCGCCCCAATGAAGGCCATGATAAGGGGATACATAAAGAGCGCAGTGAGTAAGGAGTTTTTCCAGAAGCCCCATAATTTTTGACCACCCGGTATGACGCTAGCAGCAATCGCAAGGGGGGCCATAATGACGGCGATGAATATGATGAGCTGTCGAACGCTCAGGACTAATAGCCCGATGAGTATTCCAAGCAAGAAAGTTGCGAACAACGATAGCGCACCCGACGGCCCAAGGAAAGCAAATATTCCAAGACCTACTCCAACAACTCCAATCCCCCCTAATACCTCTCCAACACCCGTACCAATATCAGCCGAGCTTCCGGTCGCGCCTGCTGCCTCAGGGATTGAAAGGAGTACGCTATAAATCAGGCCACCAAGATCATTTGTAAGTGTGACCACTATCCTCAAGATAGGAAACGCCAGGGCTATCCCGATGAGGGCTACTCCGAGGCGTGGCATCAGCTTCCGCACTGTATATGCATCGAGAAACTCAAATCCAAGCGCTTGACTGATGACCATAAAGAGTCCAGCGATAACGATGAGCACAATGCCGACATTTCGAAAGAAATCAGTCGCCGCCAAAGTGCTAGGGCTAAATAAAGTGTCTGTGTTTGTGAATAGCAAATCATCGAGAACTTGACCGACTTTGTCTGCTGTCCCCTTTATCCCAAAGAAGATAGAACACCCCAGCCAACGCATAGACGCGCCTGCTTCCAGCGGGCAATTATCGGCTACGTCGCCGTTTGCCACCGCGGCAGCTGTAGTAAGTTTATTGGCTGATGCGCCCGTAAATGTAAGTGTGACCGGCAAGGGTGAGCCAGCGGCTTTTACGATGTCCTTGCAAAACTCTGTTCCCGCACCTACGCAAATCTTATAGTTGCCCGGATCGACATCTTCAAGAACTGTACGAAGGGTGTAGTTTGCAGCTGTCGTGCTGCTTGTGCCTACACTTTCGGTTGAGTTTGTTTGAGCGGTCTTTACCGTGGCGCCCTCTGGGTCATATAGGGTTATATCATAGGGTCCTACGACAGCAGAAGGTCCCCCTCCTGTATCAAAGTTCATCTCAACAATAACATTTATCTGCCTATCGCCGTAGCCTTCCGTATCGCCCAAGAGCAGGCTTCTGGCTTCGAACTTCTTTTTCTCAAAAGTCTCGGATTGTTTATCTACGGTTAATCCGCTTACTCTCGCCGTATAGTTACCTGGTTCAAGCTTTGTACTAAACGAGTACTGTACGACGTCACCCTGTGTATTAGTCTTGCTTGATGAAGTGAGGGTTTGGGTGCTGCCGCCAGTAATGTTTACCTTGATAGTGGCTGGCGCATCAGCATCTTTTAACCTAGTTACTACCGTTATACTGACCCTTTTTTGGGCATCCGTTTCAGCGGTAGTGGAAGCTGATGATGGTCTAGTGCCTAGCGACACAGTTTTACCGGCGTAGGTATCATTCACATCTTGGCTACAGAAATCAGGCGGGGGATTATTTGGATCGTAAGCTTCTTGCCCGGTATCATATATCCCAAGGGTAGCTTTTGAAGCATTGTTAGTGAAGGTCAAAGCTAGGGGTAGTCGGCAGTCACGCAGTTCTGTTGTTTGCTTACACCAAAAGAGGAAAGAACAATTTTGATCTATGTATTCTTGAGATACTAATATTATACCTTTGGTGCTTGTAGGATTGTTGTCGTTGATATCAACCAGCAATTTTTGACCGGGCTTTACACTACCACCAGAGATTGAAATTGTCTGTCTGTCTTGCCATGTATAAGTTGTCGCGGGGTCAGGGACGGCTCCTAAGGTGGCAGCAAAGGCGGAAGGAGCTAGTACTACCGGAACTAACAAAGAGAGCACGAATGCATACTTAAGAAAGGCTACGCGCCGCATAGCTACACTCTTATTATGGCTGATTGAAAATCTTGGCATCAAATATATCCGCTTCACGCATTACTATAAGCGAGTAAACAGGGATATTCAAGTAAAACTCTTGTGGCTATAACCTGTCAGGCTAGCTAAAAGAATCTATTCTTTATAAATATGGCGTGGTGGGTATTAACTAAAGGTTGCAGAAACCTCAGGAGCCCAGTTCAGTCCAGCGATTCCATATTTATCCAAGACTGGTGCCAATACTTCAGGAGGCTCTGCGCCACTCAGTACGTCTTCTAAGATATTTATATCCTCTTGAGGTGCACTGATTAGGGCTTTACGTACGTCATCTGGGTCGGCGCCCGCCGTGAAGTGACGAGTAAAATAAAGCACATTGCCCCAAGTGAAATCGTTTGACACGCTGATTCTTGCGTCCATATTTATAGGAACTTCGGTCGTATCAAGCCCGTGTTGATTGAGGATGGTAGTTATCTCTGAGTTATTATTTGGATCAAAGTCGTCTATGTAGGTTCGTATGGTGTCGATTTCCTTTGGTGAACAGTCGGCTAACGCTTGAACTACATCTAGGCCTAAGACGTCACCCGTAGGGAAAAAGCCAACAATGCGTTGCGCTTCTGAGCTGGTCATGTCGTTTTTGGACCCTATCAAATCCTGTGTATTATTGTTTTGATCTGTTTCACCTGGGTTCAGGGTTGCTGCTGCTGGTGGAATATCATTGCCAGGCTTGTTACCCTCATCTTGAGATAGCGCGTTCATTAACTCTGCGTTTAGCCACATACTATAACCAATAACAGCGGTGAAGATTCCACCAACCGCTACTCCACCTATGATTAATACCTTCTTAAGCTTGTTTTTTGGGGGTTGAGCCTCTTGAGCTGGGGTAGTTGTTGGCGCGACATTAGGCACATTTGTAGGCTGACTGTCGGTATCGTCCGGATCAGGTGATTCGGTCTCTGGGGTTTTTGTCTCGGGCACTTCAGGTATTGGCGAGTGCTCAGACAAGGTTAGTGATGGGTCGTCGAACGCAACACCGTCTTCCGGCATGATCTGCAAAAAAATAGTATGCGGGTCTGTATTGCTTACATCTTGGTCTATTCTAGATGGTACTGGCTCATTGTGATCTATCGACATGAATTTGTCCCTTTACCATTAGCTCGTGACTGCCGAAGCTTCATCTCCAACAATCTCGGGCAATTGCTAATTGTATGGTTTTGATTTTAGCATAAACAAGCACATTAGTCAAGTATGCATAAGCGGAAGCTTGAACGCTTGACTGTTTCACGGTATAGTTACTAAAAATGAGACGTATATTGAAACAAACAATACTCACCCTTGTAGTCACCATCGGTTTGGTTGGTGCACTTGGGTTTGTCCTCCCTGCCCCGAATGCAGCTGCTATACAGGCTACCTGTGGTCCTAACGAGACTTATCTTTCGTCGAATGGTAAGGTGAATGACAATGTCTGTTGTCCGACAGGCTCAGAAACAGATGCAACGGGATGTCTGTTCGCTAAGTATATTAATCCAGTTATCGCGACACTTAGTGTACTAGCCGGGATTGCTGTCGTGATCGGCATAATCATGGGGGGTATTCAATACTCCTCGTCTGCGGGTGACCCACAGAAGGCAGCTAAGGGCAAGAGTACGATCACGAAAGCTCTTGTAGGTTTAGTATCCTTCCTCTTCCTCTACAGCGCGCTACAATTCTTCTCACCTGGAGGGATATCGAACAATCCCAAGCCAGATGGTAGTGGTGGAACAATCGCAAGCCAATGCTCCAAAGAATTTCTTGGGTTGAAGCCGTGGTTTGCCTATTTACCAGATAAAGACCCTCTTGGTAACGAAACCTTCGCAAAAAACGCTAAAGGCGCACAAACGTGTAATATCGAGAATTTCTCACTACTCGGTAGCGGAAGCGACTTTGGGCGAGTTATGCTAGCAATCGCAGACAACCTCGTACGTATAGCCGGGCTTGTGGCAGTGGCGTTCGTAATCGTGGGCGGTGCGCAATTCTTGACGAGCCAAGGTGACCCAGAGCGGGCGAAGAAGGCTCGTGAGACCATATTGAATGCGCTTGTCGGTGTGGCCGTGGCTATCGTGGCCGTGGCACTGGTATCATACATAGGGAGTCAATTAAGCTAAATGATAAAATACCATCTCTTACAATTTGTAGCTCAAGTCGACCTGAGCCCACTACCAAATAACGGTACTAATGATGCCCCAAGCAACATGCTCGCTACTATCTTGCAAATATTATTTGGTACCCTTGGTGCAATTGCTGTGCTTATTATAGTTATCGCTGGTCTTCGCTATATGCTAGCTGGTGGCGATCCGGCCGGGACTGCGAAAGCGAGAAACACTATCATATATGCACTTATCGGACTTGCCGTGTGCCTCGCGGCGTACTCTATCGTGGGGCTTGTCGTGAAGGGAGTTGCCTAGTGCGCGCCCTATTGACTCGTCTCGTGGTCGCTTCTCTGCTCATACTGGGGGTTGGTTTCACGTTTGCTAGCGTACAGCCAGCCTATGCTGAAGATCCACTAGACAAAATCTGTATCACAAACCCAGACTCAGCGACCTGTAAAAGCAGGGGCACCGGAACAGAAAACCCACTGACCGGCAAGGACGGTCTGCTCTACAAGATTTCTACTATCGTTGCGGGTGTTGCGGGCGTCGTGGCAGTTATCATGATACTTTTCAGTGGCTTCCAGATGATTACTTCCAGTGGTGACGCCCAAAAGGCGGCCGGAGCTAAGAGAAACCTCACGGGGGCAATCATTGGGCTTATCATCATCGCATTGGCTCAAACAGTAATACTATTTGTGGTCGGGAGGCTATAAACTGATCATGCGAAACAATACCAAAAACATCCTGGCTGCCCTGCTTATCACCGCGATGTCATTTTCGAGCTTGCTGCTTGCCTCGTCTTCTTCTGTGTTTGCATTGAGTGCTAACCAAGAGGAAGTCTGTAAGGCGATCGGAGATGGAAGTTGTGACGGAACCAACAACGGCGGTATAGACGTAAATAGCGTTATCGCTAATGGTGTCAATATTTTTACCGGCATCGTCGGCATCGTCGCTGTCATCATGATTGTAGTAGCTGGCTTTAAGTACATCACCGCTGCTGGCGATAGCAATAAAGTTGCCAGTGCGAAGAATACTCTCGTCTTTGCAATAATCGGGCTTATCATCGTTGCCTTGGCGCAGGTTATTGTTCGGTTCGTTTTAAATAAGGTCACTTGATAGGGGCGCTACAACAAAGACATATTCAGAAGATGATTGAAAATTAGGGTATACTTACTATAAACTTGAAGAGAACAATCAATAGAAAGGAACGTTACTTCACATGACCACGAAAATTATTAGTAAACTAGGACTCTACATTGCGATGCTCGCATTGTTTATCCTCCCACTGGCGGTGCCAGCATTTGCACACGCAGCAACCGAATTCCAGGATAAGCTGTGCTCAGGCACAGATCTTTCACTTTCTGGGACAGGTGACTGTAGCAGCTCTGCGGGTGCATCAACCGATGTAAATAGTATAATAACTCAAGCTGTAAATATTTTCTCTGGGATCGTCGGCATCGTCGCGGTCATCATGATTGTCTACGGTGGTTTCCGCTACATTACCTCTGGTGGTGATAGTGCGAAGGTTACCGCAGCGAAGAATACCATCGTCTACGCGATTATTGGTCTTATCGTCGTCGCCCTGGCGCAGTTCATCGTCCGATTCGTACTAGAAAAAGTAGTCAGTTAATACAAAAGACTCAACACAAAATCCCCGGCGATAAACCGGGGATTTTTATTTGGCGCAAAACAACGTATGCAATATAAAAACCTCGGGATATCCCGAGGTTTTTATGAAGTATGAACTGGAGTAGTTTATACGACTTGGATCTTCTTGACCGTGTCTTGCTTGACCTTCGTGAAGCTGACAGTGAGAACACCGTCTTTGAGGACTGCTTCGATATCTTCTTCCTTAACAGGGACAGGTAGTGCAATGCTGCGGCTAAATTCGCCCCAGTAGCATTCTTGGACGAAGTAGTTTTCTACCTCTTCTTCGTTGCCTGCGCTCAAGGTACCGCGAATACTGAGTGTGTTGTCGGCAATGCTGACATCCAGCTCACCTTTGTTCACACCAGCGGTGCGAGCCTTGACGACGAGCTTTTCCTTCGTCTCGTAGACGTCTACAGCGAGTTGACCAGGCAGAACTGCCTCATCATCATTCCAATCTTGCTCGTTGTTGCTCTGTGATTGCTCTGCAGTAGTCGCCTGCACTGCAATTTCATCGTCACCTAAAAAGGCGGCAGTTAATTCATCTTCTTCTAGAAGCAAATCATCGTCGCGGTTTCTTCGCGCCATAACAGTTATTACCCTCCGCCGGCTGTACCGGATTACAAATAGATTATTTGCGTGTTTATGTTAAATTCAGTATAACTGACGAACGTAACAGCGTGCAAGGCTGGGGGCACATATTTACAACGAAAGAATTACAACATGTCTGTTTTTGAACAAATAATTCGACTATATGCACCGTTCACTTGCGTGGGCTGTGGCGAAGAGCTTGATACGCTTTTGTGTTCGAGTTGCGCGCAGCATCTACCAATAGTGCCGTCTCGCTGCTATAAATGCAAAGCGACGACTCGCGATTATGCAACATGCACCACCTGCCGGTCCAAAAGTTCACTCAGCCATGTCTACGTGGCAGTACATTACACGGACTTACCAAAAGAATTGCTCAAAGTCACGAAATACCAGAGAGCGCGTGGTGGGACTGTGCCGATTGCGACAGCTATGGCTCCCCTGCTCTCCGCGTGCCCGGAAGATGTCCTGCTCGTCCCGATACCGACGGCGACTGGTCGTGTACGGCAGCGTGGCTATGACCAGGCCGAATTACTTGCCAAAGAAATTTCTAGCCAAACCGGCCTAACCCGAGCTAATTGCTTGGCACGCCAGGGGCAAGCACATCAAGTCGGTGCAACGAGAGCTGAGCGCCTTCGACACCTTGAGGGGGCTTTTCGGGCTGTATATACTGATAGACTACAGGATAAGCACATCGTGCTGGTTGATGATGTGTTAACTACTGGGGCGACCGTAGAAACGGCCGCGCGTATTCTCAAAAAAGCAGGTGCTCGACAGGTTGATGCAGTTGTATTTGCGCAACCGAGCTAGCGCATCCGGAGGTTTATTGTTATAATCACCTCTGTTGTTTTAACAATCTAGGAGAGATGTCCGAGTGGTTGAAGGAACTGGTCTTGAAAACCAGCGTGCCGGCAACGGTACCGAGGGTTCGAATCCCTCTCTCTCCGCCAAATCATGCTTTATTCGCAGGGCCGCCTCTGTTAGAATATCAGAGCAATACTAGCAATCAGGAGAGGTACCCAAGTGGCTGAAGGGGACGGTTTGCTAAATCGTTAGAGGGGCGTGAGTCCCTGCGAGGGTTCGAATCCCTCTCTCTCCGCCAAGATAAAAAGGTCTGCCCGAAAGGGTAGGCCTTTTTATCTTGGTATGAGACGGATGAGAACCCGCACAAGTGAGCGAAGCGAACGGAGGGTTCGGCGTAGTTAGGACGCGCACAGGAATAGTATTCCGAGCACGTCGCAGCGGAGAAGTGCAAAGCACGCTATCCCCCTCGAGGGGGTTTTACGTTTAATGCCACAGCCATAAGTGCTACAATAACGCTTATGGAAGACAAGGGACCAGGAAGTGTAATCTCGCCGGATGGTGTAGATGCTACCCAGAAACAACCCGAGCCACAACAGGCTCTGCCTCAACCCGTGCCAGAACAGCCCATTACCCCTGCCCCACAAGCACCTAGCCCAAGTATGCCTAGCGACGAACCGATGCAAAGTCCCCAGCCTGCAAATTCGCAAGAACCATCTCTGTCGTGGACTGCATCTGAATATCTACACCACGACAAAACGGCGAAGTGGTATTTGGCCGGCACTTTTGGTGCAGCGGTCATCGCAGCCATCGTATATTTTGCGACGCGGGATGTTGTGTCTGCGGGGATCGTATTCGTCGCTTTGGCTGGTTTGGTAGTATTTGCGGCGCGTCAGCCCAAGGTGCAAGACTATGCAGTCGAAGGTAATGCGATTCGCGTTGGAAATAAAGTATACGCGCTCAGTGATTTCAAATCATTCTCATTCTCAGAAGATGCTACGATAATCGAAGTCTCGATGGTGCCCCTCAAGCGATTCATGCCCATGGTGACCATACATGTAGACCCAGAGCAGGTTGATAGCCTCATTGATCATCTCGTAGCCTACCTGCCAATGGAACAGCACAAGGCCGATCCAATGGATGGTTTACTTAAACGTCTACGGTTCTAATACCATAAGCTAGTTATATACCCATCTTGCTCGCGTGTAATTATTCTGCTATTGTATACCTAAGTGTATAAACGGGAGTGCGTATATGTACGAGCAGAATAGAATGTCGTTAATCGGTCGAATAGTATGGTTACTAGTTTCCCTCGTGGTTATCATCGGTGTGGTATGGCTACTGCTGTGGCTATTATTTTGGCGCGGTAATGATACTGCTGACGTGACGACAACAGAGACAACTGCAACCGTCCAAAGTGACACAACTCAAGATAGTTCAAATACTTCTGTGTCCACAGGCTCAGCCGACACAAGTGTGAGCACCGGACAGACCAGCTCTGCCTCTACAACAGTACCCGCCGTCGCAGGTAGTAGCTCTACAGAGCTTGCTAACACCGGCCCCGCAAGTCTTCTCACCCCTGTCGCGATAGCCGTCGCGGGTAGTACGCTTTACTACCAAGTCCGCCTCCGTCGCAAGAATAGCTAACCCTGTTTATCTTCTAGAGAGGGATAGCGTGCTTTGCGCTTCTTCGCTCGGGAGGGATATCGCGCGGCTGTTAGCCGCACTCCTTCCTGCGGTACTCGATAATCCTATGCAAGCACAGGATTACTCTCCTTTCCTCGTACGCCGAACCCTACGGGTTCTCATATCTTTCTTAACCAAATAAAAAACCTACCAACGGTAGATTCTTTATTTGGCGGAGAGAGAGGGATTCGAACCCTCGATAGGGTTGCCCCTATACTGCATTTCGAGTGCAGCGCACTAGACCGGACTATGCGATCTCTCCTTGCGTAAACTTATTGTAACAGATGAGTATCCATAATTCAGGCCTAGCATTAGTCTTGTCTATGTGGTAAACTTACCCCTGTTACTTTTTCGTTCATAGTGCGAAATAAGTTATGCACCCGTAGCTCAGCTGGATAGAGCGTCAGTTTGCGGTACTGAAGGTCGCAGGTTCGAATCTTGCCGGGTGCACCAATAAAAATACCTCAGCTTGTCTGGGGTATTTTTATTGGTTCCTCTTGGACTATTTGAGAACCGTAGAAGTGAGCGAAGCGAACGAAGGTTCGTACAGGCGTGAGCGTGCAGGAGCTTGCTCCGAAAAGCGAATGTCGTGCAAGCGAAGCGCATCTTGCCGGGTGCACCGCTAACCCGCTTGCGGCATTCGAGCTGAAATTGCCGAAAAACTGCAAATATAGTTGCTGGCGTGAAATGGCTAGTTTTGCTAGTAAATGCCAAAACCAACTGGTATAGTATGGCTATGGATGAAAAGAGGTTGGGTTCCGTTGTGCAAGCTGCGCGCCGACGGTATGGATTTACACAGCAGACGCTTTGTCAAAAATCAGGCTTGAGCTACTCGACGCTCGCCAAAATTGAGCGAGGCGCTATCAAATCGCCGTCTGTCTTTACGATTCAGCAAATTGCCCAAACACTTGGAATATCTCTCGATGAACTTATGGCTGGTGTCCCACCACAAGCTCCTTCTCAACCCAAAAAAGCCGCCAAGAAGGTCTCAAAAAACGGCGCAAGCTTCATTTATTTCGACATGAATGGCTGTCTCGTGCGGGCTGCTACAAGCTCATTCGCACAACTTGCTGAAGAAGGTGGCGTGTCACAAGATGTCGTCGAATCAATTTATTGGCAATTCAACGAAGCAGTTAACAGGGGCGATAAGACGGTTGATGAGTTAAATACTGCTCTCGCAGAGCGTCTAGGCATCATGGTTGACTGGTATAAATATTATCTCGATGCGCTTGAGCCAATGCCCGGCATGGCAGAGCTCGTAACCTGGGTAGCAGAAAATTACCGTATTGGTCTTTTGACCAATACCATGCCTGGACTCGTCAAGACCTTGCAAGACCGAGGTTTATTGCCTCCAGTCAAGTTCGACGTCATTGTAGATTCCTCTGAGGTGCACGCTCTCAAGCCTGAGCCTGGTATGTATGAAATCGCTACCGAAATGGCTGGAGTGGCGTCGAATGAAATTATGCTTATAGACGATGATCGCTCGAATCTCGTCGCCGCAAGTCGCTACGGTTGGCACACGATGGAGTTTCAATCCTACCAGCCAGAGGACACAATTGTCGCCGTCTCAAGCGCATTGCAGGCTTAGACTACAGGGAAGACCTCTTCCTCCTCGCTATTTCGAAGTACATTCGCAATAGCTCTCCACCTGCACTAAAGCTCGGCTGTCGCCTCGTTCGCTTTGCTCATATTTAATTGGGATTAGGTTTCGCTGGCGCCGGAGAAGCGAGCTTGCTCTAGTTCTATACGGGTAATTGCTGCTTTTGTGTCTGCGAGTTGTTGGTGTGTCTGCTCGACGACATGTTTTGGCGCCTGATGCACGTATGACTTATTTGCGAGGCGTTTTTCGTAACTCGCGACAAGTAACTGTTGCTCAGACTTTTGGGTTTCTAGGCGTTCTACGTGCGCCTCAGTGACAGAGGAGTCGACATCGAGCCAACAGGTGTAAGGTGTGCTTGTCAGATGCAGGCCGGCGCCGCCACTTACCTCTTTCACGCCGGCTAAGCCGGTGAGTCGGGTGATGAGCTCAGCATTTTCGCTCAAGAAAGGTACATCGGTGTAGTATAGTGTCGGCTTTTCGAGCCCAAGTGCGCGCACGAGACCACGAGCTTCAACCACTATGGTCATAGCTGCCTCAAATAACTCAGCCTTTTTTGCGTCTGCTTTGTGTGCTTTTGGCCATGATTGCGTTGCGAGGATGCTGTCTCCAGTCCAAGCAAGTGTCTGCCAGATGGTTTCAGTGACAAATGGCGCGAATGGATGGGCAAGTTTCAGGACACCTTCTAGCACGTGCCCGAGGACTCCCCCGCCCTTTTCTGATTTGCTCGCCTCGATGTACCAATCTGCGACATCGTCCCACACGAAGTGGTACAGCGTTTCGTAGGCTTCAGCGAAGCGATAGTTGTCTAAGTGTGTACCGATAACTTCGGTAGTTTGTTGTAACTTATCCAGCACCCAGTGTTCGGCATCGGTCGTAGGATCTGCATCAGGGGCGTGAGTATAGCCATCGCCTAGACGGTTCTCGGCATAGCGGGCAATGTTCCAGATCTTATTACAGAAGTTGCGAGCTTCTTCGATGCGTCGAGGGTCATACCCTCTGTTGACGGCTGGGCTGCGACCAGCGATGATACCCATTCGGAGCGCATCAGAGCCATATTCCTCGATGACAGGCATTGGGTCGACGACATTGCCAATGCTTTTACTCATTTTTGAGCCGTCTTCGGCCATGACATAGCCATGGATGTAAACTTCGCGGAATGGCACATCCCCGGCCACGTAGAGCCCGAGCATAATCATACGACTGACCCATGGGTAGAGAATCTCACCGCCTGTTTCCATGAGGCTAAGTGGATAGTGGTGCTTGAAGTCATCACTGCCAAGGCCGAGTGTGGCGAATGGCCAGCTGCTGCTACTGAACCAGGTATCGAATACGTCTGGGTCGCGGTGATACGTCTTGCCGTCCACCTCGATGATTTCTTGGTCAACCCGCTCATCAAAAATCCAATCTTCAGCATTGTCGACATTCTGGAATGCGGGTATCGGGATACCCCAGGCTATTTGGCGGCTGATGTTCCAGTCACGTAATCCCTCGAGGTAACCAATAAGTTGGTCGCGCTTGGCCGCTGGATAAAACGTAATCTTCTCCGCTTTGAGCGCTTCGATGGCAGGCTTTGCGAGCGGCTTCATATCGATAAACCATTGCTCGCGTAGGAGTGGTTCGATGACAGTGCCACACTTGTAGCATTGCCCGACATTGTGCGTGAGATCTTCGATTTTTTCGATTACCCCGCCCTGCTCTAGGTCTTCGACAACTGCTTTTCGTGCCTCAAGTACAGATAGGCCGCGGTATTTTTCTGGCGCTTCGTCAGATAGCTTACCCTCGTGAGTAATAATCGTAATCTTCGGGAGCGCGTGTCGCTCTGCGGCGTCATAGTCATTTTGATCGTGAGCTGGTGTGAGCTTTACGGCGCCGGTACCGAAGCCGGTTTCGACGAACTCATCGGCGACTACTGGCACTTCCCTGCCTGTCAGCGGTAGACGTACAGTTTTGCCGATATACTGTTTGTAGCGCTCATCATCTGGGTGGACGGCTACACCGGTGTCTCCGAGCATTGTTTCTGGCCGGGTTGTCGCAACTATCAGTTCCCCGCTCCCGTCGACGAGTGGATATTTGAGGTACCAGAGATGTGTCTTTTGCTCTTTGTACTCAACCTCAATATCAGCGAAGGCAGTGCCATGGAACGTACAGAAGTTTACAAGACGTTCACCTCTGTAAACGAGGCCATCATCCCACAGCTGTTTAAACGTTTGGTAGGCACGAGTTACGATCTTTTCATCGAGGGTAAAGGTATATCTGGTCCAGTCACAGCTGACGCCGAGACTGCGTATCTGTCCCTCGAAGCTGTTGCGATTAGTAGCTACGAAGTCGTACAGCTGGGTATAGAGTTCTTCACGTGAAAAGTCGAAGCGGCTCTTCCCTTCTTTGGCGAGATGTTTCTCGTAGACGGCTTGTGTCTCGAAGCCAGCGTGGTCCGCCCCTGGAAGAAGGAGTGTTCGCTCCCCTTTCATGCGGTGATAGCGAGCGGGTATATCCTCAAGAGCAGCCGTCAGTGCGTAGCCGATGTGTAAGTTTGCATTGGCATTAGGCGGTGGCATGACGATGGTATAGCTTTTGCCTTTTCCGGTTGGCTCAAAAGCACCGCTTTTCTCCCACAGAGCGTAGATGTCTGATTCGTATTGGTTTGATTCGTAATTTTTTGGCAGATTCATGAGCTCTATTGTATCACCCCTGTTATTCATTGCATAATACTTCTCGCTTGTACGCTGGCGCCGACCCCCCCTTGCCTGTTACATGCTCAAGTTTGGCTTGATATCGAGCGTGTACGGATCGGCAGCTGGACGACCATACTTCACGTGAAAACAGCCAAGCGTGGCAATCATGGCACCATTGTCAGTACAGAGACGAGGATCGGTATACGAGATGCTAATGGGAAGCCTTTCGGCGAGTTGGCGACGAAGTTCTGGGCTAGCAGCAACCCCACCGGCGATAATGACGGTTTTTGGTGAGAATTCTTCGTAGGCGATGAGTGCTTTATCGACAACTGTCTGGATAGCGATACGCTGAAAGCTCGCCGCGATGTTCGCTTTTTGTACTTCGTCTAAGCGACTCGGAATGTCCTTGCTCGGAAACGAGAAATCTTCGCCGATCGCATCTTGTGCGGTACGCAATACAGCTGTCTTGATGCCCGAGAAACTGAAGTCGTATTTACCGGTCATCTTTGCTTTCGGAAAGGGGTAAGCGTGAGCATCACCTTCAAGTGCCTTCTTGCCGACACTTGGGCCGCCAGGGTAGGGGAGACCGATGATTTTAGCGACTTTGTCGAAGGCTTCACCAACCGCATCGTCCTGCGTCTGCCCCAGGAGTGTGTAGTCGAAGTGGTCGCGAAAGAGCGTTAATTGACTATGTCCGCCACTGACAATCAGGGCGAGAACGGGGAAGTCTGGCTGCCGCTCGGGAAGCTTATAATCTGACAGGGCAGGGGACTCACCGAGAGAGGTCAGATAGTTTGCATAGACGTGTCCCTCGACGTGGTTGATTGCATAGAGTGGCTTGTCGTGTGTAATAGCCAGGGTGCGAGCGGTGAGAACACCGATAAGCAGCGATCCACCGAGCCCAGCACCGTAGGTGACGGCGATAGCGTCGATATCATTCCAGCTGCAGCTCGCTTCATCGAGTGCTTGCTGGATAACACCGTTGATAACTTCGATGTGACTGCGAGCGGCGATCTCTGGCACGACGCCACCATATTGGATGTGCAAATCCATCGATGAGGCAACAATGTTCGATAATAACCGTTCGCCATCCTCGACGATTGCGGCCGCGGTCTCGTCACAGCTACTCTCAATACCCAAAACTTTCATATGCCTTCTAGTGTAACAGCGGTGCAGATGGATGCAAATACAGGTGTCAGATATTCTTCTCCTTGCTATACTGGGGCATATGAATATACGCGTAATAGTAAAGCGGCTCGTACCGCGTGGTTTGTTTCAGAAAATTGAACCGCTTGGACACTTTGCAGAAGCGGTGTTTTTCAACATCCTCTACGGCTTTCCAGCTCGTAATATGCAAGTAATTGGCGTGACTGGCACAAACGGCAAAACGACGACAGCATTCCTCATTCATAAAATGCTAGTAGAATCTGGCTATAACAAAGCCGGGCTCATGACGACTGTCGGCTATGGAATTGGTAAAGATATCAAGATGCAAGTTCATCACATGACGAATGTGCCGGTACCCGAGCTGATGCAGCGACTCAAATGGATGAAATCACAAGGGGTGGACCTACTTATACTCGAAACTACTTCTCATGCACTCGCACAACACCGTGTATGGGGTATACCGTATAGCATCGCAGTGGTGACCAACCTGACCCATGAACATCTGGATTATCACAAAACCTTTGAGCGCTATGTGGCTGCAAAGCGGAGTATGTTTAGCCTTACGCAGCGTAACGCACGAGGAAGGCGCCTCGGCATCGCTAATGCGGATGATAGTGTGGCGGCCGAGTTTGTGGCAGAAACGGAAAATAGCGTGCTCTACGGCGTTCAAGCGGGTGACATACAAGCAAAAGAGGTTCAATTGCGTTCTGATGGCTTGAGCTACAAAGCCGAGACGGCAGATATCACCTATCATATCGAGAGTCACTTGCCGGGTAGTTTCAATGTGTATAACACCTTGGCGGCCGTGTCTGTCGGCCGAGTACTAGGGCTGACTAAGGCGCAAATAGAGCAAGGAATCGCAGCGCTCAAAGGTGTCGAGGGCCGCATGACTTCTATTGAAGAAGGCCAAGATGCTTCGATTATCGTAGATTTTGCTCATACGCCAGACAGTTTCGAGAAACTGTTCAAGGATCTTCGCCCAGTAGTGAAGGGCAAGCTGATCGTGATGTTTGGCTCAGCCGGGCGTCGGGATGAGGCCAAGCGAGCGATTCAAGGCGAGCTGGCGGGGAAGTACGCTGATGAAGTTGTGGTGACCGAAGAAGATGACCGAGATATCGACGGCATCGGCATCATGAATCAAATCGCTGAAGGTGCAGAGAAAGCCGGCAAGATTCGAGACAAGAACCTATTCCTCATCCATGACCGCGCGGAGGCGATTGCCTTTGCGGTCGGCCAGACTACCTCTGCGGATGACACCGTACTCTTGCTCGGTAAAGGCCACGAAAAGACTATCGAGCGTGCCGATGGCGAACACCCATGGGACGAAATTGGCACCACCAAAGACGCCGTGCGCAGACTAAGCTAGTTTTCAACTGTACGCATAGATTGTTGTCGTGAGAATAACTTTGAGTAGATAATTTTCGTGCGCATTACGAGAGTTATAGGGTTCAGATGTATAAAATTGGGAAATTGGGTTCGAGTGTTGATTGCATGTGATGCAAACGCTTTGGTAAAAGCGGAGACAAATAATGTCTCTCAAAACTCGAACCCAGGGGTTCCGGAAGGAGCGCGTCGCCTAGTGGCAACACAGAAAATGTTCAGAAAGAGTGCCCATAACTTTCTGTCCATACTGTACGCATCATTGCGTAACGCTCCTCCCGGAGATGTCCTGGCTAGTGCCGGTTCACGTAACCACGTGACTCCGTATTGCTCGATGACGTCTTGACGACGACGTGGTGCTGCTTCTGGGCGGCAAGATCGTCAACCAAAGGGCTGACGGTGAGCCGAACCATGTTCAGTATCTCCTCGCAGAGCTGGTAGGCGTATGCCTTTGGGTCCGCAGAAGCGCCGGTCTTGACCTTGATGAGCAGCATCTTCGAAAGCGGTGCATCCGTGCGACCGTGAACTTCAATGGAGTGGAAGTTCCGGTGGATTTGCGTTTCGCGGAGAGCCCTCTCGAAGAGATCCTCGTCCGTCGAGTAGAGGTGCATGTCGAGGCGGTACGTGTGTCCGTCAACCCACGAAGGCTCCCGCTTCAGTGCCAGCTCAACGACGACCTTGTCGTTTCCGCTGCCAGCACTGAGGTAGGCGCTTACTGAGGAATTCCGTTTTCCCATTGTGTCTTCCTATCTCTGCTTGTAGAGGTGCATTTGTCTTGCGGCATCCTATCCTTCAGGACTAACGAAGTATAATACACGTATAGACAAAAATCAACAAAAATGGTAATATAGGCTAAATTATGACGAACATGGAACAACCCGGTGGCTCAGAGAGCCCTAGAGCTAATCACACTCCACACGAGAGTCAGCTATCTCCAGCTGATTTCTTTGGCGAGCTTATGATAGCCGCAGAGCTCAAGTTACTGACAGCGTTACATATTCAAGAGAAGACAAAGAAAGACAGGGCGCAATTTGCATGGGTAACTAAAGAATATGACGCTGCCCGCGAGATAGATTTGTTATGGTATCGGCTTGGCGAGTCACAGCAAATCGGTGACGGTGAAGACCTTATAGAAATAGGCATACCAACCCCTGAGATTAGCCATAATACAACGATCACCGTGCAGGAAGCTGAGGCAGGGCTCACAAGCGTCAATCAAACGTTCATTCTAGTAGCAAACCCTAGAGATAAACAATCGGTGTTTGAACTGGATCAAGCAAATGCCCAGAATTATACCCGTGAAGGGCTAGACGGTAGCAATAGTACTATTTTGAGCGGGTTACTTGGTAAAATTTCGATGTATCACGTGCATCCAATTCGAACGCTTATATAATTCAGCCGAAGTTCGATAATTCTTGAGCTTTTGAAAATATACAGTTCTTGACCGGGAATTAGCACTCTAGTATAGTGAGTGCTAGTACTTTGGCATTATTTTTTGCGAGAAACGCTAAAGTTTCATCTAAATAGGAGGAGCTAGTATGACTGTACCGATTGAACCAATGGCTGACTATGTCGTCGCGCAGCACGAAGAAGCAGCCACCAAGACCGCGAGTGGTCTGTATATCCCTGGGGGAGCCCAAGAAAAGCCAACCGTCGCTAAGGTAGTTGCCGTCGCAACAGGCGTAAAAAATGTAAAAGTTGGCGACAAAATCGTCTACAAGAGTTATAGCCAGACCGAGGTAAAAGTCGACGCTGAGCAGTACTTGCTCGTGAAAGAGGAAGACATCCTCGCGAAAGTGAAGGCGTAGCACATGATTGAGCTCATTATTGCGATATTGGTGATGATTTGGCTATATCGTATCGAGTCCAATACCGCCAAGACGGCCGAATCACTTGGTCGCATCGAGGATAAATTAGCTGAAAAGGGGAAGAGATAAGATGGCCAAAAAAGTATTTTATGATGAAGAAGCTCGCCGCCGCGTACTGGCTGGCGCCGAGATTTTATACAACGCAGTAAAGATGACGATGGGTCCGAAGGGGCGAAACGTCGTGATTAGCAAGAGCTACGGTGCGCCAACAGTGACACACGATGGCGTCACGGTCGCAAAAGGTGTCGATATCGCTGATGTCGACGACGAGACGCTCGGCTACAAAGTCGGTGCAGAGCTTATCAAACAAGCTGCCAGCAAGATGAACGACATGGCTGGTGACGGTACTACTACCGTGACGGTATTGACCTATCACATCTTGAGCGAAGCCAACAAGCTGATAGCTGCCGGTCACAATCCGATGCAGCTCCGTGCAGGGCTCGAAGCAGCCGCAAAAGAGGTGATAATCAAGCTCGAAGCCATGAGCGAAGACATCAAGAACGACAAGAAGCGCGTCGCAGAAGTCGCCACCATCTCTGCTGGGGACAACGAAATTGGGGTGCTTATCGCCGAGGTTATGGAACAAGTCGGCCGTGAAGGCATCGTCACTGTCGAGCAGGGTCAGGGGCTTGGGCTCGAGAGCGAAATCGTCGAGGGCTTTACCTTCGACAAAGGCTTCGTGAGCCCATACATGGTGACTGACACAAGTCGCATGGAGGCAGTCTACAATAAACCAGCCGTCGTGATTACTGACAAGAAAATCAACTCGGCGCAAGAAATATTCCCGTTGCTCGAGAAAATTATCCAGACAGGCAAGAAAGATATCATCATCATCGCTGAGGAAATCGAAGGTGATGCGCTGGGTGCGCTTATCTTGAATCGCCTGAAGGGTGCGCTGAACACGGTTGCTATCAAGGCTCCTTCTTTCGGCGATAAGCGCAAAGAACTACTCGAGGATATCGCAATTTTGACCGGTGCGCAGGTGATTACCGATGACCGTGGCATGACATTTGAAAATGTCGATCTCGACGTGGTCGGTACTGCCCGCAGGGTTATCGTCGACAAGGATGAAACAACCATTATCGAAGGGGCTGGTGACGTTGCAGCGGTGAAGGCTCGCATGACGCAACTTGCTACTCAGGCTGATACGACGACGAGTTCGTTCGACAAAGATACGTATGAAAAGCGCCGAGCAGCCCTCAATGGCAAAGTTGCCGTCATAAAAGTCGGTGGTGCTACCGAGACCGAAATCGAAGAGAAGAAATATCGTGTCGATGACGCTGTCGCAGCAGTCAAGGCGGCTCTCGCCGAAGGTGTTGTGCCTGGTGGTGGCGTGACGCTCGTAAATCTTTCTGCAGTTGTAGCAGCGACAGATAAAGATAGTTCAACCGCAGCTGGCCGGGCACTGTTGATACGTGCGCTCGAACAACCATTCCGGATATTGATGGAAAACTCTGGCCTCAACCCAGACGAGTGGCTACCTCAGGTGAAGAAAGCCAAAGCTGGGCAAGGCGTGGACGTCAATAATCCGACCAAGCTGCTTGATTTGAAGACTGCGGGTATCGTCGACCCAACACGGGTAACGAAAGAAGCGTTGCAAAACGCTGTTTCTATCGCTGGTACGAGTATGACGATGGGTGCACTTGTCGTCGAAGTGCCTGAGCCAAGGGCTGACGCGCCTGATATGGGCGGCGGCATGGGAATGATGTAGTAGTTATATTCGACTTAGGTATAAAACGACCACATCACGTGGTCGTTTTTCTTTACAGAAACAGTACGCTACTTGCGCGATTATTAAGTATGAGAAGTAGTGCGACACTGAGCATTAAGATGCCGAGCAATATCCAAAATTTCGTTCGTTCTCTCATGATGCCTCCTTCGGGGTTGCAACGACCACTAATCGATCGACAGGATTCCAGAGTGGGGTACAGGTGTAGAGTGTCAGCCGCGTGTCGCTGGTTGGTTCTTGGACGCTGACTTCGGTTGCCGGTACAGTACGAGTGCTCGACACGCTGTAGAGATACAAGGTGCCTTGATACCAGAGGCCAATCTCATCCCCAACGGATAATTTATCGAGATAATAGAATACACCGCGTGGTCCCGTGTAAGAGAATCGATGACCAGCGATAACCGTATTGCTGCCCTCGTCCGGGGCGGCTGAGATTGGTAAGCGCCAAGCGCCAGCTTTCAATAGGGCAAAACTATCTGACATGGGCCCTTCGACGAGAGGGGTGTCGAGTAGCATTTTTGGGATAACCAGGCCATCGGCATATGGTCCAGCGCGAAAGGCTACATCTTTTGGCGTAGTAGCTGGGTTTTCTGAGCTACTCGGCGGTGAGCTCTCGTATAGGCGGTCCGAATACACCTGAGTTGCCTGAGGGTCCCGACTATGCCACCAAAACGAAATGGCAGGGAGTAGTGGCATAAGGATGATATAGCCATTTATGACTAGTATGGCAATGAATAGCCCTAAATTAAGTCGGCGCCAGTGTATGTCACGCATATATATTTAGTTTAGCACTTACACTCTTCTCTTTTTACCGGAAAAAGAGAAGCAGAAAACCTCGGTACACTTCCGCTATCTTGGCAAACCGTTGCTAACAAGCACAATCGCCACTCGAGAGAACACGAGATGGCTTGATAGATTGTGCTGTGCCACAACGGTTTGGCCAGGCTAGCTCCATAGTACCAAGTAAACCCATGAGCAAAGCGAACCGGTGCAATGCATCGGCTTTAGGCTGAAGGACAAGGTCCTCCGAAAACTACTGAGCGTAGCGAACGGGGCGAAAGCCGAGCTTTAGAGCAAGAGGGGAGCTGATTCCGAATTTACTTCGAAACTGCGAGGAGAGCAAGGCTCTCCTGTTAATCCTTCTTCTGAGTGAAGTAATTGATTTCGTTGATAACGTCGAGTAGGGCTTGGGCACGAACCTTATCATCGGTGATAGATAGTGCAGCTGCGTGGGCGTCTTTGAGCAACTCTTGATTGTCGGTACTCTGGATCATCATCATTGTAGTTCGGAATTTCTCTTCTGGGTTCTGCTCGAGGTGAGTCACGAGTGGTGCGAGTTCGCCGAGAGCTTGCTGTTTGAGCTCGAGAAGTGGATTGTTGCCGTCTACTTCGGGCGCAGACTCAGACTCTTCTGCCTTCGGTGTTTCTTCTGGTGCTGGGGCTTCTGCTTCGGGAGTTGCTTGCGTCGTTTCGTCCGACAGAGCATCTTCAACTGAGGGTTGTTCCTGCGTAGGAGTAACCATTGGACTATTATCATCCGATGTCGCAGGTACACTTGCACCCGTCACTGCATCAACAGCTAGTGGATTTGTGTTCATATCCTGTACGGCAGCATCAGATACCATGTCATCTGGTATTTGTGCGGTTGTATTATCGTTTGCTTGGTGCCCGAAAAGCATTTCCACCCCCTCGTTTGCGTTTGACCGCAGTTTCAATTAGCATTATCTGGTTAGTATAGTATCAAAAATTACGTTTATGCACTAGCGTTTATAATCATCGGCGACCCGGACGATGTCAGACTCTTCGGACGGATGGCTTGGGTCGGTGTGCTGCCAGATCTCCGCAACCAATGTATAGCTACCCTCAAGAGCTACGAGTCGATGGCGTTCACCCGTCTCGAATTGGACAACTTCTCCAGCTTGTACTTTCACGAGTTCGCCTTGCTCGTTATTCGTGCTTATGTGGTAGCCACCAGGCGTCAAGAAGTGCCAGCGCTCTGCGCGATAGTCGTGATATTGCCAGCTCAATCGCTGGGCAGGGGCGACGACAAGAATTTTCGGGCTGAGTACCAGTTCTGAGTGGCCAAGTCGGGCTTCGACTGGGTCGAGTCCCGGAAAAAACTCAACCAGAAAACGATCAGCTTCATCATCGACGATGCGGTAGTAGGCTCCCCACGGTTTTTCTTCGTCAACATCAGAAAAGTGATAGTTTAAAGTATCTGCCAGCGTACTTCGCACAAGTTGCAGCGCTGCTGTTTTTGAAGTTGCTTGCTCAAGATCGAGGGATTGTAATAATTGTGCGTTTTGATTCATATCAGTTGATTATAGCAGTAACAATAGTCCCAATAACAGCGAAAGGCAGACTTCACCCCCCTCTGTTATACTAGTGCTATGAAACAGGAGCTAGAGCAAGTTATCGCAGAGCTGGTCAAGACAGCTTACGACGTGGATGTCACCATCGAATTGACTAGACCAGAGGAACAATTTGGTGATTTTGCTACCAACGTTGCCTTGCAACTAGCTAAGCAGGTTGGCAAAAACCCTCGTGAGATTGCCGATGCGTTGGCAGGAAAACTGCGGAGTGATGAGCGAATGAGCGAGGTCACGGTGGCCGGTCCGGGTTTCTTGAATCTGCGTCTCACCGATGAGGCCCTCGTCGCAGCCATTACGGCCGACCCCACCAAGACACTGGCAAGCAAGACGGTGCTTGTCGAATACTCAGACCCAAATCCTTTTAAGCCATTGCATGCCGGACATCTCTATACGACGCTTGTCGGCGACATGATCGCCCGACTCGTCGAGCGCGCGGGTGCCGAGACGGTTCGCCTTAACTTTGGCGGTGACGTCGGCCTGCACGCCGGTAAAAGTATGTGGGCGATTATGCAAGCACTTGGAGGCGAAAACCCCGACAAACTTGCTGAGATCCCAGAGTCAGACCGACCAGCCTGGCTTGGTGCACGGTATGTCGAGGGCAATAATGCCTATGAAGAGGATGAAGCAGCGAAGCAGGCAATTGTCGACACGAACAAGCGTATCTACGCGCTGCACGATAGTGTTGACTATGACTCGCCATTTGCACAAATATATTGGGCGTGTCGACAGTGGAGCTACGACTACTTCGCGACACTGTATGATCAGCTGCAAGTCGTGCCCTTCGACCGCTATATCCCAGAGAGCGAAGTTACCCCGCTTGGCCTCAAGACCGTAAAGAAACAACTTGAAGAGGGAGTGTTTGTCGAGAGTGATGGGGCTGTCATATTTCGCGGCGAAGACATTGGGCTGCATACCCGTGTATTTATCAATTCAGAGGGCCTTCCCACGTACGAGACAAAAGACGTCGGGCTGAGCCTGACCAAGTGGCAAGATTATTCATTTGACGAATCTATCATCATCACCGCGAATGAACAGATGCAATACATGCAGGTAGTGATTGCGGCGATTCACGCCTTTGCGCCAACGCCAGCTGAGCGGACACGACACCTGACACACGGAGTTGTGAAGCTACAAGGGGGCGTAAAGATGAGCTCGCGTAAAGGCAATGTCGTCACGGCGCTAGAAATTCTCGAAGCAGCTCGTGCCGCCGGAGCAGCCAATGGCACAAATCCAAATGAGGAGACGATACTCGCGGCTGTGAAGTACGCCTTCGCCAAGAATCGCATCGGTGGTGACATCATGTATGATCCGCTCGAATCAATCGCACTGGAAGGAAATAGCGGGCCATATCTGCAATACGCCCATGCCCGTGCCTGCAGTATCCTCGCCAAGGCACCGGACACCGAAAAAATACTCAAGACTGATGCATTACAGCCCGATGAGCGCCGGATGCTTCGTATTCTTGGTGAATACCAAGAAGCTGTGGCACGAGCGACTACGGAGCTGATGCCACACCATATCTGCACCTATCTATATGAACTTGCCCAAGCGTTCAATCGTTTTTACGAGAACAACCGGGTGATTGGCGACGAGCGTGAAGCACTCCGTCTTGCTATCGTTGAGCGCTACGCCGAAATCTTACGCACCGGACTCGAGCTACTAGGCATCCACGCACCTGAGCGAATGTAATACTCACAAAGGAGGCTACGTTTATGGCGAAGCAAATCAATCCAAATCTCACCGATGAGCAAAAGCAAGTGTTGTTTGAAGCTGGCACAGAGCTACCGGGTACCGGTAAGTTTGTCGATGAGACGGCCGATGGCACGTACACTTGCGCAAACTGTGACGCCACGCTCTTCATGAGTGACGCGAAGTACGAATCAACTACGCCTGGGCTCGTTGGCTGGCCAAGCTTCGCGGAGGCGGCAAAAAACGAAGCCTTAGTACTAACCCCAGACGACACACTCGGTATGCAGCGGACCGAAGTTTCCTGTGCGAATTGTGGCGTGCACTTGGGGCATCTATTTGAGGGTGTCGAGGATCACCCCTCAGGGAGGCACTTCTGTATTAACTCGTGTGCTTTAGACTTTAAGAAACAGTAGCAGTCTGTCCGTCTTTAGAGGGATAGCGCTCGCCCCAGTTGGCCATGTTTCGGAGAATTGGCACGAGGTCTTTGCCTTTTTGAGTCAGGTGATACTCGCAGCGGTTTGGTGCGCCAGCGCATGAATCTTTTTGAATAATGTCGTGGCGTTCGAGCTCATCGAGGCGGTTGCTCAGGGTGCGGGGATTGATACCTTCGACGGTACGCTCAAGCTCACAAAAACCTTTGGCGCCACTATGTAGGTCGCGTAGGATAAGGGCGGTCCATTTTTGGCCGAGGATTTCTGCTGCTGCAGCAATGCAACCAACATGGTTTTCGAGCGGTTGAGTGGGAGAGGGTGATTTCATAATTTCTCTTGCAATAACAGCACTATATAATGTATAGTACTTAAGTAATACTATACAAAGTATATCATATAAACAAATGAAGGGACATAAACAGATGAAACTAGGGATTATTATTGGTGCCACACGAGAAGGTCGTTCAACAGATAGGGCCGCGACTTGGGTAGCAGAAGCAGCCAAAAAGTCAGGGTTTGACGTGAAAATGCTCGATTTACGCGACTATGACATGCCGATGTTCAATGAGCCGGCATCACCACAATACAATCCAGACCGCGCCCCAGAAGGGGCAGTCAAGCAGTGGCTCGAAGCAGTTGGCGATATGGATGCATTTATCATCGTGACACCAGAATATAACCGTTCTATCCCAGGTGTTTTGAAGAACGCGATTGATTTCATTGCCTATGAGTTTGAGCGCAAGCCAATCGGTATTGTAGCGCACGGCTCTAGCAACGGCGCGCAGGCAGTTTCGCACTTGCGGGGTATATTGCCAGGAGTACTTGCGGTGACTGTGCCGCGGACGGTATTTCTACCGGTTGCTCGTCACGCCTTTGACGAGGACGGTGTACTAAATGAGGAGCTGGCTGCGAACCCATACGGTCCGATTGGTGCACTCGATGCGATGCTTGGTGATTTGACGGCCTACACGACAGCGCTCAACACTATTCGTCAATAATTGTCTCTGTTAAATAAGACGAAAATACTAGTATAAAATCTAGTATATATACTAGTATTTCTAGTGCAGTTTTGGTGTGCTAATTTCCCTCTGCCTGTATACTGAATGTATGAAGATAGTAGTGTTTGGTGCGTCGGGCAGAGTCGGTAGGCGAGTAGTGGAGCTACTCGTCCATCAAGGTCATATGGTTTTTGCCGTAGTGCATCACAATGACCCGTTTCAGGGCACCCCAAATCTATTCGTGAAGCAAATGGATGTCCACGATGCAGGTGCAGTGGCTGCGGTGCTCGAAGAATCCGACGCGGTTATTTCAACGCTCGGGAGCTGGGGTACGAAGACTGGTGATGTGCTATCGAGCGCGATGGAGTCAATCATCCCTGCTATGAAAAAGCACGGGGTACGGCGCATTGTGACGCTCACTGGCGCAGTGGCATTCCTGCCCGGCGAAAAGCCGACACTCAACCAACGACTCGTTCAAAACGTATTAAAAAAGGCAGATAAGCGGGTGATAGAAGACGGCGAGAAGCACATCCAACTATTGCAAGCCTCCGAGCTCGACTGGACAGTATTGCGCTCGCCAGTGATGATGACGCTTGGTAAACCGACCTATCAGCTGGCGGATAAGCTATCTGGAGCGACTGCATCGATTCATCGTCAGGCGGTCGCACAGGCCATGGTTGACCAGATAGGTGATAATACCTGGCTACAACAAGCCCCGACTATTTGGCGCGGTTCAGCTAAACTCAGGTATACTAAAGACCAATGAGAGAAATAGATAAGAAGGCGATACCGACCAAGCTACTTTGGGTTGATTTAGAGATGACCGGGCTTAACGCTGACGAAGACGTCATCCTAGAGGTGTCGGCTATCGTGACTAATTTTGAATTCGATATAATCGGGCAGTACGATGCTATCATTTCGCAGCCAGAAGAAAAACTAAGCACCATGAATGAGTGGGCCGCAGCGCAACACGCCAGTAGCGGTCTGACTGAGCGAGTCCGTACAGAGGGCAGGCCAGAGGCTGAGGTAGTCAGTGAGCTGGTAACATTTGTGCAGGGACATTTCGGCGAAGAACCTGCAATTCTCTCTGGCAACAGCATACACAACGACCGCGTTTTCATCCGCCGCTGGTGGCCAGAAGTCGATGAGCTGCTTCACTATCGTATGCTCGATGTCAGTGCCTGGAAGGTGTTTATGCAGGGACGATACGGCCTTGAATTTGAAAAAGAAGGATCTCACCGCGCAGCTGATGATATCAAGGCGTCAATCGCCGAGCTACAATATTATCTTGAGTGCTTTAGCGACGAAGGCTCACTAGAGAACGACGACGACGAAGAATAATAGACTCCAGACGATAATAAAAGAGCCCGGCGTACGGGCTCTTTTATTATATTGGTTTTAGTTCTGTTTATTCTTGTTCGCTACGGCGACCGAGGATGAACCAGAGAAAGCCGAGGATAGTAGCGAGAATCAGGAGCCACCACCAGCCGAGGCCGAGGAAAGCACCACTACTCTTCGTTGTATCATCTTTGTTTGAACCAGTATCACTGGCGAGATTCACAGTTTGCGTCTCTGCAGCTTTGACATTGCCTTCTTCTTCGTTGGTGCTACCTTCGCTAGACTCGCCCGAGCCAGTAGAGCCGCTCGTGTTGCCACTGCCAGTGCTAAATGAAGCTACTGTTGGTGTGCTTGGAGTCGAGGTGCTAGCACCGAGTACAGCAGTTA
This sequence comes from Candidatus Saccharimonadota bacterium, assembly GCA_024635495.1. Classification (GTDB taxonomy): domain Bacteria; phylum Patescibacteriota; class Saccharimonadia; order Saccharimonadales; family UBA4665; genus JAGXIT01. The sequence goes on from JAGXIT010000005.1 coordinate 213,834, forward strand.
TCGTGACCTCATCGGTCGTTACGTCTGTGCCAACATTACCGGCTGGGTCTGTTGCCGTAGCTACTACGTCGTAAGCGCCAACCGTGAGAGCAGTAGAAACATCTACTGACCAAGTGTTGCCAGTGACGGTTGCCGTGTAGGTAGTGCCATCGATAGTTACTTCAACGCCTGCAGTACTGTCGTCGACCGTACCGGTGAGGGTTGGTGTTGTGTCGGTACCGCTGTAGGTATTAACCGCCACGATAGGCACGGTTCTATCTATCGAGAAATCTACAGTGGAGTTCCTCTTGTTTCCAGCCTGGTCGAATGTTTGCAACTTCAATGTGTAGTTACCATCTAGGATTGACGATACATCAATGATGCTGTTTATTGACTCAAGGCCTGAATCAAATGAAAGGTCTGCTGCGCTTAGGTTTGTCCAGCCAAGTACAGTCCCCGAGGCATCTGATATCTTGTAGCGTGCACTTGCAATGTTTGTCGCAGCATCTTTGAGCGTTGCGGTTAGCGTAGGGTTAGCGTCTGTCGAGTTGATGACGATATCTGATAGGGCAATATTCTTAATCTTTGGCTTTGTGCTGTCTACGGTAATAGTGACGGTGCTGGCAAAGTGATTGTTCCCAGCTTTGTCGAAAGCGTTAGCTTTAACTACATATGTACCTTCAGGCAATCCGCTCACATCGTAGGTGAAATCCCCGGTGCTCGGGTCATAGGTAGCCGTCTGGTTGTTTACGACGTACCCTCCTTCAGACCAAGGGGAGTGAGCTACATACACAACGACATGGTCGATGCCACTAAGGTTGTCGGTGGCATTACCGGTAATCGTGAAGTCGCCAGTCTTGTTGAAGGAATTGTTTGCTGGTGTGGTTATTGTTGCGTTCGGACGGGTGTTATCGACGTAAATGGTGCGAAGTGCTTTCCCCCAGTTACTGCCACCGTCAAGGAATTGTGCAGACATGACGTAGGTACCATCACTCCAGCTACTCGTGTCTACAGAGCAGGTGATGTCTTGTGATGCACCGAGTGCTGTTCCGCCGGGTGCGCTCGAACAACTGTTATAGGCTAAGTTGGAAAGACCAGACTCAAATGCACCCTTCCAGACACGTATGTAGTAGCTGCCCATGCCGTTATCATCTGTAGCCTGCACATGTGCAGTAATAGTGCCACGTACATAATCATTCTCGGCGGGTGTAGGGCTGACAAAGTTTACGGTTGGTGCTGTATTATCGAGAGTTACCTTCATACGTAGTATCGGTGAGCTGTGGTTTGCTGCGACATCTTCTGCGATTGCATTCAAGCAATAATCGCCATTCAGACCACTAATATCAAGTGCAGCACTGTAAGTATTTCCACTACCCAACACTTCTTGTAAAGATGAAAGGTGTGTCCCGTTGCCGTCACACGTATTGTCGCTTACGCGTGGAGTTGTTACGTAGAAAGTCACATTGTCTATGCCGTTAGTATCTGTAGCATCAGCGCTTACTGGTATTGAGCTGCCATAGACTGAGCTTGGGCTGGTAATCTGGAAATTAGTTAGCGTTGGTCTAGTGCTATCGATTGTGAACTGTGGGCTAACCAAGTTGTCGACCCTATTGTTTGCCATGGTGTAGGTCGTGGTTGAAGCAGTGTAGGGTCCTTCTGGCAAATTTAGGTTCTGTAGATCACAAAGTACGTAGTTACCCTTGTCGGTACAGTCGGCTCTATTAATGGTGTGCGTGACGCCGTTTACTGTCGTTTTCATATATTTAAACTGGTTGAATTGATCATCCGCTTTAACGCGAACGACTTTATCATTTGGTCGGAAGAACTGACCGGCCTGAGGGATTACGTATTCTGCCCAAGGAGAGTCCAGTGAATATACGGTGCCAGAACCACTAACGTCATACCACGCTCCACTAATTTCAACCTGTGCAGTTATCGTGTGCTCACCCCCAGGCAGCGCAGTGCGAAGCCTCCACCAGCTTGTAGTTGCGCCGGCGCCACCAATGTTCGTGCCACCGAGAGGAGAACTTGTGTTCCCATCGACAAAGAAGCGCACGTCTGTAGTAGTATCTGGAGTAACTAATTGCGCAGAAAGGTCACTGCCATTATTTGCGCGAACATACTTTGGGCTACCAACAAATTGTGTAGTGCTTGTATCGACGACATCAAAGCGTGTCCACGTGAAGCGCTCATCGCCTTCTGCTCCAAAAACCATGCGCACCTCAACATAACCATTTGCTGCAATAGTCTTTGTTAACGAGCTACTGTTCTGGCAAGTGAAGGGGTACAAACCGTCCAAAATAGCAGAATTATAGTTGCTACCTGTACTTTGGCTCGTGTCTCCATCTGTTCGATACTCAAAACATGAATAAAAACTTCTTGTAGATATAAATCTTAAAGTTACGCTGCTCTCATCGTTACTGACGAGATCTACATGAGCCCAGCCGTTTATTGCATTTTGTGAATTTGTACTAGGTGTTATTGGTGACAAAGCTGATGCTGTTTTTGATAATAGTATTGGGCCAGTAGCAAGACTGGTAAAAGCTAGTACGAAGGCTAGCGATATGTTTGTGATTTTTGTTTTGATGTTTTTTATTCGGCTATTGTATAGACGATATGACATTACATCTCCTTAATTTACTCCAACATAAATTCACACTTATAAAAACAGTTTAAACCTTCTGTCAAATAATATCCAGTCCATTCTCAGATGTAAATGCTACATGTGTCGGTGATATACTACGATTACTATGTATGAATTGGGGTAGCGACACAAAAGGCACGTTCCCCAGTTGCTGTTCTTAGCAGGGGTCGTGATTTTGCTTGCGTTTATTGGTTCTGTGGCTACGCAGGCAAGCATCCTTGACCGCCTGAAGTGGACAGATACGATGAGCCAGTTGCAGTCTTCGTATGCCTCCCTGTAGACTAGAGCCATGACACACAAAGAGGTTGAGGAATATATATTGACTATGCCAAACGCTCGGCTCGAATATCCATTCGGCGAGAAGGTGGCTGTCTACAAGACTGGCGAGCACATGTTCGCCCTCATCGCCGAAGAAAAAGAGCCAATCACATTGAGCCTCAAGTGCGACCCGCAGCTGGCGATAATCTTGCGTGAAAAGTACGAGACGGTCATGGCGGGCTATCATCTCAACAAGAAACATTGGAATACGATAGTGATGAGTGGTCAATTACCCTGGGAAGAAGTCCAGGGGCTTATCCAGCATAGCTATCAGCTGGTGACCGGCACTGATGAACCTAGCTTGCTGTAGGGTCGACTTGCTTCAATAGGAGCGTGCCATTTGTGTACATGGTTTGGAGTATACCCTTGAGCTCGGTGTTGCTGGCAGATTCGTATGTGCTTTTTACTTCTGATAGATAGCTTTTGAGCTGAGCGGCAAGAGTTTGCTCAAGCGAAGTATCATACGTGCCGGTTGTTTTTGCATCGGCTAATGCCGTGTCGGTCTGGGTATCTTTGAGAAGTGAGATGGTTTTATCGTTCATCGAAGTACCATTACTGGCCAAGAAATCGACAAGCTTCGTCTCGTCACTACTGATGCTTAGGTCGATAGTGTAAGCGTGGTTTTTGGTAGACTGATTGGCAGCCTGACTTTCGCCGAGGCTTGCAACTCGGGCGATTTCGGCTTGGCGCTGCACGATAGACTTGAGATTCTCGGTCGGAACACTAGTTGGTACCAGTGAGGCGATGATTATCCCGACTATAATTACGATGACCGTAATACCACCGATGATAAGTAGAAGTCGCATAGCTGGGCTTTGCCCACCACCGATATTAAAACTGTGTTTGGGCTTTTGATTGGATGACATGATGAATTCGTAGGGGTTGTGGCCTCCATTTACTCCACCGCCTACACTTGGCATGGGTGGCGGTACGACGTCATACTGACCATTTGCATTCGGTTGTGGCGGTGTTTGTGGATGCTGTGGTGGCGTGCCCTGGTAGGGATCATTTGGATTCATATGCTTGTATCTTAGCGAATTTCGACGCAAACCGCTACCGCTTAAACGTGGCTTATGCTTGCGAGTTAGTCACGACTACAGGATACTTATATATACATATGGATGCCAAGGAAGATATTCGGGAGCGGTTAGCTATAGAGGACGTGATAGGTGAGTATGTCCAACTCAAGCGTGCCGGTCGAACCTGGAAGGGTCTCAGCCCGTTTGGGAACGAGAAGACGGCAAGCTTCGTGGTGAGCCCAGAGAAACAAATCTGGCACGATTTTAGTAGTGGACGTGGCGGCGATATTTTTAGCTTTATCATGGAGATGGAGGGGCTCGACTTCAAGGGAGCTATCGAAGTCCTGGCCCGACGTGCTGGCGTCGACCTGGAGCAATACGCAAAATCTGGCGACCATGGAACAAACACCAAAACCAAGGAACGACTGTATGAGGCAAATGAACTCGCCGTCCGGTTTTATCAAGAACACTTCAAAAAGAGTGAAACTGCTCGAACCTATGTATTTGAAAAGCGTAAATTTAGCAAAGAAACAGCGCTAGCGTGGCAATTGGGCTACTCGCCTAATACTGGCACGGGGCTCGTCGATTTTCTGCGCGGCAAGGGCTTCACCGAGCAGGAACTGAAGCTGGCAGGCCTGACAAGTCAAAATTATCGTGGTGGCCTGCAAGATATGTTCCGTGGTCGGCTGCAAATTCCACTGTGTGATGCGCAAGGGCGAGTGATTGGCTTCACGGCCCGGCTACTCGCTGATGACCCAAAGGCGCCGAAGTATATCAATACACCGAGCACTGCTATTTATGACAAAAGCCGACACGTCTACGGCCTGCACCTTGCCAAAGAATCGATACGCAAAACCAAATTCGTCGTCCTGGCTGAAGGTAATCTCGATGTGATTGCGAGCCATCAAGTCGGCGTGCGGCAAGTCGTGGCGACGGCAGGGACGGCGCTGACAGAATCGCACATCAAAGCACTGAGCCGATTAACTGGCGATATTCGTCTCTGTTTTGACGCTGACAAAGCCGGTGTAGCTGCAACCGAGCGAGCCATACCAGTCGCCAATAAAGTCGGGGTGAACCTGCAGATTATCACGATACCGAGCGGCAAAGATCCCGATGAGCTTATCAAACAAGATGTAAAAATCTGGAAGGATATCATCGAAAAACCGCTGTACGCTGTCGATTGGCTAATTGATCGCTACACAGAGACGCTCGATCTCGATTCTGCCACCGGCAAACGAGAGCTCAGTGACATTGTGTTGAAAGTAGTACGACAGCTGCCCGATAGCGTAGAACAAGACCACTACGTGAGCCGACTCGCCGGCTTGCTACAGGTAAGTCCAGATGCATTGCGTGACAAATTGCAACATTCGGGCGCAGAGGCGTCTACCGTGCGTCGACGTGTCCAGCAGCAAACTCCCACAAAAATTGAGCAAGCTCGGCAGGATAAGCTTCGTGTCGAAGAACGGCTTATGGCACTGGCGCTCCTATTGCCACGATTACGTTATATACTCTACCCGCTCTTTCCGGAAATGTTTGACGACGAACGAGCCCGGGCTGCTTTTGAGTTTCTAGCAGAGCATCCGGACTTCGACGGTAAGGATATAGCACAGGTGAAAAAGATCGAAGAGTATGGTAAAATATTGTCATTAGTCTACGAGACGCTGTACCAAGACATCGAGCCGCAAGAACTCACTAGTGAGGCAAGTCGGCTACAAACGAATCTGGTCACACAGTATGTACGAGTCCAAAAACTGGCAATTGCCGAAGAACTACAAACAGCAGAAGGAAATGACATCGAGCAGCTTTTGATGCGAGCTCGAGATCTCGACATATTACTTAAAGAAAAGGAAGGGAGTGCACGTGGCGCCCAAGAAAGACACTAAAGAGAATTTAGAAATTGCTAAGCAGGAGCTTTTTGAGCAAGCCAAGAAAAAAGGTGGCATTGAAGCCAAAGACATCTTTGCGCGTATCGCCGATAAGCCGAAAAATGTCGAGCTACTCGACGCTCTCTACGGCGAACTAGCTGAAGCTGGAATCGAAGTAACGGTTCCCGAAGAACCAGCACCTAAAGAATTAAGTGATGAATGGTTGATTGAAGACGAAGAAGAAATCGTCGTTGAAGACCAGTCGTACCTCGATGATATTGCTGATGACTCTGTACGTTTATATCTCCGTGAAATTGGTAAGATTCCACTGCTGACTGCAGAACAAGAGCTCGCGCTCGCTCAGCGAGTTGTCTCTGGCGAAAAAGATGCCAAAGATCAAATGGCAGAAGCAAACATGCGTCTGGTTGTTTCGATCGCTAAGCGTTATGTTGGCCGTGGGCTTGATCTTCTCGATCTTATCCAAGAGGGTAACACCGGCTTACTTCGTGCAGTCGAGAAGTTCGACCCAGATAAAGGTTTCAAATTTTCTACCTACGCAACATGGTGGATTCGGCAAGCTATCACTCGTGCGATTGCCGACCAGGCTCGCACCATTCGTATTCCCGTACACATGGTTGAGACTATCAACAAGCTCCTTCGTACGCAGCGTCGCCTCACCCAAGAATTAAACCGTGAACCAACCAATACAGAAATTGCCACAGAGATGGAAATCGACGAAGTAAAAGTCGAGCACATCATGAAGATTAAGCAGGATATCTCAAGCCTCGATGCTTCAATTCGTGATGACGAAGAAGAGTCAGTCTTGTCTGATTTCATCGAAGACGAAGACACAGTTACCCCTGAAGAATCAGCTACAGGCCAGTTACTCAAAGAGCAGGTCAAGGACATGCTCGGCGCACTGACCGAACGTGAGCAGAAGATTCTCAAGCTACGCTTTGGTCTCGAAGACGGCAAACAGCACACCCTTGAGGAAGTTGGCCAAGAATTCAGCGTCACCCGTGAGCGTATCCGACAAATTGAGGCAAAAGCCCTCGCAAAACTACGCAAGCACAAAGATGCGCGTAAACTCCACGACTACATAAAATAGAGCTATCTCTTACGCTCGTATTTTGAAGCAAACAACGCCTAAATGACGTTGCAATCTTTGAGGATCGTGTTCAGTTTCGAGAGCATATCTTGCTCAGTTGAATCATTTACAAGTGTGTAATCGGCATTAGCAATAGGGCCACCCTTTTCGATATTTTCGATTTCGGCATACTCGCGTGCCGTCACTTCTTCTTCGGTGAGCGGGCGCACTGGGCGGTTCGAAAGGCGATTGTGGCGTAAACGTCGGGCTGCTGTAATAGCGATAATAATAATGTCTTCGCCGTATTGCCCCTTGAATACTTTGTATTCACTCCAGCTATATAGGCCATCGGCTATAACAACTTCATGACCATCTTCTGCAAGCTTTTCGATTTTGGGCAGGGTACGCTTAGCCATGACTGCAGGGCCTTCAGTGGCGCGCAGCTCTTCGCGAATCTTTCGTTCGTTTACCTCGTTTACCTCGAGGCCCCGAGCTTTTACTTCGTCTATAGTGATGCCCCCGAAGTAAATACTTGGCCAGCCCTTTTTCTCTAGGTAGGCTACACAGGAGCTTTTCCCGGCGCCCGGCATACCAACTAAAGCAATTATTTTCACGTTTTTCATCAAGGTGTATTGTAACCTATATCTGATGCCGGAGCTACGCAGAATAAAAGTAGTTATAAATAGACCCAAACACGACTCAAATAGTACCTTTCCATTTAGTATAAGTTGACTGTATAGATAACAAATTGTATAATATACGTAATAAGCAAGGAATTGTTGATGGATATGAATGGCAGCCCCGAAACAAGGGATTTCAGTAATTATATATTGGGCGATAATGTATACGAACTTTCAGGTGGACTAATACCAGAGATAGCGGAAACGCTCCAGGTTCCTATACAAGATAAGCCAAATAGCGATAACCTCCAGTCCCTGATGCAACAACTAGGTCCAAATAAAGAACTTAGAAATAATCCTGAACTAGATATTGAGCTTACTGTAGCGGTAGATTTCGTGGTACGTTCAGGCGTGCAAAAAGCTTTGAATCGAAGTGTCTGGAGCCCAGAGCTATCAGCAGATGAAGAGCATGTAGATGCTATTGTCTTTCAGGGTGGAGTGGCAAACTGGCAGCAACGTACGGCGAATACAATCATTCAACAAGGACTTGATCGTCCTGTCTATGGCGTAGTGGGAGACCGTGTCATGGGAACCAACCTAGAAAGACTTAACCAGCAGGTAAGTGAATTTCATAGACGATTTGATAGATTTCCAACCGAAACGGAGTATGCAAAGAGATTCATACAAACAAAACTTCAAGCAGCTGGGCATGAAGTCACGATCGTTGATTTTCCTGAAGGCAACGGAGACAGGTTGTTTGCAAGTTTTTTGGAGGCGTATCCAGAGGTTGCCAATGAGACGACGGGGGTTGCGGTAGCTCGAGTGGCTAACGCAGGACTTGTAAATGCCCTACAGCTTCGTAAGGCGGCTCGTGCCTATAACTCGGCTTTCGATGGAAACCAGCACAAGCCGCAACTTTTTGTTATGACGGATGATTTCCCGGTTGCTTGTAGGTCGGAAGAACTTGCGATGCCATCAAAATACCAAAACCCAATGACAGCACTTCGCCAGGTTGTATTGGCAGCAAAGATGCTTCACGAAGCCGAAGTTTAGATAGCTTTTAGGTGTTTTCGAATTACATCGATGCCGTTGTTTGCAAAGAGATTTTTGCGACTGTGGTGATGGGTACGGATGTGGAATTCACGCACGCTGACAAATATGACGGCCGCAGCAATAGCGTATAACCAATCAACAATACCGAGTGGTGCACTATTGAAGTACGTATTGAGTGGGCTGTAGATGATAAGCCCGACGAGTGTGAGCGATAGCGCGTAGGCGCCCCACAGGGTCTTATTGTGCAGCTGGTAGCGGGTAAACAAACCGTGTTCGCTACGACGCTGCAAAATATTTGCAAGCTGGGCTAGAACGATGGTGAGGTAGGTGAGCGTCATCGCCTGGGCGTGCACGAAGCTTTGGGCATCGATATTGACCGCACTAATACCGTTGCGCCAGTAGTAGAAAAGATAATTCAAAAAGGCGAGTCCACCGATGAGCAAGCCTGCGCCGGCGAGATCACGTAAACTATCACGGTTCAATATGTGTGAGCGTAAATCGCGAGGCTTCTCGCGCATGAGGTTGCCCTCAGCTTTGTCGCGCCCAAGTGCGGCGATAGGGAATAACTCAGCGATAAGGTCGATAGCCAAAATCTGTAGGACTGAGATTGCGAGCGGGATATGAAATGCCGTCAGTGCGACGAGACTTACGAGGTTTACGACAAGCTCAGCGCCGTTTGAAGTAAAGGCGCTCAGTGTGCCTTTCTGGATATTTTTGAACACCGTACGGCCTTGCTGTACGGCACCAACCAGGGTGTGGAAGCTATCATCGAGTAGTATGACATCGGCTGACTGCTTGGCGACATCAGTACCCGCGACGCCCATTGCTACGCCGATGTTAGCGCGTCTCAATGCAGGCGCATCATTAATGCCATCGCCAGTCACCGCGACGACCAAACCGGCTTCTTCTGCTATCTCGACGATGCGTAGCTTATCTTCCGGCGATACTCGCGAGAATATCGTTTTGCCATTTCGAAGCAGGCGAAGTACATCGGTACTATCCATGGTGTCTAATTCTTCGCTAGATACAACCGTTAAATCTTCTGGCTTAGCCGCGAGCTTAGCCTTCACAGCGACGGCGCGGGCCGTAAGTGCTGAGTCACCCGTCACGATTGAAATACTCATATGCGCGCCGTGAGCGGCGACCATAGCGGCAGGTACTTCTTCTCTGACTGGGTCGATCATGCTGACCATGCCGAGGAAGACGAGCTCCTTTTCGGCATCTTCATGGGTATGCTTAGAAATATCAAAATTATCTGGCAATATCCGGTAGGCGAGTGCTAGATTCCGTTGGGCTTGAGCGGCATGTGTTTCGTGATGCGCGAGCAGGCGTTTCTTATCATGAGCGGTAAATTTGCGGGTAAGTGTATGATCCCAGAGCTTGGTGCTGACCTCCATGATTGCTTCCGGCGCACCTTTTACAAATAGATATTTTTTACCATTGTATTTGCGCACTGAACTCATTCGTTTACGGCCTGAGTCGAAAGCATATTCTCGGTCTTCGTGATGGGTCTCGGATAGCGCAACTGGATCGATGCCAGCCTTTCTAGCCAGTGTTATGAGAGCACCTTCTGTCGGGTCACCGACGACATGCCATTCTGCATGTTCATCGTCTGGCGGGTTTACGAGTGCATTGCTCGCGAATGCAGCTGTTTCAAAAAATATACGTATGTCGGCAAGTTCTTTTGGTTTGAGTGATGTTTTGTCGTGGTGTGTTAGCGCGCCAGTCGCTTCGTAGCCGGTGCCGGTTACAAGGTATGAGGTGCGGCCGATGAGGAGTTCTTCTGCGGTCATTTGGTTCTTTGTGAGGGTGCCAGTTTTATCTGTGAGGATGACATTTGTGGCGCCTAGTGTCTCGACAGCAGACAGCTTCTTCACCAACGCTCGTGCTCGTGCGAGCTTACTGGCGGCTTGCGCGAGGGCGGTGTTTATCTCTGCAGGCAAACCCTGCGGAATAATAGATGCGGCAAATCCAATAGCGAAAAGGAAAGCATCTTTATAACCGAGACCTCCATAAATCGCAATTGGCAGAAGTACCAGACATAAGACAATTGTGCCTTGGGTGACGCGAGTTGCGATGTTGTTCGTCTCGCGCTGCAGTGGACTCAGCGATGTACTCGTCCGTTGGCTGAGGGAAGCGATACGCCCAAGCTCGGTGTGCATGCCCGTAGCGATAACTATGCCGTAACCTTCACCGGTTGCGACTGTCGTACCCATGAAAAGTAGATTTTGACGGCCAGCGATTGGTTGATGCGCGTGAATTGCCTGCGTGACTTTGCGGGTCGGATTACTCTCGCCGGTGAGAGCGAAGTCATTCGTGCTAAGCTCTTTTTCGCTGAGTAGCCGCAAGTCAGCTGGTATATTATCGCCAGCTTCGATGTAGACGATATCACCGACGACGAGCTCGGCTGAGGCCTTCTGGATTTCTTTGCCGTCGCGAATAACGCGAGCCTTTGTGATTACTAGTTTCTTGAGCGAGTCGACGAGTTTTTCGGCTTTAAACTCTTGCAAAAAGCCGATGGCTACATTGAAGAAGACAATGGCGAGCAAGACGATTGCGGTACGACTATCACCAAGATACTGCGACAGCAGAGCACTGGCGAGCAGTAGGAGAATCATCATGTCTTTGAATTGTCTAAATAGAGTAAAGACTTTTGGTTCGCTGTGGTCTATATTTAGTACATTTGCCCCGCTGTGGCGAAGTCGTTCGACAGCTTGATGGCTCGTCAGCCCGCTTTCTTTGCTTTGGACGCTTCGTAAAGTCTCAGCAGTCGTGAGCCGATAGTACTCATGTTCTTTGTTTATGCCCACCTGTCCCATATGTGTTGCATTATACGCTACCGGAGGCATCTTGCGTAAGGGTTCTGTATCTTGTGGGCGAACCAGCGTATACTAACAGATATGGCAGAGGAGAAGCCGAAGCGGCTAGCGATTATTGACGGGAAATCGGTTTTTTATCGCGGATACTATGCGATGCCCAATCTTGCGACGAAAGACGGCACGCCAACAGGCGGTGTTTTTGGTTTCGCCGCGATGGCGCTTGAAGTTATACGACGCCTAAAACCAGACTATGTCGCCGTAGCATGGGATAAGCCGAAAACCAATATCCGCAAACGTCTCGAAATCTATCCTGAATACAAAGCTGGACGCAAGCCAGCGCCACCAGATTTTTATGAACAAATACCCGTTTTACATGAGCTCCTAGAAGCCTTTGGCTGGCCGCTGTATGAGCTCGATGATTACGAAGCTGATGACATCATGGGCACACTGGCAGTGCAGGCCAGTGAAGCCGGCATAGAAACCATGCTCGTCACCTCAGACCTAGACATGTTGCAGCTCGTGAATGAAAAGGTGAAAGTTTATGCGCTCAAGAAGGGGCTCAGTAACATCGATTTGTATTCACCTGAGTCTTTCCGCGAAAAATATGGCATAGACGTGCATCAATTCCTCGACCTCAAAGCCCTCAAAGGCGATAGTTCGGATAATATTCCTGGTGTGCCGGGAGTGGGTGAAAAAACAGCGGTGCAGCTACTACAGGAGCACCAAACACTCGACACTATTTATGACAATCTTGTACTCATTAAAGATTCTGTGCGCAAGAAACTAGAATCAGGCAAAGAATCGGCCTACATGAGTAAAAAACTTGCCGCCATATGGCTTGATGCGCCGCTCAAACTCGATCTTGTACGCATGGATGGACATCACGCAAACCCGACAGTGATACAAGGTTTACTTGAGAAGCTTGAGTTCCGTAGTCTTGCGCGGCAACTACCTGAAATTATGCAGGTAGCTCAAGTACCGCCAAATGGTCGTACATTATCAACTGAGGCGAGTGCTCCGATAGTAGCCGGAGAGACTGTCATGATTACATCTGACAAGGAGCTTGATCTCATCGAAGTCCCTGATGGGTCCGAAGTTGTGCTTTACGGTCGTTCTGCCGGCCAAGCAGGCCGTGACCCTCGTATATTACTTATATCACCGTCGCCCGAGAAGACATATGCGATTAATCTTACCGATGTGAGCTCAAAAAAAGTCATTACGCTACTTGAGTCAGCACGAGTGAAATGTATCGGTTATGATCTCAAGGCTACATTCAAGGTGTTGCTCGGTATGGGTGCTTCCGTTTTACCAACACCCCGCCATGATGTATTAATCGGTGCGTTTACACTGAATAGTCTCATCCGTGCACAGTCCCTGACAGACCTTGCAAACGACACACTACACTACGACGGTTCGCCTTTTGAAAATTTGACTGATGAAGATGTATTCCACCGAGCCGCAGAAATTGCAGCGGTTATATGGGGCGTGACCCGGGCACAGCAAGCGGCGATAGCAAAAGAACCTAAATTTATACAACTCAATGAAACGGTAGACTTGCCGGTAATATCTGTGCTCGCTCGTATGGAGTTCAGGGGTATCCAGCTCGATACTGAGTATCTGGCGAAGTTTGCAATTGAGATAAACGATGATATTTCTGACTTTGAGCAGCAGATATATGGATATGCTGATGCGGAGTTTAACATTGCTAGTCCAGCGCAGCTAGCGGAGATACTCTTTGCGAAGATGCAGCTCCCAACGTCAGGTATCAAGAAGGGAAAGACCGGCTATAGTACCGCAGCCAGTGAGCTAGATAAGTTACGTGGTCAACATCCTATCATCGATCTTATCACGCAGTATCGAGAAGTGATGAAGCTCAAGAATACCTATGTCGACACATTGCCAAGGCTAGTTGATGGTCATTCACGGATTCACACGACATTCAATCTGACGATTGCACAAACAGGACGCCTTAGTAGCACTGACCCGAACCTGCAAAACATACCTGTTCGTAGTGAGCTTGGCAAGCGTATTCGTACCGCATTTACGGCTGGAAAGGGGCGATTGCTCGTCAGCGCTGACTATAGCCAGTTTGAGCTACGGCTAGCCGCAGCCATGAGTGGCGATGAAGACATGGTAGAGATGTTTAACAGGGGTGCAGATATCCACCTGACGACAGCGGCTCAAATATATGGGCGGGAGCCAGAGGATGTGACAAAGCAAATGCGCTCCGCCGTGAAGGTTATAAACTTCGGGGTGCTCTATGGCATGAGTCCACATGGGCTGAGTGCTGCAACAGGGATGAATTACGGTCAGGCGAAGTCATTTATTGATGAATACTTCAAGCTACGAGCGCCACTTCTTGGCTATCTCGATAACCTGAAGGACCACGCACGTAAGGATGGTTATGTCGAAACACTTCTCGGTCGACGTCGTCCGATGCCAGATATCCACTCGAGTAATTTTGCTGTTAGAAGTGCTGCTGAGCGAGCTGCTATGAATATGCCTATTCAGGGAACCGAGGCCGATCTGATGAAACTCGCGATGGTAGCCGTCGAGAAGAAGCTGCAATCGGAAGTGCCAACTGCAGCCCAACTCGTGCAGGTGCATGACTCGATACTTGTTGAATGTGATGCTGCAGATTCGGAACGGGTCGCTACTATCCTCCGAGATACTATGGAGGCTGTCTATCCTGACTTACCAGTAAAACTTGCAGTCGATACATCTGTCGGCCAAAACTGGGGTGAACTCTAATGAGCTATAAGAAATTAGTGAGAGATAATATCCCAGACATTATAACGAACAACGGGGGTACGCCACGCGTTCGTGTCATGGAAGACAAAGAATATATGGCGGAGCTCGTCAAGAAACTCGGCGAAGAATACAAAGAATTTATCGAGGCTATGGATTTCGATGAATTGGCTGATGTTTTGGAGGTCGTGTACGCTATTGCGGATGCCGCCTCGAGCAGGGAGATTCTAGAGCGTGCTCGCAAGCAGAAACTAAAAGAGCGAGGTGGCTTTAGTCGCAGATTATTCTTAGAAGGTGTTGACGATTGATTGCACAAGACAAACAGGCTAAAAACGAATAATTTACCGAGCAAGAGTACTGAATGACTTTGCAAAAATCTACTAAATATGCTATTGTACTCTAGTCACTAGAGGTTTATATGAGATTTATAAGAGTTATCATTTTTGTACTTGTCCTAGCCGGCTTAATCTGGTTGCTTGTCGCTATGTTTCAGCTTGTGTTCTCTGGGTCAAATAATACCTCCACTCCAGAACAGGTCGATCAGGTACCAGCACTCTCGACGTATGCCGACACATCTGCTAAAACGAGCATGTTCATCGATGGCCCCATAGTCGTAAACAAAGAGCATACATCCGTACGAATTACCGTCGATCGAAATCAAAGTTTTATAGAGGTTATGAAGGGGTATGATAACCGTGTAGTAGCACAGCAGGCTTTTGCAAATAATGAAGCTGGATATACCCAATTTTTGGGCGCACTAGACCGTCTTGGTTTTGCAAGCGTCGACACAGACCAAGCCTTAAAAGACTCCATAGGGAGCTGTCCGTACGGTAATCGATATAACTATACTCTGTCGACCGGCACTAAAAGCATCATAGATACATGGGCTACAAGCTGTTCAACCCGAGAGGGAAACTATCTTGGTGAGCATACACAAACAAAACGCCTATTTTTGGCTCAGATTCCACGTGATGTTCTCTATGACATGACCCGTGGAATCTCTCTATAAATACGAGTAAATTTTGCTCAAGAGTTATACAATGGAGTCAATGGCAGTTCGAGCAATAGTTTTTGATTTGTACGGTGTACTTGGCCTGAATAATTGGCAGGAATTTAAACAAGCGCACTTTGGAAGCCGCCCCGAAGACTGGGAGCAGCTACGAGCGCTCGGCCAGCGTGTCGATGCCGGCAAGGCTACAGACATAGAGCTCGTGCAGGCGGTCGCTAATGAGACAGGCGAAACAATCATGACTGTACGGGACCAGTTCGAGCGTACAGTGCCAAATGAACCTATGCTCGATTACATTGCCGCAAGTCTACATGGGCACTACAAACTTGGTCTCTTGAGCAACGCAAGTAGTGACGTCCTGGGTGATATATTTAGCCCGAAAGAAGTCGCGATGTTTGACCAAATCACAACCTCCTATCACGTTGGGCTGACAAAACCGGACCCAAGAATTTTTTTATTGCTGACGAATCGACTTGGTATTGAGCCGGAGCAGTGCTTGTTTATCGACGATAAGGAAACTAATGTAGCAGCGGCTCAAGAGTTAGGCTTTCAGACGATTCAGTACGAAACAGTTTCGCAAACGAAACAAGCAATTGAGGAGATAGTAGCAAGATGATACGTGCAGTAATATTTGATTGCTTTGGTGTATTGCTGGCGGACAAGTTGCAGCTCATGCTTGACGAGCTAGCAGTCGAAAAACCAGACGTAGCCGAAGAGGCGAGGAACTTGGTACGAGCTGTGAACAAAGGCACACTGAACCCACGTGAAACAAGGGCACAAATAGCAGCATGCTTTGGACTTTCCATGGAAGATTATGTAAAAAAGTTACGCGCCGGGGAAGTGAAGAACGAGCAACTCATGCACTATATTCTGAAGCTAAGAAAGCAGCATAAAACTGCAGTATTGAGTAATATTGGCGCGGATAGTTTGCGAAAAAGATTCACACCAAGCGAGCTTGATAACCATTTTGATGTCGTTGTTGCGTCTGGAGACATTGGCCATGCCAAGCCCGAAGCTGAGGCCTATACAATTACTGCAGAGCGGTTGAGCCTTTTGCCCGAAGAATGTGTGTTTACGGACGATAGAGAGATGTTTTGTGATGCTGCCACCTCTGTTAATATGCACGCGATAGTGTATACAAATTTTGCTCAATTTACAAAAGAATTAGATACATTGCTTGCGCGTGAAAACTCGTGAAAACCTGATTATTTAATTCGAAATACTAGTGATTTTTCGGTCTGAGCTATCTTTTTTATGGCAGGGGCATTGAGTCTGAGGGTGCCAATAAGCGAAGCGCTGCGTGCACTAATCAAAATACTTCGTTGCTGCATCATGACTTCAACTTCAGCATCATAATGTCTGCGAACATAGTTTTTAATCGCCATAATTTCCTGTGGCGTATCAAAATCTTTGTGACTTAATATGTCAGACAAATTATCCATACTAGGTATAGTATATAGACTAAAGGAGTATGCGTTAAGAACATGCCTGAATTACCAGAAGTTGAAACAGTGCGAACTGGTTTAGAACGATTGATTATTGGTAAGCAAATTTCGGTCGTTGAGTTTGATACGCCCAAAAGTTTTCCCAACAACGCGGAAGATGTGAAGCAATTTTTCGTGGGCACTACGATTGTGCGAATACGCAGACGAGCTAAAATTCTCATGATAGATTTGTCGACTGACTACACTGTCATTATCCATTTGAAAATGACGGGGCAACTCGTCTACCGCGGCAAGAGTAGCTTTGGCGCAGGACATCCAAACGATAGCTTGATAGGTGACTTGCCCGACAAGTCTACTCGCGTTACGATTACATTTTCAGATGGTAGCTATTTGTATTTTAATGATCAGCGTAAATTTGGCTGGATGAAACTTATGTCAACAGCTGAAGTGCCTATGATTGATTTTATGAAACGAGTCGGCCCCGAGCCTCTAGCGGATAGTTTTACTGCGGCAGCATTTACCCAAAGATTTGCGCGACGGAAGAATACGAGCATCAAAGCAGCTCTACTTGACCAGTCAGTCGTAGCAGGTGTGGGCAATATTTACGCCGACGAATCATTGTGGGGCGCTCAGCTCCATCCAGCGACAAGGGTAGGTGATATCACCAGGGCGCAATTCACTGTGTTATTCTCTGAGCTACAGTTTGTACTCCGGCTCGCTATCGAAAAGGGCGGTTCAACAGATAGGAACTACGTGAATGCAGAGGGTAAAAAAGGGAGCTATATTGATTTTGCACGGGTTTTTCGTCGAGAGGGATATGACTGTCCGCGATGTGGAGCGTCAATCATTAAAATCCGAGTGGCTGGACGAGGTACGCACATCTGTCCGGTTTGTCAGAAGCAGAGTGTTTAAAGCTTCTTGAGGAGAGCCTGCACTGCAGCAACATCTGGTAGACGATAATTTGCTTCGGTTAATCCACGACCGACCTTGACCGTCCATGAGCTTGGCGGTACGGCGATGAACATATCTTCATCGGTAGTGTCATCGCCTACGCACAGCACAAAGTCCTGGTCTTGAATGAGCCATTCCTGTGCGATCCGACCCTTGTTGATGTCGCGGGGCAGTATCTCGAACACCTTATTGCCTTCTTTGATAACAAGGTTGTACTTTTTTACTATTGGCTTCACGACACGACGGAGTGCTACGAGATTCTTTTGCGCGTAGTAGGGAGAGGCGTTGCGATAGTGCCAGGTTAGGGCCCAGTTTTTGCGCTCTGTATGTGCACCAGGTGTTAGATCTGTGTATCTATCAAAAATAGCGTTTATTTGGTCCATCCACTCCTGGGAAGAACTGCTCGTTTTGTGCCAGTTTTTACCATGGGCGCGGCGGAAGTATGCCCCGTGCTCGGCGGCAATTCCAATCGTCAGATCACCAAACCAATCTTGCAGTTCCTCTTTACTGCGTCCACTTACGATCACGACATCTGTATTTTTTGGCTTATTGAGTTTCTGGAGTCGTTTTAGGATTTTGCGTGTTGGCTTGGCGTCTGCTGGGTCACCACTAATGATTGGCGTGAGTGTGCCGTCATAGTCAAATAAGAGCAGCCGCTTTTCAGCAGAGTCGTAATCTGCCTGTAACTGAGCTATCAATTTCTTGTTTATGGTTCTTGTGCGCTGGATAGAGGCTAGTTTGAGTGGGTTCTCGAGCGTAGTAATGAATGAATCTACCCAGTGGTCAACATTGAAATGTTGAATATGACGCTGCATATTGGCAGCGCGACGGTGCAGTTCAGACTTTGGCATCGTGAGAGCCTTTTGCAGCCCATCTACGAGTGTTTTTGGCTGCTTTGGGTTGACGAGTACCGCGTCTTTGAGCTCCTCGGCGGCGCCAGCGGTTTCGCTCAGTACGAGTACGCCATCATGCTTGTCTGCGCTAGCCAAGAACTCTTTGGCGACGAGGTTCATACCGTCACGAATAGGTGCAATAAAGGCTACATCTGCGCGTCGGTAGAGCGCAGCGTACTGCGCAAAAGGGAATGAATCAAATCGTGCATCGATTGGCTGCCAGTCTTTGGTGCCAAATTCTTTGTTTATGGCAATAACGAGTTTTTCAATCTTTAGCCGAAGATTTTTGTACACTTCAATCTCGCCACGCGACGGCATGGCTATCATGGCCATGATGACCTTGCCGCGTAGTTCCGTATGAGTCCTGAGGAGTGTTTGGTACGCGGTAAGGCGTTCCACGAGCCCCTTTGTTGGGTCCATACGGTCGCTCATGAGTATCACTTTTTTGCCGCGATATTTTCTTTGGAGTTTGCGAAATTCTCGCGCTACCTCAGCTGTTTGAGTCATCTCGGAAAAGGCATTGTAGTCGATACTGATCGGAAAGTCTGTGACTCGCACCACTCGCGTGGGGAGTGAAACTTTATCTGAACCAACGCGACCAATACCTTTTTCTTTGCAACAATCAAGAAAATTTTGCGCATAGCTTGGTGTATGTGTACCAATAACGTCAGCGCCAAGCATACCCTTAAGTAAACGATGCGCATGCGGTGTTTTGAACAGATGTTTGCTGGCAGGGAATGGTATGTGCAGGAAAAAACCAATCTTAGCCTTGGCTCGTTTGACCCGAATCATTTCTGGGGTCATGAGCAGCTGGTAGTCATGTACCCAGATGGTGTCTTTTTCGTTGCTCAGTTGCAGTGTTGTATCGGCGAACAGCTGATTGACTTCTTTGTACATGCTCCAGTTTGTCGGTGTATCTCCGGTGACAGATTCCATATCATGAAATAATGGCCAAAGCACGCTGTTACTGTAGCCGTTATAGAAGTATTCAAGTTGTTTTTTTGTGAGCCAAATAGGATGACAATTTTTTCTCTTAAGGTGGATAGTGATGGCTTGTTTGTCGGCTTCAGTGACATCATCTTCAGGGATGCCTGGCCACCCAATCCATAAACTGTTTCGTTTTGTAGTGAAGGTACTCAACGCCGTAGCAAGACCACCGCCACCTTCTTTATACTCGAGCTTCCCGTTTACTTTCTTTGCAGTAACAGGCAGACGGTTCGACACAATTATTTTTCTCGCCATAATTCAGTAACCACTGTACCACGAGCGTCCTATCGACCAAAACGGCCTCAAACAAAGTTATTGGGCTTATCCATCCGTTACAGCTACAATATAGACGTGATTACTGTGTTGACTGGTGAGAATGGTGCTGTGCGTACGGCCGAACTGGGCCGTATTGTTGCTGAGTTTATAGCAGCGCATGGCGATATGGCGGTTGAGCGTCTCGACGGTGAAGAGGCGACCTACGAGCGTATGCTTGAATCTGTTGAAAGCATGCCATTCTTGGCTGATCGCAAGCTTGTTATCCTACGTGCTCCGGGTTCAAATAAAGAATTTGCCGAAGCTTTTGCTGATTTTCCGTCTCGGGTAGCGGATAGTTGTGATGTCGTCCTCGTAGAACCAAAGCTCGATAAGCGCTCAAGCTATTTCAAAAGCCTCAAAAAACTCTCTGGTTTTAAAGAGTACACTTCTCTAGATAGCCAGGGACTTGCACGATTTGCCCAAGAGTATGCCACAAACAATGGCGGCACAATTAGCTCAAGTACAGCCAGGATGCTTGTAGAACGACTTGCGGGTACTGATCAGCTATTACTGCAAAATGAACTTGATAAACTCCTTTCGTACAACTTGCACATTACTAACGAATCAGTCGGATTGCTCATCGACAGGCAACCACAGAGCACTGTATTTGAACTGCTTGAGGCTGCGTTTTCTGGTAATACTGCGCGAGTCGTGTCGCTCTATGCAGAACAGCGAGCGCTGAAGGTAGAGCCGCAACAAATTGTCGCAATGCTGGCGTGGCAACTGCATATCCTGGCGCTAGTAAAAGCAGCGAAAGATAGGAGCCCAGATACGATTGCTCGTGAGGCCAAGGTGCACCCATTTGTGGTGAAAAAATCACAAGCCTTAGTCCGTCGTATGTCACGAAATGAGCTCATCGGACACCTCCGGGATTTGCGAGCGTTCGATGTGCGAATGAAATCAGAAGGCATCGTTGCTGATGAGGCAGTGCAGTACTATCTCTTGAAACTTGGCGCATAAAAAAACCGCTCGATTCTAGACGAGCGGCTTTCAAGTAGTCTGCGATATATTATTTCTTCGCTGCAGTCTTTTTTGCTGCTGGCTTTTTAGCTACAGCTGGTTTCTTTGCTGGGGCTTTCTTGACGACAGCCTTCTTTGCTGCAGGTTTTTTAGCGGCAGCTTTTGGTGCAGCTTTTTTTGGCGCTGCTTTTGGCTTGTCACTCTTTACTCCCGCAGGCTTGGTGACGCCGGCAGCTTTCTTGGCGTTTCGGGCGGCTTGAGCCTTCTTACGAGCAACCTTGTTCTTGTGCATAATACCTTTTTTACCAGCCTTGTCGAGCTCGCTCTGAACTTTGTCCAGTGCCTTTAGGGCCTTTTTCTTGTCGCTCGCGCCGAGAGCAGTCGCGAATGCCTTAACTGCAGTCTTCAAGCTACGCTTTGTTTTGCTATTACGAACTGCAGCCTTGTTTGCTACCTTTACACGCTTTTTAGCTGACTTAATAATGGGCATTATTTTCCTCTTGTTACTTGAACTGATTAATTTATTTTGCTTGGAGCTAACTATAGACTAGTTTATCTCTGTTGTAAAGATATGCCATGCCAGAAATGTGACGTATAGGCAAAATATAGCTCGACAACCCTATAACGCTTGTGGTAGAATTACGCCATAACGCATAAAAGAAAATAAAAAAATGCAAGAACAACAAAAACAACTCGTCGGTAAACTCAAAGATGCACAGAATGTGCTCGTCACGGTCAGTAAAAATCCATCCGTTGACCAGCTTTCTGCTGCTATTGGTTTGACGATTGCGCTTAATAAACTTGATAAGCATGCCTCAGCGGTTTTCAGCGGCCAAGTCCCGAGTACAATAGAATTTTTGCAGCCAGAAGAAACACTCGAACAGAACACCGATTCGCTTCGTGATTTCATCATTGCCCTTGATAAGTCAAAAGCAGACAAGCTTCGCTACAAAGTCGAAAATGACGTTGTCCGTATTTTTATAACGCCGTACAAAACATCTATTTCAGAAAAAGATCTTGATTTTAGCCAAGGTGATTTCAACGTCGATGTCGTCGTGGCGATAGGGGTACGTGAGCAGGATGATCTTGATGAAGCTATACAATCTCATGGTCGGATTTTGCATGATGCAACTGTCGCAAGCCTAGGTGTAGAGGGGCCGCAAGAGCTCGGCTCAATCAATCTCGTGGATACCGAGGCAAGTAGTCTTTGTGAGATGGTCAGTGGCATCGTCGGTGATTTAGGCGACAAACTATTCGACGCTCAGATCGCCACGGCGCTCTTGACGGGTATCGTTGCGGTGACCGATCGGTTCAGCAATGAGCGGACTACGCCAAAAACTATGAATGTCAGCTCATCGCTTATGGCGGCGGGCGCAAACCAGAAGCTGATTGCTTCTGAGCTTGAGAATGAACTTCAGGTCACTCAGGCTAGCCAGCTAGATAACTCAGCTCCAAGCGAAGCAAAAAACGAACCGGGCACGCTGGAGATAGGACATGAGAATAATGATTCTCAAAATGGGCAACCGCCTAAAGAAGAAACAACTCCTCCCAAAGCTCCAGAAATTCACGTGGATGAAGAAGGGAAGTTTCATCCCGCTGGCCTAGGCGACTCTATGGAACAATCGGCCTCCGAAGGTAGCAAGCAAGATTCTGTAGTGAAGCGTGAACGTATGATTGATCCACCGAAGAATGGAGGCAGGTTATCTGCAAATACAGAAGAAGAGGCAGAAGACGGTTCTACCGAAGAGTTGACGTTGCCAGCTGCAGATTTGCCATTTTTAACTCATGATAAAGAGCCTCAATCGTCTGCTTCATCAGTGCCTCCATCGGAGTCTGATTTGCAATCAATCCTAGCTTCTTCCGACGCACAATACGAGCCTCAGCCTGCCGATCAGGAAGGGAAGCCAGCAACTCAAGATGATGAAACCCTCGCAGATATAGAAAAATCAGTGCATAGTCCACACGTACAATCAGACGGTCCGGGACAACCCGGAGCACCTGCCGATAGTAATATAGACGATGCTCGGAGCGCGGTAGAAGCAGCACTCGGTGGCGGCGGCGAAAATTCTGCAGCTCAAACCGATACACAGCCAGCCGATATCTTCGCCCAGGCAAATGTTGGTCAAGCCGATGCGCCACAACAAGATGCAATTGACCCAAATATCCAAGATAATGCTCTTGATATGCCATTGCCGAATGCTCAAGCTACCATGCCACAAAACAACATGCCGCCTCAGCAGCAGCAAGACAACACCTTGCCACCACCTCCTCCCGTGCCACCACCACCTATCTTCCCAGCGTAGGTTAATAAATAGGAGGACTTTGTTCTAAAGTCGGTGCATTGCACTGGTTAGCTTCGCTCATTGTCTCCTGTGATGGTATGCTACAGATTATGCAAGGGATGCTACTCATAGACAAGCTGAGCGGGTGGACTAGTTTCGACGTGGTTAATTATGTGCGCAAACAAGTTGCTGAGGTTGAAGGCAAGAAGCCGAAGAATACAAAAGTTGGGCACATCGGCACGCTCGACCCACTTGCGACCGGCTTGTTGGTATTGCTGATAGGTAAGGAATATACCCGTCGCGCAGCTGAGCTAACCAAACTCGACAAGACCTATGAAGTGACACTTACACTAGGACAGACAAGCACAACGGCGGATGGTGAAGGCGAGATAACACCTGTTTCCGATCGCGTTCCGGATAAGGCCGACGTCATGGCGGCGCTTGATCGTTTCAGGGGTGATATTATGCAAACACCCCCAATTTTTAGTGCGATGAAAGTCGACGGAAAGCGGGCTTATGAACTTGCGCGTGCCGGGAAGGAAGTAAAGCTCGAGGCTAGACCAGTGACTATTCATGACATCCATGACGTTGCATATGAATATCCAATTGTGTCGTTCACCTGTGATGTCAGCAGCGGTACCTACATTCGCTCTCTAGCTGTTGATATTGGCGAAGCACTCGGTACAGGTGCATACATGAGTGCCTTGCGGCGCACGCGTATCAGTGGTTTTAGTATCGACGAAGCCTTTGATGTTAAATCCGACAACTTGCTGACACACGTACAGCAGCTCGACGAGGCTTGAACTAGTTGCGTTAGGGGTGCATCTCTGGTATACTTGTGCCTAACGCCATCAGAAATTCTCTAAATTGTTTTGGAAAGGACACTGTAACGCATGATTTCAGCTGAGAAGAAAACTAAGATTGTCACCGAATTGCAACACGACAAGTCTGACACCGGTAGCGCCGCCGTACAGGTTGGTATTTTTACCGAGCGTATCAAGGAGCTCACCGAGCACCTCAAGGTTAATAAGAAAGATTTTGCCGCTCGCCGTGGACTATTGCAGCTCGTCGGTAAGCGCAAGCGCCTATTACAATATATTGCCGCAGCAGATGGTCAAGCATATCTCGATCTCATCAAAAAACTCGGTATCCGTAGGTAGAATTTGATCTTGGACAGGAGCATTGAGTTTGCTCAATACTCCAATCTAGAATCAAAATTCTAGCTTACATTAAATAAGTGGTGGGTGATGAAGAACAGGTCTCCATATTTTGAACGATAATAATATGGGAGCTTGCACTTTGTTACCCATGAAAAGGAGGCTTATATATGAGCCAAATAACAACTAAGACTATAAATCCTTACGGCAAAAAACTAATTGTCGTAGAAACAGAATTTTGTGGTCGCACACTGACACTAGAAGTTAATCGTGTTGGTTTCCGTACAACCTCAAGTGTCATCGTACGTTACGGCGATACGGTCGTGCTTGGAACGGCTATGCTCGGTAAATCTATCAAGGGCATGGACTATTTCCCACTCAGTATTGATTATGAAGAGAAATTCTACGCTGCTGGTAAGATTAGCGGCTCGAGATACATAAAGCGTGAAGGTCGTCCAAGTGACGATGCTGTATTGATTGGTCGTTTGATCGACCGCCCCCTTCGCCCACTATGGCCGAAGGGCTACCGCAATGAAGTTCAGGGTGTTGCAAGCGTTCTTAGCATGGACCCTTCATTCCGCCCAGATGTCATCGCGATGATTGCGATGAGCACGGCATTTATGCTGACGGGTGCGCCATTTGATGGCCCTGTTGCCGGTGTACGTGTCGGTATCAACGAAAAAGGTGACTACGAAGCCTTCATGAGCGCCGAAGAACTTGATGAAAGTAAGCTCGACATCGTCGTGGCTGGTCGCGAAAGTGGCATCATGATGGTTGAGGCTGGCGCAAACGAAGCTACCGAAGAAGAAGTCATGGGTGCAATTAAGTTTGCCGAGGAAGTTATCCAACCAGCAATCGCTATTCAGGATGAGCTCGTTAAAAAAGTTGGTGTCGAGAAGCAAGAATACGAATTGATTCTCCCTGATGCCGACAAGCAAAAGGAAGTAGACGCTTGGGTCTCAAAAAAGCTTGGTAAAGCACTTCGCGCCCCATACCCAGAGCGTAACGAAATGATTGGTGTTCTTCGCAAGCAAATGCACGATGAATTCGCCACAAAGATTGGCGAAGAAGAATACACAGCACATTTTACTGAGTACGACGAAGCTCTCACTATGGCACTGCACAAAGATGTCCGTGAAGGTATCCTCAAGGACGGCACTCGTCCAGACGGCCGTGAGCTCACAGAGGTTCGTCCACTGAGTTCAGAAGTTGGTTTGCTGCCTCGTGCGCACGGTTCGAGCATCTTTACTCGGGGCGTCACGCAAGCTTTCAACATCGTGACATTAGCATCACTCAGCTATGCACAGATGGTCGACACTATGGAACGTAATGGCGAGCGTCGCTATATGCACCACTACAACGCGCCAGGTTATACTGTCGGTGAAGTTAAACGACTCGGTAGCCCGGGCCGTCGTGAAATTGGCCACGGCTATCTCGCTGAGCGTGCGCTTAGTGCCGTCCTACCAACTGAAGCGGAGTTTCCGTATGCTATTCGTTCAGTCACTGAGATCATGAGCCAGAACGGTTCTACGAGCATGGCGGCAACTTGTTCAAGCTGTTTAGCACTGCTTGACGCTGGTGTACCCCTCAAACGACTTGTGTCTGGTATCGCTATGGGCCTTATGGTTGACGGTGACAAGACCTACGTATTGAGCGATATCGCAGATGCCGAAGATTTCGCTGGTGATATGGACTTCAAGGTTACTGGTACGAGCGAAGGTATTACTGCGCTACAGATGGACATGAAAGTTCATGGTCTGAAGGTAGATGTGCTCGCAAAAGCTCTCGAGCAGGGTAAGGAAGGTCGTGCCTTCATCTTGAGCCACATGCTTGAGACCATCGACAAGCCGAACGAGATGAGCCCATATGCACCACGTGTCGAAAGTATCACGATTAACCCAGACAAGATTCGCGAAATCATTGGTAAGGGTGGTGAAACAATCCAGAAGATTACTGGCGAGACTGGTACTGAAATTGACATCAAAGATGATGGCACAGTGATGATTGCCAGCCCAGACAAGGCGAAAATTGACGCTGCAGTCGCATGGATAAAGAGCATTGTCGAAGATCCTGAAGTTGGTATGATCTATACCGACCGACCAGTGGTAAGTGTGCTCGACTTTGGTGCTTTCGTGCAAATTTCGCCAGGCAAAGACGGCCTTGTTCATGTCAGTGAAATGAGCGAGGATCGCGTCGAGAAGCCAAGCGATGTTGTGAAAGAGGGCGATAAGGTTACGGTAAAACTCGTTTCGATTGATGATCG
This sequence comes from Candidatus Saccharimonadota bacterium, assembly GCA_024635495.1. Taxonomy (GTDB): domain Bacteria; phylum Patescibacteriota; class Saccharimonadia; order Saccharimonadales; family UBA4665; genus JAGXIT01. The sequence goes on from JAGXIT010000005.1 coordinate 240,248, forward strand.
TGGACGACTCCAGCTCAGCATGAAAGCTGCAGCTCGCGAACTGAACAAATAAGAAGGTTACGCATATGGCTGAGGCCACACAGCAACAAGCACTAGATGAGTTACAAGCCAAGATTGAAGCCTCGGGGGTAACCCCAGAGCTTCAATCGCAAGCCACACAACTGGTGTTTGGAGTAGGAAGCCCAGACGCGGACATCTTATTTATCGGAGAAGCACCGGGAAAAAACGAAGATTTGAAGGGCGAACCATTCATCGGAGCCGCGGGGAAGTTCCTCAATGAAATGCTTGAGACTATCGGACTCACTCGCGAGGACATTTACATCACCAATATCGTGAAGTACCGGCCGCCGAATAACAGAGATCCGCTACCTGAAGAAAAAGAAGCGTTTCTGCCGTACCTACACGAGCAAATTAACATCATAAAACCGAAGCTTATTGTCACCCTAGGCAGGCACAGCATGGATGTGCTACTGCCCGGGCTGAAAATCAGCGAAGTGCACGGTCAGCCAAAACGACACAAAGGTCAGATATATCTTCCTCTGTTTCACCCGGCTGCAGCACTATATAACGGAGCAATGCGTCAGACACTGATTGACGACTTCTCCCTTATCCCAACCATAGTAGAAAAAATTTAGAAATAACGCATAACGCATAAGAAAAGGAATACATCATATGCCAGAAAACAATGAAAACCAACCAAAACCTAGAAGGGCACAACAACCCCGTCAACAAGACGGCCAACGTCGTTCTAACCAGAAAGGCCGTTCTCCATCACAGAAATCAAACGGAGATAACTCGGACCGAAAAAGCGGCGCGAGCCGCGGTGCTGCTGTGCGTGCCCAAAAACGCACCCAAATGGATGCGCAACGCATCGCAAACCAGTATATGCCAGCACAACCAGCAGAAAATCGCCGCGCAAACTTCATCGATGACAGTCCACGCCTAAAGATTATCGGTCTCGGTGGCATGGACGGCGGTGGCTCGAAAAACATGATGCTTGTTGAGTACATGAATGACGCTGTCATTATCGATGCCGGTAACGACCTAAGCGTAGATCTGCCAGGTATAAACTACGGTATAGCTGATACAGCATATCTCGAAACTATTCGACACAAACTTCGTGGCTATATCATTACACACGGACACCTTGACCATATTGGCGGTTTACCGCATATCGTACCAAAATATCCAGCACCAATTTATGGTAGTAATTTTACTATCGGTCGTGTCGAAGAAATCTTCGGTAACTTTGGCCTGCCAATGCCCGATGGCTTTGAGCTACAGACTGTCATGATGAACGAGAACACTCACGAACGATTAAAGGTCGGTGTATTTTACGTCGAGCTCGTACGAGTTACGCACTCCATCCCAGGCAGTACCTGTGTAGTACTTGATACTCCAGTTGGGCGTATCATCAACACCGGTGATTTCCGTTTTGATCCAAAGCCACTCGACCACGAGCGTACTGATATGGAGCGGCTCAAAGAGCTTGGTGATGAAGGTGTGCTAGCGCTTCTGAGCGAGAGTACAACAGTTGAGCGCCCCGGAACGACACCGAGCGAAAGTACAATCGAAGGAAGTTACATCGATATTATGAACCAAGCGCCCGGACGTATTTTCATCGGGGTATTTAGTACGAACATGAACCGAATCCAGATGATTGTAAATGCTGCCGTACATCACGGCCGTAAGGTTGCAATCGATGGTCGTAGCATGGTGAGTACACTCGACATGGCAGTTCGCCATGGGTACATGAAGATTCCAAAAGGTACGTTCATTCCAATCGCTTCTGTCCCTGCTATAACCGACGACAAGGTCGTCGTCATCTGTACTGGTAGCCAGGGTGAACCTAGTAGTGCTCTCCAGCGAATGTCTAATGGGGAACATCGACATATCAAATTGAAAGAACAAGATACCGTTATTCTCTCAAGTACACCAATCCCAGAAAGTGGTAATGACTCACTCATCGGCAATATGGTAGATGATTTGGTTCAGAAGAACGTCCACGTGTTTGAGCACCGTAATCATGAGATAGATAATGTCGGTCCGCTTCACGTATCAGGTCACGCTAGCCGCGAAGAGTACGCCGAGATGATTAAGATGACAAAACCAAAGTTTTTCATTCCAATCTACGGAGCTTATCGCGTCAAACAGCGTCATGTTGAGCTCGCAGTTGAGCAGGGGATACCTCGTGCAAACACAGTCAATGCCCTCAATGGTGAAGTGATTGCGCTTACAACAGAGAAGATGGAGATAATCGGTGAAGTGCCAAGCGGTACCATTCTGGTTGACCAGTCCGGCGCTATCGTGAGCAACATTGTCGTGAAAGACCGTGTGCTACTGGCGGAGGAAGGCCTAATCGCCGTAATTCTCACCGTAGACAAGAAGACGGGTAATCTACTGACCAGCCCGGACATCATTAGTCGAGGGTTCATCTATATGCGTGAACAAGAAGATCTGATGAATGGTTTACGAACGGAAATCCGTCGTGCTGTACAGCAACGCTTCAAACGTGTCGACCTTGACCGGTTCAAGATTGAGATAAAAGATCACGTTACACACTATCTGTTTGACCAGACGCAGCGCACTCCTATTGTTATTCCTGTAGTGAATGTCATAACCGCAAAGGGTGAAAAGCAAAAGGCTGCCGACCAAGTTACTGTCGAGCAGGCAAGCGATAAGCCAAAGAATCCGGAAGACGTTGCCGCTGAGCAACAAGCGCGATTCCAGGCAATGCGTGAGCGTTTGCTCAACCAAGATCCTCGAGTAGACTAGGTTGTAACTGCATTGAATAAAAGAGAGCCAAACGGCTCTCTTTTTGATTCATGTCCGCAAGTGGGCTACTATGAGATAATGAGTTTTCACGAAGAGCCACATATTCAAGATGTATTACATCGACGTACAACTGGAGACGCTGCCGCTGAGTTTGCCATTGACCTTGCAAACGAAGAAAATCTTATTGGGCTTGCAAGGCATGAGCCTTCTGCGCCGCCTGAGAAGCTATCAGATAGGGGCGGCGCCTACTATATTAGGACACAGGCAGATCGCGATGCCGAAGAAAAAACAGATGCGATTAGTGATGAGCAATGGGAAAAGTTTGCGCAACAGTCAGAACCCCGGAGACGAAATGTCTTTCGATCACTGTTTGACAGGCGCTCGCGCTAGCATAAGCTGATTGACAAAAGTTGTATTTTTTGCTATAATAAACAAAATGGCAAGCAAAGAAAAACTCGATAGAGTCGTACAAGAAAATCGCTCGTTACTTATTAAAGGGGGCATGCGTGATACCCGCTCTCTTGTCGCAGACATAATAATGAGAGAAGTCCCTGGTGTCGCCCGACACGAAAAGCTTCTCGGCCACTATGCTCAACTACTTGACCTTAATGACCAACTTGTGGATGTTGAGAACTATCAGGGCACCCCTAGGGAACATGAAGTTGATAAGGTAGACTAGAACACCTTTAAGAGATATAATAAAACAGTTATGGCTAAAAAGAAAAAACACACAAAAAAGAAGTCCCAAACTACCAAGCGGACATCAAAGGCTTCTGAAGCAGTCGAGCATACTCCTTCACCCATATTTGGGTACGTGCTCGCGGTACTTTCAGCGTTAGCTGCAATATTTATGTTGCTTGGTGGCTTTAACGCTGGCGGCAGTTTGCCGGTTAGCTTATTTGACGCGGCAGCTTGGACCTTTGGATGGGGCGCTTGGCTACTGCCTATTACCTTGCTCTACTGGGGTTATTATAAATTTACACAAGAGGATCATCGCGTTCCAAAAGCCCGCGTCATTAGTATGTATGCGTTTCTAACACTGTCAGCTGCATGGTTTTTCACTGCATTTTCTGACAAGCAGCTTTCGGGTGCTATCATCGGTGGCCAAGGCGGGAAAGTCGGGAGCGCAATAGGTGATGCAGTGTTGACTGCGCTGGATAAAGTCCCGGCAAGTCTTCTCTTTTTCGCCTTTGGGTTACTGACATTCTTTTTCGCATTCGGGATATCACCAAGTATCGTTATGAAGCTCAAGAAAATCTTTAAGCGCCCAGAGCCTCAAGAAAGTGAGCTGGCGGAGCTCAAATCAAAAGCTCAAGAAAAGGGTTTTACCATGAACGAGGGCGTGCCTATTATGCGCCATAATGAAAAACAGTTACAGGATCAGCCTCGCAATACGACGCTCAAAAATACTGCGGCAAAACTGACTGCAGCAGAGACCCACGAGGCTTTGACGACGACAAAAGATGCCGAGTGGAAGCTTCCAAGCGTGCAACTACTCGATCAGCGGCAAGATAGGGCGGACGCTGGTGATGTTGAAGGCAACGCGCACGCTATTCGTACGACGTTCCAGAACTTCGGTATCGATGTCGCGATGGAGGGGGCGAATATTGGTCCAAGTGTGACGCAGTATACGCTCAAACCACCTAATGGCGTGAAGCTCACGAAGATAACAGCACTCGAAAATAACCTTGCTCTAGATTTGGCTGCTACGAGTATTCGCATGGAAGCACCGATCCCTGGTAAACGTGCTGTTGGTATTGAAGTGCCAAACGTAAAGCCTGCAATTGTACGCTTGAGCTCAATTATCCAATCTCGGGAATGGAATGAATCCGAAGGGCCACTCACATTTGCTATTGGCAAGGATATCGTCGGCAAGGCTGTTGTGGGTGATCTCGCAAAGATGCCGCACCTGCTCGTCGCTGGTCAAACTGGCTCGGGTAAGTCAGTCATGATTAACGATATCCTCACAAGCTTGCTGTACCGAAACAGCCCAAGTGATTTGAAACTCATTCTCGTCGACCCGAAGCAAGTCGAGCTGACACCATTCAATGAAGTACCACACCTCTTGACGGAAGTTATCCATGAGCCAGAGCAAACAATCTCTGCGCTTAAGTGGGCAGTAGCAGAGATGGAGCGTCGTTTGCGCACGATGGCGGGCGTCGGCCGTCGGAACATCGACGAATACAATAAGCTCAAACCAGAAGAGAAGATGCCGTACATAGTCATTGTCATAGATGAGCTTTCGGACTTGATGATGATGGCTGCTCGCGATGTCGAAGCACTGATTGTGCGTATCGCACAGAAGGCACGCGCCGCTGGTATTCACCTCATCCTCGCGACTCAGCGCCCAAGTGTGAATGTTATCACCGGTCTGATTAAGGCCAACATCCCGGCACGCATAGCTTTCACGACCGTTAGTCAGGTAGATAGTCGTACAATCATAGATCAGATGGGTGCAGAAAAATTACTGGGTAAGGGTGACATGCTACTCTCTACAGCTGATATGCCAGCACCGCGTCGTGTCCAAGCCGCCTTCGTCTCAGACGAGGAAACAAACAAGGTGAACGACTTCATGCGTCAACAGCGCGGTCCCGACTATAACGACGAAGTCGTGAGCCAGCCAGTACAAATTGGTAAGGGTGGTGTGGTGGCACAAATCGATTCTGCCCGCGACAATGCAGAAGAAGATATGTTTCATGATGCCGTACGAGTCGTGATAGAGAATCACAAAGCCAGCACAAGCTTGCTGCAGCGTCGCCTACGAATTGGCTACGGACGCGCTGCCCGACTTATTGAAGAAATGGAAGAGCAGGGAATTATAGGTGCGGCAGATGGTTCAAGGCCGCGTGATGTACTCGTGACTAGTCTTGATCAAGTCTTCGGAGCTATCGATACTGCCGTTGATATTGGTGACCCAGAATCTCCTATTCAAGCAGATAGCACTACAGAACGAGATGATTTCTTAGCTCGCTAACGGTCTCGTGGTGTCCTTGTACGTACAAAAAATGTGTTCATATTTACCTGGGTGTTTTGCAATTGGCGTTGTGCATCGAGCAACGCACTGTTTTTGAGTAACAGATTGGGATAGAGATTTTTACTACACATTTTGCTTGCACATTTATCTATGCAGGACTACCATGGAGTTAAAACAAACAGCCACTTGGAGGAGGCGCGATGGAAATATCTGAAGCGACGAGAGACCGTTTTGGAATACCATTCACAAGCCTCCTCTTTTCAGGTCCAGATACAATGACCCAAAAGGCTACACAAACTCCCGGCGAAAGAGCCGGGAGTTTTTATTTGGAGATGGGCTTATGATCAACGGTACTATTCAGCTCCACGAAGAAGTCGGTGGCACCTTTTTTGTCCAGGATGAGTATAGATACGTACCCCCAGAGCGTATGATGCCAACTGAAGAAGTGCTACCAGGCGTGCTTGCGCCTCTATTCATCCTTCCGAACGTCGACTCAATAAATTGGGATAATGATCATATGCGTTTTGAAGTGCACGACCCAAGACTAACAGGTGATGACAAGCGACCACTAAGATATTGCGCCGTACAGCACCTACCTCGTCCGGTGCATGACCGCAAGAATATGCTCTATGATGCGGTTGAAATGCCCACAGACCCTGACAAAATATTCCAAGCAGTTCTGCTGGGGGCGGCAGGTTATGTCACTCACCACGCGCTAGACATTAGTGGTAACAAACCGAAGATACAGCTGCTCGATGAAGTAACTCGTGCAAGGATTCATCAGCAAAACTTTATTCACATGCAACCAAAAACAAAATGGAAAGTGGGTCTTTATCTCGCAACACATGTATTACGCAATGGCCTAGAAGCAATTCGTGATAGTAGAGAAGTAACTGATTTTCTCGCGGCTGAGCGAGACGTTGATGCGCTGGAAAAAGCCAGTTTCAGAATTATGCGGCTTGCAGTTCAGGGCGTGGTCGAACCATTTGAGCCGACCTATGCAAATGCTCGTCAAACAGGCGGTATTCGCAAGCCCGAATCAACCGCTACACGTTTCGTGACACGATATTTTGATGAGCATCAACCAGACTACGTGCCTGTGATCACGGACCAGCTCCTGTAAGCTGCTTGACGAACAGGGGTGGATGAGGTACAATACCTCCACTATTAACTCAGCTGGCGGCTAGTCGGGCGCGTCGGCTGTCCGTGGAGTACTTGATACAAGTGCACCCGGTAACCAAAGGAGTACATCTTGAACGTATACGAGATTGCTATTATTTTTGACCCAGGTCTAGAGGTTGATCTAGATAAAGCTACCGAAAAAGTTGAGAAAATCTTGACTGATAACGGTGGTAAGATCACCAACACAGACAACTGGGGTAAGCGTAAGCTTGCATATCAGATCAAGTCGCACGAGCACGGTATCTATGTGTTTTACACCGTAGAAATACCTGGCGAGAACGTGCGCAAGATTGAAAGCATCTTCAATATCACTGATGAAGTGATACGTTTTCTCATCACTCGGCCAGACCTCAAGGCTATTGCGAAAGCAGAAGCCGAGAAGGTTGCAAAAGCTGAGCTAATTGCCAAGCGCGGTGATCGTGATGACAAGGACGAGGAAGACGAAGAAGAGAAGTAGATACGATGTATGCTTGACGCTCTGAGAAATCGGGCGTAGCGTAGAAAGTACTAAATAATTACGGACATAGTTTCCGGAGAGGGGAGTTGCCATATGGCACGTAGTTTCAACCAAGTAGTATTGATGGGTAATTTAACCCGTGACCCAGAACTTCGGCAGACGCCGAATGGGCAGAACGTTTGTAGCTTTAGCCTTGCGCTGAACCGTAGCTATAAGGGATCTGACGGTGATTGGAAGGAAGCAACAGACTTCATCGACATCGTCGCTTGGGGTCCGCTCGGTGAGCGCGTCGCGCAATATCTCAGCAAAGGTCGCCCGTGCCTCGTTAATGGACGTTTACAATCACGTAGCTGGGAACAAGAGGGCCAGAAACGCAGCAAAGTCGAAGTAGTTGCACAAGATGTAACCTTCCTCGGCGGTGCAGGCGGTGGCAGTGGCGGTGAAAACAGTAATGCTGGTGACGCCGAAGGTGCCTCAACCAAGCCAGCTGCAAAGAAAAAGGAAGATGTAGTGATTGAAGACATTGGCGATGAGCCGATCAATCTCGACGACATACCTTTTTAACGGATAAGAATATTTGAAAGGTTAATACATGGCTAAGATTTTTAAGCACAGGACTGATGTCGCATATTTCGACTACAAGGATTTCAAAACCTTGCAGCGTTATGTAAATCAGTACGGACAGATTGAATCCCGCAAGAAAACTGGTTTGACCGAGAGTCAACAGCGTCATCTTGCGGCTGCAATTAAGCGTGCTCGACACATGGCACTGCTTCAATTCGTCGCAACGACGTAGGCAAAATACAAGTTGGGTGCGTGCTGAGGGTGCTAAAGTTCTCGGTTCGCGCCCATTCTATAAGTTAGAGGGGCATATATGCAGAGTCTAACGGGTACAGCCCAGCAGCTTAATCGCCGAATACAAGGCATTTTACGGGCTGTCAATATCGAAGAGCTGAGTAGAGATGACAGGTATCTCGTGAAGCAACTCAGGCTTGCCTGTAACGAGGTACGACTCGACGTGCGTGATTATGAGTATGCCCAAACCCGCGTCGACCAGGAAAAATGGGTCAAGATTGCCCACCACAACATCAAAGCACTCGAGACAATACTATTATCACTCGGTGATATATTTGGCCCCGCCGATGTCGCAGAGCTCGATGCACAACTGCAGCTGTTACAATCTAAGATAGACTAATAGGAGACCAACTATGGTACTGAGCATCACGAATTTGAAGAAGGGCGTTTTATTTCAGCTCGACGGCGTGCCGTATCGAGTGGTTGAGTATAACCAAAAAGTGATGGGTCGTGGCGGCTCCATTGTAAACGTGCGCATAAAAAGCGTGCTCGACGGAAAAGTACTCGAGAAGACATTCAAGGGTAACGAGCAACTTGAGAGTGCAGATGTCACCAACCAGACGGTTCAATATTTATACAATGATGGCAGCATGTTCCACTTTATGAATCAGGAGACATTCGAGCAATTTGAAATATCTGCCGATATGATGGGTGATGGCGCTGGCTACCTCAAAGAGGGTGACACCGTACAATTACAATTTTTCAATGGATTGGCTATCAATGTTGAGCTGCCCAAGAATGTGCCACTGCTGGTCACCTATACCGAGTCGGTTGTGAAGGGTGATACTACTTCAAATATCACCAAGGACGCGACGCTCGAGACGGGTATCACCGTGAAGGTGCCAGCATTTATCAAACAAGGCGACGTAATCTCGGTCGATACCGCTACTGGCGCGTACCGCGAACGCGTGAAGGACTAGACCATGTATCACCCCGTCGAACATATCATGGTAGCAGCGCTCGTGGAGCACCATGACGAGTTTGTTCGACCAATGGGTTCATGGCCACAGCACATTACGATTTTACCTTGGATGGAAGGATACCCACATCAGGCGATATATCGAATGAATAAAGCAATAGCTGGCTCAGGTGCTATACGTGCGACAGTTTCCGGGGTTGATTCGCTTGGTGCTGACAGTGCGGAAAAGGCTTGGGTCCTCGAGAGTGATGCATTACATGAACTGCGAAAAAAAATTGCCGATGCTGCTCTTCGAAATGGCACCGAATACGTTGAACCTGCCCACTCTCCATATCTGTCCCACGTCACGATGCGGGAGGGGCAACCCGAGCTAACACTTGACGAAGAAATCACGATTCATGAGCTGTCTGTGCTGAGTTGGATTCACGGTGGTCTTATCGTACGTAAAAACATACTACTGGGAGCGGCTGATGAAACAACGGCTTGATATTTCGCTGGCCAAACGCGGTTTGGTGACTAGTCGTAGTCAAGCTGAGTCATATATTGGGCTCGGGCAGGTGAAGGTAAATGGCACGGTTGCCCGTAAGGGTGGCCAGCTCGTCGATGAATCAGACAAGATTACCATCCAAGCCGGCACACAATACGTCAGCCGAGCTGCACTCAAGCTCAAAAGTGCCGATGAGGTACTTGGCCTAGACTTCCGCGAAAAAACTGTCCTCGATGTCGGTAGCAGCACGGGTGGCTTCACGCAATACGCCCTGGAGAGGGGAGCAAAAAAGGTTGTTGCCGTCGATGTCGGTACCGAGCAGCTCCATCCAAGCTTGCGGGGTGACGCACGTATCGAATTGCATGAAAAGACTGATATTCGTGATTTTACCTCTGCTATGCCTTTTGATTTGGTCGTCGGGGACGTGTCGTTTATATCACTGCGTGAGGTTTTGCCACACGTCGCAACACTCATGTCGCCCCAGGCGTTGCTTGTGGCTATGGTAAAACCGCAGTTTGAGGCAGGGCAGAACCAGCTCAAGCACAAAGGTGTTATCAAAAACGATCGCATGCGTCGAGATATCCTGAAGGATTTCGAGACGTGGGCGAAAACGCGGTTTGTAATTATCGCAAAAGCAGATTCAGCCGTTGCTGGAAGTAAGGGCAATCTCGAGCGTTTTTATCTGATGATGAAGTTGAGTTAATACTTCGTCCGGACCTCTTCTGTTGCTACAATAAGCATATGCATTATTTCCCGAGTCGTCAGGTTGCTGGCGATCTTATAGCTGATAAGTTAGAGGAGAGCTATCGCTACGAAGACAGCGCTGTCTTGGCATTGGGTGATGGAGCGGTGATAGTTGGTGCGCAAATAGCAAAGCGGCTGCACTGTGTGATAAGCATGTTGCTGAGTTCTTCGATTACCTTGCCGCGGGAGCTTACAGCACTCGCAACTATAGATAACTTCGGTAGTGTTACGTTCAATGATACATTCAGCCCAGGCGAACTCGAGGAGATGCAATCCGAAAATTTCAATTATATCGAGCAGCAAAAGCTAGAGCGCTTGTTTGAGATGAATAAGTTGCTTGGTGATGGTGGGGTACTCAAAGCTAATCTGCTGCGCAACCGAAACGTGATTGTCGTATCAGACGGCTTAAACAATGGCATGTCTCTTCATGCAGCTGCCCAGTTCCTGAAGCCAATCAAAATAAAACGGCTCATCATGGTGACGCCATTTGCGAGCGTAAATGCGGTTGATCAGATGCACGTTCTAGCCGATGAACTCGTTTGTCTCAATGTGATTGAAGACATAATCTCAATTGATCATTACTATGACAACAATGTATTGCCATCGCACGACAAGATTATCGAAATCCTCGAAAATATCGTCCTGAAGTGGCAGTAAGAGTTTACTGAATTATTTCGTTCAGCGCTTTTATGTCGAGAATAGTGATGTAAGACTGCTCTGTCTTGAGGACACCGCGGTGCTCGAGCTCAGACAATGTACGGCTAGCTGTCTCGCGAGTGGAGCTAATAGAACTAGCGATATCTTGATGGCGAAGTGGTGCCTCGATACGGATGCCTTCAGCAGTTTTTGTGCCGAAGCGTTTCGTGAGGCCGAGCAAGAACGAAGAAAGTCGCTCTTTCACCGTGCGATATTCAAGCGTCATGATGCGCTCGCTGTGTAGACGGTACATGTCAGTCAGTAGTGTGATAACCGGAATCGCTGCTTCAGGGTGCTCCTGCAGATAGGACAAAAAGTTTTCCTTACTGACCATCCAGACGACGGTAGGGGCGAGGGCGGAGTAGATAATATCGCGATTCTCATCGGTGACAGCCCAAGTGAGGCCGAGTATTTCACCGTGCTGGCGAATAATGAGCAGGTTTTCTTCACCGTATTTTGTGATGTCGTAAGCTTTTACGAGACCGCTCTCGATGTAGAATACACCGTTCGGCGGTGAGCCGGGCCGAACTAAAAACTCGCCTTTGGTGTATTCTTGCTTCGTACCGGTGTGAAATAGCTCTATTAAAGATGCGAGCTGCATATCATTTGCAAGCATATCGATAGTATCTCATAGGTGTAACGGGGGTGTCTAGCATTGTGTTGCTGTTTGTGTGATATATATCTCTCAATATCTGTGATAAAGATAACTGTGAAATAGGTGGCTATATGGGAAGATATACACGTAGCGTAACGGGAGGATCCTATCATGGTTGATCCGAAAATAGTATCGCAGCAATTACGCGAAACAGGATGTGATTATGCATTCTGGGGTCGCACAGAAACGCGAGAGCTTTGTACTGTGCTGATGGACAATGAGCGAATTATGCAGGCGGTCAACGGTTATTATGATGGTGGTTTTGCATTGTTATGCATTACGAACTATCGAGTATTAGTTGTGGATAAAAAGCCATTTTTGCTCAGCGTAGAAGATTTGCGCTATGACATGATAGCAGAAGTCGATTTTAGTTCTCGTATCTTCACCTCTGTATTACACGTCTATACGCCGCTTCGTACGCTCGTATTCACGAGTTGGAGCACCACTCGCTTGCGCAAATCAATGAATTATATCCAGCAGCGCGTCATGGAAGTCCGCAACAATGACTTTATTTCGTCGCAGTTCATGCCACAAACCCAAACGAACGAACAACCACCAGTGCGTGTACAAATCCCTAAGTCACCATTCAAATCCCGAACCCAACACATTCCTCAAATGGTGCCGACGTATCATGGCGTGCATTCTCCATTATCAGAGTTTGATGGCTATGACGTACCAGAAGAACTATATCCAAACCGACAAGCTGCCAATTCAACCCAAGCTCAAGTCCCGCAAGCGCCAATAGGTCAATCACAGCGTGCGAAACGACTGATGAATCCGTATACCAAGGTACCACTATTGGCTCGACGCCGTAAATACCCGAGCTTTTACTAGTATTTATTCATAGCTAAGGAGTGCAAGGGCTTGCTATACTGTTGTCTGTACAATGAGACTTATACGAAACGGGAACACCGCATCGCAATCACCGTATAGGATGGTGACTACTCCGCACAGACACACCCAGAAACGCCCCGCCAATTGGTTGGTGATTATTGGAATCATACTGTTACTCGTTATTGTGTGGCAACTAATGTATCCCCGTGATCGTGCCGTGCCGTTCGCTCGCCTCAGCGGTCAACAAGTTGGCGGCAAGACGACTCAGCAGCTTGAGGATATACTCAAGACCGAGTACAAAGCCGTTCCGTTGCAGGTGGCGGTTAGCTCTGATACCTTCGACACGACGTCTGCGAGCGTCGGCCTTACTCCAGATGTAGCCCGTACTATTAGTGGCTTGAAATCGTATAGTATGTGGCAACGATTTATCCCATTTAGCTTACTGCTCACGGGACTCACGAGAGATCAGGCGATTCAATCGACCGTGAATAAACCAGTTTTCTCGACATATAGTGATAGCTTGCAGCAACAATGCGCCAATGGGGTGCAGGCAGCGCGCATTCAACTCGATAGCGATAGTTCACCGTTAGTTCAGCCAGCTCAAGACGGTCGCAAGTGTGAAGCCTCTGCGATTACGACCGCATTTAGCGACGTGAAACTGCGCAAAGAGGGTACAAAAGTGACCGTGCAATCTCAAGCAATCGTTGCGCCAGGCAAGGACGCCGATAGCTCAGCTGCGCTGAAAAAGGTAAAGACAATTATCAATACAAAAATAGCGTTAAATGTCGACGGCGATGTGCAAGAGATCAGTAAGGCAGAGATTGCTGCGTGGCTCACATTGCCTTATGACCAAGCCGCGAAGACGTATTCAGTGGGTAGCGATGAGTCTGTTATAGAATCTTTTGTCAAAACAGCTCAGAAGTCTATCTATGTCGCCCCCGGCGTGACCCGTATACACAATACCCCAGACGGGGCAGAGAAGAGTCGTGAGGCTGGAGCGAGCGGTACGGGCCTCGACATAGCGAATACAGCACAGGCGCTCAAGGACGCACTGTTTTCTGGGGGTGGCACCGTCGACGGGGATGTAATCGCCTTGCTGCCAACTATCACCTATGACTACCCATACTCACCCGATAAGGCTGGTTTACAAGCATTACTCGATGACTTGGCTCAGAATAAAGGGGATTACGGCATCGCCGTCCGAGCAGCTGACAGTAATCTAGCAGTGAGTGTAAACGGGGACATACACTATCGGCCTGCAAGCACCTACAAAATGATTGTGGCGTGGGCAATACTGCAGCGTATCGATGCTGGCAAAATGAGCTGGAATGATGCTGCGGTAAATGGACTAACCGCCAGCCAGTGCTTCGATACGATGATTATCAATTCAGATAATCCATGTGGTGAATACTTTGGTCGTGACGTAATTGGCTGGGCGAACCTCAACAAACTAGCCCTCGGGCTAGGCATGACCTGTAGCGATTGGAACTCGCAGTGGTACTCTTGCGCGAACGACGAAGCACTCTTCTTAAGCAAGCTAGAATCGGGGGAGTTACTAAACGAGACACAAGCCGACAGACTACTCTCTGCTATGAAGCGACAGGTGTATCGGCTTGGTATCCCATCTGGGGTAAACTGGGTGGTCGCAGATAAAGTTGGCTTCCTGTATGGGCTTTTGCACGATGCCGCGATCGTCTATGCACCCACCGGCACCTACGAGCTGGTCATCATGACGGACAATAGTAGTTGGGCTGAGATAGCCGATGCGGCGTGGCAAATTGATGCGCAGTTGGCGCGGATGCATCAGTAGAGAAATACTAGTATAAAATCTAGTATATATACTAGTATTTAAGTTGCATTCTATATCTGTTAAATTTTCAAAAACGTTCTGTTTTTGCCGGCAAAACAACTTCTTACTTTTGCTTGATCAAAAGTAAGCAAAACTCACCGGGGAGCGTGCAAACAACTTACTGCACTACATACCAGTACTATCTCGGGTTCGTGCGGAACTCACCGACATACTCTGTCGGCTCAAACATCCTCCTCACGCCGAGAACTACTACCATGTAGCATAATCAGTTGATTGCATCCCCGGGAGAAACCCATTGTTCAGACGGGAGCCTCCGCATGGCCGAAAACCCCAAATCTCTAACTACTAACTACTAAATTCCAACTACCACCTACTATTTACTAACATTAAACTTGAACTCAACGACGTCGTCTGGCTGCATGAGGTACGTTTTGCCCTCGGTGCGAACTTTGCCCACAGCGCGAGCGGCCGGCAGGGAACCAGCAGAAAGCAGGTCTGGATAGCTGACGATATCTGCCGCGATGAACCCACGCTCGAAGTCACCGTGAATAGCGCCGGCTGCTTGTGGCGCGGTGGCGCCCTGCTTGATTGTCCAGGCACGGACTTCTTTCTCGCCGGCGGTCAGGTAGCTTTGTAGTCCAAGTGTTTTGAAGGCGGAGTGCACGAGTTGTTCAAGCCCAGCCTCACTGAATCCGTAGCTTTCGAGCAGCTCTTGGGCTTCAAGCTTGTCGAGGCCACGGAGCTCTTCCTCGAGCTTCGCACTGATGAAAATACTCGGGGCTGGAGCGACCATTCGTCGGAGTTCTTCGACTCTAGCTGTGTCGGCAAGGGTTGTCTCATCTACATTGAATACATAAATTACCGGCTTGGCCGTCAGTAGGTGCAAATCTCGTATGAGCTCGGTATCGAGTGAGGGTAGAGCAGAGAGCGGTGTTCCCTCATCCAGATGCCGCTTGAGCGACTCGAGGTAGGTCGCGACCTCACGCTTTTTGGGGTCGGCCTTGGACTCTTTGGCGAGTTTTGGCAGGCGACCGTCGATGGTCTGGAGATCTGCCAGAATCAGCTCAGTGTTGATAGTTTCGATGTCTGCGTGTGGGTCTACTTCTTCTGAGACATGTATCACGTCACCGCCGAAGGCACGTACAACGTGGATGATGGCATCACACTGGCGGATATTAGCGAGGAACTGATTGCCGAGGCCCTCACCCTTGCTTGCGCCAGCGACGAGGCCAGCGATATCGACGAAGGTAATGGTGGCTGGCTTGATAGGTGCACCACTGTACAGCTGACTCAATTTCTCAAGGCGCTCATCTGGCACGGGAACGATGCCGGTATTTGGTTCGATAGTGGCGAAGGGGTAGTTGGCCGCTAGAATGTCGCTGTCTGTCAGCGCATTGAACAGTGTACTCTTGCCGACATTCGGCAGTCCAACAATCCC
>JAGXIT010000001.1 GCA_024635495.1 Candidatus Saccharimonadota bacterium
CCACCATAATATGAACTTCATCTTTACGATGGAGTTTTTATTTGGAAATAAATACTAGATTAAATACTAGTATTCCCCATGTTTTTCATCTGTTGTTTGGTCGAGTACCTAGTGGATGAACCGGTATGAACGTGCACTTCTCTGCTGAAAATATCTTATCCTATCGCAGGATGTTCTTCGCTGTTCGAGAGAGAGTCCTTTTGCCTAGAAGAATCATATATCATGCCCGTCTGTGAATCCATGTCTATTCCTCTACCCATCATATCCATATAAATGATGTTCGTCCTTGCGGAGCCAGAGATGCCGGGATAATCACTTTTGAGCTGATCAAATAACTCTGCTGGCCTCACCCGCGAGAGGCCGACGATACGCAGAACTGCGGCCTTGCCTAGCGAAGTCATGGCTATATTTTCTTGTCTGCGACGAGTTGTCTCTGTGAGCCCTGTTAACCCTTGCTCAGCCTCCGTAAGTGGTCCCATTATGAATGGTACGTTATTCTCATCACTCAAAAGACCATCAAGTATATCCTGACGTCGAGGGTCGTCAGGGTCTGATTGTGCTGCAACACCTTCGTAAAAATCAACCATAACTGTTCGCGCCATACTCACTCCCAACTTCGTTAGATTATTTACGCAATATGGCTAATATAACATATTAGCCATATTTTACTGGGGGGACCTAGTGGATGGCCCGGTAGAGGGCGTGCCACTGGTCGATAGTAAGTGATTGGGCTCGAGCGCCGGGGTCTATCTGAGCAGACTCCAGGTATCCCCTGGCTTCGTCCTTCGATATCGCCAGCCCGCCACTCAGCGAATTGAGGAGTGTTTTGCGCTTCTGACTGAAGCCTGCGCGCACGATGCGGAAGAATTGCTTGGTATCGACATCTGCATATAGTGGCTCGTTGCGGAACTTCAGCACGAGCACTTGGCTATCAACTTTTGGCGGTGGCGTGAAGAGCTCGGCTGACACGAAATCGCCCAGTGACACTTCGCAGTAGTACTGAGTGCTGACGCTCAGTAGCGACATCTTGCCCTGCCCCGCCACGACCCGCTCGGCGACTTCCTTTTGGATAAGCAGGACTGCTTGGCTGAATGGATTAGTGCTCTCGCACAGAACGCGGATAAGATTGCTGGTGAGGTAATACGGTATATTTGCTACGACTTTGTAGCCTGCTGGTAGCGTGGTGAGGTCAAAGCTCAAAATATCGCTCTCCACCACCGTGAGGTTATCAACCAGCTTCGGGCTTATCGAGCCACTCCTCAGGAGTCTAGCCTGAAGGTTGGAAGCGAGAATTTTATCAAACTCGACTGCGGTGACCTTCGCCTTGCGCGTCAGAAGTTTACGGGTGAGTGTGCCGAGACCTGGACCGACTTCGAGCACCGCATCGCCGGACTGGACATCGGCACTTTCACAAATGCCCTCGAGGGTTAGCTCGTCGTACAGCCAGTGCTGGCCCATTGATTTCTTCGGTATAGCGTCTTTCATCACCCCTTATTGTACCTCAAGGTGGACATTTTACTCACTAAGGCTGAAAGAGCAGCCTGCCACCTATTTCGATTTCATCCGGAATCTCCACAGTGCCGATCAATCTCATTAGAATTTCCGTTTGGTTTTGTGGCCATGCGGATGCTCCTGGCCTTGGCTGTTGTCGGGCTCAACAACTTCCTGAAAGGTGATGCGAGTTGTTTAAGGCAAGCTATGCTTGGGCGAGTTCTCGCATTGGTTGTTGAACCGAGCAATTAGCCAACCAAGAGAAATAGCCTTTGGCCTTGAACTTTTGCTTACTTTTGTTTCAAGACAAAAGTAAGGTTACTTTGCGGTATAGCAAAAAAAGAATGAATAAAGTTCGGTTGTCCCATTACAGTCCTACCACCATCCTTGTCTGAGCCACGCATTGTACGCACCCGCCCAAGTATCGTAGCGACGAGTCGCATACCCCGTAAAGAACTTCGTCTGACAGACTGCGTCGGTCTGCCACTTCGGACAACTTGCGCTCAGGGCACCCTCATTCGTCTGCCCCAGACCGACATATTTGCCCGTGGCGTTGACTGCAGCAGTATTCCAGCGTGATTCACGTGAGAAGATATAGTCCACGTACGGATAATCACTCTCACTAATGCCTGCTGCAGCCATCACCGCCTTCTTATCGGACGGTATATTCACGGTATTACCCTTCACGATGATTCGCTCGACTGGCTGCACTGTCACCACAGATTGAATAAGTGTGCGCGAGACTTCCCGCCCGTCTTCAATGACAACCTTGTATGTCCTAACCTTGGTGCCGTCACTTCCCTCTTGTCGCACCGCCTGGCTACCGAACGATAGCGAGGTATCGATGATGACACGTACTGGCGCCGCGATAGTCTCATTGACCGTCACCGTCTGGACGCCGTCACGGACAATGGCTATTTTCATGCCAGTGCTGAGTTTGGTTTCGAGACCCGGCTTGACGGTATCTTTGTCGGTGAGCTGCAGTTTGGATTGTTTGACCCATTCGCCAACGGTCGTAGCTTGGGTGCGAAAAGTGATTGGATCTGCGCTATACAGGCTCACGCTAATCGGGGTGGCTCTATCGACTGTGATACGGTAGCCGAGACTACCATTTATGAGTGTCTCACTTGGTGCTGAACTCAAGGTATCTGCCGTATAAAGTTCGACACCAGCTTGCGTCACCATACTGCGAAGCGTGCCGCCAGCGTTGGCGGTTTGGATGACCCGCTTGCCATCGATGACAGTTACAGGGGCAGAACGATACACATTGATGAGGAAATTATCGACTGCGATAGCCGCTGAAGCGGCTGGTTCAACCCTATCGCCTTCAGCTAGCTTGATATCGAGCTTGCTGAGCAGCTCGCCGACGGTCTTTGCATCTGTCGGGACTACTCTATCTTCGCCATCGACACGTACGTGAACGATGCGGTTTTCTTCTGGATCAACAGTGAGAACTTGGCTGTCGTGTTGTAGGCCAAAATATATCGCGAAGAAGCCAATCACGAAGAGCGTGACGAATAGTCCCACGGCCAGTGCTGCGGGGTGTTTACGAAACCCTCGGGCGCGTTGCTTGTCGGCATTGTAACGGGTACGAATCTTTCGTGTAAGTCTCTTCATAATTATTCTGGCGAGCTAAGCGCCAGTGCTTATGTCTAAGTATAGCAAAGTAGCGGTTACAACTTCTCTAACGGAGCAAATGCTATGTTCAGTTTCTTCATACACTACTTTCAAGACAAACCTACGGTTTTTCTCGACGCGCCGGCAAAAAGACGTGACTTTTTGGCGGGCTGCTCTTTTCCCTTCTTTATAGCTTCTCTAACGGAGCAAATGCTATGTTCAGTTTCTTCATGCCTTTACCGTTGAAGTAGATAGCGGCGGTATCCCCCTGGAGTTCGACGATGGTACCCTTGCCGAAAAGGTGGTGTTGTACCACGTCGCCCTCATTGAGATCGGGTACGTAGCGCGGCTCGTCACTCTGCACGGTCGACGACACGCCAGTAGATGGCTCCATCGAATCGAATGTATCGAAATTGACCCGCCCGAAACTCGGCATGATGGTTTCTTCTTGGACGTGATCGGCGGCTATTTCAGAGAGGAAACGGCTCGGTGTATTGTGCTGTGCCATGCCATACAGTGTGCGTGAGGTGGCATACAGCATGTACAAATCCTCGCGGGCGCGAGTCATCCCGACGTAACAGAGCCGACGCTCTTCCTCCATCTCGGACTGATCATATAGTGCACGCGAATGCGGTAGTATTGATTCCTCGAGTCCTACCATAAATACCACAGGGAATTCGAGACCCTTGGCAGCGTGTAGTGTCATGAGCGTGACTGCATCGTCACCAAGCTCGGCGGTATCGAGATCACTGATGAGTGCGACCTCTTCGAGTAGTGTCGCGAGTCCCATATCGTGATAACCCTTAGCTACGCCGATAAGTTCTCTCACGTTTTCTTGGCGACTGTCACCCTGCGGTGTTTTGTCGTCAAGATACGCCATGTAGCCGATGCGCTTCACAAGCGACTCGAGCAAAATATCGGGAGCCAGCTCTTCGGCCTGAGCAGCAAATGATTCGACAACATGTTGGAGCTCGGTAATCGCCTTTTTGGCGCGCGGCGTCAGACTGTCACATTCCTCGACCGTTTTCATCGCCTCGGACAATGACTTACCGTGGACGGTCATCCAACCCATGAAATTCTCAATACTCTTGGCTCCGACTGCTCTCGTTGGTACATTCGCAATACGTTCGAAACTCGCTCGGTCGTTTGGCTGATAAATGAGTCGCAGGTAGGCGATAATATCCTTGATCTCTTTGCGATCATAGAAGCGTACACCGCCGACGACGCGATACGGAATACCATACTGGACAAACACTTCCTCTATGGAGCGGCTCTGGGCGTTGGTGCGGTAGAGCGCGGCGAAATCACCATAGCGTCGATTGCCGCTATCAACTGCCAAACGAATCGTGCGCAAGATGAGCTCTGCTTCTGCTCGCTCGGTCATTACCTGTCTGACCTGAACAAGTCGGCCATCGCCCTCGTCTGTCCACAGCTCCTTCTCGCTCCGCTGCGTGTTGCGTGTAATGATGCCGTGGGCAGCATCGAGTATGTGTTTGGTGCTGCGATAATTCTGCTCCAGCTTGATAACGGTACAATCCTTGTAATCAGCCTCAAAACGTAGAATGTTACGAAAATCAGCACCCCGCCAACTATAAATCGATTGCCAGTCATCGCCAACGACGGCAAGATTGCGCTTACTGTCGACGAGCAGTTTGATGAGCTTGTATTGAGCGGCGTTGGTATCCTGATATTCATCGATGAGGATGTGCGAGAAGCGCTGCTGCCACTTGGCTCGCACTTCTTTGTGAGCCTCGAGCAGCTGGACACTTCGCCAAATTAAATCGTCGAAGTCGAGCGCCACAGCGTCCTTGAGGGCCGCTTGATAGAGGGGATAGATGTCCGCCACGACACGAGCGGTCGGGCTAGCGGCGGTAATCGCATATTCCTTAGGCGTCACCATATCATTTTTAGCAGTACCGATATAACTGGAGATAGTACGGGGTGGAAAGGCCTTTTCGTCGACGTGCTGTTGCTTGCAGAGACGCTTAATGATGCTCAGCTTGTCTGTTTCGTCGAAGATAACGTAGCTACTCGGAACTTCTATGTATTCGCCGTCCATGCGCAGGAGTTTCACGCAAATACTGTGAAACGTACCCATCCACGGCATGAAACGGCGATCATCGGCCGATTGACCGAGCAGGCCCGCAACGCGTTCACGCATTTCTCGGGCAGCCTTGTTGGTGAACGTCACGGCGAGCACGCTCGATGGTGTTGCCAGCCCAGCTGCTATCAAATAGGCGATACGGTGGGTCAATGTTTTTGTCTTGCCACTACCCGCTCCAGCTTGAATTAACAGTGGGCCGTCAGTCGTGAGCACGGCCCGACGCTGCTCAGCATTGAGCTCATTGGTTAGATAATCATACATCTACCATCTATTGTACCATTCTTAAGGAGTTAAAACTGGAGATTACTTCACAAAGAAATTGGTCGAAGGCAGCCCAAATGGCAAACTGAGTACTTCCATATCCGCCAGTACGTCAACGACGATGAGCGCGACTACCACGACAAGCAAGATGGTCAAGAAAACCCATGATCGTCGTCGCTTAGCGCCATTAATCGGAACAGCATATGTCCCGGCAGCTATCATGCGCTCAAGCTCTGCCTCCCGAGCTTGTTGCTCTGAGTCGTCTTGATTTGGCTGCGATTCGGGCATCTTTATGACTGCTGTGATAGGATCACCGCCAACATTGACATTTTCCTGGGCTTGGCTTGTTTCGTCATCAGTCACCGTTGCTTCTGGCACTTCCTCTGGGGCTTCTTTTGAAGCGTCTTCTTCCTCTGGGGGATTTATGACTAGTGGTTCAGCTAGCTCTGGCTTGGAGTCAGCTGATTCGGGCACCGTTGGTTCGGTGGGGCTTGGCTCTTCTTGAGACGTTTCTGTAGGAGCTGTATCTACAGCTGTTTCGCTTGACTTAATCTCTTCTTTGGGGCCATCCTTTTTGTCAGTTTCGTCTTCCGGCTTTTGGATATTTGTATCAACTACTTTTTCTCCGGCAGATTTCGGTTGCTCGGGGCTTGTGGTTTGCTCGGGTGGCTCCTCGACAGTAGTATTGATCATTGGATCATTCTTTATATACCTATGATTAGCAACAATCGTTGGCCTACTATTACTACTTGGGCGGGGGTTGCTGCCTGCCGGATGGACTGCGTCCATAACCTTGGGTGTTTTGTCGTCGGGTGCACCAGCCATCTAAGACTTCCTCTCGGTTTGTATCTGATGTGCAGCATCGACGATACCGGTAAACTGTAAATAATTGAGGCTTGCCGCACCGACCAAGACGCCATCGACTTCTGGCAGTTCGAGGTAGCTCCGTGCATCGTGTTCATTCACGCTACCACCGTAGAGTATTCGCATGTGTTTGGCAGCACGGTCACCATACAATTCACTGACTTGTTGACGGATAAAGGAGATTGCTTTTTGGGCATCTTCTGGCTTGGCGGTGACGTTTTTATTGAAGGCGCTAATTGCCCATAGTGGCTCATAGGCGATGACAATCTTTTCGATATCTTTACTGGTGACATTCATGAGCGCAGTTGTCACTTGATCATGAAGTACTTGCCTGGTTTCATGTGCATCGCGTTCTTGCTGTGTTTCGCCGACACATATGATTGGCATGATATCGTTACGGATAGAGGCTTGGACTTTATCCCTGACAGTATCGAGCGTCTCGCCGAAGAAAAGTCGGCGCGAGGAGTGGCCAATAATGGCGTACTGTACTAAATCTCCAAGCATTGCAAAGCTAACCTCACCAGTGTAGCCTCCTTCGTCTTTGAAATAGGCGTCTTGAGCGCAAAGCTTAAACCGTCGCTTATCGAGCTCTACGCTAATCGGCTGCAGCACAAGCATGCTTGGCGCTAATACGACTTCGATATCCCGATGTGTCTTGATGTGCTGTTGTAGTCGGTGTACGAGCAAGCTCGATTGGTGCACGGTGAGGTGCATTTTCCAGTTTCCGACGATGAGTAATTGCTTGTTCATAATAATCCTGCTTACGCTTATTGTAACACTTAGGCGCTGTTGAGTGCCTCCACCCCTGGTAATTTACGACCGCTCATCAGCTCAAGGCTGGCGCCACCACCCGTCGAAACGTGATCAAAACTACCAGTCAGCTTGCGATCCTGGATAAATCCGACTGTATCACCGCCGCCAACTACACTAAATGGATGATTACCAAACTGGCCAAGCATCGCTTCGATAAGCAGTTCGCTGCCGTGTGCAGTTGGTCCAACTGGGCCTTGTAGGCTCTTTGTTTCGGTCACGCCCATCGTGCCATTCCACACAACTGTGCCAGCAAGCTGTAACAGCCCCGCGATAAATGCGCCACTAAACGGACCTATGTCTAGAATCATCTCGTCGTCTTTGACCTGGCTTGCATCGTGTACCGCGCGCTTTGGATATGCTTCGATATCTGCAATGATATGCGCGCTCCAGTCGACAATACGGGTTGGCGCAGCCTTATCAACTTTGTTTGCCACCACACCATCTTGCGGGAGGTAAAAGACGAGGTCGCGTTCTTTTTGTATCTCACGCACTTTGTGCAGAATCTCTTTGGCGAGCGGTAGCTCATCGGGTTCAACCTTGCTCTTCCCCACCTGTACGCCAGCGGCATGCAAGAACGTATTCGCCATTGCACCGCCCACGGCTACTGCATCGGCGATTTCTAAGAAACGATTGAGAATTTCGATTTTGTCGGTTATTTTTGCGCCGCCCACGATGGTCACTAATGGTCTGTCGGGTTTCTGCATAACGTTTGTGATAGTATCGACTTCATGTTCAAGCAATAGCCCGGCAACGCTCGGCAAGTGGTGAGTCACCGCTTCGGTACTGGCGTGCGCCCGATGTACGACACCAAACCCGTCTTGCACGAACACATCTGCAAGGCTAGCTAGTTCTTTTGCAAACGTATTGTCATTAGCCTCTTCTTCGCTGTGAAAACGCAGGTTTTCAAGCAAGAGGACGCTACCTGGTTTGAGGCTCTCAGCGGCTTTCTTGGCCCGATCACCGACACAGTCGGTAGCAAACTCAACATCTTTGCCCAGCAAGTCTTGGAGCCGCTTTGCGACTGGGAAAAGGCTCTCTTTGGGACTCACCTTGCCTTTCGGGCGACCAAGGTGTGAACATATGATGACAGCAGCATTATGCTCGAGTAGGTACTGCACCGTCGGCAAGCTCTGTTGGATACGATAATCATCTGTAATAGTACCGTCGCCATCGAGAGGTACATTGTAGTCGGCGCGCAGCAAAACACGCTTACCGTCGACGTCAATATCTTTGATAGTCTTTTTCGTAAAACTCATCCCACCACTACTGGCTTATATCAGCCATTACCCTTATGTTTCTATTGTACCGTTGATTCTATAAAAACCAAACTGAATTACTACTCAAACTGACGAACTTTGATCGTATCGGTCGTGCCGACAACGCCAGGATGCTGGCCACTGACCATTACTACGACATCGCCCTTTTCAAACACTTGGTTTTGACGCAAAAAATCGGTCAATTCATGTGCCGCGCTTTTGCTGACAGGTCGTACATAACTACCGACATCATAGACGATGGCGAGCTGCTGTGCGGTTCGAGCACTATCTGTTACGGCAATCAGGGGCATACCTGGTCGCTCTGAGGCGATTGTATAGACAGTGGCACCAGTCTTGGTCTCTGCCACGATAGCCTTGGCATGGATGCTGTGTGAAAGGCTGATGACGCCGCGGCTGATGGCGACTTGTCTTGAGGGGTGTTTATCGGATTGACCCTTGAAAGTCACATCCAATATGTCGTGTGACTGCGCGTACATGATGATGCGCTTCATCATTCTGACTGCGTGGTGTGGGTACTTGCCCATAGCAGTTTCGTCGCTGAGCATGACACAGTCGGCGCCGAGATACACTGCTGTCGCTACGTCTGAGACTTCTGCTCGACTTGGTTCAGGGGTTTCGGTCATACTCGCCAGCATTTGAGTTGCAACAATTGTAGGCTTGCCATACTGTAAGCCGAAACTGATAATGCGTCGCTGCGCTACTGGTACAACTTCTGGACTAACCTCGACTGCCATATCACCGCGAGCAACCATGGCAAGATCAGTTGCTTGCATGATTTCTTCGAGATTATCGATAGCAAGTTTGGTCTCAAGCTTGGCGATAATTTTGCGATCTCCACCAAGGTTTTTGATAGTTTTACGCATGTTCTCGATATCAGTAGCAGTCTGAATGAAGCTCATGGCGACATAATCGATGTCTTGTGTGCTCCCGTAAGCCAAGTCTGCTTTGTCCTTTTCGGTAATCACATCACCGGCAAAATCTGTGTCTGGTAGGTTGATACCTTTGCGCTTGAGTAGTACGCCGTCGTTCTGGACTTCCACGTAGACGATACCGTCACGAACATTGGTGATTTTGGTGCGGACACGGCCGTCGAACATGTAGAGTCGCTCGCCACGCTTCACCTTCTTGGTCAGGTCATATTGCGTCGGGATGATACCATCCTCAACCCAATTAGCGTTATAGGCAAGCCGAAGTGTCTGGCCGGTTTGTACCGGGATGATATCGTCGAATTCACCGAGGCGTATTTTTGGACCTTGCAAGTCCTGGATGATGGCCACAGGTTTTTTGAGCTCTTTGCTCGCTCTGCGTATCCATTTGATTTGCTTGGTACGTTCCTCGTGACTGCCGTGGCTGAAGTTTAGACGAATACCGTCTGCCCCATCAGAGATGAGGAGACGAATCGCGTCATAACTATCGGTCGCTGGACCGAGGGTTGCAATTATTTTTGTCCGTTTGAACCGTGATAGCGGCGCTGACCGCTCAGATGTAGATGTTGTCATATAGTCATTAGTGTACACGAATGAAAGTGGCTATTCAAATGAACTGAGCCCTGTTCACGCGTGATGTTAGCGCCCAAGTCGCTCTTCGGTTTTTTTGAGGTCAATGGTCGTTTTGATGATAGTGTCTGGCGCGAGCGAAATACTATCGATACCAATTTCAACGAGGAACCTGGCAAATTCTGGATAGTCTGATGGGGCTTGCCCACAAATACCGACTTTCACGCCCTTCTTCTTGGCAACATGGACGACTTCACGAATCATCGATTTCACAGCTTCGTTATTCTCGTCGTAATCATGTGCGACCATGTAGTTGTCTCTGTCGACTCCCAGCGTTAGCTGTGTAAGGTCATTACTGCCGATAGAGAATCCGTCGAATAGTTCGGCAAACTGCTCAGCCAAAATAACGTTACTTGGAATCTCAACCATCATGTAGGCTTCGAATCCGTTGTCGCCACGGCGCAAACCTTGCTCGGCCATGATATCGAGGACCTTGTGTGCCTCCTCTAGTGTGCGGCAGAATGGCACCATCGCTTTGATGTTGGTGAGACCCATTTCGTCGCGAACCCTCTTAAATGCCTGACACTCGAGTTCAAAGGCAGCTTTGTAGCGCTCGTCGTAATAGCGGCTTGCACCACGCCAGCCAATCATTGGATTGTTCTCGACTGGTTCAAACTGCGTGCCACCGATAAGGTTGGCGTATTCGTTGGTCTTAAAATCGCTGAACCTTATGATGACATCATTTGGATAGAAGGCAGCACCAAGAATACTGATGCCTTCGGCTAGTTTATCGACGAAGTATTGAGATAAGTCATCGTAACCCTTGGTCAATGCGCGAATCTGCGCACGAAGAGCTTTGTCTTTGACCTGATCAAAATGGAGAAGTGCTAATGGGTGAATCTTGATATGTGAATCGATGATGAACTCTTCACGAGCCAAACCGACACCATCATTCGGAATGAGTGAATACGCGAAAGCCTGGTCAGGTGAACCAATGTTCATCATGATGCGCGTCTTTGTGCGCGCAAGGTCAGTTATGTCGGTGCGGTTGACGTCGAAGTGTAGGATGCCTTCATAGACAGTACCTTCGTCACCACCACCGCCACAGTTGACGGTAATTTCTTGGCCATCTTCAATAAGCTCAGATGCATTACCTGTGCCGACTACACAAGGGATGCCGAGCTCACGCGAAACGATAGCTGCGTGACAAGTACGACCGCCTTTATCGGTTACGATAGCACTGGCAATCTTCATGATTGGTACCCAGTCTGGGTCAGTCATTTCGGTGACAAGGACATCGCCCTCTTTGAAATCATCGATATCAGCTACGCTCATAATCTTGCTCGCCTTGCCAGCGCCAATCTTACTACCAACACTTGTACCAGTGGCAATTAACTTACCCTCTTCGGTGAGCTTGTATTCTTCTACGACATTGACATTACGGCGAGACTGGACTGTCTCGGCACGAGCTTGGACGATATAGAGCTGGCCGTCATCTTCGTCGAGAGCCCATTCGATATCCATTGGGTGACCATAGTGCTCCTCGATGAGCATACCCCAATGGGCGAGCGTTTTGACTTGGTCGTCGGTAATCGAAAACCTGTCTTGGTCATGTTGCGTGACAGGAATGTTCTTTGTCTGGCTGTGACCGGTTGGTATCATTTTCAGCTTCTTTGTACCTAGTCGGTGCTTGAGTATTGCCATGGTTGGTTTGAAGACGATAAAGTCGTCTGGGCTAACATGACCTTGCACGATATTTTCGCCTAATCCGTAGATTGAACTGACAACGACGGCATTTTTGAAGCCAGATTCGGTATCAATAGTAAACATCACACCGGCACACTCGGAGCGTACTGCAACCATCTGTTGAATGCCAACAGATAGAGCAACTTTCATATGGTCAAATCCATTCGTTACGCGGTAGACAATGGCACGATCGGTAAAAAGTGAGGCGATACATTCTTTGACCGCACTCAAAACATTGGTATCGCCCTTGATATTAAGGAATGTTGCCTGCTGACCAGCAAATGATGCGTCTGGCAAATCCTCTGCAGTTGCAGATGAGCGAATGGCGACTACAAGGTCACTCTTGTCGTGACCACATTTTTGGCTGAGTTCATTGTAGCCACGCTTGATTTCTTCTTCAAAATCAGCCGGCAAATTGGCGTTCGTGATAATATCTCGAATCGCTTTACCACATGCTGCGAGTTCATGCATGTTGGTGACGTCGAGGCCTTCAAGCGTATCGGTGATGGCTTGATTGATACCAGCTTCTTGCAAGAAATAGCGATAGGCGTCGGCGGTGGTGGCTACGCCATTTGGTAGGTTGACTCCTTGGGGCTTTAAGTGACGATACATCTCTCCTAGGCTGGCATTCTTGCCTCCTACCTCAGGAATATCATCGATAGAAAGCTCCTCAAAGAATTTTAGATACTTGTACATGGGCCCACCTTTCTTACTCTAGAATATTATTGTGTTGTCTTAATCATAACGCTTATAGTTAGCTTTTGCAAAAATGTAATATGCATTACAGCCACCTTGGCGCAGCCTTATGCATTTGGCGGTTGTGTATCGATATGTGCTTCACGTTTATCATGCATATGACCTTCTTCGTCGATGTCGTAAGCGAGTATATTGCCGAATGGCATTTCCAATTCTTCGACACCAGCGTCACTAATTGTCTCGACGTATTTCATGAGGGCCCGCAGACTATTGCCATGTGCGACGATGAGGATATTTTTACCTTCTTTGAGTTTCGGCACGATTTCATTCTGATAGAATGGCACGACTCGCTCATACACCATCTTGAGGGTTTCACCTTTTGGCAGAGGGTGGTCCCATCCGCGACGAATGCCATTGAATTCTTCTTCGCCGACGAGTTCTTTCATATCCCACTTGTTCTTGCCGGTGTACTCGCCGTAATCACGCTCATTGATTTCATCGTGTCGTGAGACCGGTACCTCGAACTGTTGTGAGGCATTGAGAATCCCTTCGAGTGTTTCGAGTGTACGAACCTGCTGGGAACAAAATGCTTGGTCTACATTGATCTCGAGATTCTTAAGGGCGATGCCGAGCAGTGACGCTTCGTGAAAGCCTTTTTCGCTCAGGTGCACATCGGTCAGGCCAGTCCATTTGCCGGTAGCGTTCCATTCGGACTCAGCGTGTCGAGCCAGCAGTAACTTTCCGGCTGTTGTTTTGCCTGCTTGGACGCGGTTCGGTATATCACCGTACCAAAACTGAATAATATTCTGGCAAGCTGTGCCATTTATACGGCCGATAGCCTCTTCGGTATTAAAGGCATTGTGTGGAGTGAGGATGACATTGGGCATCTTATTAAGCGCCATTAGCGTTACGCTATCCTCTGCGGTTGAACTTGGCAATGAACCACTGCGCAGCAAAGCGACCTCTTCGTGCAGGTCAAAGAGTTGTTCGCCTTCAAGCACGTCAAGTGCGGCACCGGCTATCTTGTGCGCATCGAGAATCTCGGCAAGCGCGCTTGTGTCGACAAGTTCACCGCGGGCGGTATTAATGAGGATTGCATTTGGTTTCATGAGCTCAAGGTTATCGGCATTCAGCAGGTGCTTATTCTCTGGTGTCAGCGGCGCATGAAGTGTCACGATATCGCTCGCCCTGAGCAAGTCCTCGAGCGAAACGTAGTCAAAGCCAAGACTCTGCGCCAGCTCTTCCTTGGCGAATGGATCGAATGCGATGACACGCATCTCAAAGCCATTTGCAATCTTGATAGTGTGTTGTCCGATGTGTCCAGTACCGATGACACCGATTGTTTTGCCGTGTAAGTCATGGCCCATCATATATTCTGGGTCGTATTCGTGATTCAAAAATCCGAGACTAGCTGGAATTTTGCGCATCAGCGACAGCATAAGTGTGAAAGCATACTCTGCAACCGTCGACTCACCGTACGTTGGCACGTTTACAACTGCAATGTCTCGCGCTGTTGCTGCCTTCAGATCGATATTATTGAAGCCGGTCGAGCGACAAGCGATTAGCTTGAGATTTGGCATCGCCTCAATCATTTCGGCCGTGACCGTACTCGTCACAAATACCGAGATAACCTCTGCATCTTCTTTAAGATTTGTAGTGCTCGTGGATTCCTCGATAAAATCCCATTGATGATCAGTGTCCTTCATTCCCTCGGTAAGCTGTTGCTTATCAAGTTCTGAGGTATCGTAAAAATATATATGTGCCATATCGTTTCATTATTACACAAGCATAAGCAGTAAAAAAGCGTAAACTGTTGGCGAGTTTATTGAAAATATGCAACTATAGTGCTTATGGATATACAATCAATCACCGCACGACAAATATTAGATTCACGGGGTAACCCAACGGTTGAGGCTGATGTGACACTCTCTAGTGGCATCATGGGCCGCGCAGCAGTACCATCCGGTGCTTCTACCGGTAGTCACGAGGCTTGTGAGCTTCGCGACGAAGATGCCTCCCAGTACAGCGGCAAATCCGTCACAAAAGCAGTGGCAGCCGTGAATACCGAGATACAAGATGCGCTTGCCGGTAAACCTGCCGACGACCAATTCCAAATCGATAAAATTATGATGGAACTCGATGGCACGCCCAACAAATCTCGTTTAGGGGCAAATGCCATCCTCGCCGTCTCACTCGCCTGCGCCCGAGCCGCTGCAGCCGAACGTAAACTGCCACTCTACCGCCACCTCAATGACATCGCCGGCAATCCCGACATGAGCATCCCGATGCCGATGATGAATATTGTCAATGGCGGCAAACATGCTCTGGGCGGAGCCGACATCCAAGAAGGTATGATTATCCCCCATGGCGCTCAATCGATTATAGACGCCGTCCGCATGGGTGCCGAGATTTTCCACGCACTGCAGAAGCAGCTCGCCAGCGAACATTTATCAACACAGGTTGGTGACGAAGGTGGCTTTGCGATTGCTGTCGATGAGAACACTCATGTGCTCGAAATACTCAAGCAGGCAACCGAGGCTGCTGGCTATACTCCAGGCCAAGACGTCTTGTTCGCTCTAGATGTCGCCGCAGCCGAACTCTACAAAGACGATGCGTACGTACTAGAGCGCGAAGGTAAGACCCTGTCGGCGAGCGAGCTCATCGATTGGTATACAACCCTCGTCGAGCAATACCCACTGGTATCTATCGAGGACGGACTCGGCGAAGACGATTGGGAAAACTGGCGAGCACAGACCGAGAAGCTTGGCCACATTCAACTCGTCGGCGACGACCTACTCGTCACAAACCCCGAGCGACTGACCCACGCCATCGAAGAGAAATCATGTAATGCCATCCTCATTAAGTTGAACCAGATCGGAACACTCACCGAAACTATCCAGGTTATCAACCGCTCACACCAAGCTGGCTTCAATACGGTCATCTCACACCGTAGTGGCGAGACAGAAGATGTCTTCATAGCGCACCTCGCCGTCGGCACTGGCGCCGGGCAAATCAAGACTGGCTCACTGTCTCGTAGCGACCGTGTCGCAAAATACAATGAGCTCATCCGCATCAGCGAAGCAGCCCCCGAACTCCCCCTCGCTCATCCGTTTAGCCACTAACCAAAAGCACTCCTTAAATATTGTATTTTTATAGTAATTATGCTATAATTATACGGTTTTGTAGAGACAAATCTGTCTCCGAACGTTAACATTCTCAGCCCAGTCCCACTACCCAGATTGGAATTTCATCATGGAAGCAGGAACAAGCGTAAAAATCAGCGTCACAGCTAACGTAAGTATCCACGCGATACTCGTACTCATGTACGGCAACGACAAGGTGATCACAAGCTCCTACCCCGGAGACCTAGATGCAGGTCTTGAAGCGGGACACTTCCTGGTCGCCATCAAGAGCATTCTCGAGCCCACCGACAAGCAGTTCATCAAGGTTCTCACCCCGAGCGGCGAGTTTTGCCAGTTCGGTATCAGCCACGAGATCAACAGCAAGAACGGTGATGAGATCGGAGACTACGTCCTCGAGCTCGAAGACATCGACCCGAACTACTCAGAGGGCTGAGGACACCGCGAGGTGGAGAACGGTGACGTGAGTGTCGAGAAAGTAGCGCCTAATAACGCAACCCTCTCGACATTCCGTCGCCGCCTCCTCCACCTTGCATTTCTCATTGTCCATCATCACAAAATAGATGGTGGCCAGCGTGAAATTAAAATAACGTGCCAGATACGTGAGCAATTGTCATACCGCCTCTGTTATGCTACAATTTTGTTCGAAGTGCGCACAGGCTTCGACAAGGCCCCATCGTCTATCGGTTAGGACATCAGGTTTTCATCCTGGCAAGAGGAGTTCGACTCTCCTTGGGGTCACCAATAAAAACAGATCACTCCAGGGTGGTCTTTTTTTATTGGTTATGTTCAGACTGAGACGAACTCCGTCGAGCGAGCAACGCGAACGGGGAGTGCGATAATCAAGGCCACGTACAGAAGCTTACTTCGAGCATGGTCGCTGAGTATATGCGTGCAGGCGCCATACTCTCCCAGGTTGCCCCAGAAAACATTCCACGGATATATTGACGCAAATAGTTAAAAGTTTTATAATCAAATTCAATGTCTGAGAATATTAATGCAAATGCCATACCCCCCACAGCGAATCCAGCGATGGCTCAACGCTGGACTGACTTAGCCGATGGTGGAAGTGCAATAGATATACATAGGATCTTCCAAGCGCGGCGCGGATATGAGGCGTTCCTTGATAGGCGGAGTAGCACGATGTTACCACGAAAACGCGAGCAAATTACTGCCGATATAGCATTCATAGATGAACTTATCACTGAAAGAGAACTCGTAGATCCTTCGCGCACCAAACGTCTGGCTGCATTTGTTATGCAGAAAATCCACAAATCATAGACATATGAAAAACCCGCCAAGGGTGGCGGGCTCACATAAGTCTGAGCGGTCAGTCATGATTACTCAAAATGTATTACCCGCAAGTATAGCACAAACGGTATAAAAATACAACACCCTGGCCCGCTCTAGCGGCGGTTATTTAGAATTGTCGACGCTTGCGGAAACTGCTACGAACCGGCTCCGGCTCGACAGGAGTGCCAGCAAGTGGCTTCTCGTCATTGAGCGCATCGGCGAGTGGTAATGGTGAAGCGCCTGAATCTGCAGCATTGTAGGCCCGCTTATGTTTGCGGAATAGGATGTGTCGGTAGCCGAGGAAGCCTCCGACAAGCGCGATGGTACTTATAGCGATAACATTGCCTGCACCGGTATTTGGCAGCTCGGTGACTGGTGCTTCACAGCGCCTATCATCAGCTGGAATACTTGCATCGTATTTACATGGAGTACAGCGGATATCACCGACTGGTATGCCCGGTTTACACTGTGGCACTGGCGGCTTAGTGGGAGTGACTACCGCAAGACAAGTTGGCGCTGTCACCGTCTCACCGTCTACCGTGAAACGTAGCACCGCACTGGCACTATAATTCCCCGCCTTCACATATGAATGCTCTGTAGAGACTGTTGCGCCGTCTGTAGATTTCACGCCTGTCTTCGTCTCGCCATCACCGAAGTCAAAATCTGCTGAAATGAACTGAGCGCCGTTGCCATACTCAATCGTCGCGGTAAAGCGATAACTATAGGTTTTCTGGTCGAGTATCTCTCCACCCAGCTGGCCACATAGATAGTACGGAAGCTTGACGGTGATGTCCTTTTGGCAGCCAGTGGTTGAAGATGTAATGGTTGTACTGCCTGGTGCGCTGGCATAGACCGTAACTTTTGCAGTAAAGGTGCCCTCCTTGGTGTACTTATGATTCACCGTTGAGCTACCGCTCGATTTCGTCACGGTACTACTGCCATCGCCAAAGTCATAGACGTACTTGGTGATACTTGCGAGGCCAGAGGTTGAGCCTTTTGACGTAAAGTCGTAGGTATTGAGCTTACCCGAAACAACTGTGTAGCTTAGTGCGTCACACACGGCGCTCGACTTCACAACCTTGGCAGTAATAGGGTTACCACACGAATCAACCACCATAAACTCTGGAGTGCCAGTGCTGTCGAACAGCACATAGCCAGTCATGTAGCTGTAGCCAACGAAAGTTTGAGTCGTATAGTTGCCATAGATCGTCGTGCCACCCCCACTCACTGTTTTCATATCTGGACCCGTATGGGTACTTTGCCATCGACCGTAGCTAAATGCCTCAGTCGCCACAGTCTTTCCATCTACGACGACACGACCATCTTTATAAAATAATGCTGGCTTGGCAGAGCTTACAAAACGGTCGTAATCACTTGAGGTAAAGCCAAACGCAGCATAGAGACCTGCAAGGTCCTTGTGCCCCCTGCTGTCGCCATTTTTTATCTGCGCGATAAAGTCACTCTTTGAGCTAAAACCACAGTTCATAACTGAGTTGGTATTACACTCCATCTGACGCGCAAAAACGTGCGGCGAGAGCTGTGTAACGGTGAATGTGCCGATTGCGAGTACTAAGCTAAGACCGACGGTAAACGCTAGCTTGCGGCGAAGTGATCCTGAGAATAGTTTTTTCATATTATGCATCCTGCTTGTATATAGTTCTCAGTATAGCTCTATCTGGTACTCTTTCGCAAATATGCAAAAACACCCCGCCGAAATGGGCGGGGTGTTTTGCTAGGTTTGAGCGGTCAGTCTTGCTCGCCAAACGAATAACTATTATTCATTGCCGAGGGACTTGCGACCCAAGAACAACCGATAGCCAATTGTGCTAACTATAGCAACTGCACCGAAGATTCCGATGACATCACCAGCACCAGTGTTTGGTAGCTCAGGTGGGGTCTCTGGAGTCGTAAAGGTTACTGTTGCTGCACAGCCTTCGCTTGTGATGCCAGATACGTCATTCTCATCGACGATGCTAAATGTTAGCTTCGTAGAGATACCGTATGTACCATCAGCCGCGTAGGTATGTGTTGCACTCAACTTGTCGGTAGTGACAACTTTGCCATCACCGAAATTGAATGTAACTAGCTTGAGGGTTGCACCGTTCTTGGCAGTGTAGCCATCGAGGCTAGCTGTCACAGTACGGTTGTCGCCCTTCGTAACCTTCAAGAGGTCACAGCTGTAAACAGGCTTTTCAGTCGTCGTACATTCCTTGTTCACTGTCACGTCAGCCGTGTTGTAGTAGTAGTTCATACCACTTGGCTGAATGTATGCAATGTTGCGGAACTTATTTGTACCACACTCAAGCTTGCTGAGTGCTGGGGTTTTCGCCTCAAACAGTACATAGCCGGCTGAGCCTGGGTTGTATGTACCGATTATGACACCGTTGCTTCCTAC
This sequence comes from Candidatus Saccharimonadota bacterium, assembly GCA_024635495.1. Lineage (GTDB taxonomy): Bacteria > Patescibacteriota > Saccharimonadia > Saccharimonadales > UBA4665 > JAGXIT01. The sequence continues at coordinate 19,194 of JAGXIT010000001.1, forward strand.
AATTGCGTCGCTAATTTGCGTTGCATTTGGGAAGTTAGTGTTCTTCAAAAGCGCAGAACCAGCTACATATGTCATGCCTGCTGGAAGCTGATCACGAGCGACGACATCAGTCTGGACACTGTTGCCAGTGTTCTTGTATGCAATCTCGTACTGAACAGTTTCGCCAGGCTTTGCGGTAATACTTCGTTTCCACTCGGTATCACCCTTGATACGAACATACTTGTCTACACTCACACCAGGTACCATGACACGTGCAAGCACGGTTACAGTTGCCGAGAAGTTATAGCAAGGCTTTTCATCTTCGAGGGTAAGGCCAGAACCACTTGAAACAATACTGTCAGAAATGACCGTATCGGTCCAAATTGGAGCGTCATTTGTGCCGGTGTTGTGGCGCCATACTGCGCTACCTGGGAGGTATTGCAAGTATGCGTCTGAACGGTCCAAATTGACGGTTGTTTTTGCGGTTACAGTGTTAGTATTATCGCCACTAATTGTGGCTGTTTGGGTTTGGGTCTTACCAGCCGTGCTCGGGATATCAATTTTTACATTGAGATTCTTTGCAATTTTACCTGAATCGGGCAATTCTCGGTTGTGGTAATAGACCTCGATTTTCACTACGTCGTTGTAACTTGCGTTTGTAGATTTGCTGTACGTTGTAGCGCCAGCAGTCTTGTTTGCTACACCCATTGTCCCTTCGATGCTAACTGATGCAGCCATCGCTTGTGACATAGGTACAAACATTGCAAGAGCAACGATAGCGCCGGCGACTACTCGCTTCTTGGCACTATTGAATAACTTTGAAATATTCATAGTCTCTCCTTAGACACCTCTAGGGGTGTCGTGATTATTAATTCATTAATTAATCTATACCTTGTGATATAGATAGAAAATTCTAAAAACTATCGATTGTTGCTTGTTAAATAACATCGGTGTGTATAATTTCCACCTCACACACACGTACTACAACATATTATAGTACTAATGCTGTTATTTGTCAAGCTTATGCTTTTCGTATATTTACTATCGGTTGCTTGTAAAAGTGCGCAGTCTCAAACCGCTGTACGGATAAATCAGATCATTACAAGACATATAGGGTTGGGTAATGCGTGGTGATGGTGATGAAAAGAGAGTTTGTAGAAAGGCTAATGCCAATCTAAAGCTCATCTCCTCATCGACCATCACCACGCAAATGCGTAGCGTTACGCATGCACATTCTGCATCCCAAAATACTAGAAGTTACACGGGCCAGGAGGCCGTGAGTCTTATGGACACCGAAGTGGCCAGTCAGAACTCACGACCTCCGTGATGTACCCTACCCTGGAGGGGCAGGAGTACAAGTAGTGGCTAAAAGCCGCCAGAATCTCCACTTACCGGAGGCTGGGTCGGACCGGGGTCCGGGGTGCCAGTCTGGCCGGGTTGTGTCGTGCTACCACCACTGAGTCCACCGTCGACAGGGTCGGCGGGGTCGGCCGTAACAGCAGGCACCACAGGGTTCGGCGCAGGTGCGGTACTCGGAACTTCCGGGGGTTGCACTTGGGCTTCAGCCTGTCCTCCACGATCGGTCTGCACGTCTTGCGACTGCGGGCCCGAATCGAGCGATGTGCCTGTCACCACCCACCTGATGATGCACCCCTTCGCGTTCTTTACGGACGCGTAGATGTGCTCAGCATCGTGAGGCTTGGCGACATCAACACAAGGCACGGGCGGCGGAGTGCAGTTTGACGTGCACGGCGGCGTCGTCGGCGGTGGCGTTGACGTAGGCGGCTTACTACAGTCGGGCGTAAACAATTCCGGACGCTTGTCCTGGAGGTTTACGCCGAACTCAGACACCGAACAACCGTTCTTCTCCGTGAAGGAGAAAACCAGCGCCGGCAACCTGTCGACCTTGGGGTCAAGTCCGACAGCGGGCAGAGCACCAACAACAGGGCCAATGACGTGGTACGTCACTGAGCTGTTACGGGTCTCTACATCCAGGGCTTCGTACCGCTCAAGCAAGGTATTCAGACGTGAAGCCTGATCCTGCCAGTCGCGGTTCTTAGCCAAAGCGGCATCGATTTGCTCAGCAGATGGATCGCTGATGTCGAGAAGCGGGATATACCCACCTGCGACGGTCGCGATGTCCGCATCCACAAACTCCTTCAACCACGGATTGAGTTCGACGATGTCGATCCCCTCCTTCTTGAAGGTGTCTGCAACCTGGTTTGCGAAGAACGCTCCCCAAGTCGAACCAAGCAGCGGGTCCTCGCAAATGGAGGATTGCAACTCGGCACGGATGTCGGCCGGCTCGGTCGCCTTGAATGGCGTCGAAATCGCATCAGCGGTCTTCCGTGGAGGAATACCCTTCAGCGCTGCGACGTCAAACTCGACGATGTCGTACTGGTCCGTCTCACATTGAGCCGTATCACTGATGGTCGAAACCGTCAGCAATTTGATGAGCTCGGGATCGAGCGCATCGGCGGCCGCACTGGGCGACGGTGACGGTGAAGCACTGGGCGACACCACCGACGGGGTCGGCTGTGCTGCGTCAGCACTGGGCTGAGAGCCTACAGCTGACCATGCAAGCAGAGCAACCGCCACGACTGTGGAGGTTGCTGCGATGAGAACATTGCGTCCTCGTTTTGACTTTGCAGACATGACTCCTCCTAAGAAGTCTGGGTGGTGCTTGTGGTGGACTGGGTGGATCGGCTGGCCTTGACACGTGTAACGGCTTCAGCGGCAGCCTTCTTCTCTTCTTCCTTGTCGAGCTTGCGCTGTTCAAGGTTCTGCCGCCAGGTTGGCCGCTCCTCCGACTCGGTGTGGTTGGTCTCGGTGACGACCCAGGGGTGCATCAACAGACCAAAGCCAATCACCATGCCGGCGATAGCGATGCCGAACAGCAAAGCGAGCCAGAAGCTCGAATGGGCGTTGTAGTAGTAGACGAAGAAAGCCAGAAGGCCAATGATGGCAGCCAGCAGACTGAGAAGGAACGGAATACGATCCTGCTCTTTCATCTGCTCGCGCTCATCTTCCAGTTTGGTCACGCGCTCGGTGAGGGTAGGCTTGTTTGTAGCCATGATGTTTCTCCTTGAGTTGTAGTGTGGTTCCCATTACGGGAGGTGGCTGCTTCGAGAAGCAGCGGTTTGAGTCTCCCGCAGGGAGTAACTCACCGGATAGCCGAATATCGGCTGCCCAGTGAGTTACTCCAAAGGTAATCATTCTATCTATCTCAGAGAAGTTTCTAGTAATTTGGTTTGCATGCTTGATAGCATGCGTACGCTACAGTTCTGCGCACCGGGAACAGCAGAGGTAATAAATCACCTCGACACCGCTCAACCAGAGCAGAGTACTACAGATGTGAGTGACCAGAAGTAACAAGGGTAGTAAAGCACTACTAGCTTGCTCTATGGCGAACAGAGATAAACGCTAGCCATCTAGTGCTAGCATTGCTACTGCCTCTGTTATATTGATCAATCTCATCATCTGCAGTACTCTGCTCTAGCCTTTCCAGCCCGCAGCCCCTCCTACTTCATGTCGGACCCCTTACCCTGGCAAATGAGCCGAAGGGGATGAGGCGAAAGCCGAACTTTAGAGCAGGAGGAGAGCTGTTCCGAATTCACTTCGAAACAGCGAGGAGGACTAGGTCCTCCCGTAGTTATGTACTGTAATGATCTGATTTATTAACGTACCCCTGTTACGATACTCCCGGGTACAGATGGCAACGAAGCACAAAACAGCGGTCTAAACGTCCGCTGAATCTTTGTTTCGTATTGCCCACCTGTTAAGAATGGTTTCCCACTCACGCCCGGTTCTGGAGTTATCTCTTACGCACCACAACCTAGGATGCTTACAATATATCAGATAATTGCGCTTTTGTCAATAAACAAGCAGAAGCTTTTTACTTATCCTCTTCTTTGTGTTCTAGCGCGTGACTCGCCTTCGAGAAGCGGAAGCCGAAGGTACTGCCCTTGCCTTCTTCACTATCAAATATAATTGCGCCATTCTGTGTCGCCACTACCTTCTTGGACATGAAGAGTCCAAGACCCGTGCCATCTGGTCGGATCTTGCGCGCATTTCCCGCTCGGTAGAATTTGCCGAATAGGTGCTTCTGGTCGGCTCGTGGTACGCCGATGCCACTATCCTTCACACTGAACTCTACGGCTGTTTCCGTCTCATCGAGCTCAATTGTGACTGTGCCGCCAGGTGACGTGTAGTAAATGGCATTGTCCATGAAATTCATGACTACTTGGTGAATCTTAGTCTCGTCGAGCATGAGCGTCGGGTAATTTTCTGGCGCTTCATAGTTGATGGTTATATCTCGAGCTTTGGCGGTCTCACGCAGTTGGTTAATCTCAGCGTCGACGATATCGCGCAAATCTACCGGCGACGGATCGATGACGAACTTGCCGGTGTTGATCCGCGAGAGGTTGAGTAGATCGGAGATGAGATAGACCATACGCTGTGAGCTCACGTACGCCTGATTGAGCATCTGCTTTTGCGTATCAGTCACATTGCCTGCATCGCCCTCCAGAACCATGCTCAAGTAACCCTTGATGCTCGTGAGTGGCGTGCGCAACTGATGTGAGGCCATACTGATGAACTCGTCTTTGGCTTCATCGAGCTTGCGGAGCTTATCATTGCTTGTCCGCAACTTCTTAGTAGCATCATCGATCTTTTCCTGGAGGGTTACGTTAAATTTCTGAATTTCTTCATACTGCAGCGCGTTCTGCAAGGCAATAGAGAATTCACCCATGACAACTCGGATTGTTTCTTTATCTTGGCTGTCGTAAGCAACACCGCTCTTTTTTGTGCCCAATATCAATAAGCCGTACTTGCTCTCTTGAGCATCTGAGCGCAATACAATTCGCTGTATGAAGCTAATGCGCATATCGGACATCAATTCATGCAGCTCTGGGCTATCTTCTATAACCTCGTCGGCCAAAATCGTATCCATGCCTAGTTGAGTCATTATTTTCTCAAGCTCTTCGATCTTACTTTCGTCAGGGATATGATGTACGTCACCGAGGAGCCTTCGCCCCACATACGCCGTTGGGGATAGGTCAAACACCACATATTGCGGTTTAATCGAATCGAGAATAATCGTGCTGGTCCTCGACACTAACATATCGATATCTATAGACACCACTGCTGCTCGATTCGCTCGAACTAAGACATCTTGTGGGTCGTATGCGTCACGAAAGAATAATTTGTTTGAAAGCCGATCAAACCACGAACGAACTTTTGAATAATTCGTAGCCAAGACCGTCGCAGCAATAATAGTGATGAGCAACTCATTGAGCTCGAGCTTTGCACCAATCAACCGGGTGATGATGTATACACCCGGCGCGACATACACAGCACCGAGCGCAACAACTGTAAGAGAATAAGCTAGCGCGCGAACAACGTAGAATCGTATATCAAAAAGTTTGTGTCTAATAATGGCTATAGATGTAAAGAGCGAAAATACAATAACAAACACCGGTGCGTAGGCAACACTATTTGAATTACCTAATGCGGGCAAAATTGCACTCAGTATAATTCCGGGGACAACCGAAAAAATAAAGCCTAGAAGTATGTACTGCAATTGCTGCCGTACCTTTTGGTTGGCATGACTATACTGCTTCGCCAGCAAAACACTGCCAATCGAGAAATAGACTAGAAGAGTCATAATCAGAATTGGGTAAGCAACGCCAGTTATGAGAGACACGCCATCTGTACTAATAGCTTTAATATTGTAGCTTGTCGGTACCAGGGCAAGAAGCAGGGCCGTTGGCATAAACAGCATTACTCGCAACAGAGGCGCAACGTGCCGGTTTGCGTATGCTAGAGAAAACAGCAAAAAGCTCGTTGGTAGAAGTGCAGGACCAGCTAACGCCAAACGAGAGAAAAACAGATACTTAGCGCTGTCACCCATAAAGACATTGGCGAATAGGTTCGCAATCAGCCACAGCAAACCAGCAAACATGAATACACTCAGCCAGCGGTTAACTGACGCTTTTGGGTTACTGTACAGCACAACTGCTATCAAAGCGATGAGGCTGATTCCGGAGGTAATGAGAATAATAGTCGTAAGCATTTTACAACTGTTATTCTAACAGAACTATTTATCTGATGCGCGTAATTTCAGCTTCGTAAACCAAAAATGCGTAATGAATTTCTTATCATGCATGTGTTTATCGACTTCTTCGAGGTCCATGACGTGGGCTGCACAGTCCCCGCCCTGGTATTCCTTGACATCGCCAAGCTGCTCAAACGTAAAACCGTGTTTATCATTCATATGCTGGACACGCTCGGGCTCCATGATGATACCCCAGTATTTTATACCCCGCTCTCTTGCGTCACGATAGGCAAGGCGCCAAAGCCTTGTATTCGCTCCTTTGCCACGATGGTTTACAGCTACAGCAGCTAGAGCAAGCTCTTCGAGCTCACCGTTGCTGTACAGGGTTGCCAGTTCTTCTTTTTTTGATTCATCATAAAATGACATATCCTTGATAAATGGTGGCTGCTTCTCGGTATTACGGAAGATACGTGACATCCCCACACACTCTTCGCCTTCAAACGCTACAATAACCCGGCTTTCAGGGAAATATTCGGTATAGCCTTCTTGCTCAAGGTTGCCGTAGTCGTTTTCATCCCATACCGCCTGTTCGAGTATCGCGGCTTTTTCGCGCTCAATCGAGTCATCGGTGATACCGTATTTCAAACCGTGCTTATCCCGGTCAGCCCACTGCTCGACTGGGTTACGTTTGCTTTCGATCGAGCTCTTCTGAATATTCCTGACTGCAGCGACGCCACTTCCAACGGCCAAAACTGCCCCAGTGGTTATAAGGTTATCAGTGGCCAGTTCAACAAGCTTGGGCCCAGCCAAACCTAACGTTCCCAAAACCGCAGAAAGCCCGAGGGCAGTCCTGATACCATGGCTACGCAGTTCTTTCTTCGTAATATTTGGTGAATCGTATTTCTTCATCACCATACTGACTGCACTGCCGCCTATAAGCGCTGCTGTCGCATACGTTGTTTTGGAAAATTTGTCGTCCTCTCGTCGAGAGAAATGGCGTTCCATAAATTGGCGCGCAGAGGTTATCCCCTTGCTCGCCGTGTTTGTGTCTAGTAGTGGTGCAGCAGCGACAGCAGCAGCACCTTCAACCAACAGGGTTGAGCCGCCAAATGCGATCGCAGAGGCAATTGGGCTGTGAGACACACCCGCCACGCCAAGTGTCATTGCACCGCGAATCAACTCATTGGCCGGGCTAACCTCTGCCGCGATGACCGCCCCACTGAGAATATGTGTCATGCGTTTGCGCCACGAGAGTTTGATAGTCTCGGCTTCAGCGCTTTCGGGTGCTATAGGTTGCTCAATATGCTCAACAACTAAACCATCAGCGCCTTGAGTGGCACGTATTTCTGGTGGTACCGGGAATGGTAAGGCCGACGGTTGAGTCATTTTACTTAACTACTCCAGGTTTCATTCTGATATACCGCCACAGCCATAGCGCATACTGGCAGACTATCGCAGACTTCCGAAACAACCTTCATATGAATCTCACCAAAATCAATGTCTCTGGTTTTCATTAGTGTCTTCAGGCTACGACGAATAAGCTCTGCAACTTCGTCTGGGCTATGACCTTCATGCTCTACAAACAGACCCTTCTTTGTCTTGGGATCTTGCACCCAACCTACGCCAGCGCTCACCATTTCACCATGCACGGACGTCCGCTTCTGGGCCATAACCACGTAGAGCTTATCACCCCAAGTGCCCGGGAGTTCGACCTTAATACCGCCGTCATGCAAGATAAGATCGCTCTTGGGCGGTATAACTGAGCTCAGATAGATAAGGTTGTAGTTGGCAATGCCCGCGTTAAACAAGGCTGTGTCAAAAGCAGATAGCTCTGTTTCTCCCTTACCTGCGCTTGTCCCGATGTGTATATTCATACTATTTCCGAATATTCCTTGTATTACTATTTATATGAAATTCTATGTTTAGAATTTGTGCAAAATAAAAAACCACCCCAAACCGTGCCCTTTCAGGCGAGTTTGCGATGATTTGTCTACTAAGGTTCATATGTAACTTTGTATATTTTAGTATAAAATGTTACAAAAGTCAAGTTTATTTTGCTTTTTAGCTTTTTGACTCGGTTTCATTTTATCACCCTGCCACCGGTAGCGACAATCAACCGTGTAGATATCGCAACGATATGAATGTGTTACTATTTCATCATATGGATGCAACTGCGAAAAAAATCGCAATTATAGAAGATGAGGTTGCAATTCGGCGGCTGTATCAGACCAAGCTCGAGCTTGAGGGCTTTACGGTAAGCACGGCACAAGATGGACGCGAAGGCTACCAGCTCCTCAAGAATACAAAACCAGATTTGGTCCTGCTCGACCTACGCATGCCTGGCATGAACGGCGATGAGCTGCTGGCAAAAGTCCGTACCACCGATTGGGGTGCTGACTTGCGCGTGATAATCCTGACGAATATCAGCCGAGACGAGGCACCACACTCGCTTCGAATATTGCATGTCGATAGATACATCGTGAAGGCACATTACACTCCGGCACAGGTTACGGAAGTCGCGCGTGAAGTGCTTGGTATCAAGAATCTGTCCTCGGGCAAAAATTAACCAAAAAGGGTATACTGAAGCTATGACGAAAATTGCTATTATCGAAGATGATCAAGCTATCAGCCACATGTACCGCATGAAATTTGAAGCGGAAGGCTACAGTGTCGAAACAGCTGCCAATGGTAAAATCGGACTAGAGCTCGCCGAATACCAGAAACCAGATGTCATCCTGCTCGATCTCATGATGCCTGAGATGAATGGCGACGAAATGCTGCAAAAACTCCGCGAAACGAGCTGGGGCAAAGATATCCACGTTATCATCCTGACCAATATGGGCGAACAAGAGGCGCCAGACATACTCAAGACGCTCGGCGTCGAGAAGTTCATCGTCAAGGCAGAAATGACCCCCCGACAGGTCGCCGAAATGGTAAAGGCGGAACTGGACTCGTAATACTCGCCTATGCCACGAAACGTTGCAATTCTCGGCTACACTGACCAGGGCAAAAGCGCCGTAGACTACTGGCGCGCACTTGGTGACACTGTCACTGTCTGCGATTCACGCACTGATATTGATATCCCCAGCGATTTCCAGATGAAACTCGGCGAGCAGTACCTCGAGAAACTCGACGCATTTGATGTGATCGTACGCGGAGCACCGACGATCCACCCTCGTGAGATTGTCGCTGCCAATGACGAATCTATCCTCGCAAAAGTGACGAGCAATACCAATGAGTTCCTGCGCGTTTGCCTGACGAAAAACGTCATCGGCGTGACTGGTACCAAAGGCAAAGGCACAACGAGCACACTTATCGCTCGCATGCTCGAAGCAGCAGGCCAGCGCGTGCATCTCGGTGGTAACATCGGTATACCACCACTTGAACTATTGAAAAACGATATCCAACCCGATGATTGGGTTGTTCTGGAGCTTGCGAACTTCCAGCTGATAGACCTCGCGTATTCACCGCATATCGGCGTCTGCTTGATGATTGCGCCAGAGCACCTGAACTGGCACAAAGACATGCAAGAATACCTCACTGCAAAGAGCCAACTTTTTGCCCATCAAACATCCGAAGATATCGCCGTCTACCTTGCGAATGATGAAAACTCCAAAGAAATTGCCGAAACTGGCGCCGGCAGAAAGATACCCTACTTTGCCTCGCCCGGGGCTTGGGTGAATGGCAATATGGTCACCATAGACGGACAAGAAATATGTACGACTGATGAGATTAGCCTGCTCGGCGAGCATAACTGGCAAAATATCTGTGCGGCTATCACGGCTGTCTGGCACGCAGGAGTCCAAAATGGTGCGGCCATTCGCTCCATAGTCACCTCATTTTCCGGGCTCGAGCATCGACTCGAATTTGTCCGAGAACTCGACGGTGCACGCTACTACGACGACAGTTTCGGCACGACACCAGAGACCGCCATCGTTGCACTACAAGCCTTCGACGAGCCAAAGGTTATTATCCTTGGGGGATCAGACAAAGGCGCTGATTATAACGAATTAGCGAAAACTATTGCGACACAGAATGTACGCAAAGTCATCCTCATCGGTGACCAAGCAGAAAAAATCGGTGAAGCGCTTGAGGCTGCAGACTATAGCGAAACGACCGCAAATCTGAATAACATGATAGAAATGGTCGACGCAGCCCGAGCTGCTGCAGAGCCAGGTGACATCGTCTTACTCTCGACTGCGTGCGCCAGCTTCGACATGTTCAAAGACTACAAGGACCGCGGTGATCAATTCAAAACTGCCGTTCTTACACTGAAATAACCCCCTGGATTTTATACAATTTCTGTAATCTATACCGCTTGTGTTTTTAGAGTAATGGGAGTTTAATGAGAATTGTTATGAGCGTAGAAACAATACGTCGCTCTGAAAGCAAAAATAAACATCCTTTTCAAAAAGATAGTGGCCTTGATGATGCCACAGCTATCAAAGAAATACTGACAATAGAATATAACGTACTAGACCGGTTTACCGTCAGAGAGCAGCTTGAAGACGGGCTTGGAAACAACTATCTGTGGCTAGTCACTCGGTCATCTGAGCGTGACATCGCCCGGCTTGCCTGCTGGTCTTTGCGGTACAAAAAAAAGCCCCTACGACACGGGAAAGAAGAAATATTCGAATTCGACAGGAGTTGGCCACCAGGCGAGCTCAGTGAATCAGACCGCGAACACGCTCGTTTGGTTGGTCAATACGCCATCACTAAAGTGTTGCTGAGTGAGGCCATATTATATGAGGAAGTTCCACAGCAAGATGGAGCGTTTGAGCAGACATACGAAGAAGCCAGCTTATTACAGCAAGCTGCTTGAGGGACTAGCCGTTTTCATTCGTGGCTATCTGAGCCGCTCGAATCACGTTGTCGAATAGTGCACAGATAGTGAGTGGACCGACACCGCCCTTCTCTGGGGTGATTGTCAGGTCTATGCGCTCACGCACGTCATCGGCGAGATCACCGACTGTTTTGCCTTCTTCACCCGCTACGCCTGCATCAACAACCACTGCGTGGGGTGGAATCATCGCCGAGCTTACGATGCCCGGCTGGCCGGTTGCGGTGATGATGACCTCTGCCCCCTCGAATGCTTCGGCGATATCTGGTGTGTTTCGGTCTATCACGGTCACGTCATAACCCTCTTCGTGGAAAATACGCTCAAGTGGCGCACCGACTAACTTCCCGCGACCAACGAGTACAATACGCTTGCCAGCGAGCTCGATATTGTAGCCAGCCAGTAGCCAGCGAATAGCCAGGGGGGTAGCTGGCTCATAGAGCGCTCGCTCGCCCAGCGCATCAACATCTTTCTCGGGTGCGACTAGATTCACAATTTCCTCGGTCTGGCTCGGGTCAGCTAGCGGCAACTGCACGATAATGCCGTACACGCTTGCGTCATCATTAAGCTGCTCGAGCAGCTCGGGTACTTCCGTTTGCTCAACACGATGAACCTCGACGTCGATCATGATTTCAGCACCGTAGCGCTTCTTCATACGCACATAGGTATCAATGGCGGGGTGGTCTATCGTGACTACTATCGCAAGCTTTGGTGCGACGTCGCTAGCCTGGCGCAACCCACGCACCTGCTTCGCCTGCCGTTCTTGGATAAACTCTGCGAGTTCTGTACCGTTTAGTATTTTCATCACTGTCTATTGTAGCAGTTCGGCTTGTGCTTGTGGGGGGAGTTCAGGAAATGGGCTCGCAGGACGTGTTTGAACTAAAGTTATTATCCGACTTCCGATTGTTTTTAGATCAATAAGATCACTCGCTTTTACTTCGGCGCTATGTCTGATAAGAGAGCGTATTTTTTTGCCGTTTACCAGCGTATATTCATGAAATTCGTTTATTGATGGGTCATAATTGCCGTGCCTATCTATAGAGCCCCCTATAAGTATCGCCCACCTTGCGGCTATACTGCTAAGCCCACCCTCGACTAAAGCTTTAGTAAGGAGTTGAACACCGAGTTCCCGAACAGCTTGATCGTGAGCACCAATTCTTTGCAGGTCCCTTACTAATGCAATCTGTTCCCTCCTCGGGGTCGCATGCATGTCATCCCCTAGCGGAATAATGTTTAGCCTTTCTCCATCCGGCAAAATTTGGTCTTTTTCATTACGTACGAACAGTCGATGTACTAACTGAAGCTCGTGAGTAAACGAATTGGCTATCGCTATTCGTGCGCTATGTTGCTTTCTTGTTTCATCTCCAGGCCTCAAACTTATGACATCCTTGAGTGCACGGCTACTTACACTACTTAGATCTCGATATAGAACCCCTAAATCCAACGGAGGCCTTTCTGATTCGGCTGGGTCTACAGAAAAACGTAAAGCGTCTGATATTCCTTCAGCGTATTGTGTAAATGAGTCTGTATCATCAATCGGCTTGAAGCCTGTGGCGGTTTCGGACATTTTTTCTCCTAAATAATTCTTGGTCTATAATACAATTTATTGAAGTTATTGTAAATAGATGTAAGCTCTATTTACAGAGGCGATGCTTTTTGCTACAATTCTGTCCGAAGTACCTCCCATGTTTCATGGGCCATTAGCTCAGCTGGTTAGAGCATCGGCCTCTTAAGCCGAGTGTCCTGGGTTCGAGTCCCAGATGGCCCTCCAAATTTAGAGCCCCACGAAAGTGGGGTTTTAAATTTGGAAGCTTTCTCAGATTTGAACCCAGATCTTTTGCGTTTGCAAAAGTGGGTGCGGTGGAGCGAGGATGTGCGCGGAAGTTTGCTATAGATTTCTTGTATATGTGAGCGCATAATAAAAACATTAATAAGAGGTACATTATGGGCAAAGATAATCAACTACTCAAGCTCGTTTATACGTTATTTATCGGGGTATTATTGTCGATATTTATTGGCGTCGGCATCAGTACTTTCTACCCGAGCCCCGAGGCACCCGGCTATGTTGAGTTTTCAAATCCCGAGGGTAAAGTTACGACTGCGCAAGAAGAACAGCAGTGGAGTGAATATGATAAAAAATCTCGTGCATATGAAGAAGCTATCAAACCATATAGCCGAAATGTTTCGATCATAGCTCTAATTGCAGCTGTACTACTACTCGCTAGCAGTGCCTACGCTGAGAAGCGTAAAATTGGCGTCATCGCAGACGGCATTATGCTGGGCGGGTTCTTTACCCTGCTCTACAGTCTTGGCAGAGGTTTTACTGCACAGGATGACAAGTATGTATTCTTAGTCGTCACCGTTGGCCTAGCCTTTGCGCTGTATGTCGGCTATCACCGGTTTGCCACAGACACAGCGCTCAAGACATCAAAAGCTAAAAAGAAATAACTATTTCTGTAGGCTGGGCTTACAAAAACCGGCATTTTAGTAAGATCTGTAACATAACCATATTGACAGATATGCTACTTGGGGTTAGTTTGTATGTAAGGATTTAAAATAAATATGTCCGTAGAAACTCAAGCTCCAATAGCCCATTTCCCAGCAGAACAAATAGAACAACCCTATACAGTTGCCTCGGATTATATGAGCGCACAGGCAAGAGCAGATGCGGCAGAAGCGGCTGGTATTAACCTTAGACCTAACGAAAATGAAAGTCCTGCGGATAAAGCTGAAGATCCTGCTCTACCTCTACCAAATCTACTATCTTCTAGAGGTAGGGCAGCTGCATTAATAGCAGCTGGTGCTCATATTGAAATCAGTGAAGATGATGGGCCTATAGAAATAAACAGCAAAATAACTGAAGCCTACGGTGACGCTACAGTATTAGTAATTGAATCATTGGGCGCACATATAGACGTAAAACGAAATGGGCTACTAGAGGTGCAGCCAACAGAGCATAGAGTGAGACAAATTACACAAGGTCTTCGAGACCAAAGACACGAAAAATCTCCTTTTCATGCATTCTACAAGCTTGGGAACATGATTGTAGGACGCACCGTTAGCACTAGTAGCTGATTAGCTCGGTGTTTTGTTTGACTATTCTGTGCGGCGAATAGTCAGCGATGCCAGTAGGAGTGCGACGGCGCCATATGCGCCCACTATCAATAGATCCTTCGTCAGTTCACCCGTCCAAGTGGCGTTCATCGTAACTTGTTTCATAGCATCGACACTATAGGTCAGCGGCATCACGTCTGCGAACCACTGCAAAACCGGTGCCATCTGATCACGAGCAACGAACAAGCCACAAACTAGAAGCTGTGGCAAAATAAATGCCGGCATAAATTGCACTGCCTGAAATTCTGAGGTAGCGAACGCACTCATAAATAAGCCTAGCGCCGTACCGAGAAGTGCGGATGCGACCACCCCAATGATTACCGCAATAGTTCCGCCCATCACCGTCACCCCGAGCAGACCGAGTACAACAGCGGTTGCGATAACCGCCTGAAGAAATGCCAATATTGCGAATGCTATTGCGTAACCGAAAATGAAGTCTAGCTTTGATATCGGATACGTCATAAGCCTATCAAGTGTGCCAATACTACGCTCTCTGAGCGTGGCGATAGAGGTAATGATAAACATAATCGTCAGCGGGAAGATGCCGAGTATCATTGGGGCAACCTGGTTGAATACTTGCGGTTGGCCGTCGTAAACATATTTCAAAATAATCAACAAGAAGCTTGGTACAACCATAATAAGCGCAAGTGTACGGCGATCATGGCTTAGTTGCTGCAAGACACGCAGTGCTGTGGCGAAGGTTTTGCGCAAGCTCATGCTGCACTCCTCACGAGTTTCAAAAAACTTTCTTCGACTGACTTGGTGTGGGTACGTTCACGTAATTCTGCCGGCGTACCTTGGGCTAATACCTTTCCGTCTCGTACAAGCACGAGGCTATCACAACGCTCAGCTTCATCCATAACGTGACTTGAGATAATTAGTGAAGTTCCCTGCTTTGTTAATTTGCGAAACAAATCCCATATTTGCTCTCGAAGTACTGGGTCAAGTCCAACGGTTGGCTCGTCAAGCACCATCAGCTCCGGTTTTGCGATAAGTGCCGCGGCAAGGGACACTCGCTGCTTTTGACCGCCTGAAAGGCTACTAATGAGCTGGTCTGTTTGTGGCTGCATGTCAACCATATCAACTAGATCGCAAATTTGCTGTTTCATGTCAGCACGCTTAACTCCATACATCGTGGCAAAATACCGCAGACATTGGCGCACGGTCAGGTCTGGGTAGATAGAGTTCTCCTGTGTCATATAGCTCATTCGAGCTCGTAGCTCTGCTGCGCCCGCCGGGAGTCCAAGTACTTCGATAGTGCCTTTGGCGATTTTTTGTCTGCCGACAATAGCTCTAATCAGCGTTGTTTTACCGGCGCCAGATGGTCCGATAAGGCCAATTACTTGTCCGGCTGCAAGTTCAAGGCTGACATCATCAAGCGCCACAAACCTATCGCCAAACATGACTGATACGTTTTTAACCCTAATCACGACTGTCATATGCACCAGTATGCCGCTGAGCGAAATAAGTTGCAAGAAGGAATAATACCTAACGGCTTTTGATTACGCTCGAAGTCGATAAAATAAATTTGCTTATTGATTCAAGAGAATCGTTGCTTTTGTATCGGCAAGTAGCTGACGGGCTTCAGGTGAGTGTATACATTGGCTTGGACTCAAATTAACATATGTAGTGGGTCCGACTGCGATAATATCGACAGTGCACAACAGTGGTCTAATCGTCTGAGAAAAACCGACGTTGGTTGCAGCCGAAACTTGACCAACTGCAAAGTTAGCCTGCAAAGCCAAAATTAGGCATACTGCAAAAAGTCCAATACTTGCCACACGTCTCATACCACTAGCATCATAGCATGAATGACCAACGTCGATTAGGTCGTTCAGGTGATTCTCATATATAAGGTCTACTCTTCTCACGTTGTCCGGATACAACAGGTACAGCAATATAATTGGAGGAATATGTATGAATAAACATCTAGCAGTAGTTGGTGTCACCGTAGCAGTCGCCCTTGCAGGGGTCACTGGCGTTGGAGTAGCAAATGCGGCCACTACAAATACCGGCTCTGACTCAAGAATGACAAGTCTAGTACAGGCCGTCGCCAGCAAATTTAATCTCAAAACAACTGACGTTCAAGCCGTGTTCGACACACAACGAAGTAAAGATCAAGCAACGCGGACCGCAGAGGTTACGAGTGAGCTAAAACAACTCGTGAGTGATGGCAAGCTCACACAAACTCAATCAGACGCGATACTGGCCAAACGAGCTGAGCTCATAAGTGCACGTGATTCGAACAAAACAAGCATGAAAGATATGACAAGCAGCGAACGCAAGGCTGCCATGGATGAACGAAAAGCGACAATGGACGCTTGGTTTAGTGACAACAACATATCGACCGATTATCGATATCTCATAGGTGGTGAGCATGGTGGTCCCGAGGGACATCGTGGGCCGGATGGTGCCCCAAACAGATCCACAGATTCTGACGCAAGTTAGAAAATCGCAGCACACTACACTCGAGAAGGGGCTACATAAACCGCCCCTTCTCAGTTATAATTCAGACAAGCTCCGTAGACTTGAGATTATTATGAAAGTATTACTCGTAGAAGATGAACCTAAAATTGCACGCGCTATTAAGATGGGGCTTGAACAAGAACGCTCAACTGTTGAAGTTGTGCACGACGGCCCGAGTGGGCTTGCCAGTGCAATAGCCGAGGATTACGATGTCATTATTCTCGATAGAATGTTACCGGGTGGCATGGACGGACTCGAAATCTGTGAAAAAATCCGAGCAAAAGGCATCAAAACGCCAGTATTGATGCTCACCGCAAAGGGTCAAATACGCGACCGAGTAAATGGCCTAAACGCCGGCGCGGATGACTACCTCGTCAAACCATTTTCTTTCGAAGAATTGCTCGCTCGCTTACGTGCACTGACTCGGCGCCCACAAGAAACAAATGTGGCCGAGCTACATGTGGCCGATCTCAAGCTTGATACAATTTCGTACGATGTCAAACGAGCCGGTACACGAATCAATCTTTCTCAGACTGAGTATTCCCTGCTTGAATATTTGATGCGTAATAAAAACCGAGTACTCAGCAAGTCAAACATTATCAATCATGTCTGGGACTTTGATGCAGACGTTTTACCTAATACCGTTGAGGCATATATAGGGTACCTGCGCACCAAGGTGGATAAGCCATTTGACGGGCCACTCATCCACACCGTACGTGGATTTGGCTATCGTGTCGGAGACACGACGGAGGATTAATGAAAAACTTATTCCAGTCAACGACATTACAACTGACAGCTTGGTACACACTCATTTTGATGGTGATTAGCTTGATATTCAGTATTGTGGTATTTCAGGTTTCATATTCTGAGCTTCAATATGGTTTTCGAGTTAGTCCTGGTACTCAGGCGCAGAATTTTTTTGAATTCGGTGATTTGGGCACACTTGAATCTTGGCGTAATGATCGCATCCAAGAGTCTAAGTCTCACCTCATAGGAAGTTTAGTACTTTTCAATGTATTTGTTTTAGCCGCTGGCGCCGCTGGGAGCTACATGCTTGCTCGCCGCACGCTCAAGCCAGTCGAAGAAGCCATGCAAGTCCAAGCGCGCTTCAGCAGTGACGCAGCTCACGAGCTACGTACCCCCCTTACTGTCATGCAATCTGAAATAGAAGTCGGGCTACGCAGCAAAGAATCGAGTAAAGCTGGCTATGGTGAATTATTGAGGAGTAATCTCGAGGAAATACAGCACATGCGCACCCTGACCGACAGACTACTCCTACTGGCGAACCAGAACGAATTGTCGATGCAACCAACGTCTCTTGAACAAATTGCGATAGAGGCAATGAACCGTGGTATTCCTCTTGCACAAAAAAAGCATATTGAGATACAGAACGATATTGGACCAATCCAGGTAAATGGAAATGCCGATAGCCTGACCGACACGCTCTATATCCTTATTGATAACGCTATCAAATACTGCCCACGAAAGTCACTCATAAAACTTACTGCAGCGAAAAAAGGTCATCGGGTTGAACTTCGCATACGAGATAATGGCCCCGGCATTACAGCAGATGATTTGCCGCATATTTTTGACCGCTTTTATCGAGCAGATATGTCTCGTAGTAATCAAAATGTCAGTGGACACGGCCTCGGACTTTCGATTGCCCAACGTGTCATCAAAGCACATGACGGCACTATAAGTGCGAAGAATAATGCCCGCGGCAAGGGTGTCACATTCCTCATAACCCTGCCCCTTGCGTAGTATTTTTCCCTTTGGGCCGATTCTATCTGTTATAATATGCCGGCAAGCGACCGTAACTCAGCGCCAAGGTGAAGCCGATAAATGATGGCAGAGAGACTCTAATCCACTGAGTGAGGGCTTAACAATGTATAGTGTATGTAGTATATGCGCCCGTAGCTCAGCGGATTAGAGTACTTGGCTTCGAACCAAGGGGTCGCAGGTTCGAATCCTGCCGGGCGCACCAAATTAAGACAGTCAGTGAAAGCTGGCTGTTTTAATTTGGTCTGTTCCGACGAAATGAGAACCGTAAAAGTGAGCGAAGCGAACGGAAGGTTCGGTGTAGTGGGGACGCGCGCAGGAATATATTCCGAGCACGCCGGAGCGGAAAAGAACAAAGTCCGCTATCCTGCCGGTTGTACGTTTTATCCACAAGTTATGCACACCATAAAATGCTTATAGTTGCAATAGCATATAGCTAGGTGTAATCTTAGTAATACCACCGTGAGGTGGTGATCACCGCAAGGTGATGAGCGGCAACCAGAAATGGTTACCGTGAAAATAACCCAGGCAACTGGGTTATTTTTTATTTCGTGTCGATCTTATCCATCTTTCACTCCGCTAAAAAGGAAGCATAATCTGCCTTACTGTATACTTAACTAGTCATGACCATTCACTACATATGTCGGGGAAACGCGTTTCGGAGCATTATCGCAGATGCTTACACAAAATCCCTGAATATCTCAGATCTGTCAGTGTTTTCAAGCGGAAGTTCAGCTGCTGCACATAAAGAAATAAACATCCCCACATACAAAAGAACCCTCGAGTTACTTAGCGACCACGACATAAAGGACTACGCAAAAGATCATTATGCCGATGACACAACCCAGGAGCTGATAGATGCCTCCGATATGGTCGTATGTGTTAACCAAATCGTTTTCGATGAGCTGGTAGCAAATGGCCTTCGGTTGCCAATAGATACCTACTTATGGGATATTACAGACATCGGCGAGCCTGGTCGCATAACGAAGGATGACACTACCCTATCTTCCTATTATGAAGATGTGTTTGTAGAGATATCAACCAACATTGATAAACTCCTGCGAGAGCTTACCGTGTAGTAAGACTTTGCTTTTTATGTGCAGGAATACTGGCTACTGTTTCGATTCTAGCGATACAGGCTCATCGTAATTCTGAATGATTACCACGTACTTGCGCAATCAAAAAAAACGAACCCGTTATGATCTTCAGTTCTGATGGTTTTGCCATAAAATGCTTATATGCTTTTTCTTGGTCAGCTATAGATTCAACCCGGGCAATACCGGCTCTCTTTAGTGCGTCCGCAACCTTATTTACTTTCATGGATGTAATCGGCAAATCTTGGATTTTCGAAAAGGTCGTAACAACAACCTCAGAGGCAATCTCGGCGACGAGTGGAGCGATAGCTTCGATCTCTTTGCCTTGTTTGGCTGCAAGCAGGACTGGTACTTTATTGTCAGGATACAGTGATTGAAAGCTTTGCACGAAGGCCCGCATCTTCTGCTCATTATGAGCACCATCCATAATCACGAAGCTAGTGTGAACCTTGCGTATATCCATCCTGGCGGGCACCTGAAGCTTTTGCGTTTTCCGCATATCTTCAAGGGAGCAAGCTTCAAATTTATCACGCCGCGCTAAGAATAAATAAGCGGCGAAGGCAAGCAGCCAGTTTCGCTTCTGATAATCGGGCAACCTTGGAACAAATCTTCCTTTATACACCTTGTCGAGCATTGATTGCTCAAATGTGTACACCTCTGTCTCTTCCTGTTGTGAGGCCCAATATCTGACTACTTGCATAATTTCTGTACCTTGTTCGAAGAGCAATACATCGTTATTGTCGTGAATGATGCCGGCCTTTTGATATGCAATCTGTTCGATACGATTACCGAGAATACTTGTATGATCGAAGCCAATATCTGTAATTACACAGAGCTTGTCAGCACGAGTTAGAATATTCGTCGCATCATGAAGCCCACCGAGCATCGTCTCGACCACTATATAATCAAGCTTTTCTTTCGCAAATGCCCAAAATGCAAAACCAATAATACATTCAGACCATGTAGGAGCATCTTCTATATCATCTATAATCTCTAAAAACTCAGCAAGGTATGAGCAGAATTTTTTGTCACTAATTGGCTTGCCGTTAAGCTGTACTCTTTCGGTGATACTATCTATGTGCGGTGAAACCGTCAATCCTACCCTCAAGCCTGAGGATTGCAATAGTGTCGCAATATAGTAGGCTGTAGAAGTTTTTCCGCTCGTACCTGCCACGTGCACCGCCCGAAGCTTGCGCTCTGGATTACCCAGATGCTTCATGAGCTTTTCGGTGCGGCCAACAGTAATATCCTTGCCAATCACCTTCTCGGTGATGCCATAATATTTTTCAAGTGCCGTTTCTGCCTCAGCAACCGTATTGAATTTCATCCCTTATACCTTAGCATACCCCTGTAGTTTTACGCCATCTGGCCTTGCAATTTTAACCCAGATATTGACGAAGGACGACTGCCTTCTTGGAACCGACAATCTTTGAGAGTTCATTTTGAGATGCTGCTTTTACGCCACGAGTACTGCCGAACTCGCGTATGAGTCGCTTCCTTGTAACCGGACCGATGCCAGGGACCTCGTCGAGTATACTTGCTGTTTGCTGCCTATTTTTAAGTGTAGAGTGATAGGTAACAGCGAAACGGTGAGACTCATCGCGAATTCGTTGCAGCAGCTTCACTAGGTTTGTATTGTGGGGTAGATTTACCAAGATAAAATCATCCGTCTCCGTAGTGAAGCCACCGAGTTTATGCAACACATCAATATTAAGGTTTACATTGCTTAAGTCTTTTTTAATAACAATTTGTTCCTCACGCTTGGCGAGCCCGATAAACAGTAGATCATCCTGCCCCGCTTCATGTCGTGCTCGAATCGCTGCATCCAACTGGCCCTTTCCGCCATCAATCAAAAATAGTGACGGGCGACCCCATTGTTTTATGTTTTTCTCAGACAGACGTCTCGAAATAGTTTCATGCATGTTATAGAAATCATCATTGTGCTCTTTACGCGTCTTAAACTTACGATATTCACTTTTGTCACTAACACCATTGGTAAATACGACCATACTCGCAACGACATTTGTACCCTGCATGTGCGAAATATCATACCCTTCTATGCGTCGTGGAAATTTGGGTAAGCTCAAGAGATCAACGAGCTCACTAAGCGCATGATCTTTTGAGATATCTAGGAATTCCTTGTCGCTGAAAATTACATGCTTTCCCAGGCTTTGCAACGAATTTAGTTGGTTACGAAGTTTTGCGGCTAGTTCAAAGTTTTGCGATTTACTCGCAATTTTCATATCTTTTTCTAGCTCTTTGGCAACTCCAGCTCGCTTACCTTCAATCACTGATATCAATTTACGCAAGTTTGCTCGGTATTCCTGTAAATTTGTTCGACCTTCTTCCAAGCCTGGATCTAGCCCAAGGTGATAGTGTAGGTTTGCTCGCTTCTGACCGACAACACGACGAGTCGCGAAGGGAAATACACGCCTCAATAGTTTCAGTGCTTGCCGTACGGCAGCTACCGAAAAATACGGGCCAAAATATCGTGCACCGTCATCGAGCGGACGTCGTGTGGTCGAAACAGTCGGGTAATCACTATCATAGTCAATTCGTATATAGCTCAGCGCCTTGTCATCTCTGAGTAGTATATTGAAGCGTGGCATATACCGACGTATCATTTCAGCCTCAAGAAACAATGCTTCTAGCTCGCTCTCTACTACCATCCAATCAGTGTCGATAATTTCGGCTACGAGTGCTTCTGTCTTCGGGTCACGTGTGCGTGACTGTTGGAAATATTGGCGTACTCGATTACGAAGCACCGCCGCCTTACCTACATAGATAATCTCACCGGCAGCATCCTTATGAAAATATACCCCAGGCTCTTTTGGTAATGTAGATAGTTTTTTTTGAAGTGCTTCGGTCATGTAGTTATTGTACAACGGGTGCGATACGCTGCGATGCTTGTAGGCATTCACTCGAATCATATAACTTAGCTGGATCTTGCGTGCACTCGTCACAAATCAGGACAAGATTATTGCAGCTCGCTAGTGCACAGTTCTCATAATTACTGGTTTTGCCGCCGCAATGTATACATTCACCAATTACTTTTGCATGGTCAGAAAAATCCACACCCATACGACTATCAAATACGTACAAATTACCTTCCCAGAGTCCATCGTCGCCGTACTTTTCACCATATTTCACAATACCGCCGTCCATCTGATAAACATCATTAAAACCGCGTTGTTTCATCATCGCACTGAGTAACTCACATCGAACACCACCAGTGCAATAAGACACTATTTTTTTATCCTTGAGCTCATCATATTTACCACTATCTAGCTCTCGTTTGAAGTCGCGACTTGTACGGGTATCGGGCACAATAGCATTCTTAAAGCGTCCAACTTTTGCCTCATACTGATTACGCCCGTCAAAAAATACTACGTCTTCACCATGCTTATCGACAAGCTCATGTAATTGTTCGGGCTTGAGGTGCGTACCGCCACCGACGACACCATTTTCGTCAATTTGAATGTCATCATACGTCTCAAAAGCAACCAGCTCTTTCTTGACCTTCACGCTCATACGTGGAAAGTTTTCGCGCCCGCCCTCACTCCACTTGAAAACGGTTTTTTTAAATCCAGGGAATTGCTTCGTTGATTTGATATAGGCTTTGACATCATCGATATCACCACCGACCGTTCCATTTATTCCCTGAGGGCTCACAAGAATACGACCACGCAAGTTCAGACTATCGCAAAGCATCTTCTGCCACAGTTTCATAAGCTCGACGTCTTTGACGGGGGTAAAGTTATAGTACAGTATCACCTTTTGCATGCACCATATTATAGCGTACAATGCTGGGTATTATGGCACGCGATGATGAATTTGACGGCACTACCTATGTCAGCCACAGCGATGATACTGTAGACTCTGATGTTTCAACAGATGCATCTGGTGGCAAAGAAGATACATCCGCCCCAGTTGACCAAGCCAGTATCGAGGCAAGACTTGCCGCACTGGAAGAAGACTTCGCGCTGTACAAAGAACAAACCGAAAAGAAATTCAGAATCATCGAGAAGATTGCCAAAAAACAAAGCTTGAGCTCCTCCGAACGAATCTTCATGATTCAAGAAGAAGTCTAAAACTGCTTACTATAAAAAACCCACTTGTTGTTAGTGGGTTTTTTAGCGAGACAAAGACCTTAGTTCTTTTCTGGGTTACGTCCCTGATCTTTACTCTCTTTTTGTTCTTTGCCACCAGGGCTAATTTCATCCTCACTCGTACCGGCTTCTGCACCACTCTCATTCTCTGAGTCGACTTCGGTTTCATCACCTTCTTCTGCGTCACCGGCTGCGGCTTCATTTGCTGCTGCAAGGGCGCTTGGCTCAAATACGGTTGCAATAGCGTGATTTTCTTCTGTTTCGATAACGACACCAGCAGGAACATCTAAATCTACGACTGTGACGCGATCGCCAACGAGAACAAGCTTCTCGGCATCATATAAAAGTTGATCCGGTAAATCCTTCGGCAATGCTTTAACTTCTACTTCTTCAAGTTGGGCAAGCACAATCAATCCCGAGCGTTCCGCAGGGCTAGCTTCATTACCTTCACTATAACGAGGACCAATAGGTATACTTGCAACAACCTTTTGATTTGCCTGTACCGCATTGAACACCACGTGAATTACAGTGTTGAGCTGTGGGTCAATTGCAACGTTCTTGATAAGTGTCGTGTATTTTTTCCCACCGATAGAAATCTCAACGGGGTGGTGCCGACCTGCGGCATGAAACGCCTTAGTTACAGCCTGGAAATCAGCCTGAATATGGATAGAGGCTTTGCCGTGATCATGAATCACAGCTGGCACAATTCCTTCTTTTCGTAATCTTTTTACAGCCTTACCCAGCGTATCGCGGGCAGCCACATCAAGCGTAATTGTATCTGACATGTATAGTTTCCTTCTCTTATAATCAATCCATAGTGTAGCACATTTTAGCGCCATCGACAAAGATACATAAGCTGCACTAACCACTAGGTAAGCACCCTCTATTGCGGTACAATAATGCCTATGTTTGATGTCACGCATCTCGTCGAGACCGGCGGCTTACTGCTTATTGCCCTGATTATTTTTTCAGAATCAGGCATGATGATTGGCCTTTTTTTTCCAGGTGATACACTCTTATTTTCTGCGGGCATTTTGGCTGCGGCCGGCAATCTACCGATTGGACTGACGTTACTTGTGATTGCCGGTGCAGCTATTCTCGGAGACAATATCGGCTTTCTGATCGGAAAGCGTCTCGGACCTCGTTTATTCAAAAAAGATAGTGTGATATTCCGGCACGATTACATCATGAAAGCAGAACGATTTTTTGAAAAATATGGCAGTAAAACAATGTTAGTAGCACACTATATACCCATCGTGCGTTCATTTGCACCCGTCACCGCTGGCGCCGGCAGCATGAATCACAAACAATTCATATTCTTTGATACTATTGGTGTAATTTCTTGGGTATTGATCGTAACGTTGTCAGGCTACTATATCGGCAGCCGCATCCCGGGCATCGAAAAACTTATTGAACCTATTCTCATCGGCATAGTGTTAGTTTTCCTATTACCAACAATCTATCACGCACTCAAAGATCCAAGAATCCGAACGATCATTCGAAAAAAGATTTCTTTCAAAAAATAAATCAGAAGTTACAGCATTCGTTTGAGATATTGCCCAGTAAATGAGCTGGCGGTTTTAGCTACTTGCTCTGGCGTGCCTTCAGCGACGATACTACCACCCGCATTACCGCCCCCTGGGCCCATATCTATAAGCCAGTCGGCACACTTAATAACGTCCAAGTTATGTTCGATGACTATCATACTATTCCCAGTCTCGACAAGAGCGTGCATGACGCCGAGCAGTTTTTCTACGTCTGCAATATGGAGGCCGGTGGTGGGTTCGTCAAGAATATAGAGTGTACGGCCTGTTGCACGACGGCTCAGTTCACTCGCAAGCTTGATACGTTGCGCCTCACCACCGCTCAGTGTCGTTGCTGGCTGACCAAGTGTAATATAGCCAAGCCCAACGTCAACGAGGGTTTGCAGTTTGCGAGCGATAGCAGGTATATTCTCAAAAAACTCAAAAGCTTGCTCACAGGTCATTTCAAGCACATCAGAAATGGTTTTACCTTTGTAGTGAATATCGAGTGCTTCACGGTTGTAGCGCTTGCCGTGGCACACTTCGCATGGTACGTAGACATCTGGTAAAAAGTGCATTTCTATCTTGATAATTCCATCCCCTGAACAGTTTTCACAGCGGCCACCCTTCACGTTGAAGCTAAAACGTCCCGGTGAATAACCACGCAATTTTGCCTCTGGCACACTCGCAAAAAGTTCGCGAATAGGTGTAAAAAGACCAGTATACGTTGCCGGGTTACTGCGCGGCGTACGCCCGATCGGCGACTGATCGATGACGATAGCCTTGTCGAGATTATCAATACCTTCTATATCTTCGTGGCGGCCAGGTACCGTATTTGCGCGGTGTAGTCGTGCTTGGAGCTCTTTGGCTAGAATGTCATTAATCAAGCTCGATTTGCCCGAGCCGCTCACGCCACTCACGACGACAAGCTTGCCGAGCGGTATTTCGACCGTAATATCTTTGAGATTGTTTTCTTTGGCCCCAACAATGCGGATTTGTTTACTATTACCTTTGCGCCGTTTCTTAGGCACAGCAATTTTCCTGGTACCACTCAAATACTGCCCAGTAATACTTGCTGCAACTTTCTCAACCTCCGCAGGTGTACCCTCTGCGACAACATGTCCGCCATGAATACCCGCACCGGGGCCGATATCAAGCAAGTAGTCTGCTGTGCGAATAGTCTCTTCATCATGCTCAACTACTAACACAGTGTTCCCGAGATCTCGCAAGCGTTTAAGCGTTTCTATGAGCCGGGCATTGTCTCGTTGATGCAGGCCAATACTTGGTTCGTCGAGAACATAGAGCACGCCCATGAGCCCAGAACCAATTTGGGTTGCCAGTCGTATGCGCTGTGCTTCACCACCACTCAGTGTTTTTGCACCTCGCAAAAGTGTTAAGTAGTTCAAGCCCACATCTACCAAGAATTGCAGTCGTGAGGCTATTTCCTTCAACACTAGCTTTGCGATTTTTGTTTCAACTTCGTTGAGCTTAATCTTCTGGAAGTATACGAGCGCATCATCGATAGATAATTCACAGATGTCCATGATCGATCTGCCGTTGATCGTTACCGCCAAAACCTCTGGGCGCAACCGCAATCCGCCACAAGCAACACATGGTTTTTGC
Source organism: Candidatus Saccharimonadota bacterium (assembly GCA_024635495.1). Lineage (GTDB taxonomy): Bacteria > Patescibacteriota > Saccharimonadia > Saccharimonadales > UBA4665 > JAGXIT01. Next base: position 45,773 of record JAGXIT010000001.1, read on the forward strand.
TGCATGAAACGCTCGATGTCCCGTCGCATAAATTCACTTTCTGTTTCTTTATGCCGACGTTCAAGATTTGGCACCACGCCTTCGTAGGTCGTATTGAACGAGCGTCCACCACCGAGAGTGACGCTGTACATTTCATCGCCAGTACCATACAAGATTCGCTGCATGTTCTCTGCACTAATGCTGGCAGTTGGCTCATGCAAATCGAACCCATACCTATCAGCTAGTGCTTGAAGTTTCTTTATGTACCAATTGTCCATATTGATACGGTTATATGGGCGTATAGCACCCTCGGCAATCGTGAGACGCCCATTCGGGATAACAAGCTCAGGGTCAACGACCTGTCGGCTACCAAGCCCCGTGCAAACAGGACAGGCACCGTGAGGACTATTGAAACTAAAGGTGCGTGGCTCGAGCTCGGGAATACTAACATCTGGATGGTTTGGACAAGCATACATAAGGCTGTAGGTTGATTCTTCTGAGTTATCGGCGTTAAAGATTGTGAGTTTACCCTCTGCAACATCGAGCGCTTGTTCGACACTCTGGGCTAGTCGTGTCCGCGCATCATCTTCATTGACGAGTCGATCGACGATTATCTGGATATTGTGACGGACGTTTTTATCGAGTTCTGGGAATTCATCGAGCGCATAGACGACACCATCCACTCGTACGCGAGCGAATCCAGCCCGCATGTATTGCTCGGGGATGTGTTCAAATGCTCCCTTCTTGTCTACCACGACGGGCGCAAGCACCATCAAGCGGGCGCCCTTAGGTTGCGCCGCGACTTTATCGACGATGTTTGCCGTCGTCTGGCGGACAACCGGTTCACCACAAACCGGACAGTGTGGCTGGCCGATACGCGCAAATAACAGACGCAAATAATCATAAATCTCTGTGACAGTAGCAACAGTACTACGAGGGTTACGGCTTGTTGACTTCTGATCGATTGATATTGCTGGGCTGAGGCCATCTATCTGGTCAACATCTGGCTTTTCCATGAGCCCTAAGAATTGGCGGGCATAAGCACTGAGTGATTCGACATAGCGCCGTTGCCCTTCTGCATAAATCGTATCAAACGCTAGACTTGATTTGCCGGAACCGCTAAGTCCGGTAATAACGACAAGTTTTTCGCGAGGAATCGAGACATCAATATTCTTGAGATTATGCTCTCGCGCGCCCTTAACCGTGATCTCATTGTGCTCCATAAGTCGGTACAGTATACACTTTCTATCTGTTTTTTTCTAGGGCGTGTCTAGTGCTAGACTGCCCAAACTCGCCCAGGAGTGCGCAACGCCCAGACTTTCAGTCGGCGCATCACGATAGAGCTTCACGTCTATAATTGGGTCGCCAAACATAGCGCCCTCAACTGCAATATCTGCCAATCTAGTACGGACAGTATGCAGTTCTTTTTTTCCTATTGTATTTTTTGCACGAGCAATTGTTACGTGTGGCGTCGTAATAAGACCATCTGTATCAAGTCCATCTTCGCCGTATGCCAGTGCGAATGCACCTACTACTAGTCTTCGCTCAGCTTGAAGTAATGCTAGAGTATTCATATTGCCTGTATACAAATCTGGACGCCAAGAACTGCCGACCGATTCATTCATAGCGCCCGCAAGCGCACCGGTTGTATAGCCTCCGTAGTGAGCCTTGTCACCATGCCAGCCAGCAATCTCATATGCGAGCGAGTTGTCTCTACTGCCAAACCTTCCCAACTTGCCTAATGGCACTTCAAGCGGTGAGCTCGCGCTCCTCTGAAAATCAGTCAGTTGATCTTGTAAGCTCACCGCTAAATTCCAGATATCTTCTGGGTCGGGGTGAATATCCGCTTTTCGCATATTGTGTATGAGCGCTTTTTGTTCGATTACCTTTATGGAAATATCCTCTGGTTGAGCTGCACTATAAACACGCCCTAGACGTTGTTTCACTTGTTTTTGACTTGCAGTCCAAGCTTCCTCTTCAGTGCGATACAAGTGTCTGCGAATCGAAAAAGACGGTACGAAATATGATTCGTCCGCCTCTGGATCTTTCCAATCATCTAACGCTACAACTTTTCCAACTTCTGCGTTGTGGTGCTCTGGCGATAATCTGCCACGAATATGTGGATATTTAATTTGACGAGCCCGACCCAATTCAGCATATTTTCCCATAAGGTCTCCTGTTTTTGTTATCCCCTTTTCACTCCGTCTCACCCTATAGCTTCAGGGTATCGCAATATTAATGTTTATGTCAATCTCGCACGCATATATTACAATACCTGCAGTATGAATTTTATTTCGAGAAACGCGAAGCGTATTGGCATCGATGCGGCAGGTTATCTGCTCATTATTTTAGCTGGCCTTACCGGCTGGCTGCCTGGGCCCGGTGGTATTCCACTCTTCATCGCAGGGCTCGGACTCTTGAGCATCAACAATAAATGGGCGAAGGATTTACGAGAGTACGTGCTGGATCACGGTGGAAAAATACTGAAAATTATCTTCCCGAAGCATCAAGTAGCACAGTGGGCGTATGATATTGTGGCCCTGGCGCTTTTCGCAGTCGCAGCCTATCTTGGCTGGCGCCATGCAGCTATATGGCAGGTTAGCCTGGCTGCAAGCGCATTCATACTCGCTACCTTTGTCTCGCTTATGAACCGTGACCGCCTCGCGAGTATGCGGGCTCGCAAAAAGAAAAAATAAGCATAAAACTACATAAGCATTATTAGCAATAATATTGTATAGTTATACATTTTCTGCTAGAATCCAGTTAGAATAGATCGTAACTGGAGTAGTGGTTATGCAGGAAATGATTGTTCTCGGAGAAATACCGGGTACCTCAACTCAACTAAGTTTTACCGCATGGGCTTTTACAAGCGTAGCGATATTATTGTTCGTCTTGTTTCTACTATTACTTCCAGATATACGACAGGTCATCGACGCGCATCTCGCAAATTCACGTGCCAAAAAAGCACTTGAGTTATTGATTCACTATCACACGATATAGCATTTATGCGACATCGATTGCCGGCATGATGCTCTCGGCGTAAAGCTTCAACTCTTCTAGCAGATACTTGGTATCCGAGTCGATTTGTTTTTCGGTTGCGAGCTCATTCAGGCGATGCATATAGCGAGCCAAACGACTGCTCGCCCCACCATCCATGAGTACAACATGTCGGTGTTCTTCCCAGACTGCCCTCTCTTCGTCGGTGAGAAACTTGGTATAATTTCGAGCTTTGTATAAAGGCAGCATCGCTTGCAGGCGCTTATCTTTGAAGTCGTCCGCCAGACCGCTCAATTCTTCCGGTGCAGCAGCACGGACCACTGACATCTTGGTCTTATCACCTGCCGGGAAAAATCCATCGTATAGTTGACTGTCGACGGATGGTGTTTTGCCAGCTTGCCTGCTAACCTGTTCTTCGTCGAGTATTTCAACTGCTGCTAGCACGTTATTTTTGAATTCGACCGCTCCTTCGAGTATTGCTTGGTGTTTTTTTAGTTGGTCTAGGTTAATAGCAAGTCTATCTCGTGAAAGCGCATCAAGCACTGAGTATGGCGCTACAGCAGGACAACGATTGTACTGCATGGTCTTCACGGGAAGACGAGTAGGCGCGTCGGCGTCTTTCGTCCAGCGCCAACGCTCTGCAAGCTCCTCTGGGGACATCTTGAGAAATTCCGTCGGGTCGTGCCTCAAATCATATACCAAGGCACCCTGTTTCTTCGGATGAGTAGCAAATCTTATAGCAACTGTCGTCTTTTCTGTCTCTGCGGCGTATTTTCCACTGCTATAGACAAATGGTTCATCCTTTTCGATAAGTGAAGCTGTCTTGTGCTTATCACGATACTCGAGTAGCCACGCAAATAGCTTTGGTTGCTTAGTCTGAATCAGTTTCGCGAGTGCGATAAGGGCGCGAACGTCCGCTAGCGCATCGTGAGCACCACTATGTTCGATATCGTTAGCTTTGGTGAGTTGCTCGAGTCTGTTGCTTGGCTTGCCATCTACGATTGGCCATTTTATACCCTGTGGTCGCAGCGCTCGAGTCATTCTAACTACATCGAGTAAGTCCCACTTGCTTCGCCCTTCCTGCCATTGCCACTCATATGCATCATAGAAATTGCGATAGTGCAGGTAGCGCATAAATTCGTCGTCGAAGCGAATACTATTGAACCCAACAAAAATAGTGCCAGGTTTCACAACTTCATCGTGTAAATAGTGCAAAAATTCAACCTCAGTCAGGCCGTCGGCGATAGTTTGCTGAGGCGTGATACCGGTTATGAAGATTGCATCCGGTGATGGCAGTATATCCTCACTAAGACGCACCAGTACATTTACTGGTTCGCCTATCGGGTTAAGATTCATATCAGTTCGCTGTCCAGCGAACTGCATAATCCGATCCTCGCGCGGGTTCACCCCAGTCGTCTCTAGATCGTACCAGAAGAATGTTTGCTCAGCATCAACTTTGCCCATATAACTCAGTGTAGCATGTAGGCTCTACTCGCACACGAGCGCTAGAGCTCAAATGAACCATTTTTCACGATAATCACATCACCGGGTTTAGCTCCCATTCGTGATAATTCGTGCAGTATACCCACCTTACGCATGATATCTCTAAGTCGAGCGAGAGATTCGTCGTTTGTATAATCTGTACGAGTAGCAAACCTATCCATCTTTGGTCCACGAACGTGAAACTCTTTGCCAAGTTTATCGACTGTCCATTCATCTTCAGTGTTTTCGAGACGCAGTACTGGCACACTTGGTTCGTTTGCGATCTTAGTCTCCTCAGCCTTGGCCCGTTCCTGTCGCACGAGTTCATTGGTAGCGTATAGCAATTCCTTCAGACCTTTGTGTGCTTGCGATGAAATCGCAAAAATCTGAATGTCTTTTGGCACTATTTTGCGGAGTTTTTTCTCGGCTTCGGCGACAAATTCGGGTAAACTCTGGTCTGTCTTAGTAAGTACGACTATTTTTGCTCGTTTTGATAAATCAATGGCGTAGGCAGCCAATTCTTTTTCGATTGTTTTATAATCACCGACGATATCATCACTCATAACATCGACGAGATGTAGCAGAACTGCGGTGCGCTCAATGTGTCGCAAGAACTCATCACCAAGCCCTTTTCCGGCTGCAGCACCTTCGATCAACCCTGGAATATCAGCAATCAACATACCACCAGCACCTGCTATATCTGCAACACCTAGATTTGGTGTCAATGTCGTGAATGGGTAGTCGGCTATCTCGGGTTTAGCGTTGCTGACAACAGATAGGAATGTTGATTTACCTGCGTTTGGTAGACCAGCTAAGCCGACGTCTGCTATAAGCTTCAGCTCAAGCCGAACTGCCTTTGAGTCACCTGGTTCACCTGGTTCAGAAAATTTCGGCGCCTGTCGCACTGAGCTTATAAAGTGAGCGTTGCCGAAGCCACCACGCCCGCCCTTCGCAACCACAAACTCTTGTCCATCTTCCGCTAAATCGGCTAGTTCCTCGTCGCCTTCGTATACAACCGTACCGACAGGTACCATCTGACGAGTTGGAAGACCATTTCGCCCGTGTCGACGGGTCTTGCCACCATCACCGCCATCTTTTGCAGTGACTTCTTTGCGAAAGCGAAAATTAATCAAAGTGTTTTGATTCCGGCTGGCTATCAAGACGACATCGCCGCCATCGCCGCCATCGCCGCCATCAGGTCCACCCCGGTCAATAAACTTCTCATGTCGAAACGACACCCGGCCTGAACCACCATCTCCTGCGGTAACGGTAATCTGTGCTGTATCGATAAATTTCATCGCTTCTCAGTATAACAGAGGTAGCACTAATTGCGCGTAATATAGCTCGGATACGTACTGATCGGTATAGTCGCAGTGCCTACCCTGCCCCAGCCAGCGACACCATTCATGTCACTAATTTTCATTGTCCCGTTGTCGTATACTTCTTCGACAATACCGACGTGTCCAGCCCAACCAGCAGGCGTCTGGAAGATTGCACCGGCTGTTGGAGTCGAGCGGACTTTCCAACCACTGATCCGTGCATAGTACGCCCAGGTATTTGCATTTCCCCAGTTGCTTGGTGCGCCACCAACTGCTGCGGCGTAATACGTACACCAGCCGAAGTCATAGCCGTTTGAACCATAGCGTGGGATAAAACTATTCGAGAAATAGCTATTTGAGTTAACACTAGTTTGCACCTTGCCATCTGGGATGATGACACGCCGCCCGACAACGAGACCCTTCTCGCCATCATTGTACTGTGTAATCTTTTCGGTACTTGCACTGTATTTTTCGGCGAGCGTTTGCGGCGTATCACCACGCACAACTGTGTGGACTATGCCGGAAATTGGCGGAATAATAAGTTTATTGCCAGTGCTCAAATAATTACCAGAGATGCCATTTGACCAACGGATACTGTTTGAACTTACGCCAAACTTTTGTGCCAGGGTTGAGACGGTGTCACCAGACTGTACTTTGTATTCAAAGATATCCTGCCAGCTCTTTAGGGCCGTCGAGACGACCTGCGGTTTCATGGAGATACCAGCCTCGCTCGTCGTAACCGATGCGGCGGTAACCTTCGCACTCTGTGCTTGGTTGATTATTGGTGTCTTCTCTGGCAAATTTGCGGTTTTTGCTATGTTCGCAGCAACATCATATGACGTAAGCCTGTCGACTGGGCTAACAACTTCAGAATTATCGGCATTTGTTGCCACGGCAGCGACGGTTGGACGCTCCTGCTGAGCGCTCGTTATAACAAATACAAGCACTGCAGCCAAGACAAACACGTTGCCCGCTACAAGCCCGGCACGAATAAAACGCTTCCTGATTATCTTGCGCTTAAGTGTTCTTTTGAGACGACTACTTGCGAGCTGTCGTCCTCTCTGTAATTTCTGGATTCTACCGGCCGTAACTGACCCAGTTGGTATCGTACTAATTTCTATTCTCCTGTAGCGATTTCCCTTATATGATAAGGGCTATTACTTACGGATATATGTATGCACAAGGGGTTATAGCAAAACGACTATAACATAGCCTTAAAAAGCTACTCGCCAATCATAGCAAATACGCCTATTCTATGCAAGCTATCGGTAGTCTTACAGCCCCCGTTATTTGCACAATTCAATGCAGTACTTTGCGGCGGCAGCTTCGTGTTCTGCTTGCGTACGAGTAAAATGAGTCACGCCATCATCTCCGGCAACAAAAAATAGCCAATCGGTATTCGCTGGATATGCCACCGCCATAAGCGTGCTTTCGCTGACATTACTAATAGGTGTTGGCGGCAAGCCGGTATGCAAACGAGTATTATATGGCGTGTCATAGAGCACACTTTGGCCTTTTCCGGCCAGCTCTGACCCGTAAAAGGCCGTCACGTCACTGCCTAGCTGCATGTCTAGTTGTATCCGCTTCAAGAACACTTGCGCAGCTTGTTCTCTATCTGATTGTGTTACAACTTCCTTTTCGACGATCGAGGCAAGGATCATACCTTGATACACAGAGAGGCCCTCTTGTGTAAAACGCTTTTTGATCGCGGGCGTTACATGAGACTGAAACTCAGCGAGCGATTGCTGAATGATGTCTTTTGCAGTTGACTGACTAGTGCGTTCGTAGGAGTCTGGATAGAGATACCCCTCAAGATTGTTGCCTGCAGGTTTACTCGCGAGCGCGGCGCTGTTCTCGTACTGAGTGGGCTCAAGCGCCGCGTCAACAGATGCAGCCGAGAATCCCTGCTCTATGAGTGCTTCTCTAATTTGATCAAGCCGTTGCCCGGGCAATATAGTCACTAAGCTTGTCGCGACCTTACCGTGTGTCAGCTGCGCGATGATGGCAGGTACACTTTGTGACTGGCTAAATTCGTACGTACCGGCCTGAAGGTACTGCGCAGCATGGTGAATGCGGGAGTATAACTCAAATGACCATGTCGAATGTATAAGGTTCGCCTGCTGTAAATCTGCCGCAATAGACGAAGGACTCGCACCCTCTTTGATGCTAATGGTCGTGGTTGTACTTGAAGTGTCCGCGACTGGGCGCAAATCACGATTATAGCTGTAGGCAGCGAATACAGCCCCCAAGATCACAAGCCCCACAAGGACACCGAGAGATATAAGAGTGAATCGCTTCCACGCAAATTTTGACCGTCCATCGTACATACGATATGTCACCTACGCCTCCAATTCTTCGTTGAAATATCGTTCCAATATGAGCGCTGCTGCAACTGCATCAATATCACCTTTTTTGCCCGGGATGCCTCTATCTTGTCTGTCAAGAATTTGCTCCGCCTCCACACTCGTCAATGTTTCGTCGACGACCGTGATCGGTACATCTAATGTTTTTTGCAATTTCTCTATGAATGCTTCGACAACTTCTCCCTGTTTCTGAATGGTGCCATCCATACTACGGGGTAGGCCAACCACAACGCGCAGTACATCTTCAGCCCGCACGATGTGCTGCAACTCAGTGAAAATGTCACCGGTCGCATCAAGTGTCGTAAGTGGTCGCGGCAAGCGAGCAATACCATGAGCAATCGCTACCCCAATACGCTTTGCGCCATAGTCTATTCCGAGTACGTATTCAGGTTGAGCCATATTAGACCCCCGATGGTTTCACTATATCGATAGTGATTTTGTTCACATTGCTTGGTGCTGTTGTGACCCAAAACGGACTATACGTTACATCGACCTTCGTCACACCGGGCATTTTACTGAGTAGCTCCTTGATATCGCCTGCCTTCTTGCCAGCTACTAATTCTTTGAGAGATTTCAGATTAAGTTCAGGTCCCGCCACAGATTCTACCGAGACCCCCACAACTGCATTCGTGGCAGTCGGGTCATCCTGTTTCGTAAACTTCGCCGTACTGACGCCGTCCTCTAGAATCTTCTGTTTGTCATTGTCGATTTGGAGCTTCACATTCTCTCTCACAATTGTGCTGACATCGGACGCCTTCACACCGAGCATCGTATACGGCACCACGACCGTTACTGTTACTTTGTCGGCCTTGTCACCAGCCTTAGCGCTCGTGGTCAGCTCTTCGCTGCCCCCAGAAAGCGTGATGGCCACTGGCAGTAGGTTTTTCGCCCGTAAGGCAGTTTCGAGATCTTGGCTCACCACAGACGTATCTTGCTTAAGGGCTTTAGCCTTTGCATTATCGATATCTGTTTGTGATACAACCTTGCTGATGTCGTCGGTGCCACCACTCGCAGAACCAGTCGCAATACCAGCACCGGTAAACTTCGAGTCAGCCGGCAAATTATAGGCTGTACCACCTTTGAGTGCACGTATCGTTATCTCATTTGAAGTGTACACCGCACAGGTTGGACTCGAGAAGCTATCAAAGCTATAAACCGCCTCTTCTTGAGTTATAAACGTCAAGCCACTACTCGTGATGCTTGAACCAACTGGTACTGAGTCAGGCGTTAATCCTGGTGTCGTACATTCGGTGGCACTGAACGTAGCTGTACCTGTGGCGCGATCGCCGTTATTGACCTCACCGGTAGTGTCGGCCTCTTGGGTATAAGTCTTTTTAAGGGTTTCGGCGGTTGCAGGTAGAATCTTGTTCTCGGCATCAACCGATTTGGTAGCAGTATCGAGCGTGAGGCTTAGTTTCGTATCTATAACCTGCGAATCTGTCTGGATGCTTATGGCTGCTTTCGGCAATACTTTTGTCGCGAATATACCACCGATTATCAGCAGGATGATAATGAGACTGCCCAGGATAAGCCCTACTCGAAATTTCGTAAAGCTCGGTATCTTGAGTTTATTATTCTTTTTTACAGGGGTGACATTCGGTACATTTGAGTCATCATCGAGCATAATCTCTTCCTCGACATTGCCAACCATAGCAGCACCACCAGCAGCAGATGCCAACTCACCAATCGGTACATCACTGACTTTGTCGGGATCAAAATCATCAACAGCCGCAGTACCATCCGCAATTGCAATTGGCTCGTCAATACTTTCGACTTCATCACTAATTTGTTCTGGTTCTGGCGGGATTATCGGACGGCTCGTCGGCGTATCGGCCACGTGCAGCCCGACTAGACCGGCAAGCGGTAGCAGGCTTGCTTCTGTTGTCACTAGTACGAGATTCTTGCCTGCAGTAGTCGCACTGCGCTTGAGTAGCTTCATGTTTACGATACTCTGCAACATCGTTGCTCGCTTTGGCAATACCAAGGCGATTATCTTGCCCTTTGCAGTCTTGACCTTCTCAATGATTGCCGTGATTTCGTCATCAACATCGATATAAATGGTCTCTTTTGCGCTCGTGCTCGAAATAGTCGCCAGTTTGGGGCTATCGGATGAATTGTTCATAGTATCGAGCTTGATCTTGTTAGACATGTAAAATCCTATCGATTTTTTCTTTTACGGTATCGCCGTTCTTGCCCGTATATTGTACCGTATCAAGTCCTACGCGTAGTAGTCCCATAGCGGTGATAAAGGTATGATCAGTAACCTTACCGGTTGTATCGGTGATGCCGACAACTTGTTCTGGGTGAATGTATTCCACGATAGGCTTACGAGTAAACGGCAGTGTACTGTACCAGTTTGTGTCGTGTAGCCTGTCTTTGAGCATTTGTAGGCTCGAACCTCCGCCACACAGATATACTCGGTGTGGAAGATGGTCAAGCGCTGTAAATTCGCTGAGTGCGAGCTCAACACCACTCATCCAGACATTCAGGACTTTATCGAGCGATGCTTCAACTTCTTTTGCTTTTTTTGCAGATAAATCGCCTTCGGCTAGGCCAACCTTGAGCTCTTCAGCCTTCTCAAATTCAATAGCGAGGTCTCGTTCAACGGTCCTCGTGTAGGCTCGTCCACCGATACCAAACATTTTAGTACCTTGGACTCCACCATCATTAACGACAGCGATATCGGTTGTGCCGCCGCCGACGTCCATCAATATCGCACTCATACTGGCAGATTGATCATCGCCGATCACCGATCGTGCGACGGCGAATGGTTCAGCCGCAACTGCAACAAGGTCAAGGTCGAGCTGTTGTGCTGTTCGCTCAAGTGCCCCAATGTGAATGAGTGGCGCAAATGCAGTGTATAACTGCACCGTCACATCACGACCCTGGAATCCCACGGGGTTCGTAACAGTATAGCCATCGATTTCGATACCGACGAGTGCGCTGTTTACGAGCTTGACTTCGACTTGTTTACCGCCGAGCTCCCACGCAAGTTGCTGTTTGGCTTTTGCGGCGGCGCGTTTCTGGACAAGTCCAATAATCCGCTCAACCTCAGGTAAATCGAGTGCCGTGTCGGGGTCTTTGCGCACAACTCGGACAGTTGTTGTGGTGCCCTTCACGAGTTCACCAGCGATGCCAATAACTGCGCTTCGCACACTTACTCCTGCTTGTTGCTCAGCTTCATTGAGTGCAGTGTCACAATTTTCGACGACGCCACCAATATCGGCAATGGCACCAGCTTGCATATCACTGAGCTTTTGGTGAGCACGGCCTGCCCCGATAACTTCGATACCCCCGTCAGTCACCTTACCGATGAGCGCCTTAACATACTCGGTACCGATATCGAGTGCAACGAGGTATTTATCTGGGCTTTCGGCTGTCTTACTCATCTTCACTCGAGCAACGGCGGCCGTCTTGAGGTCCTTTATCTTATCAAGCATATCCGCTTTATTTTAGCACATTCAAGGTCACTTCACCGAAAGAGAGATGAAGATTTTTCACCCCAAGAAGAACGGTGTGTCTAGGCTAACACCGCTTTGACGCGACGGATACCAGCACTTGACGATTCTTCTTTGGTGATTTTGAAGTGTTTGCCGCCTTCACCAAGTTGGCCGGTGCGATCGACGTGCGGGCCCCCACAAATTTCGAGTGAAACAATATGGTCATCTTCGCCCATTTGGTACACCTTTACCGTATCGCCATAGCGTTCACCGAACGGTCCAATTGCACCCATATCAAGGGCTTCCTGTGTTGGGTATTCCGTAAATTTCACCGGTACGTCTTCTACGATCCAGCCATTTACAAGCTCCTCGGCTTGGGTTATTTCTTCTGGCGTCACTTTGCGGTCTAGGTTAAAGTCGAATCGCAAGCGCTCTTCGGTGATGTTACTACCGTGTTGACGAAGTTCTGGCCCGAGTATTTGACGCAAAGCTGATTGCAATAAGTGCGTGGCGGTGTGGTACTTCTTGTGAATATCATCCTGTCCGCCCAATCCGCCCCTGAAAGCGCCCTTCGCTGCCGTCCGACTGCGTTCGCGCTGTTCTTGCATCTTTGTGTCGAACTCTGCCCGCCAGTTATCTGACAGCTTCAAATCACGTTTGAAAGCTTCTTCTGTACTGAGTTCAACCGGGAAGCCGAATGTATCGTAAAGCGTAAATAATTCATCGCCGGTTAGACCGTTTTCGGCAAAGCGCTCAAGCTGATGTAGCCCCTTTCGTAATGTCTGGCGGAAGACTTTTTCTTCTTTTACAAGTACCGCAATCACCTCATCGCGATTCGCCTTTACCTCTGGGAAATCAGCCTCGTACATATCAGCGATAACCGGCACAACCTCTTCGAGGAAGTTCTGTTCGATACCGAGCTCAAAGCTATAGCGAATCGCCCGGCGTAGCAGACGTCGCATCACATAGCCCTGTTCCTTATTGCTTGGCTTGCAGCCGTCTACAGCGAGGAATGTCGCTGCACGTAAGTGGTCTGCAATCACACGCATACTCTCGGTATGGCTTTCGTAGTTTTTAGCAGAGAGGGTTTGCAGTTTTTCGATAATTGGCCACATGAGGCTGATTTTGAAGACGTCTGGATTGCCTAGTTTCGCTGCGGCGATGCGTTCAAGCCCTGAGCCGTGGTCAATATTCGGCTTCTCGAGTGGTTCAAAGGTGCCCTCGGCTACTTTTTTGTACGCCATGAAGACATTGTTACCAATCTCCATGAATCGCCCACAATCGCAGTTTGGATGGCAATGCGCTCCAAAATCTGGGTTGTGTGGTGTCCCAAAATCATAGAACATCTCACTATCAGGGCCACACGGGTCACCAACCGGTGTCGTTTCGGGCCCGCCATTGCGGCTCCACCAGTTTTTACTGCCGTCGTAGTAGAAGATACGCTCGCCATCTTTAATGCCTCGTGCATAGCCATCTTCCTCTGAGCCAATTTCTGCCTCGCCATGTGATAACTTGTGCTTTTTGTATAATCGCGCCCAGACAGCTGCGGCTTCGGTATCCTTAGGGATATCGTAGCGTTTTTCACCGATGTAACACGTGATATACACCTTCGACATATCGAGTCCGACCACATCACTCAGAAATTCAAACATCCACTCAATCTGCTGCTCTTTGAAGTAGTCACCCATGCTCCAGTTGCCTAGCATTTCAAAAAATGTTGTGTGGCGATTATCACCGATAGCATCAATGTCCTGTGCTCGCAGGCACGTTTGGCTATTAGTTATTCGATTACCTTCTGGGTGTGGTTTGCCGAGTAGATACGGGATCATTGGCTGCATGCCACTTCCTGTGAATAGCGTCGTCGGGTCACCTTCTAATACGAGTGGTGCACGAGCAACGACAGCGTGCCCACGCTTTTTATAAAAATCGATATACGAGTTCCGGATGTCCTGTGCATTCATATGGAATTATTCTAACAGAGGTGACGAAAGGAACAAAATTAGATAACAATGCCGCCGCCAACGACACGATTACCGTCATAGAAAACGGCAGACTGGCCAGGTGTAATTGCTCGCATAGCGCTCTCTAGTTGTACTACAGCCGTTTTCTCGTCTAGGGCGACCGTGCAATCGATAAGCTCAGCGCGGTAGCGTGTGCGCACCTGATAGGTTTTGCCCGCCTCGGGCGCTTCGTTTATCCAGTGTAGCTCCGTGAGCTTCAGGCTATCATGCCAAAGCTTGTCATCCTGCAAGTCCGTCGTGACATAGACCTCGTTTTTTGTCATGTCCTTGCCGGTGACGTAATAGGGCAAACCCCCACCCGCACCAAGCCCAGAGCGCTGTCCTATGGTATAAAATATCGCGCCATCATGTTTACCGACGTATACACCGTGTTGATCAAAAATATCGCCGTGGGCTTGCTCACCCAGCTCGTGCAATAAAAAGTCTTTGATACCGACCTTACCAACGAAGCAGATGCCCTGACTATCCTTTTTCTGTGCAGTGGCAAGCCCGAGTCGGGCCGCTTCTGCCCGCACCTCGCCCTTCGTATCAAATTCACCGATTGGCATCAATGAGTGGGCTAGTGCGTCCTCGGTCACCCGATACAAGAAATATGTCTGGTCTTTTTCGACATTTGCGGCCGCGAGGAGCCGCCCATCTTTCGTTTTTGCATAATGCCCGGTCGCGATCATATCAGCACCATCTGCAAGTGCTGTTTCGAGGAATAGTTTGAACTTCACTTCTTGATTGCACATGATGTCTGGGTTAGGCGTAAGCCCCTTGCGATAGCCGTCGAGCATGTAGTCGACAACCCGCTGGCGATATTCCGTCTCGAAGTCGTACATCTTGAATGGTATGCCGAGTTGCACTGCTACTCGTTTGGCATCTTGATAATCATCTTTCCATGGACATACCATACCCGGCAGGTCTTGGCTCCAGTTCTTCATGTATACGCCCGTGACGGCATAACCCTGCTCCAGCAGCTTTGCTGCGGTCACTGAGCTATCGACACCACCACTAAGTCCAACGTATACCTGTTTCATACGTCACCTATTCTAACAGACCCTGGTAAAGCTATATAGTTTTGTACTATCGTAGGGGTTTGGGATTATTTTTGGATTTCTTTTTCATACATCTCAGATTGCTTTTCAATCTGTTTGTGGATCGCGACGAGCTCATAGCGCTTACCAACCCAGAACATTGCCAAAATGATTGGTATCATCAGCAATATCGGCCACCACACGTAGATATACTGGATCGTTCCACCGCCAGCATCGTCGCTTGTAGCGCTACCGGTGCTCGTTTGACCCACTTCGCCATTACCGACACCGACAAGTTGCAGGAACGCCGATGCACCAGTGGAATCTGTCGCTTTCGCTACCACTCGGTAAACACCAGCACTTTTATAGACATGGGTAATGTTGAACGTACCGGCAAATGGTTGGCTTTGTAGCGCGGGAGAAGATCCATCGCCCCAATCCACACTGATTGCGTACGGACCAGTGCCGCCACTCAAGACGATTGGCCAGGTCAATTTACTACCGACAGCCGCACCAAGCTTTGCAACAGTGCTCGTCAGGCTTACTCGCTGGCCAAAAGCCGCAAAGGTAGCATCCTGGAAGGTGACGGTGACTGAGTTGCTGTCTGGGCCTGCTTGGTCGAGCGCGTCATAGACGATCGCGATGATTTTGTTCTCGCCACTAAACAGATCTATCTGTAATTCATAGCTGCCATTCGTACATTGTGCCGACCCGACGAAGATATTATTACTAAATATCTTCACAAGAAGGTCGGTCGTACATAGACCATTGATAGTAATTGGGCTAGTCGTGAATGTCCGACCACCGACGGGAGTCGAGATAGTTGCAGCAGTAGTTGGTGGGGGGCTGGGGATTGTTCCCTGTAAGCCGGTACTGCCTGACTGCTGCGGATCAGAACTACCTATAGCCTGGCCGTGCGCACGACTCACGTTTCCGAGCACCAGCAATAGACTGAGGACTAAGACTGGTAGTAATAGTGGAAAGTATTTGCGTTTCATGGGAGATTGTAAGTGGCTTATGCTTCTTTTAGCATACCCGATACTGGGCAATACCGCCACTTTTGCTCCTTATTTACGGCGATTTGCTTTACGGACGACATCTTGGTTGTAGCGCTTGATAGCACGTGGCAGTAAGAAGATTGCAGCAACAATAAGACCAATGATACCGAGACCGATCAAGATTGGAACGAGCGGGATGACATAGAATGAAGTGCTTCCGCTGATGAGCTGGCCACTGGTACCATAGCCGAAGTTACCCGTAACAGTATATTTACCCCAGAGACCGACTTTATCGAGATTGACACTAAATCGACGCGTGCTATCTGGCAGTACGTTACCCGGTAAATCAGCATTGTTAATTTCGATAGTTTGCAACACTTCATTTCCACGCTTCAGAACAACTTTACCAAATGGCTGTTCGTGCACGTTACCGTTGTTTTCGAATCGAGCTACGGCGTAGAGGTTATTGTTTGACATGAAAATCGAGCTAGCCTTGTTTGTTGTCTCGCTAGTACGTACGTCGAAACTGCTGAGCAGTAGGCTTTCCTTAAGATCACCAGGAACCTTCACGAGAATAAGCGAGCCAACACTTGCAGATAGAGTGACGTTTTTGGTGCCATCTTCGCTACCAGCGGGTGTAAAGCGAACCGCACCATAGTAACCACCGGCTGCAGCATCCTTAGGGATAGTAATTGTTACCTTTACTTGCTTCGAACCACCAGCTGGAATAAATACGTTCGGTACTTCGCTCATGAAACGCTTGAGGCTATGGCTTGGAGCATACTTATCAGCATCAAGAATCAGCGCTGGCTGACCCTGCTCATTATTACCGGCCACAAAGTCATTCTCAATCGCCTGAAATTCGGCATCACCTGACGTGATGTTCTGTACGGTTAGCGTAACAGTACTTGTTTGCCCTGGTTCTATAGTGAGATCAGTTCTAACTGGCGAAACACGGATACCGTTTCCTCCCGCTCCAGTGCTTTGTGCACTGGCAAGTGAGCCAACGAGGCTAATAGTAAGCATCGAGACCGCTAAAAGCAGTAGTGATAGACGTTTTGTAATTTTTTGCATAAGATTCCTCTTTTTTACCTTTAGCAGTATATTATCAGAGATTATACCATTTACCAAAGTTATACGTTGTATATTTTTCAATGACTTTACCTAGAATGTAGCCAAAGCTACATATTGCAGAGTGCTCACATATACACCTGCCGCTTGCTGACTATCAACATTTACAATGTAGCTTACGGTGAATAACCTGAAATAGTCAGGACTGGTTGAGCTTACCAGCACATCGCCTGGTACAAACTTATAAAAATTCGGTGTGCTATACCCTGCCGCTACAGTACCTGTGCCAGCCCCCTGCACATTGCTTCCAGTGGGCGGAGTAGCGTTTGCCCGTAGATTGAGCCCGAACTGGCTGACGCCTATTCTCGAGACATCTTGAGATGCGAGCCCTGTAATCGTGTTCGTACCTGAGGTCAGCGTCGTACCGAGCACGCGAATAGTGTAGCCAAACCCAGCATTAGTCGCCACGATGAATTTCGTCTGTCCAGTGGCGGTCTTGGTCGTGCTGAAGTTCCCAAAATCGATATAACTACCTGCGGCAGATGAGCAGTCAAACGCTGTTATTGTGTTACCGACACAAAAGAGCAGATACGGCGGTACAACTGTCTGCACGCTAACTTGTGCCGGCAGAATCGAAAACGCCAAACCCGAACCATCGTGCCGCGCACCAGTAGCATCGTCTGTCGCGAACGTCTCGAGACGGCCGAAGTACGAGCCTGCGGTATCTGGGTTCGCTACACCACTTAGCACAAAGGTAACCGTCCCAGGTACGCTTGCAGCCGGCACGCGAGTAAGTATCAGCTCGTTAGCGGTTGTACTAGGGTGGATACTAAACCCAGTCATCCCAGTTTGAGTGTCAAGGGTCGCCCCTAAGAAATCAAGACCACTAGGCCCAGTACACGGTTCGCCCGGAAACGGATCTTCGACACAGAGTTGGAGTCGCACGGACCCAACTGCCCCGGCAGATTGACCAGACATAGTTATCTTGTATGTCGTTGTCGCTCCCGCAATGTTAGTTGCAGTATGAAGTTCTCTTGTGGCTAGGTTTGCGCCAGACACTTGGGAAACGCGCAACGGTCCTGCTAGTAGTAGCAAGACCGTTATGAGGCTGATGGGCACAAGCCCGATGAGTAGCCTTTCGAGGCGCATTATTTCTCCTGTTGTACTTGTTTGACTAGAATGTACCGACACCGATTAGGGTGAAGCTCTCGGAGTAGATACCAGCTGGAGTCACTGGGCTGGCGACTGCGGCAAACGTAAGTGTGTTGTTGACACTGTTAGCTTGGTACGGCGCACCAGTTGTTTCAGCAATCTTACTTCCGTAAGTACTGAGGACGTTGTCACTAG
>JAGXIT010000002.1 GCA_024635495.1 Candidatus Saccharimonadota bacterium
CAGCCACGTTAGAAGCTCATCGTAAGATGGGCTTTTTACGTGGCTTGAGTGGTTCAAGCGCCGACCATAAGGATCGGGGTGCGAATTGCCGTTGGCAATTCGCAAGGCAAGCTTCACTTGAAAGCTATGCTTTCAGAGCAGAAATTGCGGGCCTGCCGAAGGTAGGTCGAATCCCTCATCCCCAGCCATACAAAGAGTCGGGTCTTATAACCCGGCTTTTTGTATTGTTTGAGACGGGAATTATAGAACGAAGTTCGGCGTATGTGTGCGAAGTATGCGGAGAAGTGACGAGGCGAAGCCGAAAAAAGCGCTATTCCTCTTACGTTTGTATGTTTGACATAATACCCCCTGGGGGTATATAGTGCAAATATGATTGAAGATTTAAAGAAGCGAGCAATTCACCGCTCAAAGATACTTGAGGGGCAGATAAAAGGTCTTCGCAAGATGATTGAAAATGAAGAGTACTGCATGGATATACTCACACAGAGTCTTGCCATGCAGAAATCATTAGCATCACTTAATAAGTTGATGCTTGAAAATCACTTGCAGACACACGTGAAACACATGCTAAGCTCTGGTGATCCGGCTGAATTTGATAAAGCCACCAAAGAGCTACTTGAACTATACGAGCTGAATAACGTAAGAAGTAAATAATTCAAAGAGAGGGAGATAGAAATATGTTTGCACAAGTACTAGCAGATTTAAACGGCAACTACGATATGATGGATAGCGGTTCTTGGAATTGGGGTTGGGTTATGATGCTATTTTGGCTTGCTGTCATAGTAATCGTTGCAGTCCTCATAGCCCGAAGCGTCGGTGGAGGAAGCAGCAACTCAGGCGGTCACAATACAGACGACGCCCTAGAGATTGCCAAAAAGCGTTTGGCCAGAGGCGAAATCAATAAAAAAGAATTTGACGAAATCCGTAAAGCTATAAAAGATTAGCTTAAAGAAAGGGACAATAATAATGTCTAGCTGTTGTAACGAGATGAGTAATCACGCAGATGAGTCGCCTGAAGATCAAGTCGGAACCTATATCTGTCCTATGCACCCCGAGGTCCAACAAGACAAGCCTGGCAACTGCCCGGAATGTGACATGAACCTGGTACCTGCCAACCGTAAAAGCAATGGATTGCTCAGCCGTTTGTTTAGCTCACGTTCGAAATAATAAATCAGTCGCTTGAGGCAGGAGAAGTATGCACGATCACAATCATCATGACCAAAAACCTGATCAACCGGGGGAAACGGAAATCACACCTGCAAGCGTGTATATCTGCCCCATGCACCCGGATATCCGACAAAATACTCCGGGGCATTGCCCGGAATGTGGCATGAATTTAGTGCCCGCAAAGAATAAGATATCCCAGGAAGAACATGCCGAACATGACAAACATGCTGGGCACAGCCCGAACATGTTCAAAAAGAAGTTTTGGTGGAGCCTAGCCTTAACTATACCGGTACTGTTATTTTCGAACTCAATTCAACATTGGTTGCACTTTCAACTAGTATTCACGGGTAGCGAGTATATTTCAGCCGTTTTTGGATTGATCTTATTCTGGTATGGCGGGTTGGTCTTTCTAAAGAGCGCTAAGCTTGAGATTGAAGGGCGCCAGCCAGGCATGATGACACTTATCTCGATGGCCATTACCGTTGCGCTCGGATATAGTCTTGCAATCTCCTTGCACTTGCTCGAGGGAATGGACTTTTGGTGGGAGCTCTCTACCCTGATTACCATCATGATATTTGGTCACTGGATGGAAATGGCTTCTATCCAAAATGCCCAAGGGGCGTTAAAAGAGTTAGCCAAGTTATTACCGGATGAAGCAGAGCTTATTACGAAAGATGGCACAAAGACAGTTGCTGCAAGCGAGCTGAAAGTTGGCGACCAGCTATTAGTACGTCCCGGTGCTAAGATTCCTGCTGACGGTGAAGTCGTCAAAGGTGAGTCCGATGTCAACGAATCAATGCTAACCGGCGAGTCAAAAGCTGTCAAAAAGACTGTGCAAGCAAAAGTAGTGGCCGGTACGATTAATGGTAGCGGTTCACTAACTGTTAAAGTCACCAAAACGGGTGATGACACTGCCCTGGCTGGAATAATGAAATTAGTAGCGGATGCCCAAGCCTCCAAGTCCAAGACACAAGTACTGGCTGACCGCGCAGCTTTCTATCTAACGTTCGTTGCAATCGGTGCAGCCGTGGCAACACTAATCGGATGGGGATTGTTTACTGATCAACCCGTAACATTTATTTTAGCTCGTGTCGTTACGGTACTCGTCATTGCCTGCCCTCACGCTCTAGGCCTGGCTATTCCACTAGTGACAGCGATTTCGACCACTTTAGCTGCTCGTAATGGATTACTCATACGACAGCGTATGGCGCTGGAAGCTGCCCGCAACGTTGATGTTATCCTCTTTGACAAAACCGGCACGCTGACTCGTGGGGAACAGGGTGTGGTAGACATTGTGGCTATTGGCGACAAGCAAGAACTCTTGGGCTTAGCCGCTGCAGTCGAGGCAGATTCCGAACACCCAATTGCCCGCGCAATAGTTACTTCGGCTGAAAAGAAAAATGTGTCGACTCAACCAGTCACAAACTTTATTTCTCTGGCTGGCCGTGGCGCCAAGGCGACGATTGCTAACCGAACAATACATGTGGGTAGCCCTCGTCTGGTAGACGAGCTAAAAGCAAGAATCCCCGAGATTGTGGCGAAAGCCGCAGATCAAGCGTCTAAAGAAGGTAAGACGGTCATCTACGTGCTGGATGGTAATAAAGTATTGGGCGCTATCATGCTGGCGGACGTTATTCGTGAAGAGTCTAAGGAGGCAGTCGCTACTCTACAGAAAATGGGCAAGCGCGTGGCGATGCTGACTGGCGATGCGAAAGATACGGCTGCTTGGGTTGCTCGGGAGCTAGGTATCGAGGAATTCTTTGCAGAAGTCCTCCCAGAGAACAAGGCCGAGACCGTCAAGAAGTTACAAGCCGATGGTAGCCGCGTGGCGATGATAGGCGATGGCGTTAACGATGCCCCAGCCCTCACGCAAGCTGACATTGGCATTGCTATTGGTGCGGGTACTGATGTAGCCATTGAATCCGCAGGTATCGTGCTGGCTAGTAGTGATCCTCGTGGTGTTGCAAAGGTTATTAAACTATCCAAAGCAACCTACCGTAAGATGCTCCAAAATCTTGCCTGGGCGACTGGTTACAATGCTTTTGCCATCCCCTTGGCTGCCGGTGTAACCTATTCACTCGGTTTCGTTTTATCGCCAGCCCTAGGAGCAATATTGATGTCGCTTTCGACAATTATCGTGGCCTTTAATGCTCAGTTCCTACGTCGCTTACGCTTGCAGGAAACTAAATGAGCCAAGAAAAGTTTCAATGTCCTGAATGTGGGCTTCACTACGACAGCAAGAGCATCGCTCAGCAATGCGCCACATGGTGCAAAAAACACAAAAGCTGCAACCTTGAAATCACCACACACTCGGCCGAACGAAAGCAGGAGCTGAAGCCGCTTCGGGATAATTTTACTCAACAGTAGGAAATCAAATGCAGAGCATAAATCAATGAAATACCGAATAAATAAGCTGCTGTACGGCCTGTTCGTAAGCGCCCTTTTGCTCTTTGTATCAATGCCCGTCAACGCTCATGCCCAAAGCATGGTTTTGGAATATGGGGATATGACCAGTGCGGTAAATACGTGTGACGATTCATGTTCAGTGCAAACACAAGCCTCCTGTGCTTGCACGGGTGCCCCGACGATACTCATGCGCGACAACGAACGTTTGTTTGAAAATGAGCAGGATAATGAACCCGATCCAAATATCGAGAACCCGTATTTCTTTCTGTCAACTATAAATGCTCCGAGAAAGCTGACGAATAAGTACCTGGGTGGAGTGCCGTTACTGAGGCCACCTGACCTCGTAATACTCTACGCCAACATTAGACGCTAGACATAGAATTTCTTTTTGTTATTTTCAACATTAAATAAAGGAAGATTCATGTCAATGCTTAAAAAAGTAATAATTTGGACTACAGTCCTGGCTGCGATTATCGGCGTATTTTGGCTTTCTAGCCCGTCGGCTAATAACGCAGCATCGAGTGAAAAGCCTGTTGCTGGCATGCCCGCACCGGATTTTAGTCTACCCTCAACAGACGGATCTACGGTCACGCTATCGAGCTTTAAAGGAAAACAGAACGTATTAGTATATTTTCACGAAGGGCTCACCTGTGACCCGTGCATGCAACAGATACCGGAATTAGATAAATATAGTGCCAACTTCTCGAAACTAAATGTAGAAGTTCTTTCCGTCACCATGGATTCAGTAAGTTCCTCGAAAGAAGCGATGGGGCGTTACGGTATACAGTCGCCGATTCTCTCATATTTTAGCGCTCAGACTGAAAAAGATTACGACCTAACTCCGTATAGCATGGGCATGGGACGACGGGCCGGACACACCTTTGTGCTGGTTAATGAACAAGGCGAGATTCTCTGGCGAAAAGATTATTGGCCAAGTGTTGGCATGAGCGTACCGGGCGGAACCATGTTCGTCAGCGGCCAGGAAATTGTACAACAAGTCACTAAAGCATTGGGAGTACAAGCATGACCAACGATATACTCATGAACGCATCGCTCATCATAGCTTTCTTTAGTGGGATGGTAATGCTATTCGCGCCGTGCTGTATTACTCTCATGCTCCCAGCCTACCTGGGGACTGTTTTCAAATCACGCTCCAAGGTTATCCTGATGACAGCCATATTCGCAGCTGGGGTAGCCTCAATCATCCTGCCTATTGTGCTCGGTGCAAGATTCCTGACTTCATTTTTCTCTAGTTACCACGGCTACGTTTTTGCGGCAGGAAGTATGATTATGATTGCCATTGGAATCATGACACTGCTCGGAAAAAAGATTACTATCCCCTTTGTCAGTAAATTACAATCACCACGGGTTACAGATGCGGCATCTGCGTACATACTTGGCGTCTTTTCGGGTATTTCTAGCGCCTGCTGTGCGCCAGTTTTACTTGGAGCGCTGACATTGGCAGCTATATCGCCGAGCCTGTTTCAAGCCGGTGCCATCGGGCTAGCGTACACATTTGGAATTGTATTTCCCCTGTTTGTCATGGGGCTCTTCTACAAAAAACGCCTATGGCGCAGTAGCCGCAAATTACAAGAAAAAAAGGTTACCTTTGGCAAATTCTCTACCTCACTCGCAAATTTTCTGTCGTTTGTAATTTTTTCTGGAGCAGGTTTGTTTTTCCTGATTTTGGCAATAACTGGGAACGACCCTGTCAGTAGCTCCACTTCCGAGATAGCCATAAGTATCAAACATTGGGTAGATGTCCTTACCGAACCGATTCGGGCTATCCCGTTCAATAATTTTCTGTTTGGATTCCTGCTATTAGCCCTCCTGACGTATTTTGTGCGCACGGCACGACGGGAATTACGTAACAAGGAAGAAGACGAAGAATGATAGCTTACGATACTGTCGTCATTGGCGGCGGACCTGCAGGCATATCCGCCGCCTTAACCTGCGCCAGCCAAGGGCTAAGTTGCCTGCTGGTGGCCGAAAAGTATGGCGGCAAACTGAATGATATTTCGCACTTGTCAAATTGGTTTGGTGGCGGTCTCGGCAATGGGGTACAGCTCGCAAATTCGTTTCAGAACGAACTCGGTGGGCAGACAAGGTTGGTAACCATAGTAAGTACGGCTGTTACCTCATTAGAGCCTGTCAAACAAGGTGGCGAGAATTCCTACATCGTTCAGCTCCAGAACGATAGCCGGGTAATCGCCCGCTCACTCGTCATTGCAACTGGCACGAAACAACGACAGCTTGGCATCCCCGGCGAAAAAATGTTACTCGGCAAAGGAGTATCTTACTGCGCAACGTGCGACATACCATACTTTAGAAACAAGACGATTGCGCTCATCGGAGATAATAATCGGATTCTTGCAGTCACAGATGAACTTGCTCGGCACGCTAAACAAGTCTATCTTTTCTCGTCCTTAGATTCGCGTGCGGTTCGAGCTAGTAATGTTCAAGTCATTATGGGTGCAAGTTTCGATAAAATTGTAGGTATAGATAAGGTGAGCGGCCTCACTTATCGAGACAGTAAATCAAAGCGAGTAGTTCACCTGGCGCTGGACGGCGTATTCATAGAGAGTACCGCCCTAGGTAACAGTCAGCTTGTGAGCCATCTCGTAAGAATCACTAGAGATGGATTCATTAAAGTCGATCATGCAACTATGGCCACCTCGTTGGCCGGTGTGTACGCTGCGGGTGATGTTACGGATAGTAGCTACAAACAAGTGTCGATTGCCGTGGCGGACGGTACAAAGGCAGTTTTGTCAGTTAAGAAGTATTTAAATATGAAGGAGATAACGTGATAACAATAACTTTAGTTGGTCCTATGGACTGCCCAAATTGTGAAAAAGTGAAAGAATCCATCGAGGGACTTAGGCAAGGCTATCCGCAAATTAAGATTAACCAGATAGACGCCTACAGCCCTGAGGGTGAAGAATTAGTTCTAGAGCACGGTATTTTAGCCAGCCCTGGCATCTTAGTAGAGGGTACATATGTTGGATCTGGCAATTTGCCCCTGGCTAAAATTGAAGCCCATATAGCAAATTCGGCTACCAGTACAGGACAATCAAGTTCGTCGTCGTGCCATTAGCCATCAACTAAACAATCTTAATAAGGAGACTCATCATGAGCAACAAACTATTTTTGATCATTATCGCTATTATCGTCGTATCTGTAACCGGGGTAGTAGTATTTAATAAAGCGAAGACACCAGCCAAGCCACGCCTGGGTGTCGCGCAACAAGATGAAGGCCGTGACCACATAGGTGCAAGCGAAAAAGGCACGTACGAGGCCGCTATACCGACCTCAGGGCCACACGGCGAAGAAGCACCATGGGGATACTCTGTTCAACAACTCCCGAATGAAAACATCATCCATAACATGGAACATGGCGGTATAGTTGTCAGCTATCGACCAGATCTAGATGAGGCTACTGTCCAAAAAATTAGAGCCCTCTACACAGAACCCTACACTGTAGATACTTTTCACCCAACAAAAGTAGTCATTATGCCCCGAGCAGAACAGCAGAAGCCAATCGTTTTAGCTTCGTGGAACAGATTGCTTGAGCTAGATACATATGACCAGCAAACGCTGATTGACTACTACCTCACCAACGTTGGGCGCAGTCCTGAGCCAGGTGCATCCTAGGACAACAGTTACGAAATAAACAGAGAGGTTACCAAGCGCGGGTACCCCAATCACTCCTCACCTTCACCCAAAAGAAAAGACCAGCACTACGCTGGTCTTTTAAAACTTCACAAAAATCGTGAGTACACCTCTCAAAACTTCACATCACACCTGACTTTCAGGCGTCTCACAAATCGCCTCAAAGCACTACAATAATTATACCATAAGTTTTTTATGTACAGGCAATCTGTTGGATTTTGCCGTTGTGTATTTTTCAACGTCACATGTTACCCCTGAAAAGCATCAAAAAAACATATTGTATAGTATGGTTTATCACTTCACGACAGCTATCGATAAGCTAGCAAAGCCCCATAATGAACGAGAGGTACACACTCAATCGCTCAACTGAGACAGAGAGGCAAATACAGGTTGCCACGGATCTCACGGTCTTCAGTCTTGCTTACTACATGTCAGATAGCTAGGCCTCTCGCTTTGTGGGTATATATAAAAAGACCCACAGAGCGTGGGTCTTTCGATAATAGTTAATAACTATTAGTAAGAGCGTCGGGAATCGCCGCCACCGCTGCGTCCGCCGCCACCGTAGCCGCCACCACCGCCGCCACTGCGTCCGCCGCCGTAGCCGCCGCCGCCACTACGTGGAGGTCGGTCCTCTTGTGGACGAGCCTGGTTAACTACGATAGAGCGACCACTGACTTCTTTGCCATCAAGGTTCTTGATAGCGTTTTGGCCTTCTTTAAGGTCTTCCATCTCAACAAATCCGAAGCCCTTTGATTGGCCGCTGAACTTGTCTTTGATGATAACTGCGCTTACAACTTTTCCTTCTGCAGCAAAAAGTTGCTCGAGCTCTGCTTCGGTCATTGCGTATGCAAGACCTCCTACGTAAAGTTTCATTGCCATTTTATTATTATCCTCCCTTACTTTATATCGCTTGCGCTCATTATTGCCGCTCACGATGGTTCCGTTTAGTCAAAAAGGCTAAAATGCACAACGTCGAGGTAATAGTAACTACTCGCTTACAGATAAGTATAACACGTTTTGTCTATAAGTTGGCCTACGGGCAATCTTATATTGCTTAACTGGTTCAATTGTGCTAAAATTATAATATTGTTTTAAATGAATTATGAGCTAGTAATGTATGACTCGTTTGTTTCATTATAAACAGTCGACTCATACTAATAATTACTAAGCAAAGGATTCATTTTTTTTATGTCTCAAAGATTTTCATACAGCTCCGGTCGTAGAGACCAGGGGCGAAGTTCACGTCGGCCAACCGCAAGCAGGAGCCGAGGTCCAAAGAAAGATTACATTCACCCGTCTAAGTTCGTGAAAAAGGCAATACCAGTAGCTGAGGAAATATACATACCCAAGCACAGTTTCCAGGATTTTGACGCTAATGAGCTCTTGAAGCGAAACTTGGCAGGAATGGGCTTCACCTCACCTTCCCCAATTCAAGACGAAGCGATTCCACTTGGCCTCGCCGGTAAAGACATCGTCGGTATCGCAAACACAGGCACGGGTAAGACCGCTGCATTTGCTGTACCAGTGCTCAACAAGCTCATCGCTGACCCACGAAGCAAGGCTATTATTCTTGCACCAACTCGCGAGCTAGCACAGCAAATTGAGCAGCAGTTTCGTACTATCGGCAAAGGTAGTGGCCTTGATGGTGCACTACTCATCGGTGGTATGGCCATGGGCCCTCAGCTCCGTGAACTACGTTTCAACCCACGTATTATCATC
The DNA here is from genome assembly GCA_024635495.1 of Candidatus Saccharimonadota bacterium. Taxonomy (GTDB): domain Bacteria; phylum Patescibacteriota; class Saccharimonadia; order Saccharimonadales; family UBA4665; genus JAGXIT01. The sequence continues at coordinate 8,962 of JAGXIT010000002.1, forward strand.
GGTACACCAGGCCGAGTTAAGGATCATATCGAGCGTGGCACACTCAAAATTGCTGACTGCAACATCTCAGTACTAGACGAAGTTGACCGCATGCTCGACATGGGCTTCATCAACGATATTCGTGAGATCCTAGGTCACACAAACCCTGACCGCCAAAGTTTCTATTTCTCTGCAACACTTGATGCACGAGTAAATAGCATCATCGAAAGCTTCTCTAAAGACCCTGTCACCATCTCTGTTAAATCAGGCGAGACCGGTCACAATATCGAACAAGATGTTGTGCACTACAACGCTCGTGATATTAAGATCGAAAAGCTGCACGATATTTTGATTAACCAATCGACTACTAAGGCCCTCGTCTTTGATGACACCCATCACAGCGTCGAGCGACTTGCCAAAGAACTCATGATGCGCGGCTTTTCAACCGATGCAATTCATGGTGGCAAGAGCCAGGGTCAGCGTCAACGCGTCTTGAGCAAATTCAAGAACAGCGAGATTAAGATTCTAGTTGCGACAGATGTTGCAGCACGTGGACTCGATGTCTCAGATATCACACATGTCATCAACTATTCATTGCCACAGACATACGACGACTACGTACACCGTATCGGCCGTACCGGTCGTGCTGGCAAAACTGGTTTCGCCCTGACTTTTGTCGAGCGATAGTCGACAAGACAAGAAAAAAGACTCATACCTCATCGGTATGGGTCTTTTTGTTTATAGGCTTAGTTGAGAATCGTCGGTCTTCTTGAAACGTTCGCCCACGAAGTCCCAATCAACCACATGCCACCACGCCTTGATATAGTCACCTCTCTTGTAGGTGTAGTCAAGATAATATGCGTGCTCCCATACATCGAGTCCGAGGAGTGGCTCGTCTGCACCAACCATAAGTGGTGAATCTTGGTTTGGCGTAGTAACAATCGATAGGTCTGGCTGCAACCATACCCAGCCGCTGCCAAACAGACCGAGTGCTTTTGTCTCAAATTCATCGATAAAATCCTGGAAGCTACCGTACTTCTCTTTGAGAGCATCGAGTAACTCGCCACTGGGTTCGCCTCCACCGCTTGGGCTCATGAATAGCCAGAAAAGTGTGTGGTTATAATGGCCACCACCATGATTTCTCACCGCAGTACGAATATCCTCTGGTACGTTATTGATATCTGCGAGTATCGTCGGCAGTGGCTTTCCCTGCAGGTCCGGAGCCTTTTCCAGCGCCGTATTGAGCTTATCGACATACGTCTGATGATGCTTGGTGTAATGCAACTCCATAATGTGCTTACTGATGTAGGTACCGAAGGCATCATAGTTATAGCCAAGAGGTGGTAATCTGTACATAGAAACTCCTTTCGTGCATAAATCTTATGCCTAATACTGTAGCACTTACTTTTAGAACTACCCAGCCTGCCGGAATCAGCATAGGTGTATATGCAGTGGTTTTTTATCTACAAATAGTTTATAATTATCTTTATGACTGAAAGAGTTCCTCAAATCTTAACCCTTCCGAGTGGTTACCTGGAAAAATCTGGGCCACATTATGTTCCTTTTGCTTCGCACGATGAGCTAGAAATAGCTGAGCGACGTAGCCAGCCCCGCGGCGATCTTACGCTCGCCCATCAACTTCGTGGTTTTGTCTTTTCCCATCTTGCAGTATCTGAAACGATGCTGGGGGCATTTAAAAAGCCCGAGAAAGTTACAGCAGCAATTGCCGTAGCTGGGCTGGCTACTGCGTGGTACATGCTTGCTCAAAACCCTGCAAATACTCGTGAGCTGCAAGAGATCGAGCCGATGAATAAGAATATTCAATTGCCAAAGTTTGCCGAAGAGGCTGAGGGCGCAGTACATACTAAAACCCTCGAGGAAGCGCAACGAGATATATCCCTGGGCCTTGAATCGGTTATTTTTGGAGCCAGCAAAAACCTTCAGAAATATCGAGACAAGCGTCGAATTTCCCTCGAAAGTAACGAGAAGCTAGGCAAGGCCCTCGGCACCGCATCAATCGCGCTACGCAGCCTTGGGCTCTTCGGTGAGGATGGCGAGCTCAGCAGTGATAATGTTTTTGACATACAGACAGCAGTAAAAAAGAGTGGCAAGACCTTACTCAATGACGATACACGCGAAATGACTCATGCAATAGAATCGTACCCCTCTATGGCACAGCTCGGACACGTAGAGAGCCCACTTCTCGTACACTTGCGCCGAAACGTGCCGAAGGCTGATTCCGATGCGCTTAATGAGCTCTCTTGGCTTGTTGCGCGAACGGATACAGATAGATTACCTGCACTTACTGCGGAGGTTCATAAGCGCCTAGCGGTTGAGCTTGGCTAGGGTCTTCTGCGGCATAACTCGGTGAGTACTATGGTGCACTGGCGCAAAAACATTCCACGAGCCGACATAAAGTTACTAGACGGATCGGTCTCATAGCTACCTCACCCCTGCTGAAGTTTTGCTAGACGCTGCATAAGCGGTATACTCAAACGTATAATGTAATATATGGGGTTTAGATATGGATGACAAAAAACCAGAAACAACGGAAGAGGGCCTCACGCCAACACCACAAGAACCTGTGATGGGCGAAACGGTAAGCCAACCAGAAACAGAAGCAATACAGCCTGCGCCGCAGCCAGAGATAGATACACCAAGTGTTGAGTCACCCGCTCCACAAGAAGAAACAGCTACAGCTCAAGAAACTAACGTAGAAGTACCAGCACCCGAAACAACTGTAGAAGCACCCACAACCCAGCCTGAAACACCTGTAGTACAATCCGATGAGCCAGCCGTTAGCCCCGAGATAACCATGGTTGAGCCCCCCGTCAAAGAAAGCGGTGGTAAAACAATGTGGGTCATCTTTACTTTAGTAGCATTTGTAGCTGGCGGTGGCGTCGGATATGTCATCGGCACCATGCTGGCAAAATAGCACGCCAACGTAACGCCGTTGACAAATATCTGATCAGGTTTTGATTTTATGAATAGACTTAGTTCTGGGGTGGTTCGTGCACTTCGATTGATTGGTCTTGGCTATAGTTAGCCGCTGTTTGATTGGTACCTTTTGCGTGAGTACGAAGTGTGTCGGCGACAATTTTCTCGATCATATCATTAGTCATATTTGCCTTCACAGAATAGCCATCGATTCCAAGACTTCGTAAATTGGCCGGAGCCTCTGACTCATTGAGGTTTGAGATGACATACACCGGAATATCCTTCCCCCAATCGCTTTTACGAATCGTAGCCAAGACCTGGTCCCCTGCAAGATCAGGAATCATTAAATCAAGCAGTACGAGATCTGGGACTTCTTTTTGAATAAAATAGAGCGCTGTAATACCGTTATATGCGAGAAAGCAAGTATAACCAACTGCTTCGAGCCGTGTTTTATAAATTTCAGCAAGGCTCATGTTGTCTTCAACGATGATTATTTTTTGTGATTGCGGTGGCTGCATAGCTTGATTCTACTGCAGAGTATAGTGTTTTGCTAGCTGCTTGTGCTTTTTAGAATAGACTTATGCTGGTATGGGTGAGTCGGAGCAGTAATACATAGACCAAAAGAGTGAGTAGAAATATAGCGATTGTCAGGTAAATCTGGTGTCTTTTTTTCAGAAACCTCTTGTTTTTTTGTTTTGAGCCTACAACATCGACGACATCATCGTCAAACAGTATTGTCACTAGCGTCCCAATGAATGAGAGAATGAGTATTAGCCAGAGCGGCCATGGGGTCACTAAAATAGTATGGAAAAGCTCAAGCAACCCTGTCTTCGCAAATACCGGCGAATCGGTCAGCACATAATACGCGACAAGTACCGCACCAAATATCCAGACAGCGATCTGTGTATAAAGCATCCGAACACCAACAATAAGGCGAATTGGGAATGCGAGCAAAAAACCAGCGTCAGCAATAGGTGTCGCAAACACAAAGAAAGCCCACGTTAGCCCTGTAACCGAAAGACCAGCTGTCACACCATATTGATTAATCGTGAAGCCGGCGTACAGCAGAAGCACCGCCAGAACGAGCGCAAATTTGATAAGACTACGTTTTCTTTTATTATTATGTGTTTGTTTTTGCATAACTATTTTCAAGTATACCATTTACGGCTCGAGCCCTGATTAAGCGCCTAGACCGCAATAATAACATCGAGAGCAACATCATGCGCATCATGAGGAATGACAACTTGCCTACCCCAACTATAGGCAAGTCCGACCTTGTAGGCTTTTGTTTGGGTAGATAGAAACCTATCATACCAACCACGACCGAGACCGATGCGATATCCTAAATCATCAAAGCCGAGCACCGGCACGACAATGACATCAAACTGCGTCGTTGGTATTGGCGCGTCTGATGAAATTGCACTTGTTTCAATAACTATACTTGGGTATTGCTCTTTTAGTTTAGCCCCTAGCTGTTTTGTCTCAATCTCATGCCAATCCGCTCGAGCTGTATAAATATGAACTTTGTGTACATCCACCCAGTCGACAATCCGAAGTGCTTGTTTTTTTGCCTCCCGACTGGCAATTTGCTTCTCAACCGCCTTTACCTGTTTACGCATACCCAAGAGCTGACGACGAATATCAATTTTAGAATTCATATATATAGTGTAACTCTTGGAGACGGATCCTTTAACCCTGCTATTCTCGCATGATGATGCTATAGTAAAAGCATGAGCAAAAATGAGGGTTTAGTAGAAAGTACTGAGTGGCAGCGCCTGACTGGCCAAGCCATGCAAACAAAAGATACACATCTGCGCCAATTATTTGAGGCTGACAGTAAACGAGGCGAAAAATTTTCGCTGAAGGTAGGTGATATCTATCTTGATTACTCAAAAAACCATCTGAATGACGACACCCTAAGCCTATTACTTGAACTGGCAGAAAAACGTCGTGTTTCTGAACAGCGTGGTGCGATGTTTACTGGCGAAAAGATAAACACTACCGAGAATCGCGCCGTGCTACACACCGCCCTCCGAGATCTTTCGAGCGGTCCAGTTTTTGTAGACGATGAAGATGTGATGTCAGGTATAAAAGAAGTCCTCGATCATATGAGTGATTTCGCTCATTCGGTCAGAGACGGCCAGTGGCTTGGCCATACGGGTATGCCTATAAAAAATATCGTCAACATCGGTATCGGTGGCTCGGATCTTGGGCCGGTGATGGTTACTGAGGCGCTTCATTTTTATGCAAAACGTGACTTACATATGCACTTTGTGTCAAACATCGATGGCACGCACATAGAGGAGACCCTGCGAGATCTCGACCCGACAGAGACGCTTTTCATTATTGCAAGCAAGACATTTACAACTGATGAGACGATGACGAATGCCAAGACTGCTCGGGGCTGGGTTTTACACCAGCTCAAAGACGAGTCAGCAATTGCCAAGCATTTCGTGGCGGTGTCTACTAATGAGTCAGAAGTGAAAAAATTTGGCATTAATCCAGACAATATGTTTGCCTTCTGGGATTGGGTTGGCGGACGCTATTCGCTAACAAGTGCTATTGGACTCTCCATAATGTTGAGTATTGGCCCCAAGCATTTTAGAGAGCTGCTAGGTGGGTTCGAGAAGATGGATACTCATTTCAAAACCGCGCCTCTCTCCCGTAATATGCCCGTACTATTAGCCTTGATTGGTATTTGGAATACAAACTTTCTTGGTGCTGAAAACGAAGCAATCCTTCCCTATGAACAATACCTCCATCGTTTCCCGGCGTATTTGCAGCAAGCCAACATGGAAAGTAATGGCAAATCTGTTACGAAACAAGGTGAGCGCGTAGACTACACTACTGGTCCGATTATATGGGGCGAACCTGGCACGAATGGGCAACATGCGTTTTACCAGCTTATTCATCAAGGTACTCGCCTCGTACCTTGTGACTTCATCGGGTTCGCTCAGTCACTAAACGATCCAGACGGCACCGGTGCGCACCATCGAAAGCTTATCGCAAATATGTTCGCGCAGAGCAAAGCACTTGCGTTCGGGAAAACTGCCGATGAAGTACGTGTTACGGATATCCCCGAAGAACTTGTACAGCATAAGGTATTTGAGGGTAACCGTCCGAGCAATACGCTATTACTCACAAAATTAACACCGGACACGCTTGGCCAGCTTATTGCACTGTATGAGCACAAGATATTCGTACAGGGTGTCATATGGGATATTGACTCTTTTGATCAATGGGGTGTCGAGCTTGGCAAAGTACTAGCGAAAGATTTATATGAGAAAATTTCATCTGGAGAAAAGGTGACTGGAGATTCGTCGACAACAAGTCTAGCTCAAGAATGGCAGCGTTTGCAGTAATCAAAACAACGAAAGAACAACAATGATTAAACTTATCTCAAGCACTACGAGCTACCTATATAAACGGGCATTTAAGCCAGTTATGTTCAAGGTTTTACCACCTGACAATGCCCACACAAATATCTTGATTGCTGGCTCAATCTGGCAAAAAATACCTTTCGCGAACAAGTTACTTGCAGGAGTTTGGGCTTACAAAAACCCCACGCTTGAACAAACAATCGACGGCATACGCTATCCCAACCCAGTTGGGCTGTCGGCTGGCTTTGATAAAAATATACGACTTCTACCCACATTAAAATCCGTCGGTTTTGGTTTTATGACCGGTGGGTCAGTCACTTATGATGAATGCGACGGCAACCCTCGGCCATGGTTCTATCGCCTACCGAAGAGCAAATCTCTAGTAGTAAACGTCGGTTTGGCTAATGAAGGTGTAAAACGTATACGTGAGCGTGTGCAGCGTTATCCATCATGGAAAGCGAATCAATTCCCTTTGACCGTTTCTGTCGCAAAAACTAACAGCCAAGGCACTTGCGTTGACGCAGAAGCAATCGCAGATTATGTCGGTAGCCTTCGACACCTCAAAAAGCAAAAGCAAATTTCTAGTTTTGAAATTAATATTTCTTGTCCAAACACCTTCGGCGGAGAACCCTTTACGACCCCAAAGCGCCTTGATGCCCTACTCAGTGCAATCGACGCCCTGCAACTACAAAAGCCTGTTGTTATAAAGATGCCTATTGATTTACATTGGAAAGAATTTTCAGCATTGCTCGACGTCATCGTGGATCATGACATACGTGGTGTAACGATTGGCAATTTGCGCAAGAACCGCAGTGAAGCTAAGCTGACAGATACTTTGCCAAATGAAGTGCCCGGCAATATGAGTGGCTTACCGACACAAAAACTAAGCGATGATCTTATCCGTCAGACATACAAAAAGTATGGCGACAGACTAACAATAATTGGCGTCGGCGGCATCTTCAATGCTGAAGATGCTTACCGAAAAATTTGCCTTGGTGCAAGTCTCGTGGCCATTGTTACTAGTATGATATTCGAAGGGCCCCAGATCGTCGGCCAAATGAATTCCGACTTAGTAAAACTACTTGAGCGCGATGGTTTTGCCTCAATCTCAGATGCAATTGGTTCTCAGGTATAAAGCTCAACTACCCAAACAAAAAGACCCCTTCTCGCAAAAGAAATAGGGTCTTTTTGAGTGGACAGACAAAGGTATATTATATATTGAACCTGAGTCCGAGCTGAGATTTCTTTACTTTCTTCTGCCACTTTGTTTCAAATTTGTGCACTGTGTGTTTGAGTTCCCGTCGACTGCGTGGTCGCACTAGGATTTTGTCTATAACTAGCTCATCCATGCTGACCCTCCTTTCACTCTCAACATACATAACTATACTGGAGAATGGCTGAATTTGCTGTAAGGAGCATCACTACATTCTTGTGATAAATATCGCCGGTTGGCTATTTGCTGCCGCCTTTTCGACCTGCCTCACGCGCTCTATCTGGGTTATGTTTGAAGTTGCCCGAACTAACCTTGCCACCCGCTCGCCCCGCCTCAGCAGCACGCTTAGGGTCATACTTGAAGTTTCCCGGACTCTTCGCACCCCCCAGTTGCCCGGCACGAGCGTGACCTTTTGCATCTCCGTGCCATCCTTTTCCAGCTTTCGGCTCTTTTTCCATACGCTATACCTCCATACACTCTTAGTTTACTCCTGTCCTCTTTCTGGCTCAGTCAAAAATATTACTGTTGACACATTAGTTTAGTAGCTATACTATTTATAAGCTAAACTATTTATGAATACAGAGAGAAAAGAACTAGTCGAAGCGGTCATGATGCGCCTTGGTGGTATTAAGCGCTTAATGCAAGGCCAGCAGTATCACTGCAAATATGGCGAGGTCCTCACCGGAGCGCACGTGAGCATTCTTTTTGCAGTAAAACATCACAATAAATCCGTCCAATCACATGTCCTGGCTGAATCATTGGCTATGACACCTGGCGGTATTTCGCAATTACTCGAGAAACTCATTGCTGATGGATTTCTGTCCAAAAAGCCATCGGATTCAGATAGACGAAGCTTCGACATTGAACTAACAAAAAAGGGTCGAGAGCTTACCGAACATATTGTCGACAAACGATATGTCATGCTTCAAAAAACCACTTCAGAATTTAGTGAAAAAGAGCTCATATCGTTCGTATCATTGCTTGATAAACTAACCGCAGCTCTGCAAGAAAAAAACGGTTAGGAATAATGAGGGTTAGGATGTTTTCGAAGATTAAAGGTATATTTAAGCCGGATAAAAATAGACCGGCTATAGATCATACTAAGGCATTAACCCATAGTGAAATTATGGTCGTAATGACCGCCATTATGATGACGGTGTTTCTGGGCGCACTTGACCAAACCATCGTCTCGACTGCGCTGCCAACGATTGTTCGAGACCTGAACGGCATCAATGAATATGCTTGGGTTGCTACTGCCTACCTCCTGACGAGCGCTATTGCGACACCTATATTCGGCAAGATTAGTGATATGTTTGGTCGAAAAAAGATCTTCCAGCTTGCTATTATTATTTTCCTCGTCGGTTCTGTGCTCAGCGGTGCCGCCCAAACGATGCATCAGCTTATATTCTTCCGCGGTTTGCAGGGCATTGGCGGTGGCGCCTTAATGGCGCTTTCAATGGCAATTATTGGTGATACTGTTCCTCCTCGAGATAGGGGGCGCTACCAAGGTCTTATTGGTGCTGTTTTCGGTATTTCAAGCCTCATTGGACCACTGCTAGGAGGACTCTTCACCGATCAACTGAGTTGGCGCTGGATATTTTATATAAATGTTCCTATCGGGCTTGTAGCTCTTACCATGATTGCGACACGTCTACATCTTCCAGTAAACCGCTCACCTCATAAAGTCGATTGGGGCGGTGCCGCGCTGCTTTCGGTGGCGGTCGCGTCGCTACTTCTCGCTACTGTTTGGGGCGGTGTGCAATACCCATGGGCATCAGCACAAATCGTCGGTCTATTTAGCTCTAGTGTCATCTTTGGTGGTCTATTCATTTGGCGAGAGCGCCATGCCGCTGAACCTATCATTCCGCTCACACTCTTCAAAAACCAAACAATAAGAATTTCATCATTACTAAGCTTCGTATTTGGTATTGCGATGTTCGGTGCACTACTCTTCATTCCACAGTATCAGCAGCTCGTACGTGGCGACTCTGCAACGAAGTCGGGCCTCATGATGCTGCCACTTGTCGCAGGTATGATGCTTGGTTCGATTGGTGGAGGAAGATTAATATCCAAAATTGGTCGATACCGTATATTCCCAATTATTGGTAGTAGTGTGGTTATTGTAAGTTTCTTCTTGTTCAGCCATATCGGTATTGATACGAGTCGCGTCTATATTGGCCTGTGGATGGCCATGCTTGGGCTTGGGCTTGGGCTCATCATGCCAGTCATGACACTCGCCGTACAAAACGTCGTCGACAGATCTCAGATGGGTACGGCGACTTCTGTCGTAACCTTCTTCCGTGGTATAGGCAGCAGCCTTGGGGCGGCAATCTTCGGAGCAATACTCATCAATCGTCTGAACCATCATCTTATGAGCGTTCTACCAGCAGACTCAGGCACAAAGATTACGAGTGACTCGCTCAATAACATCGCGAGTATTCCACCCAACGTCATTCATGACGTCCTGACGGCTTTTGCGCAATCGTTCTCGGACGTATTTCTATTCGCGATACCTATCACTATCCTAGCTCTACTTATAGCCCTACGGCTCCGTGACGTCCCACTGAAAAAAGGCAATGAGAACACTGCGCCGACAGTCGACTAGCCATTACAAAAATATTTAAATACGTGGCCAGATTACTTTTGCCGTGATAGTTTCTTTTTTAATAAGACCAAATTGACGACTATCATTACTCTTGCTGGGGTTATCGCCACGCACGTCATACCGATCACCCTGTATTGACCAAATACGTTTTATTTTTTCCATGCCATTATGATGAATGATGATAACGTCTTCTTCTTTGTATTTCCTGCTCCAGACTGCAACCACAAACTGACCCGGAGCTAGCACGGGATACATACTTCGACCGACAACTCTACGAATTGCTATGATGCTTGGCTTCTTGTGTTTCGTGTGTAGTCCCATATATCGTAGTGTTACTTACCCTGTGTATCCTGGTGTTTGTCGGCTCGCCACTGTGCAATTTTTTCATGATGCCCAGTTAGTAATATGTTTGGAACTTTCATATCTCTAAATTCTTCCGGGCGAGTATATTGCGGATACTCGATAGAGATATCGTCGTCTTGGAATGATTCTATGTCGGCACTATTTTCACCGCCTAATACGCCAGGCAATAATCGCACAACAGAATCAATGACAATCATCGCCGGTAATTCGCCGCCAGTCAATATATAACCGCCAATACAAAATTGCTCATCTATCCAGGCAGTGACGCGCTCATCGTAACCCTCGTAACGTGGACAGACTAGGATAATATCTTGATCTTTTGAAGCGAGGCGTTTAGCATCAGATTGTTTATACACTTTTCCTCGCGGAGTCGGCAGAATAACGCGAGCTTCGGGCGAACGGCTCTTAGCGTGCTCTATGGCCGCAACCAGTGGCTCGATCATCATGAGCATACCGTCGCCTCCACCATATGGTGTATCGTCAACTTGCTGACGTGGACCAACCCCAAAATCTCGTAGGTTTATAAAATTGTACTCCACGATTCCTTTGTCGGCTGCTTTCCAGAGCATACTCGAGCCGAGCACACCGCTAAACATTTCGGGGAAAAGTGTGATTATTTGGATATTCATATTCTATTACTGTAGCAGATTATAGCTTTTTCATATTCTTATTCGCTTAATAGCAGCCAAAACAAAAGCCTCTGATTTCTCAGAGGCTCACCCACTACATAACAAACCTTGGCTTGTTATGTCACATAAAGCTCCCAATGCACGTCTCATGGTACATTGGCTCGCAATTGAGCTTTTGGTTTTAAAAAAACTAGTCCGTCTTACTTAAAGACAAGTTCAATCTTAGCATATAACCTCTGTAAGCACAAGCATTAAGTTTCGTTCGTAAGCGCTGTATTTGCATACAAAAAGAGCTCGACTAGCTGTCGAGCTCTAAAGCTTATCGGAGTAAGGATCTAGATATCGAGATCGTCTAGGTCAGCAAGCTCCGCACGAGTTCGCGCGACAGCATCACTTTCTTTTTTCTCTTCTTCGACTGGTGCTTCTTCAACCTCGACTTCAGGCTCAACAGCTGCAACAGTTGCTTCTGGCTCTGCTGTGTCAGCCTTATCGGCGACAATCTCATCGCTCGTTTCAGATACATGCTCGTGCCTGGCTGGGCGCTCGATTGGTTTGCCATTTTCGTCGAGACGGTCGACATCAACGATTTTGAGGTTATAACGCGCCTCTTGCTTGGTGCCGAGCGCTCGAAGCAATGTACGAATGCTTTGAGCGGTTGCGCCGCGTTTACCAATCACACGACCCAGATCTTCCGCATCGACGGTTAGTTCGAGTAAGACGCCCTTTTCATCAACACGTCTATCAATCTTTACTGCTTCTGGTTTACCGACGAGTGACTTCACGACATACTCGACAAATTGCTGATCTATAGTTACGGACATACTGCCTCCTTGGATTATACTGACCACTGTAGTATAGCACGCACGCCATGAGTCTTAATAGTAAAAACGTCCGCTGACAGCGGACGTTTTTTGTACCAGAAAGAGTGTTTATTCAGCTGGTTTTTCTTCGACAGGCACTTCATTCGCCTCTTCGGCGGGAGCTTCAGCTACTTCCTCGGTTGCTTCAACAACTTCAGGCTCTGCTTCAGCTTCTGTAGCCACTTCTACTGGAGCTTCCTCGACAACTTCGGCTTCTGGCTGGTTGCGGCGAAGCTTTTCAGGATTACGAATCTTGGCGTCTTGCTTGATTGGCAGGGCAACCCAGTTTGGCAGCTTGATGCCTTCCTTCTTGAGTAGAAGAGCGACGCGGTCGCTTGGCTGTGCACCGTGGTCAAGATAGTGCTGTGCACGATCCTTCTTAAGATTTGTTTCCTTCGTGTGGGGATCGTATGTGCCAACTTGGGCGACAATCTTACCACTCGTAGGGGTCCGGCGTGAGTCTTGAACGACGACGCGGAATTGTGCGTGACCTTTTCGGCCAGTACGCTGTAAGCGAATAACAAGCATGTTATTGCATCCTTCCCATAAAGTTTAATATCTAGGTGAGTATAGCATCTATTCACCCCTGTTGTCAATCAAGTGATTACTTTGCGTATTTTTCGAGCGCAGCAGATGCTGCCGCCACCTGTGCGGCTTGTTTGCTTGGGCCAGTACCTTCACCTGCAAGCTTATCCTCAACATAGACGCCAACGAGGAATTCTTTTTCGTGGTCGGGGCCCTCTTCACTCAAGACTCGATAGGCAGGTGTGGCTCCGATTTGACTCTGAATCACCTCCTGCAGGCGTGACTTTGGGTCCATCCAAGAACCGGTGCGTAGGATCTCAGCAAGTGTACTCAAAATATTTTCGTCGATGAATGCCTTGGCAGCGTCATACCCCCGCTCAATATAGAGCGCGCCCGTCACGGCCTCAAAAGTATTTGCGAGTATCTGGGCTCGTGCTCTATCGGTACCATTCTTCTCGCCTCGGCTTAGACGCAATAACGGTTCAAAACCAAGTCGGGTTGCGGCGGCACCAATACTCTCGGTGCGCACGAGTGAGCTACGCCAATTAGTGAGGATACCCTCTGGCTCCTCATATGTTCTGTACAAGTGCTCAGTCACAACCAGCTCGAGTACAGCGTCGCCGAGAAACTCAAGTCGCTCGTTGTGTGCTGTGGCTGATTTTTTATGCTCATTCAGATATGAGCGATGTGTAAACGCCGTGATAAGCGTCTCTAGGTTTTCAAATGCACCGCCGAGCTTCTCGACGGCTAATTCTTGATATGCTGTTGTATCCATAGCTTGGTAGTTGGTAGATGGTTGGTAGATGGTTGGTAGAAGATAGCATTTTGCTATATGCCACATGCCATATGCCAAATTCTTATTATGCCTTTCCTTCTCTTATTTTCTTCAATCCTGCAAGCATCAGCTTGTTAATATCATCATACGCTACTGCGTCAATTGCTTTCGCTGCAGTAAGCCACTGAATGTCGCTTAGCCACTCTTCTGGATGTAAGCGATTGGTATTGCCTTTGCCCTCGACGAGATAAATGTGCATAGTCATGAGCACCAATGTGCGATTACGACGATAGCGGAAGTTTACCTTGCCAAGCCACTGCATTACCTTCATGTCTTGCAGGCCGGTCTCTTCACGAATTTCTCGCTCGGCAGTCTGCTTTGGCTCCTCGCCTTCCTCAACGTGACCCTTCGGTATCGTCCAGCGATTTTTAGCATCTTTGATAAGCAATAGCTCGACTTCACCACTCTTTTCGTTTCGACGGAATACGATGCCCCCAGAGGTAGTCTCGTGGACTGCTTCCTGAATCGATGGCCGTCGGCTCACAAACTTACGGATCTCCTCGATTGGTTTTTTGATGCCATTCATCGGAGATTGCTTGTGGTGATGATCGGACACGACTAGGCTGTTTCCTCTTCTTTGGGCTCGGCTTTTTTCTTGTTTGTTTTCGCAACCTTCGAAGCTTCTTTAGGCTCGGTGGATTTTCCGCTTAATTCGTCGATGTGCTTTAGGGCTGTACCGAGCACGCCATTGATGAACTTGCTTGAGTTGTCCCCACCAAATGCTTTGGCAAGTTCAACAGCTTCATTTATAACGACCTTGGGAGGGACATCGGCTTCGTGCTTGAGCTCGTATAGCCCCATGCGTAGCACGACGCGGTCCATACGTGCTATTTGCTCGAGTGGCCATTCTGGTGCGAGTGGTCGCAGCTCATCATCAAGCTCTTTTTCGTACTTAGAGACACCACTGACGAGTTGTTCGATGAAAAACACGTCGTCGACGGTAGATTCATAGCGTGCGACATTTCGCTTGAGTACAAGGCCCAGATCAAATGATTCATCTTGAGACTCAAGTCGAAAATCACGTTCATATAGCGTTTGTAATGCTACGATACGGCCGAGGTGGCGGTTTGAGGCCATAGACTCGCTCCCTTATTTGCTGAGTTTATTTGGTTGCAGCAAGCTTCTTGCCGCTTTCTTTTGCGGTAGTGTAGGTCTTGACTGGTGATGTCTTGTTTACTTTGCGTGCCAACTTAAGGATAAGGTGACTTCGGCGTGCGCCGGTCGCTCGTGGACTGGTTCGTTTCTTTGGTTTACCCATATATGTGCTAACTCCTTCTCGAAGTTTGTAATTACTATTTGATGACGATTATACGCTATTTTCATCTAATTCTCAAGAGATAAAGTGGTCAATATATTGACTTATATGCTTACTATGTGTTATAATATTATTTATGAATAGAGAACGACCACATTTTACCGATCTCGTTGATTCTGCAAAAGATGCAGATGGCAGATTTACTATTGAAGGAATTTCTGAAATATCAAGACACTATCCAGCTTCAAAAGTAGGACTTTTGGCTTGTTGGGCCCCGAACGGAAATGCTTCCCCTGTCGAAGAAATTATTTGGACCGATAAATCCGAACAAACTGCTACTTTACAACGAAGTTGACAAGCTTGTTCGGCACGTAGATAGACTTTACGATATTCACACCGTCTAGGTGAGTGGCGACCTTGGTGTCTGCTTTGGCAGCTGCAAGCACGACAGATTCATCTGACCCGACCTCAACTTCGATAGTGCCACGTAGCTTACCGTTTACCTGCACAGCGATCGTCATAGTGTCTTGTGTGAGGTATTCTTGCTTCCAATCAGGCCAACTATCTCGCTGTACTGAGTTGTGATGCCCGAGCTTCAGCCATAACTCGTCCGCGATGTGCGGCGCGAATGGCGCAACACAAGCGACCAATGAGCTGAGCGCTTCTTGCCAGACATCTGACTTCGCTAAGTTATCGACTTTCAGTTTATACAACTCATTCACATCGGTCATCGCCGCAGCAATCGCCGTATTGTAGTGGTTCTCTTCGATGTCTTCGCTCACCTTGCGAATCATCTGATGCGTTGCGCGCAAGATCTCTTTCTGAGCTGCCTCAGCGACCGGCTTTTCTTCGGCTGCAAGGTATTGATGCACGAGTGTCCAGATACGTGACAAGAAGCGATACGTACCAGGGACACCTTGAGGATCCCAACGTGCCCACGTATCGAGGGGTGCAGCGAACATCAAATAGGTGCGTAGTGCATCCGCGCCGTAACCTTGATCGATAATTTCGAGTGGATCGACACCATTACCCTTACTCTTGCTGAACATCGTGCCGTCGGCAGCAGTCACCTTACCGTTGAAGAGAAATTGCTTGAAAGGCTCGGGTTCGTTGACGAGGCCAAGACCTTTGAAGAAGTGCCCGATGAAGCGCGCATAGAGCAAATGCGCAGTAGCATGGTCGGCTCCATTGTAGAAATCGATGGGCTCCCATTTTTTCACTAGCTCAGAGTCGAAAATTGCTTGGGTATTACGTGGATCAAAGTAGCGGTACATGTACCAGCTACTACAAATGTAGGTGTCGAGCGTGTCGGTCTCTCGCTCGGCTTCACCGCCACACTCGGGGCAGGTAGTTTTGAGCCAATCAGTTGCTCTCGCAAGGGCGCTACGGCCATCACCGCTCGGCTGGAAATCATCGAGTTCTGGGAGGATAATCGGCAAGTCACTCTCGGGCACGCGGACTGCCCCACACTTCTCACAATTGATAATCGGGATCGGCGCCCCCCAATAGCGTTGGCGACTGACGCTCCAATCACGCATCTTGTAATTCACCTTCTCGGTGGCCTTACCCTGCTCCGCCAGCATAGCCACGATGTTTTCGCGGACCTCAGAGGTTTCTTGACCGTCAAATTCACCCGAATTAACCAACAGACCTTCGTGAACATCCATTTCAATATCACCACCTATGTAGTGGTTCCATGCCCGCAAATGGTCTTCCCATGTAATCCTGGATGCAACTTCGGACTTATCAAACCAAGCCACTTCATGCATTCCGTCTTCAACCTCACTTGGTACTTTTGAAGATGGGTCTACTACAACTTCATAATAGGCGCCCCAACATCGATTGTTGCGTTTTTTTATCGCACGATAGCCGTAATAAGCAGAATATGGAGCAGCCTGCTTAACGCTCAAAACTTTGTCATAGCCAGTTTCTTCACGTGCTTCGCGGGCAACTGCATCCTCAGGCGAAGCATCTGTTTCGTCAACACCACCGCCTGCAAAGTGAATTTCATCACCCTCAATTTGCAATAAATATTTACCCTTACCATCTGTGATAATTGCGTCGGCAGTTTCCGAATTACGTGTTGGCACGTCTTTTCGAGGCGCATCGTTACCGTCACCAATAACATAATCAGCGACTACCTGTTTTATTGGCAGGTTGTACTTGTGGGCAAACTCATTGTCTCGCTCATCGTGGGCCGGCACTGCCATGATGGCGCCCGTACCGTAGCCTTCGAGTACGTAGTCGGCGATCCAGATTGGCACTTGTGCGCCGTTCACTGGATTCAGTGCATAGGCACCAGTGAAAACGCCGGTTTTTTCCTTGCTGGTTTGACGCTCCAGCTCAGATTTTTGCTGGGCGACGCGAGCGTATTCCTCGATTTCCTGGCGCTGCTCGTCAGTCGTGATACTCGAGACTAATTCATGCTCGGGAGCAAGCACCATGAAGGTTGCACCGTAGAGCGTGTCTGGTCGAGTAGTGAACACTGCTATCTTCTGCTCGGAGCCCTCGAGCGCGAAGTCGACCTCGGCACCCTTACTCTTGCCAATCCAGTTTTTCTGGGCAAGCTTGACGCTCTCCGTCCAGTCGAGAGCATCGATAGAGTCAAGCAGCTCGTCTGCATAATCAGTAATCCTGAAGAACCACTGTTTGACTTCCCTTTTTTCGACCAGTGGGTCATCGGCACCATCGTGACGCCAACATTTGCCATCGATTACTTGTTCGTTGGCAAGGACGCTGTTGTCCAGCTCGCACCACCACTGCATACGGCTGTCTTGGTAGGCTAATCCTTGCTCGTGCATCTTCCAGAAAATCCATTGCGTCCATTTGTAGTATTCGGGCAAGTGGGTAGAAATCTCTTTCTCCCAGTCGTTACTCCAGCCCATCGCCTTGTACTGTTTGTGGTAGCTCGGAATGATGGTCGCCATGCTTTCTTGCGGGCTCACGCCAGACTTGATAGCGAAGTTTTCTGCCGGCAGACCGAAGGCATCCCAGCCAATTGGGTGATAACTCTCATAGCCCTGTTGTCGCTTGAAGCGCGCCTTCACATCGGAGATGGTGTAATTCATGGCGTGACCGATGTGGATACCAGCCCCACTCGGGTAGTTGAACATGCTCATGGCGATGTACTTCGGCCGGTCACTGCGCAGGTCCGCGGTGTAAGCTCCAGTTTCGTCCCAGATACCCTGCCACTTTGGCTCAATTTCTTTCGGATTGTAACGATTCATACGACCCCTAGTATAACAGAGCTACGGTATATACTGACAGTATGACAAAAATACACGTTATTTGTGGCGGTGCTTCAAGCGAGCGCGAAGTGTCACTTAGATCGGGCGCGGCGATTGCGAAAGCGCTCGAAGAGGCAGGCTATGAGATAGCTATACTCGATACGACTGCAACAGATACAGAAATGGCAAATTGTGACGTAGCCTTCCCGGTACTCCACGGCGTGGGTGGCGAAGACGGTGAGATTCAGGCGAGACTACGCCGTCTTGGAGTTACTTTCGTCGGCAGTGACGTAGAAGCATCGCAACTATGTATGGATAAGACCGTCTACCGCAAGCTCATGCTGACCGAGAATCTCCTCATGCCCGAGGGTGCAACAGTTACGGCATTTGAATATGAAGCCCATGAGCTTGCCGTTCAACCGCATGTTTTGAAGCCGGTTGATGGCGGTTCGAGTATCGATACGCACATCGTTCGAGATGTCGCCTCGGCCGACCGTAGCGCAATTGCCGACAGCTTCCAGCGTCATACCGCGATGATACTCGAAGAGCTCATCGAGGGAGTCGAGCTGACCGTGGGCATACTCGGCGATACTGCCCTTCCCGTCATCGAAATTATTCCACCGACCGATGCAGAATTTGACTACGACAATAAATATAACGGCAAGACTCAGGAGCTCTGCCCGCCAGAACACGTCTCCGACGATGTACAGAAAGCTGTTCAGCTTATCGCGCTGCAGGCACATACGTTAGCGGGCTGCCGTGATTTCTCGCGCACCGATTTCATCACGACACCAGCCGGCAAGCAGTATTTACTCGAAACAAATACGATTCCTGGTTTGACCAAAACAAGCCTATTTCCAAAGATGACGGAGACGGCTGGCATGACCATGCCCGAGCTGGTCGATACACTCGTGAAGATGGCTCTAAAGCGCCACTAGACTTTGAACTGTTTGCGCTTGAGTTTGAGCCAAGATTTGTTCTGACGAACCAGTTTCTCTGCATCTGATGGGTGCGCCAGTAGCGGCTTGAGCGCCTCCTCGGCAAACACGCCGTTTTGCGAGCCTTCAGCCAATACAACCGTATCCTTTTGCATATGTTTGCGCGCAAACACACCGGCATCGTACGGACTCAAGAAGCTATGCACTTGGCAACCGGCCTCGCGAGCGGCTGGAGCAAGCCAGCGACGAGCCTCGTGGCCAATCGTGATAACCATTGCGAGTTTGGTCGCATCACAATACGCGCCAACGTCGGTGTGTGCTTGCTTGGCAAAGTCACCGAGCTCATTCATGCTACCGAGTATGGCTATTCGTTGTGAGGCTGGAGCGGCATACAGTACATCGAGCCCGCGCATAACTGGGTCGGGGCTGGCATTGTAGGTATCATCGATGATGGTACTGCCTTCTAGTCCGGGCAGGACTCGCATCCGACCCGCGAAAGGGACGATATTGGCAAGCGCCTCACCGATAATCGGCCGGGCTTGACCGAGGATATCAGCGGTTGCTGCAGCAGCGAGCGAGATAAGCGCTCCTTGATCACCTATGAAGGCGACTTCTGATTCGAGCTTGCCTGAAGGAAATTCAAGGGCAAGCTTCTGCCCCTGGAGTGTTTGGCTCGTCGCCTTGGCGTAATAATTGTGCCCGACGTTTGTCGTGATGCTATATTCGGCGAACTTTTGACCGACGAGATACTTGGCAGGCACACCGTCTCCATTCAAGAGGACTTGCTTGCTGTAATCAAATACACTCAACTCCTCGGCGGCGACCGCATCGAGTGTGTGGAAATATTCCATGTGCTCTGGAGTAATCGCGGTCAATACAGTGACATCAGGTTTGATATATTTGAAGCGTTTCATTTGGCCCGGGCTATCGGTGCCCAGCTCGACGACGACGACGTCATACGGATATGGGTGCTCGATAGAGGCTATATTTTCTCCAAACATACGCACCCAAGACATGATGTTCCAGAGCCCCGGTGGTTGCTGGTCGAAAAATACGAGCGGAACAGTGAGGCGATCATTATAATTCCCTGCTTGGTATCGAACCCGGAGGTTTTGGCCAAGCAGCTCTGCAATTGCGAGCTTTGTGCTCGTCTTGCCTATCGAGCCGGCTACCGCTACAACGGTGAAGCGATGACGATACCGCAGTCTTCGCACTTGTGCCTCGAGCACGCTCGACACGATAGCCTTGCCCACCTTCTTTGGATGAAATAAGCAGTATGTGATGCGTTTGACGGCTACCAGGATGACGAATATATGGGCGACAACTACGGGATACGATACCAAGATCGCAAGCCCAAAGGCCCAACCACCAGCCGTAGCGTTGCGTGCCCAATCTACGAAAAACGTACCAGCGAAAGCTATCTGCGATAGTATTGCGAGCAACAGCAATACTACTATTAGCCTATCTGCTGGCCGTAATTTACCCTTCATGTAGTATGTCTTGCTATTCCAAAACCAGTGGAGATAACCAAGTAGCGAGCTATCTTGTTTGCGATAGGCCACCATAAGTGTTCGTGCAAACCCCAGACTATATAATCGTATCAATGCCCGCAAATATTTCATACGTATATTCTCTTTCTAACCGATCCTGAAATGCTTATCTTTATGCACCTACTATACCCCGTAATGCCGCCCTTGGTAAACACTTAGCCAAAATAAAAACTCCATCGTAAAGATGAAGTTCATATTTTGGTGGAGCTGGCGGGTACCGCCCCCGCGTCCGTCGGTTTTGACAGTTAGAATCCTACAGGTTTAGTCTATTTTATGGTCTTAGCGCGACGAGTATCAAAACAGACAAACATTTCGTGCGAGCAATCCTAGTCTTAGCGCATGGTATGGATGGTACCACGCGAGCGTCCAGAAATATAAAACGCTACTCTAGCTATCTGGCGTCGTCAGAGGCGTTGCTGTAGAAATTAAGCTACAGCGAAAGCGTAGGTTGGCGCGAAGAAATTCTTCACGTTAGCTACGATTTGTTTCAAAGGATTTGCATCTATTGAGTGTTGCCTATAACGCTGACAAGCGACCTGCATTCATAACCGAAATGTACCAACGTCGAGCTTAAAATTCAGCCCCATCGTAAGATACATTTTAGCATAATTAGTATGATTTGCCAAGCTACCAGATGGGGGCTCAAAAAGTCGCAAAAGAAACGTAGATTTTGTGAGGAAACTCATAGTATTTTCTCAGCAATTTAGCGCATTATGAAGGTGGAAAGGGGGATCCAGTAGTGAAATATAACTCGCTCATACAAAAGATTAAGTATCTCTCTCAAGCGCATGAAGATGAATCGCAAGATGCACTTGAGGTAGTGGTCGAAAACATCGCAGTGCACCTGGACGATGTGTCTCGACGTGACTTTGCATCAAAACTACCCGAAGAACTCCAGACAGCGGCCATGATGGTACCAACTGCATCAAGCATAGATGATGATATGATTGAACGTTTCCTAGAAATAGACGACATCGACGAACTCACAGCCAAGCAATATATCCAGGCAGCCTGGGAGGCCATTACCGAGCTTTTTGATACGGATATTTTACGAGATATCATTCGCCAACTACCACGCAAGATGGTCGCAGTACTTGAGTAATAAACAAGGAGGGTCCTATGTCATTACGAGAAAAATCACGGCACCAGCGCAAGGGGGTTAGCAAAACCCGGAGCCTACTCCACAAACATGACGGTCACAAGATGGCCAGCGTCGTGAATCACATCCATTTTGAAAGGCACCACGGTTTTGAAAGCTCGAAGCGCAACGAGCAGCAACCGAAACAAGAGCTCCAGACAGAGTAGCTAGCTCTAGAATTACTCACCCGAATAAGCTACAATAGCCCCGCTGTAACCTTTCCTATCTAAGGGAAAAGAGCAGCCCGCCAAAAAGTCACGTCTTTTTGCCGGCGCGATGAGAAAAACCGTAGGTTTTTCTCATATCAGACGAGGGGCTGTAGCTCAGTTGGCTAGAGCGCTTGCATGGCATGCAAGAGGTCCAGGGTTCGAGTCCCTGTAGCTCCACCA
>JAGXIT010000003.1 GCA_024635495.1 Candidatus Saccharimonadota bacterium
GAGTTTGAACTCAACGTTGTAGTAGCCATCTGGGGCAATAGAGCCAGCACCGGTTTGGAGTCTTGCTTGGAAGTTCAGGTTGTCCGTAGTGGCTGCATACGCAGGCGTAGGTACGCGCGTAAGGAAAAACAGGGGTAGGGAGAGCAACAAAAACACGGCTGCCGAGCGGGCAGTCGTGCGGTTAGAAATCTTAGGTACGCTAAACAGCAAAATAACCCTAGTGCGAAGATGCACGAGGGTATCGTAAACAGCGATCCTTGTTTTGCGTTTTAGTTTGAACATTTGGTTTTGAAAGTGTTTGTCTTGGTTTCTCGGTTTGTTTGAGAGACCAAATTTTTGTCTTGGAAAGTTCGATTTCGTTTGAATTTTTTGATTCGAACTTTTCCTGCTCTCAGTATCCAGCTTCGGCTAAGGATATACAACCCAAAATGTATGCAAAAATTTGTGCTCAAAAATAACAATTTAACAGCTTACAATCGTTGTCGTGAAGTCTACAATATGTGTATACCCCTGTTAAAATTTGTAAGAATGGTTGCAATTTGCCTTCAAATCTTATAATTTTTTTGTAGCTAAATATGCAACGATTAATATTTTCTAAAAAAGTTTTCCACAGCAAAAAAATAATCCCACACTAGATGGGACTATTTTGTACGATTTAGCGAACTATTTAATCGCTGTTATCTTGAGAACCGTTTGGTCCTGACGGTGACCGTGTACTTTGTGTACGCGCTTCTTCGCTTTGTAGCGAATAGCTGTCACCTTCTCTGCCCTTGCTTCTGCATCAACCACTGTCGCGCTTACAGAGGCGCCTTTTACGAGTGGCGCACCAACAGTCGTGTCTTTACCATCAGTAACAAGAAGTGCATCGAAATCGACTTGTTCACCGTCAATTTTTAGGCGCTCAACAGTAATCGTGTCACCTTCGGCAACAACGTACTGCTTGCCCCCAGTTGCAATAACTGCTTTCTTCATAGACTTCCTAACCTTATTAGATCAAATATCTGAGTAATAGTACCAAAATCACCTCTGTTTGTAAAGTGGTTAGGTGGACAAAAAGCTAGCTAGGCTACTTTTCGCAGTTTGACTGTCAGTGGCATTGCTTCAACAGTGACGCTTATCTCAGTCACGTCAGCCATGTCATCTGATATGGTAGCCAGTGTTTCTGCCGCTATCACCGAGTCATGCGCTGTTATAGCATCCTGAAGCTCGCTATGGTCACTGCTCAAATACAGCTCTATCCTGTCATCAACTTGCAGACCTAACTGCTTCCGTGCATTCTGTACGACACGTACAACTTCTCTAGAGAGCCCTTCGCTGCGTAGCTCTGGGGTAATGGTTTTATCCAATCGTATACCTTCAGTGCCTTCTAGGTAAGTGACTTGCTTCACGTTCACCTCTTCCATAATTACAGATTCGTAATAATCATTCAGTTTTTCAGCTGAATAACTGAGGTTTTGAAGGGGTTGACGGACTTTAATCTGCTGTTGCGACTCATCCTTGAACATCCTAGCGGCAAGTCCGTGCTCAATAATCAGCCTTGTGCGAGCCATCTCTTCGATGACTTGCTCGTCGACTTTGCCCGCTTCGGGCCAATCTTGCAAGTGAACACTCCCCTGGTTTGTCATATTATGGAATAGCTCCTCTGCCAGGAATGGGGTAAATGGAGCTAAGAGTATGCTAAGCCGAGTTAACACGTAATGCAAAGTTTTGTATGCACTTTGCTTATCGCCGTCATCCTCACTTTTCCAAAAACGACGACGGCTACGACGCACATACCAGTTGCTCGCATCGTCCAGGAATGGCAGTACACCCGCAAGCGCATCAGGGATGTTGTAACTGTCCATGTTGTTGGATAATTGTTGTTGCAGCTGATGTAATCGTGACACCACCCAGACATCAAGTTGGCTATTTAACTCCTTGGAAGGATCCTCCATAGAACCATCCCATTCCCAGTTATCGACTTCTGAATACATTGTAAAAAAGTCATACATATTCCAAATCATGCTCAGTTTTCGAGCCACGTCACCGACTTCTTTGTCCTGCAATGCAAAATCTTCACCATTCAGAAGTGGCGAACTGAGTAGTAAAAATCGCAAACTATCCGCCGAGAATTTATCCATCAATTCATTTGGATCAGTAAAATTACCATAGCTTTTACTCATCTTACGCCCATCATTGCCGGCAATATTTCCAGTCACGATAACATTCTTGAAACTGTGTTCCCCGAACAAAGCAACACTCAGGGCGTGCATGTAATAGAACCAGGCCCGCACTTGCCCAATATATTCAACGATAAAATCACCGGGGAAATTCTCTTCAAACTTCTCTTTGTTCTCAAACGGGTAATGAAATTGCGCAAATGGCATCGAGCCAGCCTCAAACCAACTGTCCATTACTTTGTCTATGCGTTTGAAATGAACACCATCGATATCAAATTCGATGTCATCGACCCAAGGCCGGTGATAATCATCAAGTTCTACGCCACTTAACTCCTTGAGCTCCTGGTAGCTTCCCACAATCTTAACTTGTTCGTTGCCCGCTTCGTCCACACCTTTCCATACCGGCATTGCGGTTGCCCAAAATCTATCACGAGAAATGTTCCAATCAGGGGCTTGCTCGACAGTTTTTTCGAAACGGCCATGCTTCACGTGGGATGGGAACCAGCTTATCGATTCATTTTTATCAATCATTTGCTCACGCTGATTTTCGACATCCATGAACCAGCTCGGGTGTGCTCGATACATCAACTTCGTGCCACAGCGATGACAATGAGGGTAGCCGTGACGGATATAGTCAATCTTCCAGACAACACCACGCTCGTGCAGATCCTTGGCAATCTGCTTGTTGACGTCCCAGACGTTTTGGCCCGACCAATCACCTTCGGTGAAAAAGCCATTTTGGTCAATAGTATGTACAACTGGTATGCCCTGCTCTTTGGCGAGCAGAAAATCTTCCTCGCCATAGGCTGGCGCAATATGGACGATGCCAGTGCCGTCTTCGTCACTCACGTACGGCGCTGCCCAAACTTTGTGTGCGCCATCACCCCTGTTAGTGCCAAGCAATGGCTCGTATCGCTTGCCGACGAGTTCACTGCCCTGTATTTCACGAACAACTTCGTACTCCAGTGGCTGATGTTTTTCGTCTTGCAAGACTTTTCCGAGCAAATCCTTAGCAAGGATGAACCGCTCACTACCGACGGTCACCTCTGCATAGGTCATGCCTTCATTGACAGCCACTGCAGTATTAGCCGGCAGCGTCCAAGGTGTCGTCGTCCAAGCGAGCAATGTAGTACCATCTTCGAGTTTGAATTTCACGAATACGCTCGGGTCAGTGACATCTTGATAAGACCCTGCATCCATGGTCACCTCAGCCTTACTCAGGGGCGTTCCATCGAGCGTACAGTACATAAGCACCTTCTCGCCCTCGTATATCTTCCCTTTGTCGTATAACGTCTTGAAAGCCCACCAAATTGATTCCATGTAGTCCTTATCCATCGTCCTGTAAGCACCCTTGAAATCAACCCAACGTCCTACTCTATCGACGACCTGCTCCCAAGCACTGCTGGTTTCTTCCATGTTGGCACGAGTTGCATTGATGTATTTCTCGATGCCATATTCGACTACCTCTTGACGTGAGTGTATACCAAGCTTTTTCTCTGTAAAACGCTCAGCTGGCAAGCCGTGGCAGTCCCAGCCCCAGACTCGCTCGACTCGCTTGCCTTTCATAGTCTGGTAGCGAGGTACAGCGTCTTTGACAATAGAGCTCAGCAAAGTACCGTTATGTGGCACACCAGAGATAAACGGTGGCCCATCATAAAACACATAGCTATTGTCCCTCGAGCGACTTTCAACCGACGTCTCAAACGTCTTTTCATCTTTCCAACGTCGCGCCCAATCTTTTTCGTATTCTAACGCCCTACGCCTTGTTCCTGATTTGTACTTCACTTTTTTTCTCCTTATAGAAAAAGTCATCTTGTTTGACTGCCAGAATCCAAGAAATATACTTGGACGGTACCATCTGGCTTCCAAACGAGATGACTCTCATTTAGCACTTGCTTGTCGATCTCACGGGCCGTACCGTCAGGCTCTACGCCGCCAATGGCAGTTTCTTCCTGCAACTTCGTGGTTGATAGCCACTCATCTAGTGCGTTATTCACTAGAGCGTCTTTACTGTCTTATCATACCCATCTGTCGGGTATTCTGCAAGATGCCCCTAGTTAGCCGCGCATATAGGCGGTGACTTCAGAGACCAGTGGCAAGTCAGTGCCTTGCCAGTCCTTGATATATGAACCGACATTATCGGTCACGACTATACCGAGGCCAGACATGATGTCATATATGCTTGCAAGGGCGATGCCCTCTCGACTATCTATATCGACTATCTGTACACTTTCCTGGGTTATATCGTGAGAATATAAGTCACGGATAAATTCCTCCACACGCCGAGCGTACTCCGACTTTGGTCGATAAATCACAAGCATCTTCATGGCTATAGAGTAACACAAAAAATACACCATCGTCACGAGGGCGATGGTGTATTTGAGCGTCTTAGCTCAACTGGCTTATGAGCAGCCAGTTGTCGAGCCACAGCTACTGCAGACATAACAACTGCCGGAGCGCTGCGTCTGATTGCCACAGTTGTAGCAGAGTGGTGCAGCTGCATCATTCACGAGAGGCTTCTCGCTTGATTTTGCTCGCACGTTAGTTGCTTCAGGCTGAGTGTAAGCTACTTCTTTTACTACCTCTGCAACGATCTGTCCTTCGCTCACAGATTCTTCTTCAGTAAGAAGCGTAATCTGGTCGTCGGGCATGTCATCGATAGAAGCGAGGCCAAGTTCGAGCCGATCATCGAAACTGAGATAGCTCAGTGCGAGACGTCGGAACATATAGTCAACAAGACTTGATGCTGTTCGGATCTCTTGGTCGTCAGTGAAACCACTTGGCGCGAATGTCATACTCGTGAAGCTCTTGACGTAGTCCTTGAGTGGCACACCAAACTGCAGACCGTGACTGACCGAGATAGCAAAAGCGTCGATGAAGCCAGCAAGGGTTGAGCCCTGCTTACCAAGGCGCATGAATACTTCGCCTGGTTTGCCATCATCGTACTGGCCAACGGTCATGTAGCCATGGCTATCAGCGACACGGAAGCTGAATGTCTTGCTGTTGCGTACCTTCGGTAGTTCGCGGCGAACTGCACCTTGCTTGATGACAATCTTGTCGGTTGCACTAGCGGCTGCCACGGCAACGGCTGGCTCATCCGTCTTAGCGACGTCTTTCTTCGCCATAGAGAGTGGCTGAGCAACCTTACAGTTGTCGCGGTAGATTGCGATAGCCTTGAGGCCCATCTTCCAAGCATCAATATGAATCTGCTCGATATCCTCGACCGTAGCGGTCTCGGGCATGTTGACGGTTTTACTAATTGCACCAGATAGGAATGGCTGTACTGCTGCCATCATCTTGACGTGGCCAAGATAGTGGATTGAGTTGTCGCCCATTGAGCAAGCGAAAACTGGTTCGTGTTCTTTCTTGAGGTGTGGTGCACCGAGGATGGTCTTTTCGGTGTCGATGTAAGCGATGATATCATCGACTTGTTCTTTGGTGTAGCCAAGAGCAGTGAGCGCTCGTGGTACTGTCTGGTTAACGATATTCATAGTACCGCCGCCGACAAGTTTCTTAACCTTTACAAGCCCGAGGTCTGGCTCGATACCAGTGGTATCACAGTCCATCATCAGACCAATCGTACCGGTAGGCGCCAGCACGCTTGCCTGACTGTTTCGTACACCATACAGTTCACCAAGCTCAACTGCTTCATCCCAAGCGGTCGCGGCAGCGTTGAGAAGTTCCTCTGAAGCAAAATTCGCATCGATGTTCTTAACCGCTTCACGATGCATGCGCAATACCTTGAGCATATTGTCGCGATCCTTATGAAAACCTGAGAATGGACCAACCTTGCGAGCCATCTTAGCACTCGTAGCGTAGCTGTGACCCGTCAGGAGAGCGGTGATGGCTGCGGCTTGCGCTCGACCTTCATCGCTGTCGTATGGCAAGCCTTGAGCCATGAGAAGTGCGCCGAGGTTTGCATAGCCGATACCAAGCTCACGATATGCTTTTGCGTTTTTCGTGATACGTTCGGTTGGGTAGACACTGTAACCGACCAAGATTTCTTGCGCGGTGAAGATGAGTTCTACGGTGTGCTTGAAGCTCTCGATATCAAAGCTAAAGTCATCATTCATGTACTTCAGCAAGTTGAGACTTGCGAGGTTACAGGCTGAGTTGTCGAGGTGCATGTATTCACTACAAGGGTTACTGCCATTAATACGGCCTGCATTTGGGGTCGTGTGCCATGTATTGATGACTGTATCGAACTGCATACCTGGATCTGCACAGCGCCATGCTGCATCAGCAAATTGACGGAATAGTTCACGTGCCTTCATGGTTTTGACCGTCTTGCCAGTTTTTACAGCCTTGAGATCCCAGTCTTTGTCATCTTCAACAGCCTGCATAAACTCGTCGGTTACGCGCATGGAGTTATTTGCATTCTGATACTGCACACTAAAGATATCCTTGCCATCAAGGCTCATATCATAACCAGCTTCTTGTAGTACGCGCGCTTTGTCCTCTTCGATTGCTTTTGCCCAAATGAACTCTTCAATATCTGGGTGATCTGCGTTCAAAATAACCATCTTGGCGGCTCGACGAGTCTTACCACCACTCTTAATAGCACCTGCGCTTGCGTCAGCACCACGCATAAAGCTAAGTGGACCAGAGGCTGTACCAGCACTCTTGCCGAGTGATTCAAAACTTGAGCGGATTGGACTGACATTGACGCCACTACCAGAACCACCCTTAAAAATCATGCCTTCGTCGGTGTACCACTGCAAGATTGCAGGCATAGTATCTTCAACCCCAAGGATAAAGCAAGCACTCGCTTGTTGTGTTCTATCTTCGGCACCGATGTTAAACCATACCGGGCTATTGAAGGCTGCACGTTGTGTCGCAAGTATGTATTTCAATTCTTCACGGTATGTCTCAGCATCTACGGCACTATCAAAATAGCCCTCTTGCTGGCCTTGTCGAACTATCGTATCGACGACGCGGTCAATTAGGTCCTTGAGTGATGACTCACGTCCCTTCGTGCCAGGAGTGCCTGTGAAATACTTCTGCGCAACAATGTTGAGCGAATTCATTGACCATGATGCTGGAATCTCTACGCCAAGCTGCTCGAACACTACTTCGCCAGTGAATGGATTCTTAAGACTTGAGTCACGTTTCACCCAATCGACTTGATCGTATGCCTTTGATTTTGGCTTTGTAAAAAGCCGCTGCACGCTACTATCTGTTGTCTGCCCCATGTCTATTTCCCCTCTATCTTGTGAGCCGTGTCACCTCTGCACTGCTCACTTAGTTTTTAATATTTTTGTTAGAGTTACACCTCCAACCGATCTTTTCACCTAGACGGTTCATTGGTAAGCTCTCCTAGCGACTCAAGTATCGGTTTTGTCGTTACTTAAGCGACCGGGAGAGCCAGCCGGCCCCCTAGGGTGTTTTTGTTTTTGCGATGTCTAGTTTCTCGGCCATCACTTCGTGTGTTTTACGTTCGCGTATATTTGAAAGCTCTTTTTCGAAGCTAGCAATATCCTTGAAGCGTCTGTAGACACTCGCGAAGCGCACGTAGGCAACTTCATCAAGTTTGCTTAATCGATCCATCACCATCTCACCTATCTTGTCTGAGCGAACTTCGTTCTCTGCGCAAGCGTAAAGCTCATGCTCTATACTCTGTACAACTTGTTCGAGCTGCACGCTCGTGACCGCAGTCTTCTCGCAGGCCCGAAATAGACCACCAAGTAGCTTTTGTCTGTTAAAAAGCTGCCTCGTGCCATCATTCTTGACGACGACAAGCTGTGGCCGCTCAATACGCTCATAGGTAGTGAATCGATAACCGCATACAACACACGCTCGACGACGTCGGACTGATTCACCTTCTGAGACATCGCGACTTTCGATAACCTTTGTATCGTCGCTATCACACTGGCTACACTTCATCCTTGGCCCTTTGCGTTATTGATTACTGTTTTTATAAGGTGCAAAACACGTGGTTCATAATTTTTACCTTCCACGATTTGCTATATATAGCGTTTTGTACACACATCATACCCCTACTGGTAGTGCTTAGTAAAGCCTTTTTGCGCTGTATTATTTAATACAGAATAGGTTGCTTACCTCTGTTATTTTGTATCTTCGTCAGAAGTATCGTCTTTTTGACGACGCTTTGCGAGACGACGTAAGAATGACGGGCGCTCTAGTTCATCGTCTTCATCCGTAGATGAGACAACTTTTGAAGCCGAAGTGTCGTCATCTGTAGCTGAGCTAGTATCGTCAGCTTCTTTATCCTGCGAGTCATCGTCGTTATGAATAGCCCATATGTTTGGCCTTGGTGTCTCGTCGGTAAATTTACCTTCGTTGGCATCTGCAGTTGGAGCGTCGGTAATCTCCATGTCGATAGATTCCATGTCTTTTTCGGTCGTAGACTTATCTATACCGTGTGGCAATGACGAGTCTGCTGTAGGAATAGGTGTTGTGACAGTTTTCCTGTTAGAGAAATACGAGGCGTCAAAGCCTGTCGCAACGACGGTGATGATTATCTCGCCATCGAGGTCTGGGCTAATTGTCGCGCCAAAGATGATGTTTGCATCTGGGTCAGCCGCAGCCGTGATGGCTTCTGCTGCGGTGTTGATTTCGTGCATTGACAGGTCTTGACCACCGATGACATTAAAGAGTATGCCCCTTGCACCATCGATAGAGACCTCGAGAAGTGGTGACTCAATAGCCTGCTGAGCAGCTTGAACGGCACGGTTTTCGCCGCTAGCCCGACCAATGCCCATGAGAGCAGAGCCAGCGCTGCTCATTACTGCCTTCACATCAGCGAAGTCAAGGTTGATCAGGCCGTGGACCGTAATTAAGTCTGAGATACCCTGTACGCCTTGACGGAGTACATCATCTGCAACCTTAAACGCCTCCATGAGTGGCGTTGCTCGATCGATCGTCTGAAGGAGTCGATCATTTGGAATGATAATGAGCGTATCGACTGCATCGCGAAGCTTATCAATCGCTTGATCAGCATTTCGTCGACGCTTTTCACCCTCAAAGGCGAATGGCTTAGTCGCAAATCCAACGACAAGTATATCGAGTTCCTTTGCAATAGTAGCGACAATGTGACCAGCGCCACTACCCGTTCCACCGCCAGCACCTATAGTGACGAATACCATATCTGCGCCTTCAAGCGCTTGACGTATTTCATCACGAGATTCGCTAGCAGCCTTCTCGCCCACCGTCGGGTCAGCACCAGCCCCAAGGCCACGAGTTGTTTCTCGACCGATGTTGATTTTGTTATTTGCGAGTGAATTATGTAAGGCTTGTGAGTCAGTGTTTACTGCAACAAATTCGACGCCTTCAACACCAGCTTCAATCATACGATTGATAGCAGCGCCTCCGGCACCACCAACACCCACCACCTTAATTCGTGCAAATGTTTCAATCGCTGGATCAACTGCTTGTGCCATCTGGTTTCCCCTCATCTTATGTTCTATAGGCAAGTATACCGAAGGCTGAGCAAGAGTTCAACTACATGCACACAAAAACAATTCTTCTGTGAATCGAACGAACACAATTAGCGCTCACTTCAAACCACTATGAATACTATATGTAGGCCTAGGGTTTGAACTTACGGAAAAATTGGGTCACTGCAGAGAAATTACCACCAAGGATTTGACTCGAATTTGATGCTTCGCTGAAAGGCGCAAGCAATGCATCGAGTTGCATCAAGCCAACTGCAGTAGCATAGCCTGGATCATCAACGGTATCAGCAAGGCCCTCAAAGCCTCGTATCTTTCCAATGCGAACAGGGAGTTGGAGTTGTTCTCGGGCGAATTCGGCAAGCCCAGGCAGGGCTGCTGAGTCTCCGACGATAGTAATGCCACCAGGTAGCTTGCGTGAACGATGTATACGAGCTAGCTCTTTATCCACGTACTCGAGAAGCTCCTCGGTCCGAGCTTCAACTATCATGTTCGTTTCAGCTTGCTCGAATGTGTGCCCTGTACCATTCACAATGATTCGATACGTCTTATCTGAGTTATCACCCAGCTTGGCATGTTTTAATTTAACCTGCTCGGCAACCTCAATGTCAGTCTTAAGGCCAATTGCAAGGTCATTTGTGATATTAATTCCACCCATTGGTATAACTGCAATGTGCTGGATTTCACCGTCTTCTATTACTACGATGTTCGTCGTACCGGCACCGATATCAACCACCGCACTTCCCGCCTCTTTTTGTTTACGGTCTAATACTGCTTCGGCGGCGGCCAAAGCTGAGACCGTGTGATGACGCGGCACAACTTGTGCCTTTTCAAGGGCGAGATCTAAGTTTCTGACATTTGGCGTTGCTGCGGTTACGATGTGGCAATCGACTTCAAGCCGTACACCGTGCATACCGACAGGATCTTTTAGGTTGTCTTGTCCATCTAAGCGATAATTTTTCGCGAACACCTGTAAGATTTCACGGTTGCTCGGTAATTTTACGATTGCGGCAGACTCCTCGACCCTATCTCTATCTTCGGTAGTTATTTCGCGATTCGAACTACTAATGGCAATTGTGCCTCTAGAGTTCATTCCAGCAACATGAACACCGTTCACATTAACCGTGGCATGTTCTATACGGGTCCCAGAGACACGCTCAGCCTCGGTAACTGCCTGTACGATAGCTTCAACCGTATCATCTACATGCATTACGACACCCTTGCGTAGCCCCTGATTGTTACTGATGCCGTGACCAATAATAGAGATGGAATTCGGATCATTTGGATTGTCATGAACACCAACGATACAACGCACGTGTGATGTACCTATATCTAATCCGACGAAGTATGTATTTGTTGTGCCGTCGCGCATATCCCGCTCAGTATAGCGCTTATTGTTTAGGTGTTGCAAGCGGGCTAGACTTGTGTCAATATTTCTGCGCCGTCTTTTGTGACTAACACAGTGTGTTCATATTGAGCTGACCGGCTACCGTCTACCGTTAACAGCGTCCATCCGTCATGGGCTGAAAAAATCTTGTGACTTCCGAGAGTTGTAATAGGTTCAATTGCAATTGTCATACCTTCCCGCAACACCGGACCAGTTCCTGTGTGTCCGTAATTAGGTATTTCGGGAGCTTCATGTAGCTCGTGGCCAACACCATGGCCTACGAGCTCACGTACGATACCAAGATCGTATGAGCGAAGCACCTTTTCGACTGCTGCGGATATATCACCAATACGAGCACCATCGCGCACCTGATCGATACCCGCATAAAGTGCTTCTTCGGTGCCCTTCAATAATCGCTGTGCGGCTTTATCTGGAGCGCCACCCACACAGACGGTAATCCCAGCGTCTGTCACCATATTTTCGTAGATGACCCCAAAATCAAAATTCACTATATCGCCGTTTTTAAAAGCGACATCGTTCGGGATACTATGTTGGACCTCATTATTGTTTGAGATACATATAATGTCCGGGAATCCCTCAAAACCCTTGAAGGCTGCCTTGCCGCCAAGTCTCTCAAGTTCCGAAGCTGCAATGGCCGAAGCTTGCTTCGGCGTCATACCGGCTTTTACTTCTCGTCGGATCTTCTCAAGCACAGAAGCCAAAATATAGCCGCTCTTTCGCATTGCCTTGAGCTCAGTAGTGGTTTTTGGCTGCACCGTTAAACTCCCAGAGCTTCTATAATTTTATTGTGGATTGTCAGTGGAGTGCCTATCGCATCAATCTCATGGACGACGATACCTGCGTCCTTCATTTGCTCGAGAATAGGGTGAGTCTGTTCTTCGTACAACTTGTATCGAAGGTCTATGGCTGCGTCGGTATCGTCGATACGACCACGCTTGCTGAGTCGGGTTCGTATTTCCTCTTCGCTAATATTTAAATGGACCACGACTGGTTTTTCAAAACGACCGGCTGCAATCTCACCGAGCATCCATACTATTTGATTTGCAGTACGAGGAAATCCGTCGAGAATAAACTGGCCACTCGTATCAACGATGTCGAGCACCTTGTCGACAACATGGATTGTTTCGGTATCGCTGAGTAATTTGCCCTCAAGCATTTCTTCGCGGCGGTGACCAGTGATAAGCAATCGGAATATCTCGCCAGTCGATATATAAGCCCAGCCGTATTCATCAGCTAGTTTGTGTCCCTGCATACTCTTACCGGCGCCGGCTGGTCCCATCAGAAGTATCATTGTAGTTTCTCCTTTACGAGTCGTGCGATAACACTACCATCCGCAGCATTACCGAGCTTCGCTTTAACTTGACCGATTACCTGCCCCATTTGCTGTAGACCTGATGGTTGAACAGCTGCTATAACCTCATCAATCGTCGACGCAATGTCAGCTTCGCTCAGCTGTTCCGGTAGATACGCCTCTATAATCACTTTTTCGGCGAGCTCTTTATCGGCGCGCTCTTGGGCGTGACCTTTAATGTATAAATCAGCACTCTCCTGGCGTTTTTTTACTTCTTTAGCAAACAGCACTTCAATTTCAACGTCTGTAAGCCCCTCGTCTCGCTTACCTGCCGCGACTTCGGCATACAGAATAACACTCTGCAGGCCTCGAAGAGTTTCTGTACGTAACGCATCATGCGCCAACATAGCGACCTTTACGTCGGCTTGTAGTTGGCGTTTGATATCCTGGGACATTGTAGTCTCTTAGCGCTGGCCGAGTTTGATGCGCTTAATCTTCAAAGCTTTTCGCTGATTACGCACAATGGCCTTCTGGCGTCGCTCTCGCTTGCTGATCGGCTTCTCAAAATACTGTCCTTGCTTCACAGCTAGAACTAGGCCAGACTGCTGCACTCGTCGATTAAAACGACGCAACATGTTCTCAGCAGACTCTTTACCGTCTTTTCGTGTAACCTCTATCATACTCCCGAGAGTATAGCAGTTACTCCCCGTTGCGACAACCCTTTTTTAGGAGTTAGTCCGCCCCAAGTTTAGCTGACTTGACGCTTTTGTTGTGTCCGTTGGCTTTTCAGGACGATGCTTTGAAGTTCTTTGAAGATAATGAATTGCTTATTTGTGTGGTAAATCTTGGTGTTGCCTTGCTTTTCTGAGATAAGGAAGCCGGCTTTTTCGAGGCGCTTCAGCTCACGCTGGATATTCCCTGCATCTTCTTTGATGAGCTTAGCTAGCCCACGAACGTGCGTCTTGAAGTCTGGGTATTTTGCATAAATCACAATAATTTTGCGGCGGACTCGAGAAGTAATGAAGACATCTAGCATATATAACCCTTATATTGATTTATCCATTCACATAAGCTCTATATTGTCGTAACGACAACGTGCTACATCTAATATAACAACTAGTTGCGGGGTTTTCAACACCAATTTTACGTAAGTGCCATTTGCGCGGTTCATATACGTTATCCCTAGGATGTACTATCCTATATACTCATAGGTGCAATGCTGTACTACGAGGTCTTAGTCGGGAGCACACAATATCACGGTGCTGAAGCACTTACCTATTCGTGGGAAGAAGAAATTAAGCACGGTACTATAGTGCAAGTCGCACTGCGCCAGAAAAAAACGCTCGGTATTATCTACAGTGTTGTTGAAAAACCAGCTTTCGAAACTAAGTCTATCAGCTCGGTTGCACCCTATGACGCGGTACCTCAGCAAGTATTACAACTAATCAAATGGCTCCGCCAATATTACCCAGCTCACTTTGGGGCAATTGTACGCCAATTCTTACCACCGAGTATCCCCTATCCTAAAACCACCGTTCTAAAACACAGCGATAAGAGCAAGCCCGACACGAAAAGCCTCCCAGCTCTTACGAAGGATCAGCGAAAAGCATATGAGCAAATAGAGTCCTCAGGCTACCATCTTTTGCATGGGATTACTGGCAGTGGCAAAACTCGTATCTATATAGAAAAAGCCCTCCACACTGTCGTGGCCGGGAGATCTGCGATTATTCTTACACCAGAAATTGGGCTAACAACTCAATTATATGACGTGTTTTCTAGTGTTTTTCAGCAAAATGTATTCGTACTTCATTCACGACAAACCTCAGCCCAGCGCCGAGACATTTGGTATCAGATTCTTTCAGCTAAAGTACCTGTGGTAATTATTGGCCCCCGTTCTGCTCTGTTCGCACCAGCACGCAATGTGGGACTTATCGTTATAGACGAGTCTCACGACCAGGCTTACAAAAACGAAACCGCCCCACACTACCGAACAGAGCGTGTCGCAGCTATGCTCGGTAGTCTCCACGACGCATGCGTCATCAGCGCCTCGGCCACGCCGAACATTGATGATTACTATTTTACAAAGGCAAAAGAGCGTCCAGTTATCAATTTGGATTCTCTGGCAAAAGAGCGTCCAGCGACTGAAAAAACGACGAAAGTCATCATTGACATGCGTGACGCATCAAACCATACAAAGAGTAAAATCCTGAGTAACGCACTGATCGAGGAGATGCAAAGCAAACTTGAGACCAGCAATCAGTCATTGTTGTTTTTGAATCGGCGAGGAACGGCTGCAGCAATTCTATGCAATAGCTGCGGTTGGCGGGCGCTATGTTCGCACTGTGACCTACCCCTGACCTATCACGGTGATGCCCATTCACTACGCTGTCATACCTGTGGTCGCAGCTCAGAATTACCAAAGAGCTGCCCTGAATGTGGAAACACCGATATAGTACTACGTTCCATCGGTACCAAAGCTATTGCCGATGAAGTGCGTCGCTTGTTCCCTCAGGCTTCAGTACAAAGATTCGATAGTGACTCGGCCAAAGACGAACAGCTTGAGACACAACTAGCATCATTACAAAACGGTGAGGTTGATATCATTATCGGTACTCAGATGATTACCAAAGGCCTCGACCTACCAAACCTATCTCTGGTCGGTATACTGAATGCCGATAGCAGTCTACTCATACCGGACTTCACCTCTACTGAGCGCACCTATCAGCTTATATCTCAAACAATTGGCCGAGTTGGCCGTGGTCACAGCGAAGGCACCGTCATAGTGCAGACTTATAGCCCCGAGCAAACTGTCCTACATGCCGCACTTGAGAGTAAATGGGATGAATATTACAAGCAAGAGCTAGGCGAACGAAAATTATTTCATTTTCCGCCATTTGTTTACCTACTGAAACTAACTTGTTCCCGTGCGAGCTCAGACAAAGCCGAGGAAACTGCTCTGGCGCAGAAACTCGCTATAGCATCAACACACAGCGCTATCGCGATAGAAGGCCCGTCTCCAAGCTTCCACCCTCGAGAAAATCAGAAGTATAAATGGCAGCTTATCGTAAAATCTCGGAATCGCACGGCATTGCTAGAAATTATTGCTGAACTACCATCAGGTTGGTCGTATGACATTGACCCGATTAACCTGTTATAGCTAGATAATTCAGGTCTACCATCTGATATACTACCTTGCATGAACAAACAGTTAATCACCTTACCCAGTCCGGACCTCCGTGAACGTTCTAAAAAAATTGGCCTCATAAGCTCGGACGTAGCAGATCTCATATCTAACATGGAAACCGTGACACTCGAGTGGGAAGATAGTCGTGATCATGAGGTAGGTGTGGCACTAGCTGCAGTCCAGATTGGTGTATTGCAAAGAGCTGTAGTTATACGCAAAGACTTCAATGACAAACAAAACAGAGAGTTCAAGGTGTTTATTAACCCCGAAATAACAAAATATGAGGGAGAAATAGTCTACGACTATGAGGGCTGTTTGAGTGTAAAAGATATCTATGGCCACGTACCGCGTTATAGCAAAGTCCGAGTCAAAGCCATCGATGAGCACGGCAAAGAGGTCAGAACGACAGCTGAGGGATTCCTTGCACGAGTCTTTCAGCATGAGATAGACCATACCAACGGCATCGTATTTGTTGATCGTATCCATGATGATGAAGAAGCATTTTTTGTGCTCGATGATGATGGCAAGCTCTCAGCGCTTGATTACGAAACGGAGATTAAAAACAATGAACAACTCTGGCAAACAGAATAGTACACGATTAGTATTCTTCGGCAACGAACAGCTTGCTACGGGCACTCATACTGACGCGCCGATTCTTCATACGCTTATAGATGCGGGGTATACTATCGTTGCGCTCATCTTGAGTGATAATGGAACTAGGTCAAGGAATAAACAAACCCCTGCTGTTGTTGAGCTCGCTCAAGTACACAATATCCCCATACTACGGCCGATTTCTCTTCGTGAAATCGAGGCAGAACTAGTTGAATCTCACGCTGATGCCGCCATTCTCGCCGCATATGGCAAGCTCGTGCCCGCATCGGTGATTGATATTTTTCCAGGAGGAATCATAAATGTTCACCCCTCACTGCTACCAAAACACCGTGGCTCAACACCCATCGAGAGCGTTCTG
The DNA here is from genome assembly GCA_024635495.1 of Candidatus Saccharimonadota bacterium. Lineage (GTDB taxonomy): Bacteria > Patescibacteriota > Saccharimonadia > Saccharimonadales > UBA4665 > JAGXIT01. The sequence goes on from JAGXIT010000003.1 coordinate 16,425, forward strand.
CTTGAAGGAGATATCGAGACGGGTGTTTCGATTATGCAGCTAGCCCAAAAGATGGATGCTGGCCCAATATATGGACAATCAAGTCTGTCTATTAATAGTCTCAGCAAGCAGGAGCTTGTTTCCGAGATATCGGATATCGGAGCTACAATGCTATGTGATCTTTTACCGGAGATACTATTGGGTACTGTCGTGGCAGCACCACAGGATGATAGTGCAGCAACCTATACTAGCCGTATTGAAAAAAATGTACGTAACATTGACCTCACCAAGCCAGCAAACTTACTTGTTCGTGAGATTACCGCCTATGCTGGCTGGCCTGGTAGTCGACTCATCATCGCAGGTAAAGAGTGCGCGATATTAACCGCACATGCGGTGACTAACAGCTCTAATACTGTTGAAAATAAAACAATATTTGTAGCCAATAAAAATCTATACGCCCAAACGTCGGATGGACTACTCTCGATTGATACCCTAAAACCAGCCGGAAAATCTGAGATGACTGCACAAGCGTTTTTGGCTGGTCACGCCCATTTATTATAAGTAGGGGAAATAACTATTGAGATTGTTGTGCGTCGGGTAGATTTGGGTTTTGCCCAGTCTGCTTACTTGCAGCAAGAACTTGTGGCGCCGTCTGTCGTATCTCTATCTTTAGTGCCTCAAATACATCGTTGACTACCTGTTTGTAGTTCGGAAGGTTGGCTTCGAGCCACTGTAGTGCCTGTGTCTGATCCGCATCTCCACCGCCATCAACAAACTGCTCGAATTCCTCGAGTTGTTTATCTGTCATTTGATTTGCAAGCTGAGTTCCAACACGAAGCTCTAGTGTTTCGTAAATGTGTTGAATCATTGCTTTCTTTTGCTCGTCCGGCAACTCACCGAGCCCAAGTTCTTGCAAAAGATTATTATCAAGCTTTAGCATAGCTTATATTGTACACCCTCTAGAGACTTCGTTCCTTAGTTTCTACCGTGAACACTGTCAATTTATCGCCAATTTGAATATCAAGCTTAGACGTAGTCTCGATTTCCAAACCACCAAGTTCACCCTCTGTAAGATCTTTGGCGTCGTTTGGACCACGCTTGAGACCAGTTAGCTTTGCTCGAGCGATTTCTTCTTTGCCACGTTCGATTTTAACCTGTGCGGGTACGGTTAGTTTACCACCCAATACCTTTCCGCCACAGATCACCTGAGTACGAGTTGTATTGAATACACCCTTTATTTCAAGTGTGCCGAGCTCTTTTTCGGTCAGCTCGGGCGCAAGCAGTGCGCTCAGTTCATTGCGTACATCATCAATAAGTTCATAGATAACTGAGTATAGTCGAATCGAGACGCGGTCTCGTGCTGCACGCTGTTTCACGCTTGTGCCTACAGAGGTGTTAAAGCCATACAATATTGCCTTTTGTTCGGAGCTATTTGCCATGTGTACATCATTTTCATTGATAACACCCACGCTCGCGCTGACGATACGAACCGCTACCTCATCAGTGCTAATGCTCTTGAGGCTATCGACAACTGATGTTAATGAACCCTGCACGTCAGCTTTGACAATGACAGGAAGTTCCTGGAGTTTATCTGACTGACTTATGAGACGAAGCAGCTCATTTCCACTCATATCACCTCGCCGGGACGCTTGAAGACGAAGAGCGCCCTCTTCGGACAGTGCACGCGCTTCACGCTCATTCTTAACAATCACAAAGCTATCACCGAACTCTGGCAGTTTCTTAAAGCCTGTAATAACGACTGGCGTAGATGGTCCGGCTGTTTTAAGTGCTTTGCTGGTTGTCGACTCTAGGTTTCGAATCTTTGCATACGATGCGCCCGCCACGATAAAATCGCCTGGTTTGAGTGTGCCCTCTTCGACGAGAGCGTGTGCGATAGGACCACGACCATGTTCGAGGTGAGCCTCAACAATTAGCCCCGCTGCGGGTACCGTTGGATCGGCCTTAAGCTCTTCGACATCACTCACCAGAAGAAGCATGTCTAGCAACGCATCTATGCCCTTCTTGGTTATAGCAGAGACAGGGATAGCTACGATATCACCGCCCCATTCTTCTATAAGTAGGTTTTGCTCGGCGAGCTGTTGTTTAACGAGCGCCTCGTTGGCACCCTCTTTATCAATTTTATTGATAGCGACAACGATACGTACACCCGCTTTCCTCGCATACCGTATCGCCTCTATGGTCTGTGGCTTCACGCCATCGTCAGCCGCGACCACGATGATAACAATATCCGTAAGATGTGCGCCGTGCTGGCGAATCGCCGCAAAGGCTTCATGCCCCGGCGTATCGAGAAAAGTAATGAGTTTGTTGTTGTGCTCTACCTGATAAGCAGAGATGTGTTGGGTGATGCCGCCGGCTTCACCTTTGGCAACCTCTGCACCTCGGATAGCATCAAGCAAGCTTGTTTTGCCGTGATCGACGTGACCCATTACTGCTACAACTGGTGGTCGCTCAGTATTATGTGCGCTGTCTGCGCTTGCGGTACGTCGCGCCACCGGTTCAATATCATTGCCTTTTTTTATGAGCTCAACATCAAGTCCAAGTTCACCTACAATAATCTGGGCTGTATCGAAATCAAGCCGCTCATTAATGGTCGTGACCATGCCATTCTTGAATAATTCTCCGATGAGACGAGTTGCCGGTAGCTTGAGCACATCCGCAAGCTCACCGACAGTAATGCTATCCGCTATTTCGATCGATGCTGCCATTGTATGTGCTCCTTTCTACCGTTTAGTCCAAACTGGTTTGTCTGAAATTTATTTTGCGCCCTTGAGGCTTAGTGAGATTTTGCGAGCGTCGGTGTCAATTTCGAGTACCCGAAACTCTTTTTTCTCATTGAGGCGGAATATCTTCTCTGGGTCGACACTTTCGTCATCACCCATTTCACTAACGTGTACAAGTGCCTCAACGCTAGGGCTGAGCTGTACGAACGCGCCAAATGGCGTAATGCGAGTAATCTTACCTTCGACTTTTTCACCCTTTTTGAAAGATTTAACTTCTTTGAGCCATGGATCTTCCTGCATCTGCTTTAGGCTGAGTGAAAGACGGTCCTTATCAATAGCAATAATCTTTGCTTTGACAGTCTCGCCAACCTTCACGTAGTCACGTGGGTTTTCGACACGTTCCCAACTAATCTCAGAGATGTGAATTAGACCTTCGATACCATCGACATTGACGAATGCGCCAAAATCAATAACACCTGTGACTATACCTTCAACCTCGTCTCCAACCTTAAGTTCTGAGAAACGAGCCTGCATATCATCTTTGACTGCTTCTTTCTCGGAGAAGATGAGCTTGTTGTCTTTACGACTAACGTCGAGAATTCGAACTCGAATCGGCTTGGTCGTTAAAGCATTAAGCTTCTGAAGAATCTCATCCTTATCTGCACCACTTACCCTTGGGTAATGTCCAGCAGCGAGCTGAGAAACTGGCAAGAATCCGCGAATCCCCTCTAACTCTACAAGCAGACCTCCACGGTTTGCGTCATAAGCTGTAATTTCGATGATGTCTCCAGCGTCAAATACGCGCTGTAGCTCATCCCAACCGCGATCCTTTGCGGCTCGGCGCATGCTCAAAAGTGCATACCCTTCGTCCATTTCAGCATCAATCACACTCACGGTGACTGGTGAACCTTCTTCAAGTGATTGACCGTGGCCAACCTCTCGACGCATCACAACTCCGACACCTCGAGCTCCTAGGTCAATCCAGACCTGGTGCTTGCGGACCGAGCTGATGCTTCCTTCGACTATATCGCCCGTCTCAAGCTGTTTCAGCTCAGACCCTGCGAGCAAGTCGTCCATTGTTATATTACTAGTACTGTTGTTTGGCATTTCTTACGTGCCTCCTTCATAAGTGTATTTTCCAGAGAACCTCACCATGAAACAAAGCTTTTAAGCTCAGCGTCCGGCCTGGTCCAAAAGATTACTAAACATTATACCTGTTTTACACCCTGTGAGCAACCATGCGTACGGTAGTACATTTATTTATTCAAACAGAGTATCGAAGCCAACTATCATTACGTGATACACTATTCTTAAATCACACGACAAGGGTAGGAAAAGTATGTATATTGCAATCGACATAGGGGGAACAAAAACACTCATTGCAGCCGTAACCAATGACGGCGTTATACATGAGTCCACGAAATTCCTAACACCTGAATTATACGAAGATTTTTTGCCTGCACTTACAGAAGCTATAGGTGATTTCACCACAAAAGATTTCCGAGCAGGCTGTGTCGCAATTCCCGGTACGATAGACCGGAAGCACGGCAAGATAGTCCAACTCGGCAACCGAATAGACTGGCAGAATATACACGTATTGAGAGATCTTGAGCGAATAGTAGCGTGTCCACTGCTCGTCGAGAACGATGCGAAACTCGCTGGCCTCAGTGAATCTATGTTGTTGAAGAAACAATACAAGCGTGTGCTCTACATCACAATTAGTACTGGTATCGGTATCGGTTTAACTGTTGATGGGGAAATCGACGAAACCATCGGAGATGGTGGTGGTCATAGCATCCTCTTAGCCCGAGATGATAAGCTCGTACCTTGGGAGAGTTTCGCCTCAGGTAGCGCTATCGTTCGTAAATACGGCAAGATGGCGTCAGAGATAACCGATAAAGCAACGTGGGCGAAGATTGTCAGGACGTTCACCCCTGGATTTGTCGAACTTATTGCAATCCTAGAGCCTGAAGTCATCGTGGTGGGCGGCGGCGCAGGCCACTACATCGATCGATTCCATGATTTGCTTATAAAAGATTTACAACGATATGAAACACCGATGTTACACATCCCGCCAATTCTTGGGGCGAAACGACCTGATGAAGCGGTAATATATGGTTGCTATGACTACGCAAAACAACACTTCGCTTAATCTCCAACTATCAGATACAATCCAGCGGGATTTCCCTGAACTGAAGTTTGAAGAAGCTTCGCAGTTCTCATGGCATGGCGGCAAGCATGTCATATCTTACAACACGGCACAGCTCAAGGACGAACGCGGATTATGGGCACTCCTCCATGAGATCGGTCATGCCCAGCTTAAGCACGCAGACTATACTAGTGATATTGAGTTACTGCATATGGAAGTAGAGGCGTGGGAAAAGGCGCATGAGAGTGCAAAAAAATACGGCATACATCTCGATGACACGTACATCGAGGATGCACTTGATAGCTATCGAGATTGGCTCCACATTCGATCGACCTGCCCTACATGCCAAGAAAGATGCACCCAGCAGGACGCCCATACTTACCGCTGTCATAATTGCGGTAATTCATGGCGAGTCACTCGCTCTCGGCACTGTCGACCATATAGAAAAAACAAAAAATAGAGCCCTCAGCATGAGGGCTCTATTTGCATATTCGAGTATATACTCGAATTACGCGTTCTTTTTTGTGCGACGTGAAATACGTCCACCGACAGCACCGTATGTGCGTGCTCGCTCACGGCCAGCGTCGCCTGCAGCAAAACCACCGGTTTTGCCAAGCTTGCCGCCCTTTGCGCCTATGCGTGCATAGAAGTCTGGACCATACTTTTTCTTGTTTGTCGCTGCTGCGGCCATGCCGCCAACTTTAGTTCCTGCCATCTTAACACCTCCCAAGTGTTTACATTGATGTTACAAAAAGAAAGAGGGCCCTAAACAGCAAAAAGCCGTCTAGGAACCCTCTTATCCTTCTGAACTAAGCTTATGCTATCATAGCTTTGCGCTTATGTCAACAGAATATGATAATAAAAAGATTACTCTTGCAACCTAAGATTCACGATTGTTATTTCTCGAGCGGCTCGTGAACGTGATTTATCCACCACTCTTTAGCCGGTAAGTGATGCAATAACAGATACTGGCTGTAGATGTAGCCATGTAGTAATATCATGCTCGCACCGACCAAAAGTGTGCTTGCAGTGAATGCAAACCAGTGGTCCTGAATCCAGTTCTCTGATCCGGGTTGAGGTGGGAACGATAGGTGAAGCAGCACGGATCCATCATCACGAATCTGTACGAGCCGAAACACGACATCAGCTCTCTCATCATAGGCGATATTAATCTCAGTGCGTTCGTCAAACCGAAGGCTAAACATACGCTCGCTTGGTAAAAGCTGCATGACGACGGTATCTTCTCTGATTGCAATTATCTTAAATAATCGAGGTTGACCCTGTTTTGAATCACCGTTTAGGTAGAACTCATAGACTGAACCTACTTCTGCGAGCAACATATAGCCGTCCCGGGGTTGTTTCTGTGGTGATGAGTCGAGATACGGTCTAGTGTTTCCCCCCGAGAATATCGTGTTACTGGCATTGCCGCTAAAGTTCGTTGTCAGTTGACTTGTCGTAGGTGTGGTCGATTTCGTCTGAAGCGCTGGAACAAGCTTCCCGCAGCCAGAGGAAATCGTATACGTACGGTTTCCATCTGTGTCAAATACGGTGGTAAGCGTACAAGGCAGAAGGCCTATTTTTTGATGAAACGTTACAAATGATGCCGCGCTCACACTATGCGCATAAACAAAGATACTCAGAGATAGTACCGAAATAAACAGAAGTACTTTTGTTTTTAGCATCATTGCTAGTATTGCACTACATAGCTAGTAGCGTCAATGTCAGGCTAAAGCTATACGTACCTGTTCGTTGCTCGGCTGGTATGTTTTGCACAAGGGTAATATCAGTAATATCCCACGTGCAGCCCGTCTGGGCACCGGTACCAGCCGTAATGATAGTTATGGAGTCTTGGGTTCCTTCGGAGAAACCCGTTAATGAATTAAGCGTTAAGCCGGTCGTCGTACAGCCACCGCCAATAGGGGTAATGGTCGCAGCTGATGGGTTAATGAAGAGTTTCCCTGCCAACGAATCAGCATCGCCGCCATCGGTACAGCCATCGAGTGTCGAGTCATTGAAGTCGTATCTTGTGACAGGGTTGCCGCCATCCCAGTATGCCGTGCTGCCTGCGGTAGCCGCAATTGTAATTGACCAGGTTGGCGATGGTGTCGTGTTTGACACTCGAATCTTCTGTGTACTTGTGCCTAGCGTTGCGCCATTAACGTTACAACCAAGATCTGATATTGCGGCCGGGAAACTAACTGAGGGGCTCGGCACCGATGCACCCAAATTGTCTACTATATCGGCCGTCTTGACCCCGACAGCCACCTTAAATATAGCTATCTGCCCGCGCCAGGCCGCAGATACGGTATTCGTTGCCGCTACAGATTGAGCAGTAGTGAGTGTCGTGAAGCGCTCAGCCTCCCCAAGGTGAATTGTATTGAGCGTGTCGGCCCGCTTGGTATAGCCTGCTGTAATACCGCTGAAAGAAGTTCCTCCGATAGTTGTAAACGCCGTGAACACAAGGCTACTACTGCTGGTGGGGGTTGCTGAGCCAGAGCTAAGAGCCGTACCCGTACCACTGGTGGTTGCGTTCGTATCAAGCGTACTGAGAGTGTTCATGCCGCTATATTCGTACATGTGAGCACCAATACCATTTCTTGTCCTGAGGGAACTGTTACACGTTGCGGTGGTCTCACCACCGGTGGCAATTTTATAGAATATGCCCTGGGATACGGTGCCACTCACCGATGCGGCGGCCGTCGAGTAGCCAGCTACGCTAACCGTAGATGACGCCCCAACGCTACAGACGATGACGAGCAGATTGCCTGCGGTGGCCGCAGCGGGTAATGTCGCGGCCTGGCTGTTCGAGTTGCTGGTCGTAATCGCAACAGGTGATTGTTGCACAAACAGCCCCACCGCAGAAACAGTCGGCAGGAACGGCGAGAACCAGCTTGCCACGAGCATGGCTATAGCAAAATAACCTCCCCACCTTGCAGGCTGCATGGCTCTCATGACGTTCATTGTTATTTCCTCTTCTTCGGCTTTGCTTGGCGCTTGGGCGTCTTCTTAGATATGGTTGCTTTTGAGCTTTTTGCGGATTTCTTGGCTTTTGACCCTACTTCTGTCGAGTAAGAGCGTAGTCTAGGCACAGCGGTATAGTCACCAAGTCGAGTCTCTATATCTTGTAGCTCGGTAGGGTTTGCACCTTCTCGCCAATCAACGTAATTCTCGTCATAGGTTTCGCTGGTATCAGATCCAGGAGTAACCCAGGTGTCAGGACTAGGCTCAGGTGGGCGAGAGGGTGCTTGAGGGGCTACGTGTTTAGGCTCTTGAGTTTGTTGTACCGGCGTAGCTGCTTGAGGAGTCTCCTGGGGGGCTTGTGCGGGCTCAGTCGGGGTACTTGTGACTTGGTCGTCAAGGAACCAATCAAGCTCGCTCTTACGCTGTCTGCGCTGCCTTCTTTGTTTTACACTCTTGGGCTTTGGCACAATTATAGTCTGACCTAAACGAAGCGTATATGGTGCCCTCAGATGGTTCATCTTAGCTATGCGTCGCCATTTAGCACCTCGAACAGCTGCAATGCTCATAATTGTTTCAGCTGAGTCTTCCACTAAATGCTTTTCCCAGCTACGCATAATTCGTTTCCTGCGGACACGACGACGGAAAGGAGTAATCGCCAGCCACGCAACAGTTGCTAGTACCGCTAGCTCTGCCAACGCCGCAAGTGGGTCTGGCATCATAAAAAACAAACTGGAATCTTTACGAATCTTAGTTTGCTTAGAAGTGTTTTGGCCGATACCATCATTTGGATCGGAATTATAGCTCATTGAGACATGAGCCCTGTAGATACCTCCCCAGTAGGGTCGCTCAAATGAATAGCCACATGACTGGGTTGCACCTGGCACAACCGGACAGGTCGAATCACTTTTGATAGGTGTTTTTTGTTTGAAGATGCTCTCAAGCTGTATGTAGGACTTTACGTCCAATGATACATTGCCGGTATTTTTCACTAACGGCATGACTTCATACTTGCCTTCGTTCTGGCTAATCTTGATTTCCTTCAGCTCGAGTTTTTTGATGATATCACCAGGCACAGTGACCGCTAGGCGGATTGCTGAACGGAAACCAAGCAATATACCCTCCCCTGATTGTGCTGGTACGTTTTGTAAGTCTTGTACGGCTATACAGCCATTGTGTTCACCGGGGCTTGTGCCGTCAGGTACGGTTACGTCGAAATCTACAACTTTTTGAGCACCTGGCTCAATACTAACCGTATCTTCAGATAGATTCACCCACATACCAACTTCTTTTCGATCCTCGGACTCTTGACGACACGAGAAGGAGCCGTCTACAGAGGATGACCCATCTACTGGATAGACCTGTAGTGTTCGTTTCTCCGTACCCGAGTTGATGAGTCTGACGCCATTCGTGCCCGTCTCTCCAGGCTCCAGCGTCATGATAAATATGATCTTACTTCGACTATTGCCCTCATCGGGGTATGCCGGTGTTATTCCGACATCTGCTGAGCCCGCAGACACCAGTGTCTGCGCAGATACAAGCAGAACTGCGCAAGCAGCCAGCACTTTACCGAATCTATGTACAGTTCGCACCATCTTGGTCACTACTGTACATGCTTCTGCTTATTTTTTCTAGCGCAATCATGCGAAGGCTAAAAGGTGCAAGGTGTCACAATTAGTTCTCGGGTAAGCGGTGAGAACTAATTGTGACGACTATCTCATTAAAGACAGCCAGGTAAGCACTCAGAATTACTGAGCAACGTAAGTAACAACCATTGGAAGGCTGTAGGTACCAGCAATCTGCTCAGCAGGAATCTTCTGAGTCAGCGTGTAGCCAGTGATATCCGCGTTGTACGGAACAGTACCAGTGTTATTCAACAGGGTTACAGATGTTGTGCCTGTGAACGCACCGCCTGGGGTGGTGTACGTAGGTGTACCCGCACCAGCAGTCTTTACTAAAGTGGCATCAGAGCCAACACTTAGCTGACCGTTTGTACAACCGCTGCCAGTGGCATCGTTGTAGGCATAGCTGTTTGTGCCACCATCACTCCATACATCCGATGCTGGAGTTTGAGTGTTGATGTCAACCTTTACACCACCGGTAAGTGGGTTTTTGACCTGGATCTTCTGCGAAGCAGTAGCCAGGGTTGCCGTACCGTCTTGGCAGGCAAAGTCGAAGTTCACAGCGCCAAAGGCAACTGATGGACTTGCGATCGAGAGATCCGATCCGTCGACAAAGTCAACAGAGAGGGTTCCCGCATTAATCACCTGAGACAGGCTCGGGCTTAGTGCTGCGTGTGACACCGCCGGAACGGTGACTGCTGCCATAAATGCAGCAACGGCAACAACTGCGCCTATTTTTTTGCGAAACATATTGTTTCTCCTTTTTATTTTTTGTAGTTTTTATTTGTAATGCTCTTTATATAGAGCTATACGCTACCATGATATAAAATTTCATAGCTGAGAGTCAATCACTCGTTGTTAGTATTACAATATATAGATAACTTTGTTTGTATCTGTTAATTTTTACCTATATTATAAAATTACAACGCTTTATGAAGCGCGCTTGTTGTGCGGCCAGCGCAATTCGGCTGAGTACAAAATTAATGACCACTGTTAGAGACGCCTCTATGTCTGAAGATTCTGTGAAGAGAGATTCATGTAGAAGTGAGAGCCTAATGAACAAAATGGCGCTCAATGTTCTCTGCCTGTACGCGTGGCCCTATTCTATTCTATTTTAATTATTCATTTTCTGGGAAAATAGCACGGCCAAAGAAAATAGGCTTCACTCACGAAGTCTTTTTTATAGAACAACACCCACTGCTCTGCTTGGGACAAAGAAAAAAGACTTCCTTTCGGAAGTCTTTTTTATAAAACGGCACCGTGCTATTTTCCCAGGGCTAAAAGACCCAAGTATTGTAACCGCTGAAAGGCTTAACTGCTGTGTTCGGTATGGTAACAGGTGTTTCCCTCACGCTATGGGCACCGACTAGCGCTTCCTCATAAAGCGCGGTAGTTGGTAGTTGGTAGTTAGGGGTCTTTTCCCTATCTACTATCTACTATCTACCACGCCTCCTCTAGAGGCGTAGTGTCGATGTCCAATATGTACAAATGTAGCGTTAGATAAGATGCAATTTGTAAACAAACGGGTACGGCTATAGCTCTCGCTATGCCACACCAATAACTAGTCAATGCACTTCTCTGAACCTATCACCAACAAGGGCGATAAGATCAGAGAACGTAAAAAGTCGATGGACCTATTAGTACGCTTCGACTACATGTGTTGCCACACTTCCATCTTGCGCCTATCAACCAGATAGTCTTTCTGGGGTCTCCATAGGGAAATCTAATCTTGAGGCTAGTTTCGCGCTTAATATGCTTTCAGCGCTTATCTATTCCGCACGATAGCTACTCAGCAATGCCCTTGGTAGAACAACTGATACACCAGCGGTGCGTCCGCCCCGGTCCTCTCGTACTAGGGGTAGATCCTCTCAAATTTCCTTGCGTCCACAGCGGATATAAACCGAACTGTCTCACGACGTTCTGAACCCAGCTCACGTACCTCTTTAACCGGCGAACAGCCGGACCCTTGGGACCTGCTCCAGCCCCAGGATGAGATGAGCCGACATCGAGGTGCCAAACAGCGCCGTCTATGTGAACTATTGGGCGCTATAAGCCTGTTATCCCCGGGGTAACTTTTATCCGAAAGCGCTGCCGATACCACACTCTTGTACAAATGTACTGACAGCGGAAAACTTACTCCGACTTTCGTCCCTGCTCGACTTGTAGGTCTCACAGTCAAGCTAGCTTATGCGTATACACTATCGATTCGATTTCCATCCGAACCTAGCTAACCTTTGAACGCCTCCGATACTCTTTAGGAGGCAACCGCCCCAGTTAAACTACCCACCAGACACGGTCCGGGCACCAGAAAATGACGACATCATGCTCTAAAAAGTCGACTAAAATCCATTGGATTTGTAGTTATAATCCTCGCGCAACCACCATATGACAGTTGGCAAAAAATATGTACTCTCTAGAGATGTCAGCATTTTGTGGTGCCCGTAAGAACAAGATCATAACAAGGGTGATATTTCACTGATGGCTCCACCTAGACTAGCGTCTAAGCTTCAAAGCCTCTCACCTATCCTACACATGTTATAACCCGGTTCAATGTCAAGCTGTAGTAAAGCTCCACGGGGTCTTTTCGTCCTGCTGCGGACAGACGGCATCTTTACCGTCAATGCACTTTCACCGAGCTCTTCGTTGAGACAGTACCCATATCATTACGCCATTCGTGCAGGTCAGAACTTACCTGACAAGGAATTTCGCTACCTTAGGACGGTTATAGTTACCGCCGCCGTTCACTGGGGCTTCAGTTCGCTGCATACACAACTCCCCTTAACCTTCCAGCACTGGGCAGGCGTCAGCCCGTATACATCCACTTTCGTGTTAGCACAGACCTATGTTTTTGGTAAACAGTTGCATGGGTTCTTTAGCTGCGGCCCCCTCACTGTAACTACCACGTTGCAGTGAGATAATAGGGACCAGCCTTCTTTTCTCAATTTCACTCGTTTATACAGATCTTGTAAGAAGTTAAAAACTTACAAAACTACTGTTGTTTCCTGAAAAGAAAACTGACTCACAATTACCATCTCGCTGTGATAAACACAGTGAGGGGGCAGACCTTATCCCGAAGTTACGGTCGCTTGTTTGCCGAGTTCCTTAACGAAGAATCACTCGTACGCCTTGGTCTTCTCGACCTGAGCACCTGTGTCGGTTTGCGGTACGGATGGCATGTACCACGCGTTATATTGCTTTTCTAGTCAGCACTGTCACCAGAATTCAGCCTGATGGCTGTCTCATTCGTAGGCATTTCTCCTACTTAGACGGATATAACCATGAATCCGCTCTGACTAATATGCCGCGCACATATAACAAATACATGCCAGTACAGGAATATTAACCTGTTGTCCATCGTCTACGCTACTCGCCTCGACTTAGGACCGACTAACCCTGGGACGATTACCGTGGCCCAGGAAACCTCGCTCTTTCGGCGGGCAGGATTCTCACCTGCCTTATGGTTACTCATTCCAACATTCTCACTTCCTCACGCTCCACCGAACCTCACGATTCGACTTCAACGCAGAGAGGAACGCTCCTCTACCACTCCAGTAAACTGAAGTTCACATCTTCGGTGCTATGCTTAGCCCCGTTACATTTTCCGCGCAAGATCTCTTGACTAGTGAGCTGTTACGCACTCTTTAAATGAATGGCTGCTTCTAAGCCAACATCCTAGTTGTTTAAGAAATCTCACCTCGTTTCCCACTTAGCATAGACTTAGGGACCTTAGATGGTGATCTGGGCTGTTTCCCTTTCGAGCGACGAGCTTAGCCCCGCCGTTCTAACTGCAACGATTCCACAGATAGTATTCGTAGTTTGTCAAGGGTGGGTAATCTTGCGACCCCCAGTCCGAAACAGAGCTCTACCCCTATCTGCTACCACGTCACGCTAGCCCTAAAGCTATTTCGAGGAGAACCAGCTATCTCCAGGTTCGATTGGCATTTCACCGCTAACCACAGGTCATCCGGGCATGTTGCAACGTGCTACGGTTCGGCCCTCCACGCAGTTTTACCTGCGCTTCAGCCTGCCCATGGTTAGGTCACCTGGTTTCGGGTCTATTCACATGCACTAGTTCGCCCTATTCAGACTCGCTTTCGCTTAGCTTGCGTCAAATGACTTAAGCTTGCGCATGCAAATAACTCGTTGGATCGTTCTACAAAAAGCACGCCGTCACCCGTATAAATACAGGCTCCGACTCCTTGTACGCGCACAATTTCAGGTTCTATTTCACTCCCCTTCCGGGGTTCTTTTAACCTTTCCCTCACGGTACTTGTTCTCTATCGATCATGTAATATATTTAGCCTTGGGGGGTGGACCCCCCAGATTCAGTCAGGGTTTCACGTGTCCCGACCTACTCGACAACCGAATTTACTCTAAATACGCAGATAAATCTGTGTATCGCAAGTAAACTCTTTGCAAATATAAGGTTAGTATCACTTGGCGTACCAGGCTATCACTGTCTATGGCCAAGCTTTCCAACTTGTTCTGCTCGCAATACTAATTTCTTACCTTATGCAGGCTAATGGTAGCACCTGCCGCCTCATGCGGACGCTGATAAATCAGCTCCCACACAAGGATGTTTGCAATGTCACAACCCCTTGTTTACATTCGTCTACCAACTTATTTACCCGTCAAATTGACAGGCAAAAGCAAATAAGGTTTGGGCTGTTCCGGATTCGCTCGCCACTACTACCGGAATCGTTGTTTACTTTCTCTTCCTCGCCCTACTAAGATGTTTCAGTTCAGGCGGTTACCTACTCCCTATCCTATATATTCAGATAAGTGTGATTAGACATTACTCTAACCGGGTTTCCCCATTCGGACATCTACGGATCAAAGCTTATGTAGCAGCTCCCCGTAGCTTTTCGCAGCTCATCACGTCCTTCATCGGTATTACATGTCAAGGCATCCTTTGTGCGCGCTTGATTAACTTTTTACGAAAGTATACGTTTCTTAAAAAGAAACGTATAGTGTGCAATTGACTAGTTATTGGTATGTACCACTTCCCGCGTGACGGAGAGTGATTCCAATAGCCGTTTGTCTTTAAATTGCTTATATTTTGTTCGCTGTAACTCTCCATGAGTAATACTCAGGGAGCGATGTCTAGCGAACAATTCTCTTCTCTAACTTAATTCAATTGTTAAATTACGACTCAGGACTCCGCGCCAAATTCAAAAGAATAAGACGTTGATGTGGAGCTTGAGTTTAAGCTTAAAACTTGGCGGTTTAGTCAACTGGCGCTAGGCCTCACTGTCTAAACTCAAGCATCCATGAGATTGTACTACTTTCAACAGAGGCGGTCAAGCATATCGCGTAGTTATATTTGCAACGCCCTCGCCCCTGAAAGCGAAAAACATTTTTTGTAAGCAATATTACAAAAACACCGACTAGGATACATTTACTGCTCGTGGGTATCATTTATTACAAAAAAGAAACAATTATTTCTGACTGGTGGGCGATGAGGGACTCGAACCTCCGACCTCGTCATTATCAGTGACGCGCTCTAACCAACTGAGCTAATCGCCCATCCGTCAGAAATAATTAAATGTACTGGGTAAATGGTGGAGACGCTATGCGGTAAGCATGACGCCCCCATGTAAATGGTGGAGACACAGGGACTCGAACCCTGGACCCCCTGCTTGCAAAGCAGGTGCTCTAGCCAACTGAGCTATGTCCCCCTATGTAATAACCAATGGTCGAACTACCGATGTATTTTACCGAAGAAACCCAAAAAACTCAACTGTTTATCTTCGGATATAAAAAGAAGCCCTCTCGCAATGGTCGGGCTCCTTAGCAAAAGTGCTTCGGTTAAAAACTGAATAGTGCATCTCAACGTCAAGTTCACAAAGGTACAGTAAACTGAATGTCTCGTCCATCCGAAGATGGATAAAATAAGTTGTCAGTACTGATTTACAACTTATCGAGATCGACCTAGCTCTCAGAAGGATTGCTCCGCTCTGATGCTAGTTTCTCCCTAGAAAGGAGGTAATCCATCCGCACGTTCCCGTACGGATACCTTGTTACGACTTAACCCCAATCATCCCCCCTACCTTAGGGCTGCACGAAGGCAACACGTCAGGTATTGGTGACTTTCATGGTTTGACGGGCGGTGTGTACAAGACCCGGGAACGTATTCACGGTAGTATAGCTGACCTACCGTTACTAGCGATTCCGACTTCAAGCAGGCGAGTTTCAGCCTGCTATCCGAACTGAGACCGGCTTTGATGGGATTTGCTCCGTCTCGCGACTTCGCTGCCCTTTGTACCGGCCATTGTAGCGTGTTTGTAGCCCCAGACGTAAGGGTAATACTGACCTGACATCATCCCCTCCTTCCTCCCTGTTACCAGGGCAGTCTAGCCAGAAAAATACAACTGACTACAAGGGTTGCGCTCGTTGATGGACTTAACCAAACATCTCACGACACGAGCTGACGACGGCCATGCAACACCTGTCACATGGTTCAATAAAGCACTCTCTCCTTTCGGAGAAATTCCATGGATGTCAAGCCTGGGTAAGGTTCTTCGTTTACCATCGAATTAAACAACACGCTCCACCGCTTGTGCGGGTCCCCGTCAATTCCTTTATGTTTTAGTCTTGCGACCGTACTCCACAGGCGGAATGCTTAACGCGTTAGCTTCGCTACTACAGGGGTCGATACCCATAACAGCTAGCATTCATCGTTTACAGCGTGGACTACCGGGGTATCTAATCCCGTTTGCTACCCACGCTTTCGTGCCTTAGTGTCAGAAACGAGCCAGTTATCTGCCTACGCCATCGGTGTTCCTCCTAATATCTACGGATTTCACTCCTACACTAGGAATTCCAATAACCTCTCTCGTCCTCTAGCTGAGCAGTTTCTGTAATGTATATATGGTTGAGCCACACGATTTCACTACAGACATACTCTGCCACCTACGCAACTCTTTACGCCCAGTAATTCCGGATAACGCTTGGATCCTCCGTATGACCGCGGCTGCTGGCACGGAGTTAGCCGATCCTTATTCATATGCTACCGTCATATTCGTCACATATAAAAGCAGTTTACGACCCGAAAGCCTTCATCCTGCACGCGGCGTTGCTCCATCAGGCTTTCGCCCATTGTGGAAAATTCCCTACTGCTGCCTCCCGTAGGAGTCTGGGCCGTTCTCAGTCCCAGTCTGGCTGATCATCCTCTCAGACCAGCTAATGATCGTCGACTTGGTGAGCCATTACCTCACCAACAATCTAATCATGCGCAGGCCGTTCCCAAACCGCCGAAGCTTTACTCCTTAGAGCACATGCGGTATTAGACACCATTTCTGGTGCTTATCCCTCAGTTTGGGGTACGTTCCTACGTGTTACTCAGCCGTCCGCCGCTCGTGTACTCCAGCACTTCACTTAAGCACCCCTCTACCAGCCTTGGTTTTGGGAATGATGATTGCTCATCACTTTTGATAACGATACGAAAATTCTATTGAATTTCCGCGATTCGTATCGCTTAAGAAAACTGCAGGAGCCTTACCGCTCGACTTGCATGTATTAGGCACGCCGCCAGCGTTCATCCTGAGCCAGGATCAAACTCTTCAAAAAAGAATTTGTCTTAGCGCCAGATTAAACTGACTTACTTTTTGAATCTATGATTCGAAATTTCTAAAACAATTCACTGCTACCGAAGTAGCAAAAGTGAATTGACGTTGATTTGCACTATTCAATTTTTAACGTCCGATTTCAGAGACACCAAAAGATACCTCTGAAAGCACTGGGGTCTAATTGTAGCGGTACAACTCTACCATGTCAAGGATATATTTGCCCTTTCCTGTAGTATTTCGCACATCACCTATATTAGTATCCTGTAGCAGCAGGATACTACTCTGACTGTTCGACTACTTCTTCGGATTCATCTTCGATGATTTCGCTCTTATCTACAAGTGCAAGGGATACAACTTCGTCGCTGTCGTTGAGGCGCATGATACGAACACCTTGTGTTGCTCGGCCAAGTGCTGGGATGTCCTTGAGACCCAGACGAATCGTCTGACCGTTCCTAGAGATAATAATTACCTCTTGGTCATCGTCGTCGCTCAAACGGTTTACACCTACGAGTTCGCCGGTCTTAGTGTTCACGACCGCAGAACGGATGCCAACACCACCACGAGCGTGTGGCGTAAACTGAGCCACCTTCGTTCGCTTACCATAGCCGTGTCTGCTTATGACAAATATGCTGGATTTCTCATCGACAACATCCATACCAATGACACGATCATCACTGCGGAGACGAATACCTCGTACACCACGGCTCACCCGGCCCATCGGTCGGGCATCTCTTTCATGGAAGCGAATTGCTTGACCTTGGCTGGTAGAGATAATAACCTCGTTATTGCCATCTGTCATTCTGATCCACTTCAGCTCATCGCCATCATCAAGGTTAATCGCAATCAGGCCGGTGCTGCGTACGTTTTGGTACTGTTCAAACGGCGTTTTCTTGACGACACCACGAACTGTACACATCAAAAGATTTGCAGCATTGTCGGTCTTGGAGACATTGATAACTGAACTTACGGTTTCCTCTGGCTGTAGCTGTAACAGATTGACGATAGCGACACCCTTGGCATTGAGATTCACCGCTGGCAATTCATAGGTCTTCATGCGGAATACTCTTCCCTTGTTCGTAAAGAACAAAAGGAAGTCATGGGTAGATGCGTTGACAACATGCTCAATCACATCTTCCTCACGAGTAACCATGCCACGACGACCCTTGCCGCCCCTACCCTGGCGCTTGTAGTCAGCCAATGTACTTCGCTTAATATAGTTTGCGGACGTTAACGTAACAACAACTTGCTCATCTGGTACTAAGTCTTCGTCGCTGAGTTTATTCAGCTCCTGAGGGATAACCCTGGTGCGACGTTCGTCGCCATACTGTTTCTTGAGCTGCTTAAACTCGTCTTTGATAATCCCAAGAATCTTCTTCTCGTCAGCCAGAATTGCTTCAAGCTCTGATATAAGTTTCATCAGCTCCGTCAGTTCATCTTCAATCTTCTTGCGCTCGAGGCCAGCCAACGTTCGAAGCTGCATAGCCATAATAGCCTTAGCCTGAAGATCTGATAACTTAAATCGCTTGATCAGGTTTGCTTGAGCCTCGTCGGTTGTTTCGCTTGCGCGAATGGTCGCAATAACCTCGTCGATGTTATCGAGTGCAATCTTGAGACCTTCGAGAATATGCGCACGGTCTTTAGCCTTGCGTAACTCAAATTCGGTGCGACGACGTACGACATTTTGACGATGCTTGATGTGCTCACTCAAAATTTCCTGCAATCCAAGTACTCGTGGCTGAATGCCGCCAATAAGCGCCATCATGTTGTAGTGGAAGCTTGATTGAAGTGGGGTTAGCTTATATAGCTGATTTAGTAGCTTTTTCGGATAAGCGTCTCTCTTGAGATCGACGACCACGCGTACATTGCCTCGTGCGCTTTCGTCACGGATATCACTGACACCGGTGATTTTCTTGTCACGAACAAGGTCAGCAATCTTAATAACAAGCGTTTCTTTATTGAGCGCATACGGGATCTCCGTAATAACAATCTGGTGACGACCTTTATCACCTTCTACTATTTCGGCAATACCCCTTGTGACGACACCGCCACGGCCAGTCGCGTAGGCTTGTCTAATTGAAGCAGCGCCATAGACGACACCGCCGGTCGGAAAGTCTGGACCCTTGATATGTTGTAATAAATCATCGAGTGATGCATCTGGATTATCAATCTTATGAATCGTCGCATCTATGACTTCACCGAGGTTATGCGGCGGAATATTTGTCGCCATACCGACCGCAATACCGAGCTGGCCATTGAGGAGGAGATTCGGCAATTTAGCTGGCAGTACGCTTGGCTCCTGCGTCGTACCATCGTAGTTATCACGAAAATCTACAGTGTCTTTATCAATATCAGCCAGTAGTTCATCAGCGACACGGTGCATTTTGGCCTCTGTGTAACGCATAGCAGCTGGTGGATCTCCGTCCATCGAACCAAAGTTGCCTTGGCCATTGACGAGCATATAACGTGTCGACCATGGTTGTGCCAAACGAACCATTGAATCGTAGATAGAGGAGTCGCCGTGTGGGTGGTATTTACCCATGACAGAACCGACGACGTTTGCACTCTTGCGGTGACGGGCGCTACTACGCAACCCTTCTTCGTGCATGCTGTACATGATGCGACGGTGAACAGGCTTCATACCGTCTCTCACATCTGGTAAAGCCCTATCAATAATGACACTCATCGAGTAGCGCAAATAGCTGTCTTCCATGACATTTTCAACGCTACGACCCTCAACAACTCGTGAGTGGTCTGACTGCAAGATATCTACACGACCAGCTCGTTGCAAATGTCGTTCTTCATCTTCAGCATCAATTGGAGTGTTATCGATAATCTGGTCGTCCATATTAAATATCCAAGTCTTTTACAAATTTTGCATTGGCGGTAATGAAATTCTTACGTAGTTCCACCTCAGTACCCATAAGCTTGTTGAAGATGGCATCAGCTCGTTCGGTGTCTTCTACTCGTACCTGTACGAGTACTCGCTTCTCGGGATTCATCGTCGTCTCGAATAGCTGTTCTGCATCCATTTCACCGAGGCCCTTGTAGCGCTTTTGCTCTATAAAGCCAGCTTGTTTGTAACGGTCATCTTCTACATTAACCTTTATACCCTCTGCTTTACGCTTTTGGATAATCTCAGCCAGTTGCGTTTCAAGCTCAGACTCGTCATAAATAAATATGCTGTTCTTCCGGCCTGGCTTTACGAGTTCAAATAGCGGTGGTTTCGCAAGGTAAATATGGCCACCATCGACAACTTCTTTCATGTAGCGGAAGAAGAAAGTCAAAAGTAGCGTCGAGATGTGACTGCCGTCGACATCAGCATCGGTCATGATGATGATACGGTGATATCGCAGCCCATCGATATTGAATGAGTCACCGATACCAACGCCAAACGCCTTGATAATGGCGAGGATTTCATTGTTTGCGAGCATCTTGTCGAGACGTGCTCGCTCGACGTTTAAGACCTTACCGCGGAGTGGCAAAATTGCCTGAGTTTTGCTGTCCCGGCCAGTTTTGGCTGAGCCGCCAGCTGAGTCTCCCTCGACGAGGTAAATCTCTGATTTTGATGGGTCTTTGCTCGAGCAGTCGGCAAGCTTACCCGGCATACTTGCCCCGTCAAGGACACCCTTACGGATGATGTTATCTCGCGCTGCGCGAGCTGCTTTGCGCGCTCGAGCAGATAGGAGTGCTTTACCGATTATTTTTCGGGCAATAGCTGGGTGTTCCTCGAGGTAATAGCTGAGGTATTCATTCATAACTTGCTCGACATACCCACGTACTTCTGGGTTCCCAAGCTTGCCCTTGGTCTGACCCTCGAACTGTGGGTCTGGCAGCTTCACGAGGATAACTGCCGTCAAGCCTTCGCGAGTATCTTCGCCACTGAGGTTGTCCTCTTTTTCTTTGAGGAGCCCGTTCTTGCGGGCATAATCGTTAATGACACGAGTAAGCGCGGTACGGAAGCCGGTCAGGTGCGAGCCACCCTCAGGATTTACGACATTGTTCGCGAATTGCTTGATGGTTTCAGTGAAGCTATCGGTATATTGCATAGCAACTTCAACTTGGCTATCTTTGATCTGTTTATCGACATAGAATACATCATCATCGATTGGATCCTTGCCAACATTGAGGTGCCGTACATAGCTTTGGATACCACCCTCGAAATAAAAACTGTAGCGCTGGCCCGTTACATGGTTATGGATAGAAGTTCTTATACCTTTTGTGAGATATGCGCTGTGGCGTAGATGATCAATAATCGTATCATAGCTAACAGCCTGTGTTTCAATGAATATTGAAGGGTCAGGATAAAATGTAATCACTGTACCGTGTTTGCTGCCTACGGGAGCTTTTCCAACCTGTTTTAGATCACCTTGTGGTGCGCCAAGTCGGTATTCTTGGTGGAACGCCTTACCGTCACGATACACTTCAACAAGAAGCTTCGTTGATAGTGCGTTTACTACGCTCAAACCAACACCGTGCAAACCGCCTGAAACCTTATAGCCACCGCCACCGAATTTACCTCCGGCATGCAAAACAGTTAAGACTGTTTCGACTGTACTCTTGCCTGTCTTTGGGTGTAAGTCTGTCGGGATACCGCGACCATCATCAATTACTCGAATACCACCGTCCTCTAGTAAGTCGACGTGAACATGGGTGGCATAACCAGCTAGCGCTTCGTCGATACCATTATCAACAATTTCCCACACCAAGTGGTGTAAGCCTTCTATACCGGTGCTCCCGATATACATACCTGGTCTTTTGCGTACTGGCTCGAGCCCCTCGAGAACCTGAATTTGGTCAGCAGAATACTGTTTTTGTTCAGACACTATTATTATCCCCTCTAGATTTTGATTCTACACCTTTGTGCTAAGTTCTATTGTAACTTCTTTTTGACGTTTCTACAAGATGTGCGCAGCGATTTATTCTGCAGACAAGTTTGAGTCATTTGAGCGCATAACACCATTCTCATCTATATTGATAGTGTCACTTTTATTATTTGACTGTGTGGGTGTAGTTGGAGGCTTTGGTACGATTGAGCTTTGCGTATTACTAGGCTGCTGGGTCGGTGCGGCAACAGTATCTACTGGAGCTGGCGACGTAGATTGTGGGGTACTTGGCGGAGGAGCTAGGCCTTTCTTCAATTCTACTGCGATATCATTGACCTCTTGTTTATCTAGTTGTGCGCTCGATACGTTACCGGCGTCATTGTCTTGAGGGGGTTGAAAAGTAGGTGTGGTGGCCGGCGATGTAGCTTGAGGCTGTAGATTCGCACCTTGTTGGATTGTAGTTGCCTTCACCTCACTCGCTCTTTTAGATTGGGGGGTGGTCTTTTGTTTTGCGAGCCACTCGTCGAGAAACGAGCCCGTTCCGGGTGTTGACGATTTGGTTGCTGGTTGTGGAGCAGGTTGAGCTGCTTGACCTGGCTGACCTGAAGTACTGAATGGATTTGTGAGTGGTTTTTGTGGCGGGGTTTTTGTGGCGAGTCTATTGAATATTTCTTGCTCAACAATTGCACGAGGCCTGCCATACTTAGCTGCAGAAAGCTGCTTTAATGCAGAGGCAAGTCCTGGGTTTGGATTACCAAGCGGAGGTAATGTCGCCATACTAAACGGTTGTGTTGGTACACCATTCATAAGTGTACGGACGATAGTATTTGCATTTGGCACCCTCAATAAATCATCTCCGTCAAACTGTGGCTGGAAGTAACGGCTTAGGCTATCAACATCGTTTTGGCCAACCCTAAACGATACAATAGTACCGATGTTTCCAAATACAGCATCACGTATTTCTTCGGTTAGCTGGGTTGTGAATTGATTGGCTACTATCAGGTTTAGGTGGTACTTACGTGCCTCACTCATTATCGTGGCAAAACTATCGGTTGAAAAATTTTGGAACTCATCAACATACAAAGCAAAATCCTGTCTCTGGTCCTCGGGAATATTCGAACGGCTCATGGCGGCAGCCTGGAACTTCATCACAAAAATCATACCGAGTAGTTTGCTGTTCAGGTCACCCGTGCGGCCTTTACTCAGGTTCACGAGTAATATTTTCTTGTTGTCCATAATTTCACGTAAGTTGAACGCACTCTTGGTTTGGCCGATGATATTTCGCATCATCTCATTGCTCAAAAAGGCTCCAAACTTGCTGACAAACCAAGCCGTAACCTCGCCTGCATCGTTTGAGCGCTGGCTAGCTGGATATTCTTTTTGCCAATAATCGAGTACATTGGGGTCTTTGACGTGCGTCAGTTTCTGTCTGAGAAATTCTGGGTCCCTAAATAGTTTTGGGATGTCGACAAATGTACCGCCAGCAGGATCAGCCATGACTGCCAGTGCTGCATTACGAAAAATACTTTCGTAACGGGGTCCTATAATACCTTGGTGCTGTGGGTCATACAGTTTGTATAGTATGTTTAATACTTCTTGAATCAGGAAGTCTTTCTCATCTGGGTTATCAAACTCGAATAAATTCAATCCCATCGGATATGCCATGTCCGCAGGCGAGAAATACAGCACATCTTCAGTCCGTTCTTTTGGTACCATTGCGAGTAGCTTCTCTGCGGTATCACCATGCGGATCCACGAAAGCGAAGCCATCACCTCGTAGCATATCCTGTAGCGCTAAGTTCTCGAGGAAGGTCGATTTACCTGTACCAGTTTGTCCTACAGCATACATATGACGCTGCCTATCTCCTAGAGCTATCCTGACGGGTTTCTTTGCGCCACGAAATATATTATAACCAAGCAATAGACCTGATTCGGGCATATTACGAGGAGCATCGATTTGCTTTGAATCTTGGCGCTCTAGCTGAGAGGTTGGGATACTACGTTGGTCTGGAAAGTGAAAAAGTGTAGCAAGCTCAATAGAGTTCAGTATATTTTTTGTCTTATGTTTCGGGAATGTACGTAATATAAAGTTCGTGACAAGCTCTGATGGGTCGCTTGCGCTTTGATATTTAAAACCGTTTTTACCGGGTGAATCGAACAGGGAAAAACTTGCAACTATATTATTAACAATCGCTTGTGAACGTTGGGATATGTTCGAAGAAGCAACGATACGAACCGCTACCTCAAAACCCGGATATCTCGTTTTATCCTCAATAGCATCAATCACCGACTGATCAAGGCTTGATACTTCTTTAGGCTTCTCTGACAGCTCTTTCGACTCAGGTGGCTTCACGAACGCTGTCATAATATCTTTCGCGAGCGCGCCGGCATTGATAGATTTATCAGTACCCTTACGTTTTGCGCTTGCGAGCGATGTCGCCTCTTTGCGCCAACTGGCGTCAGCTGGGCGGAATAATATCTGAATACCTGCACCGTCTTCATTTTCCATAGAGGATAGTGCGTTGAGAATTGATTGAAAAGCATCGCGCTTCAAATCTTGATACGTTGCGATTGGGTATGCAGATTTTTCCTTCAGATTAAATTGGCCACCCATGACTGCGGCCATACCACCAACTTGACTAAAAATATTGTGTTCAGGTACTTGTTCTAAGCGAGCGCTTGAATATGCACTAACGATGGCTTGCTGCATGACAGGAATTTGATCAGCGGGTACTGCAGCATATAGTCGCACAAAGCCTTTTTCACCAATAATCTCAAACGCGAAATGACGCTGGCCATGAAACCGGTTTTTGAAATTTTCTTCAATCGTACTAGCAATAATGTTGTAAATTACTTGCGCCTTCGAAATATTTTCATCAACGAGATCTCGAACATCACGACCATTCACCTCTGTATCTTCACTGATTGGGGGTAGATGAATAAGCAGTGGCACCATACTGAGTGAACGCTCGTATCGAGCCTTCTTTTCATTCAAATTCTGTAGACCTAATAACATCAGTTTTACGCCCTCTTCATATACATGTGTCTAAATTGCATCGTTATTGGCCCGAACTATTAAGGTTATATGCACCGTTCAAATATGCTGCTTTGACGGCGTGAATTTGGTCCGCCCTATCACTAGGGCTCGTAGCGGTATTTGCGATTACTGATTCAACCTGTTCTATTGCTTGCGTCAATAACGCCCCCGGATCGTTCGTAGCTTGAACCGATTCGGCGGGGGCTATAGGGCTAGACTCCTGGGGAGTAGTCTGTTGAGCCATAGGAGATGGCCCTTGCTGTTCGGGTGTCGGTAGGTTATCCATTACCCACTTAGTATATACTAGCGCTCCACTCCTGAGTAGTCTGTATGGTACGAAAACTACTTCTTATCTAGCACGTTGCGGGCGACATAAAAATATGAGCCTACAGAAAGAAGTAATGCTACGGTGAAGTCTCTCAGTGTGAACTCACCCAATGAGCTCAAGCCAGTGCTGACGACCACGAAACAAGCGAAGATAACTCCTACAGCCCGTAGCCTAATGAAGCGGCTGCTCTCTAGGCTAACCCGAAAATACAGTCCACTGATAGTCATCCATACGTAGTATGCCATGAGGCCCGCGAAGATGTATGGAATAAATAACAGATATACTGGAAGCGCATCTGGCTTAGTGGCCATCAAGAATACAGTAAAACCTGTTGCCGATAGGGCGAGTCGAGATGCATATTGTTTGCTGTTCATGTCTATATAGTAAAACACGTCACAGGCAATGAAGCTACGACGTGTGAAAAATAGAGTCGAGGCGATAAATCCGCTCTTATTATGTAAATTAATTAGCGCTTATCGCCTACGACGTTGACTGACCGCTCCTGCTACCTTTAGGGTAGCCTGAGCGAAGAAATGAATTGTTTTTTGTTTTTGCTTACCTGTCTTCAATGCTACTACGAAACACCCGAAATGTCAATATGCTTCTGCTTTTTATACCTGTTCTGTCTAATGATGTATTTTTTGCTGAAAAATAGAGTATTTTGTGGTTGACACAGTAAGCATGAGCAGATTATTATAGAGAACAGCACTGAGTAAAATTAGTGTTCAAAAAGCAAATAGCCTAACGGCGGGATCTCGCAATCCGCTGTCAGCGCAAACAAACAAGAAACATTATAAAAAAATAACAAGCAACCCGTCTAAACCTACAGACGGGTTGCTTTCATGTTATGGCACGTTATATTATCGTTAGTAGATGAGAGCCCAGCATGTACGTGGGGTGGTCGAAGACGGTCAGCATGGATTGATCGTTGATATCGAGTGCCAACTCACAAAAGGGTTGCCGAACATACTTATCGTGGGCTATGCGACAAAGGCAGTTGATGAAGCAAAAGAACGTATAAGAAACGCCTTTGTAAGCTCAAATCTTACCTTACCCGTTAAACGCATTACTATTAACCTCGCACCTGCAGATATCCCCAAGGAGAGCACCGGCTTTGATCTTGCGATAGCTGCTGCAATACTCCTCGCATCAAAACAAGCTCCAACAATTCCTAGAGATTCTGCCATTATTGGTGAGCTCGGATTAGATGGTGATATACGGCCTGTTCGCGGAATCATAGGTAAGCTACTAGCAGGTAGAAACAATGGCTTAACTACTTTTATCATCCCCGAGGGTAACACTGAGCAAGCAAAGCTCATACCAGATATCCATATCATACCTGTAAGTACACTTGTGCAGCTCCATCAGGTATTGAATAACCCCTTTCAAGTAGTGCCCATAGATACGGCTGAACTACCGTTAGATAAAGTTGTAGCTGAGCGTTCCTCTGAAGAAATAAAGCTGGAAGATGTTATTGGGCAAGAGCTTGGTAAAAGAGCAATTGAGATTAGTGCCGCTGGGGGCCATAACATTCTTCTTGGTGGGCCTCCGGGGACCGGAAAAAGCATGCTCGCAAAGGTTCTACCCTCGCTGCTCCCCGGCATGAGCCGAGCCGAGATGTTAGAGGTAACCCACATACACAGTCTCGCAAGTAATAACTTCAACCAGCTAATCACAGAACGGCCTTTCCGCTCACCTCACCACAGCGCCAGCAATGTGGCTATCGTTGGGGGTGGTAATACAATTCGTCCTGGAGAGATGAGCCTGAGCCATCGTGGAGTTTTGCTCTTTGACGAGTTGCCAGAGTTTCCTCGAGTGGCAATCGAGGCACTCCGTCAACCGCTTGAGGACCGAACGGTCACGATTGCGCGCGCTAAAGAGACCGCCCAGTACCCTGCCCACTTCATTTTTGTCGGCACCGCCAACCCTTGCCCGTGTGGTCACTACGGAACGAGGAAGAACTGCCGCTGCTTGCCACACCAAATCGTGCAGTACAGACGCAAACTCTCAGGCCCTATTTTGGACAGGATTGATATCTACGTTGATGTACACGA
The DNA here is from genome assembly GCA_024635495.1 of Candidatus Saccharimonadota bacterium. Lineage (GTDB taxonomy): Bacteria > Patescibacteriota > Saccharimonadia > Saccharimonadales > UBA4665 > JAGXIT01. Next base: position 43,683 of record JAGXIT010000003.1, read on the forward strand.
AATAGACAATAGACGGCTCCTGGGGGCTCCTGATGCAGGCCTCAAGACTAGTGAGACCGTACGGACCAACATCTCAGAAGCGCGAGCGGCACAAACGAAGCGATTTGCGACTGAAGCGAAGCTCAATGCAGACATGACCAATCGTGAAGTCAAAGCTTTTGCCCAGCTAACGCCAGCAGCAAAAGACATGCTCGATACCGCCGCCGAAAAATTCGAGTTAAGCCCCCGAGCCTACATGCGCAGCGTGAAAGTCGCTCGTACAATCGCAGACTTAGACAAGTCAAAATCTATCGAAACAAAGCACGTCGCTGAGGCGTTACAATACCGTCCGCACCAGTATCATGACCAGTACTAGCCAGAACCAACGTTGACCTCTGTTCATATGTCTGTTACAATCTAGTAACGAAAAATAAAGGAGATCCAGAATCAGTATTAGCACGCGCCTGAACACCCAAATTCGGGCACCTCAACTTCGAGTAATTGACCAAGATGGCAAACAACTTGGTGTCATGAGTCGTGGCGAAGCCTTACAGCTAGCCATAGATTATGAACTTGATTTGGTCGAGATATCACCTACTGCCGACCCACCGGTATGTAAGATAACTGACTGGGGCAAGTACAATTACCAAAAAACGAAGCAACAGCAGAAGAATCGCAAGAACGTGAAAACATCTGAACTGAAGCAGATGCGTTTTGGCCTCAAGATTGGCGACCATGATCTTGCGGTAAAGACCAAGAAAATTACCGGTTTCTTAGAGGCTGGTCACAAAGTAAAGGTCATCATCTTCTTCCGAGGACGCGAGCTAGCACATAAAGATATAGGATTTAAGCTTGCTGATAGAGTCATTGAAGAATTCGGTGAGAATATCGCAGTTGATCAAACCCCACAACTCAACGGCAAGCAATTAATATTCGTTATAAGGAGCAATCAGAATGCCAAAACTTAAAACCCACAGTGGCACTAAGGACCGCGTACGAATCACCAAGAATGGTAAAGCACGCATCCGACACAGCCACGCAAGCCACTTCCTACAAAAGAAGTCCGGTGCCCGTAAGCGTAAGCTTGCAGGTCTCGAAACGTTAAACAAGACGAATACTAAGATAGTTCGTAAGAATTTAGGAGCTTAAAAATGCGAGTTAAAAGAGGCGTCCCTGGTCACGCTAAACATGTTAAAATCCGACAAGCCACAAAAGGCATGTCACATCCAAACCGCGTAAGCGTACGACGCGGCCGTCAGGCTGTTACCCGTAGTTTGCAATTTGCATACCGCGACCGTCGTAATCGTAAGCGAACCTTCCGCGCACTATGGAATACCCGTATCAACGCAGCAGCACGTTTGAACGGCACGACATACAGTCGGCTTATCGCTGGACTTAAGAAAGCAAACATCGAGCTAGACCGCAAAGTACTTGCTGAGTTAGCAGTAAACGAACCACAAGCGTTTACGGCAGTTACTAAAGCTGCAGCTGCCACAAAATAATTTAGAGTTATTTTGCGAAAAACCTCTCACTAGAGAGGTTTTTTTGTACGTAAGTACACGCGCCCAAACCATGTGCTATAATTACCCCTGTTAGATTACCAGCTAATCGCTAGTACTTTTATAGAACTAGAGGAAAGTCCGGGCAGCATAGGGAGTGACAGTCGCTAACAGCGACCGGGGGTAACCCTAGGGAAAGTGCCACAGAAACGAAACAGCCTACCTCGGTGGGCTACGATGAAACGAGCGGTGTAAGAGACCGCAGTCTCTCCTGGTGACACGAGAGAGAGGTAAACCCTGTCTGCTGCAAGGAGTGGGCTATCAGCGTCCCCGCGACGCCCACGTTTAACCCCGCTTGAGCCCATTGGCAACGATAGGCCTAGATAGATGATTAGCGCCCTTTTTAAGGAGCACAGAACCCGGCTTACGGTAGTCTAGCAATAAAATACCCCAAGTTATATCAACTTGGGGTATTTTCTAATGAAGCACAACTACTTAGCCAACGTGCTGAGTTGGGTGTTGCAACTCTATATCGAGCGCCTTATTTACCTGAGCATCAGCAAGTTTATTAAGCTCTCGTGGCACATGATCAAAGCTTATTTTTTTGAACTTCGGAACTAACCTTGTGATAGCATCATGTATTGGCCATAGGTCTCTATTCTTCACTTTGAAAATATGCTTCATCTGATTTACGACGAGCATGCTATCCATGTACACATAGATTTCCCTAACCTGAAATGTATGCAATGCCGCCTCGAGTCCGAGCTTGAGTGCTTGGTATTCTGCTTGATTATTCGTTGTAATACCTAGATAGACACCGTCTTCATATACCACATTCCCGGCCATATCGAGTAAGACAAACCCACTAGCTGATGGGCCAGGATTACCACGTGAGCCGCCGTCTGCATAGAGTTGCAGCTCTGTAAAATGTGTAGACTTTTTGTCAACACCATTATCCAACTTGGTTTCATTCGGATGATCTGCAAGTGCATCTATCGCATGCGCGAGATCCCAATCCTTTTCTGTGATTTCTCGCTGGTCATTGTGAGTAGTCAGCCAAAACTCAACAACGTTCCATTCATTCTGCCAGCGAGGATGATGGTCCATTTCGTTTACCAGTTCGGTAACACGCCCCATAAATTCCCATGCCGCCCGAAAATCTGTAAAGACAAATTGTTTATATAAGCCATGTTTTGTTTCATTCCACATATGTTTATAGTACCATGCGATATCCTCAAAACCTCTTGAATGTTATAATCCTACCCGTGCCAGATAGTAAGCCAAAAAAAACCGACGGGGTGTAGCGCAGTTGGTAGCGCGTACGGCTGGGGGCCGTGAGGTCGCAGGTTCAAGTCCTGTCACCCCGACCAAAGTAAAAACTACTTTTTTCATATAGATGCGGAAGTGGCAGTGCGGTATGATGGAAAGTTTTTAGCATAAGTACTATACTGCAAATACGGATTGTTAATTTAATAAAATGGGGTACGGCACTATGGCTAGTAGAAAAACATCAGACAGGAAGACTATCGACAAAATTCTAGTACTATTTGGTACAGCGGCAACGGTATTGCTGCTCGTGATAGGTGGCTTAGCGTGGTATGGCTACAGTTTTGCAAGTAATATGGTGCGGGATGAGTTAAGTGCACAGAAGATATTCTTCCCACCGGCTGGTAGCGCAGCATTGTCTGCGAGTGAGTTCCCTGACCTGCAAAAGTATGGTGGTCAGCAAGTTGTAGACGGTGATATGGCCAAGGCATACGCCAATGGCTTCATTGGCCGACATCTAGAAAAGATTGCAGGCGGTAAAACATATGCCGAAATCAGCTCTGCAGCCAGGGCAGACCCAACAAACACAGCTCTGCAGACACAAAAATCCACACTTTTCCAAGGAGAAACTCTTCGGGGCATGCTTCTCGGCAATGGCTACGGCTTCTGGACCTTTGGTATGATTGCGAAGTGGGCTTCAATTGCATCGTTTGTAGCAGCTGGCACAATGGCTCTCCTGAGCCTGCTTGGCTACAAGCACTACAAGAAGCTTAACTAACGGCTAGACAATAGTAGTTGTATAAGCTCAATAAAACCCCTGTCGTTCTGACAGGGGTTTTATTGCTGGGCGCCAAACTGATTAAACCTGAAAAATTCCAGGTGGGTGCCCGCAAATAACAACCACGGCTGCTATTATATGAAGCTCCCATATGATTAGTATTCAGATAATCATATGTTGGCAAGGCCGAAAAACGACCCGTACCCAGCCCTACTAGTATACATGCATTACGGGAGTAGACTAAGGATAAACTGATTGCTTGTCATGATGACGCCACTTAATCCCCCGAGGAAAATCAGCGCGATGATGATAAAGAAACCATACGGCTCAATCCGCCGCATAAAGTCCTGCACTGGCTCTGGAGCGAACGCATACAATACCCTAGAACCATCGAGCGGTGGTATCGGTATGAGGTTAAAGACGAATAGTGCGACATTCAGAACGACAAATATCCCAAGTACCGTCCCGATAAAGCCTGTTATGCCAAAGACGCTCAGGATTGCCGCCGTCAGGAATGCCAGAATAAGGTTAGAGGCCGGGCCGGCGAACGCAATCAGTGCAGCACCCATTTCAGCACCCCTTACTCTAGTCGGGTTAAATGGCACAGGCTTAGCTGCTAAGATGATAAATCCAAATAGTACCCAGGCGATTGCTGGCAGTAGCACGGTTGCAAACGGGTCGATATGGCTAAGCGGGTTCAGCGATAGACGACCTTCATCTTTTGCGGTCGTATCGCCGAGCCGATAGCTTACGTAGGCGTGCATGAACTCATGCACGGTCATAGCTACCAATATACAGACAATAACAATTAGTAGGCTCATGGCCCAAGACATATCCATACTCTCTATTATAACAAAGAACTAAAGATTGACTTAGGTATTAAAAAACTATACAATAACACCTTGAATCAGGAGAAAATGATGCAAAAGTGTGATCTAACCGGTAAAGGCAAACAGTTCGGCAATAATGTCAGTTTTTCTCAGCGCCATACAAAGAAAGTATGGAAGCCAAACCTACAGAGTAAAACCATCGAAGTAGACGGCAAGAAAATTAAGCTCAAGGTTAGTACCCAGGCTATTCGTACGCTGAGAAAAAAAGGCATCATAGCTTAAGTTGTAAGTCTCAAATTACATAGAAACACCCCAGTAATGGGGTGTTTCTATTTGTTTCAAGTAGTAATTGCTAGCTTTTTTGCAGCACCACAACCTGTGTAATCGAAATCTCGGGGGTTTTGTATTGGAGTTTCGCAACTGACTCACCTTGCTCAAAGCCGATCGTCTTGATAGCTTCCTCGATATCTTGCTGTGGGACCTCAAAATTCAAGGCAGAATCTGCGTAGTGTGTTGGCACGACCAGTTTTGGCTCGACTTGTTTAATAATCTGCAGGGCGCCAACTGGGTCCAATGTATAACCATTACCACCGACTGGCACCAGCATCACATCTACCATACCAATTTCCTCAAGCCTTGACTCGCTCAGCTTCGGGAAGATATGACCCGTCACGAGGATTTTTACATCTCCGGCCGTTATCTTATACATTATTGCTGTGCGCTCAGTCTCTTCGTCCATGTGTGCTCGCGTCTGGATACCACGAATTGTTATGCCACTAATCTCATATTCACCAGCCATATCGATAACCATCTTTGTCTCAGGCATAAGCTCTGGGTGTGGTGAAGAAAAAAGGCAAACATCTCCTGGTTTGACTATTGATTTTGCGCCAAGCTGCGCGAGATTATCGTCAAAGACAAAACGCACCTGCTTGTTCGAGAGTGTTATGCAGTTTGCGCCGTAAAATTGTATATCCATCTAATCTCCAGTTTTGCGTTAAATTTACATGGAAGCGTCGTAGTCTTTTACCCCGACTTGCCTGCTTATACTATAGCTCATCTTCCCTGATAGCCAAAGTCTCTACGTGTATACGATTACTTCTTCAGTAGGCCTGGCTTGTCGACTAGTACTTGCATCTTTGAGCGTAAGACATTCAATATGAAACGATCGTTTATCTGGACACGGTAGGTAAACTCGTCAAGTGAGAATACCGTATAGCGTAGGTCTTTGCCTTCTTGTTTCTCGAGGTCGCTGACATATCGTGCGACAGCATTCTGATTTACACTACCAACTATCATGAGGTCAATGCCGCTGGCTTCGTCTCGGGTGAACTGACCAAGTAGACAAGCAATGTCGACGTTACCTAACGAGCGTAGGCCCTCTTTCTCGTCATCAGTCTCGACAGCAACATCTTCCGTTTCTTTTGCTTTTTCTGCCTTAGTTGATTTCTTGCGCGGCTTTACGTCACCAAAGATTTCTTCAAGCGGTACATAGAACTCATATTTTTGGTTTACTTCGTAAAAGACTTTGTTGTTGCTCGTGTCGCTTGTGATGATACCGATACTCAATAAATTCGCTAGTTCGCGTCGAACGGAGTTGATTTGCTCATCAATCTTGCGAGTAATTTCTCGCACATAGAAAGAGCGGTTAGGATTGCTATAAAAAAGTCGCAAGAGCTTCACACGGGTTTTGGATCCAAATAATTGCTCAACCATACTGCTCTCCTCTCTGCATTACTGTCTACTACACAGTATAGCAGGTCTCAAAACTGTATAAAAATCTTATTTGTTCAAAAATGTTGTAACAAGCTCTACGGCTTCACTACTGTTATGTACCCATTGAATACTATTATTACGCCTGAACCAGGTTCGCTGCTTCTTTGCGAGCTGTAAAGTCCCACGGATAATACGATGCCTTGTTTCGGCTAGGGTTTTTTCGCTCGCAAAGTAATCTTGCCATTCCCGGTACCCAATACCATTCATGGGCTCGGCCTTCCATCCGTATTTGTCAGCGAGCTCCTTTACCTCAACCTCCAGGCCCGCTTCGAGCATGGCGTCTACTCGGCGTTCAATACGCTCGTCTAGCGAATCTCGAGCTATATGCATGCCCAGCACAAGAGTATCTGCACGAAGTGGTTTTTTGGTAGGTCGCTGACCGCCGTTTTCAATCAGGCGTATAACCCGACGTTTGTTACGCATATCTATACCTGTTGTATCAAGGTTAAGTTCCTGCGTGAGGCGCACTAGCTCACTCAAATCCATCGTGTCGAGATTAGCCCTTTGGGTAGGCTCCGAGCGAGCCAAGAACCCATAATCATATAAAACACTGTCGACATACAAGCCAGTGCCACCAACCAGGATTGGCAGCTTACCTCGGCCATGGATGTCATCTATCGCCCTCATGGCTAAACGCTTGAAGACCGCCGCGCTAAAGCCCTCTTCTGGACCAGCCACATCTATAAGATGGTGCGGAATCTGAGTTTGCTCCTCTAGGGTTGGTTTAGCTGTTCCGATGTTGAAGCCCCGGTACACCGCCCAAGAATCTGCTGAGATAATTTCACCGTCAAACTTCTCTGCGATTTCAATCGCAAGTGCAGACTTGCCACTGGCAGTTTCTCCGACTATGACTATAAGGGGTGCTCTCATGATGTCTCCTGATCTTGAGGCCACCACAAAAGCGACCCAACATCGACCCGACCATCTATTGTTGGTACGCCCTCAGCTTCAAGCACTTGCCGATGACAGTCTCTACCACCAGGGTAGCCGCTCGCCAGCCCACCCTGTTTATTCACGACTCGTTGCCACGGCAAACTCTCGTCACCGAAGTGGGCAATTCCCCCAACAATCCTGGCCGCACGAGCATTGCCGCAAAGCGCCGCTAGTTGCCCGTAGGTCATCACCCGCCCACGTGGTATCTGTGCCACAATAGCCTCAACCCGCCCCCGAAATCCATCGTTAGCTTTTAGCATCAAAATACTCCCGTATCGCCTGCCAATCATCGCAGCGCGTTATGTGATCAGGCAGTTTTGTTTCGTATTGATTCCAGCCGTAGTCCCCAAACAGCACCGCATCAACACCGTGTTCTCCCGCCGAAAGACAGTGTTTGAGCTGGTCATCTATCAAATACGTAGCGCCAATGGTCTTCAGGGCATCACCTTTCGTCATATGGATTGAGCTGTCTGTAATCGTATCCCAAATCCCAACAAAATGTATGTCACTGAAAATACCCGGAAAATACCTATCAATCCACTGATAAGTTACGTTCTGGATGACCTTTCGCCGTGATGTCACAATTACAAGTTCATACCTCTCACGTAAGTGCTTCAGTACCGGTTTTGCGGCCGGAAAATGCTCATGATAGGCAAACACACCAGAGGCGTGCATTTCGTCGGAACGTCTCGAGGTCTCCTCGTTGTCGACACCCCACAGTTTTGCCCAATGCTCATCATAATCTTGTACCGTAAGTGATAAACCCCACATGCGATTCGTGTATTCCACGAACCCTTTGGCGTTTGCGGCTAGTACATCATCAATGTCGACGGCAATAATTGGTTTCGCCATACTACCTACATCGATGTCTTGCCGACCCGACTTTTTGCTTCGTTCGCAACAGTTTGCAAGAATTCATGTGCAGTATAACTCTTCGATTCATCGTGCACGACAAGGTCCTTGCGAATGCGCGGCACGAGTTCACCCCCTCCAATCTCTTTTTCACCAGCGACAATAACGTACGGCACTTTCCAGATTTCAGCGGCTCGGATTTTCTTGCCGACCGATTCATTGCTATTGTCCATCGCGATACGAAGGCCAAGCTCTTTACCCATTGTGCGTAGGTTTTCAACAAACTGAATTGTCTCTGGCTCTTGATTCACGCTCAGAATACGAACCTGCTCAGGTGCACACCACACTGGGAATTTCCCGGCAGTATGCTCGATATATACAGAGAGAAAGCGCTCGATTGAGCCGAGTAGAGCCGAATGGATCATGACTGGTTGTTGCGCGCTGCCATCTTCGGCGGTATATTCCAGTCCAAATCGGTCTGGTTGCACAAAATCAAGCTGCACGGTCGCCAGCTGATGTTCACGCCCGATAGCATCCGTCGCCATGAAATCAATCTTCGGCCCATAGAATGCTGCTTCGCCTTCTTGCTCAAAAAATGTCAGCTTATTAGCGACCACCGCAGCCTTGAGTTGTGCCTGAGCACTCTCCCAGAGCTTCTCATCGCCGAGATAGGCATCTGACTCGTCGCGGTAGCTTAGTCGCACCCGCAAATCCATCCCGACCGTACTATAGAGGTCTCTCGCACAACTTAGCAGATTATTGATTTCTGTTTCTATCTGATCCTGGCGACAAAATACATGGCTATCATCCTGCGTCAGTGCACGCACGCGGTTCAAACCACCCAATTCACCTGTTTTTTCATCTCTGTAGTCTGTCGTTGTCTCGAGGTAGCGAATAGGTAAATCACGATAGCTCCTCGGCTGAGAAGCGTAGATACGGGTGTGATGTGGACAATTCATTGGCTTCAAAACCAGTTCATCGCTCGTTTCCTGGCTCTTAACTAGAAATAGCTCATCACCAAACTTTGCCCAGTGCCCACTCGCCTCATAGAGGTCTTTTTTGGTCATGTGCGGCGTCCATACCTTTTGAAAGTCGTAGTTTTCGCGCAAGCTATTGCTAAACGTAGTTAACTCCTCGCGCAGTACCGTACCACGAGGGGTAAAAAGCGGCAGACCAGAGCCCACTAAATCGGAGGTTATATACAGATCGAGTTCTTGACCGAGTTTACGGTGATCACGCTTCTTTGCCTCTTCAAGCATATCGAGGTGCTGTCGAAGCTCCTTTGGTGTTGCAAATGCCAGCCCGTAGACTCGTTGCATTTGTGGGTTTGATTCTTTGCCACGCCAGTAGGCGCCGGCAACCCTCGTTAGTTTGAAGGCACCAACCTTGTTTGTTGCCTCGACGTGGGGACCGCGACAGAGATCGGTAAAATCACCGTTACGATAGAATGATACCTCTGTAATAGCCACCGGTGATGTTGCGCCCAGAATACCCGCAGGCAGACCCATCATGGCTGTATTCAAGTCTTTTGCGAGCGTCGTGCCTTCTCGCTGAAGGTCGTGCAGCAACTCTTCTTTATATGGCTGACTGTACTTGCGAGCCCAATCAAGGGCTTCATTGATAGGCATCATGAACTGCTCAAAAGGCTGGGCACTTGCGATAATAGCCCTCATTTCTTCCTCTATACGGCCAAAGTCTTCATTGCTCAGTGTTTCATCACCAAGGTCTATGTCGTAATAAAAGCCGTCTTCCACCACTGGTCCAACACCGAGTTTCACCTCAGGCCATAGGTGTTGAACAGCGGTCGCCATGATATGCGCCAGACTGTGCCGCATCGCATAAAGTGTATCTTTGTCTTCTGCCACTTCAAGTACTCCTTGTCCTTATAAATAAAAAAACACGCGTCAAGCAATAATCTGCTCTCTTGCGTGCTTGGGTCCTTCTCTGTTATTTCAAAAAAGGAGGTTCCACCTAAGCATTTACTCTTACAACTCTGGTTATCGTACCCTGTTGCCACACCGACGAAGCTCAGTGGCTGGTGAATCCACCTCAATGCTTAATCTCACTATACCACAGTTACAGTGGTGACGAGGCAAATAAAAAACGCTTAGATGATCTCGCAAATACATCCAAGCGTTTTCTCCCTAGTTTGGTTAAAACCTCTCGGCAAAACCGCACCTCAAAAGCTAGTATAAAGTACCTAGCCGCATTTGGCTAGCACTTTTTTGGCTCTTTTCTATACTGCATGTGGATAAGTGGATAACTCAATATCAAGCCTCTTATACCTGGACTGGTATATCTGAAGAATTAGGTGGTAAGAGCTGTCAAACATTGCTGTGACAGCTACTATCCATTCTTTTGCGACATTCGTTTTATGCTTGTTGTGGGTGATATAGGATAGCGGCACTATGCATTTCTCAAATTATGTATAGCCACCGAAGTAAAATACCCCATTTACAGGGGTGATATAGGATAGCGCACTTCGTGCTTCTCTGTTGCACCGTGCTCGGAATAAATTCCTGCGCACGTGCTCACGCCGCCGAACCTACGTTCGCTTCGCTCACTTGACGGTTCTCAGGTTTTACATAGCCACCAAAGTAAAACACCCCATTTTCAGGGGTGTTTTACTTTGGTGGGCGATATAGGATTCGAACCTATCACCTCCACAACGTCAATGTGGCGCTCTAGCCAAATGAGCTAATCGCCCTGAGATTCATCTGTAATTCCTGTCGCTTTTCACCATTTTGTTGGCTAGAGCGCCTGTGGCGAATAGCTAAATCTACTCGCGTACGCTCGGACAGGCCAAATGAGCTAATCGCCCAGCTCAGGTCGAGATAACTATAGCAGACATACCTACATTTCTGCAAGCGGATAACGGTAAGTTTACATCTGTTATAGCGCTTATGCATGACACAATATATATTGACATGTAGAAGTTTCTTCCGTAGAATGCATTGGTTAAACGAGGTGTGTGTTTGAGTAACAAGCAACCTAGCTCCCTGCGGAGCTTCAAGTTGTTTTATGAGGAACTGCCCAGCGTAAAGCGAATTGTTCGCGTACGCCGTGTGCGATCAGCATAAAAGTTCATAAGACAATGTCCCGGTCTTCCTCCTTATGGAGCGAGGCCGGGTTTTCATTTCTGGAGGTTTCCCACACATAATTGATCTTTTCCACTCGCATTTTTATCAGCGTTATGACAATATGTTGTCATGGTTTGTATATATTGTAGCGGTGAAACCCGTGTTATCAACTCAAGACATCAAAAGCGTGAGAATCATATCTGGCGCCGGCGGCAGTGTTTGAACTGTAATACCGTCTTCACCACAGAGGAAGCCCCTGATTTGGCGGCAAACATACGAGTGGCCACACCAAGGCAGCCATCGGCTGTTGGCACAAAGTTCGATCGAGATAAACTATTCGTAAGCCTCTACCGCGCTCTCGGGCACCGTCAGCACGCGATTAGCGATGCATCAGCACTTTGTACTACTATCATCAGCAAACTGCTTAAAACGCATTCTGGAGCGGTATTGAGCGTAACGGAAATTGCCTTTGTCACAAATGAGACATTACAGCATTTTGATTCAGCCGCTGCAGTCAGCTACGCTGCGTATCACAGTATTGCCTTATCCGAGTAACCTTGAGTTATTTAGCTTTTGAGCCGTCAGCAGACACGACAGCCTTGTCTGTTACGTCAAATTTCGACATATAGAGTCCCAGGATTAGTCTTGTCTGTGAGTATAGTGCGGCGCAGGCATTGAATACCACAGTAGTAATTGGCAGATATGCCCACTGCAGTACCATGAAGATTGTTCGGTGCCGTTTATATCGTGCTGGTTTTTTTGGTAGTGTTTTGAGCGCAAGAAATACGGTAATAAATGCGATCCCTAGGGCTACCGTCTGAACACGACTCACTACAACCGGCAACTCGAGGGCAGCATAGCTGGCTGGGTTAAAGAGAATCGGGATAAAGCCACCGAAGAGTATCAAGATAGGGCCGACCGCCCAAGTCACGTGCCCCTCGAGGAGTCGCCAAGTTTTTCCGATAAGGTCTGTCTTGGGTACGGTGTTTTTACGGAAGAATCCTAGATGCACAACATAGGCGACATCTGAGGCCCCATACGTCCAGCGTCGTATCTGAAGAAACTGCGCCTTGATTGTCTTGAGATAGGTATCAGATAGAACGGCGTCTTGAGATATAGGTAGATGAAGTGGCAGCACCCGATAGTTCCCTTCAAACCGGAAATATGAGCGCCAGAATTGATGTCCATCCTCGACAATCGTTCGAGTGCTCCAATAATCTGTTTTCATCAATGCCACCATTGGCTGGGCGTGGGACGAGAAATTACGAAGCGCGTGCGAGCGCAGTGAATTTACGAGGTGAAAAAACGAGTTACCGGTGGCCAATACTCGCATCGGCGCAGGTGCGTCCCAGATATTATTCGCAAATAGTGCAACTGGCTGAAATGACGTATGAATCGGGTCTTCACAGATAATATAGGCATAGGTGAGTGCATTGAGATAGTTTTTATCTGGACGGTTGTCTGCATCAAGCGTAGTGACCAGCACCCGCATGGGGTCAATTGATTTTTTCTTGAGATAGTTTTCGAGCTCACGAGCGGCAAAAGTGACATTGCCACCCTTACCAATAATTTCATTCGGGAGATTACTTGGATGTTTGACTGCAAAGGCGTCTCTAAATTCCTTGCCGTATGTCTTGATGAGTTCATTGGCCCTGTCCTCAGTCTCTTGGCCGGCTCGGCCCTCGTATGCCAAGATAAAAATAACTTGTTTCATATTGAAATCAGCACCCAGCACCGCTTCAATAGTTGGGGCAAGCACTTCTCGTGACTCTTTATACGTAGCAATGATGACGGCATGAACTACTTCTTCGGGTGGCATCAAAAGCGAACGCTCATTTGCTTGGGTAATTGCATACTTATGCCAGCCCGGACGGTGAACTCGCGCCGGTAAAACTCCTGTGCCAAGTTCTTTCAGTAGATCTGGCCACGGTAGCTTCTGATGCTGTCGCATCGTTTTATAACCCTGGATAGCTCTAAGGCCCCCCGCGGCTGCCCTCGAGAAATTGATGAGTACATAAACGAACATGAAGAACGCAGCTAGTCGGACATTGTATATGCTGAGCACAAATGGAAGCGCCAACATTGACCAGCTAAGCATGCCTGGTAGCATTTCAAAAAAACGATAGTGCCCCTTGCGATGGGATTCAAGTGGGATCTCAATATCTTTCATAAGCTAGCGGAGAATGAGTAAAGCGTTACTGACAATAATGATTAGAATCAAAAGCACAGAGCTCAGGCTTAGAACTACGAGTGATAATTCACGCTTAATCGGGTAGGTTCGATATCCAAGTACAACGGCGAAAGCAAATATAAGCACCGCGGCAATCATGAAACTGGCGATATCCAGCGCCGTCCCCTGCATATAGCTATCAATACCCAGTGAACTACGATACGTAATAATGTAGTTGGAGGTACCCTGGCTGGCATTGAGCTTGAGTGATACTAATACTATAGCAACGAGAGCGAGAAATGCGTCGATACTGACAAGCAGTAGTGCGCTGCGATCATGCATAAAATTTTGGTTCTTAGTCATAAGGCTAAGAGGTATTGTAACAGATTATCCTGGTCCGGTGAAAGGAGCTATTAGTATGGTTTTAGGTGTGTATATGCTCACTGACTGTTCGGTCATCGAACCCCTTTGGCTCGACCCGTTCTTTCATACCAAGTAAATAGCCACCCTTTCGGATGGCTATTTACTTGGTGCGGGTGGCGGGAGTCGAACCCGCGTCTCAGCCTTGGGAAGGCTACATAATAGCCGTTATACGACACCCGCTTAAGGCAATGAAATCCGATTATCGGTCGGTTACATTGCTAAAATTGGCGAATTCACTTCGGCAATTTTAGCATTACTAAGGAAAAAGAGCAGCGAAGCGATGAGAAAAAACGTAGTTTTGTGTCATCATTGTGGAGCCACCTGCCGGGATTGAACCGGCGACCTGCACGTTACGAATGTGCCGCTCTACCAACTGAGCTAAGGTGGCGTACAATTTCAAAGTATACCGTTTCGCAACTTCGGTGACAAGCGATGTTGCATAAAGAGATTGCGCGGGAGCCCGACCGGATGGTTGCTTATGCAACACGCAGTCACCGTGCTCGAAGTAAACTTCTGTGCGCGGTTCCTTGGCGCCCGCCCCGGCTTCGCCGGTTCGTATCACAGACGAAGTCTGTCCAAGATAAAACCCCCAGCTTTCGCTGAGGGTTTTATCTTGGCGGGCCCGACCGGATTCGAACCGGCGATCTCCTCCGTGACAGGGAGGCGTGATAGGCCTCTTCACTACGAGCCCAAATCTATAACAGGGGTAAGTGTATCAAGAGAGAGCGCAAAAAGCAACAATGTTTTAGGGCTGCTGCTCTATTTCCTTAACGCTTATATAGATGCGCGGTGGATTCTTTTCCTTGAGTGGTTGTATGTATGTCTGAATATCTTTGTGGTTAATCTGGATATGCGATGCTTCGTACTTACCGTCTTTGGCACCGTTCAGTTTTACGATTTCAAGTGATCCTGGCGTAGTAATAACAACTGAGAACTGCCCGATCTTCATATCTGCCAGAGCCTGCACTACCTGCGCCGGTACTTCTTGGCTGCTCATAGTTATTGCTGTGTCAGCATAGGCACCGCCGTTACTCTTGGTTGAACTATCGTCAGAGACCTGCTCGGCGAGCTTCGCAAAATCTGCGCCTCCCTCAAGTTGTTTTATGACATTGTCCGCCTTAGTAGTTGCATCTGTGTCAAGCTTGGCGGCAACCTTCGTCGCGAGTAATTCCTGCTTGAGTTGTCGGCGCAAATCATTGATAGACCAGCCGAAGAATTTACTCGTAACACTTGCAAGCTTGTCGTTGCTATCACCAAGCCTGTTCTGGGCGCGTAAGGTTGCAAGTGCGTCGTCAATTTCACTGTTTGATACCGATACACCATGCTCTGCGGCAAGCTGTTTCACGTAGGCTTCATTGATTACCCGTTCTAGCGCCTTCGGGCGATAGGTGTCGAGCTGGAATTGGCCTGATTCGATACTGAAATCGACTTGCTGTTGCGTCTCGTTATAGTGCATGTAGCGTCGCAGCTCAAAGAGGTAACTTTCGTAAGACACCCATCGGTCACCTGCTTTTGCAACCGGCATAGGCACAACACTGGTTACGCGGTACATGAAAAGCGATGTTGAATTGAACTTATAAAGATTTAAGGCCGTAAATACAGAAAAACCAATTATACCAAGCAGCAGTATGCTGATGGATACAATGAGAATACGGTGTTTGGAATGTTCAAGTGGATATTTGTATTTACGAGCACCGCGCAGCACCGTTTCACGATGCTCGGCAAGTGTTTCGTTAGTGATACGAGGAACATCCTTGAGCGCCTCCTCTGTCTGTTCTTGGAGTGTTCGTTTACGAAGGCGCTTGGGGAAATCACGCAGTTTATCTTGCGCTCCGGTAGGTATAATTCGCAGTTTGGGTACTGTGATTTTTTTATTCTTCTTCATATAGTTCCTGTTTGGCGCCTGGGGCACTATTTGCAGTTATGCCATTCGAGCGCAGTATCTCTAATAGGTGTTTCTGTATCTTCGCAGGGTGGTGAATATAGTGTATCAATAAATCGCCCACCATGGTCTGCATCATGATTGTACCGTAGCCGAGTAGCGTCTCTTGGATGCCACGTACTTCATAGTTTACCATCTGAATCTGAGAAAGCCCCATGTCGACGATGCTTCGATGGAAGAACCCTCGTTGAGTTATCTGGATAAAACGCTGGTCTGTGATGATGAATACACTAAAATACCAGCTCATCCACGACGGGAAGAATAGCAAGGCGGCTACAACTACGCTCGCAAGAAAGCTGAGATAGAAAAATGTCATCGTCGGTGGATTTGCCGAACTAGTATAGGTAAGGATAAGGGTATAGAGCGGTCCGACGAGTAAGCCCAAAGAGCCAAATATCAAGCCTCGCCGCATGACGATCGGATGCTTGCGGAAAACATATAAGACTTCTTCATCGTCAAACTGATCTTCAAAATACCGTACTTTGCCCTGCCCAGAAGCGGAGCCCTGATTTATCTTTTTCATATGAGTCATTGTATCAGAAAACTGTGTCTGATTGGTGACACCGTCAGGATAATGTACTACAGGTTTCTGCGCACGTGACCACGAAGCCGAGTCTTCATCCACTTAGTTCATTTGGCGGTTCTCGTCTTAAAAATAACCAAAGAAAAAGCCGGTTATATAATACCGACTTTTTCTTTGGTGCCCCCACCAGGAGTCGAACCTAGAGCTTCTCCTTAGGACGGAGTTATTTTATCCATTGAACTATGGGGGCAGTATGAGTACATATTGTACTCATATTTTAAGGTTTTGGCCCTACTTTTTGCGTGGCTGCGTGAAGGATCCGTGTGAAACTTCGTAGTCGTATAATTCACTTTCAGCGAACCAATGAGCTATCTCCTGCTCCGCCTCATCGACTGTCGCGGATGCATGTACGATATTTGGCACTCCCAGACCTGCCGCTGCAGGTTGTGAATAATTTACATGCGCATAATCGCCACGTATTGTGCCCGGTAGCGCACTCTTCGGTTGGGTATCCCCTACCATCTTTCGGACAAACTCAACCGCCTCAACCCCTTCAAGTACCATGGCAATCACTGGTCCAAGCTGCATAGTTGCGAGCTGAGCCTCAAAAATGTCATCGCCTTTGCGAGTCCTGAGCGTACCGATGCCTTCATAGTGCTGGGCAAAATGTTCATAATCCGGCTGAAGCATTTTCATGCCGACGATTCTAAAACCAGCGCGTTCAAACCTAGTCAACACTTCTCCGACAATACCGCGCATGACTGCGTCCGGTTTAAATACAACTAACGTTTTTTCCATGAAATTCCTTTCTTTATGCTCATTGTAACAGATAGGTCTTCCTGTGCCAACGTCGCACAATATTGTGCTACAATACATGGTACATGAAGTTTATAAAAGCAAAAACAGATTTTCTCGAATATCTTGAAATAGAACAAAACCGTTCACAGAAAACAATCGCAAATTACGATCATTACCTCACCCGCTTGAGCGATTACGCGGGCGACATAACAGTCCAAGATATTGATCAAGAATTAGTACGCAAGTGGCGCTTATGGCTGAACCGGCTTGGCACGAACACGAGTGATGAGCTACAGAAAACAACGCTCAATTACCACCTGATTGCCCTCAGAAGCTTTCTGAAATACTGCCACAAGCGCAGTCTGCCCTGCCTACCGCCCGATACAATTGAGCTAGCTCGTACGACGAGACCCCAAGTCACGTTCCTGAACGAAGAGGAGCTTGGCCGTGTGTTTGAGCAGCCAGATACAAACACCGAGGCGGGTCTGCGAGACAGAGCGATCCTCGAACTACTCTTCAGCTCTGGCTTGCGTGTATCTGAGCTCGTCGGACTTGATAGAGACCATATAAATCTGAAGCGTCGAGAGTTTATGGTCAGGGGTAAGGGCCAAAAGGATAGGCCGATATTCATCAGTACAGACGCGGCAGACTGGATTCAACAGTATCTAGACAAACGAGATGATGCCACCAAACCACTCTTCATCCGTTACGGTGGGCGCAAAACAGTAGATCGCAGCGGCAATTACCACCGCTTGACAGCTCGGAGCGTCCAGAGACTGGTGGCACACTATGCCCTTCTGGCCGGCATCACTAAGCACGTCAGCCCACACACACTTCGCCACAGTTTCGCAACTAATCTACTCATGAACGGTGCAGATATTCGCTCAGTCCAGGCGATGCTCGGGCATAGCAATATCGCCACTACACAGATTTATACGCACGTGACCGACCCACACCTTCGTGCTGTGCACGAAAAGTTCCATCACAAATAAGTGCTACATTCTCTAGCAACCCGGGGTATAGGAGGCAGAAGAAATACTAAATTGCTTACAGACATCGGCTGTTGAGTGCACTGCACCCTGTGGTATCAGTGAGTTATCAAACTGTTGCAACGGTACGGTAACCTGCACTCGTCGGAGTACATCTTGTGCTCTACCCGTTACGTCAACTTGTGCTTGTGCATCTTTGAAATATGCACTTTCACTCAGCGAGTTTACGGCGTCAATGACGACTCGTTCAGTGTCGCCATAGAGTGTCGTGATACGAGTGTAGTACAGAGTTGTCATTGCATTTCCCGTAAACGACACGCTACCCGTGCACGTAGCTGTGACGCTACTGCAGGGTGCTTCAACTATATATCCCTTTGTGGCGAAGCTGGGCAAGCTTGGGGTCGATAAACCACTCGAAACAGGTTGCATGAAGAAAGATGATGTATTGCCAGCCAAACCCGCAGCCGATATCGATGGAAGGTTCTTTGTACTCATGATATCTACGCGTAGTAGTGGATATCCGCAATTATTGCTGGCTGTGGTGGTGAAATCGCCTCGTGTGCTACATAAGACTGGGTTTGGGTCTCCACCAGTTTTGGCAGACCATGTAAAGTTAAGTGTGAGCTTATTGCCGGTATTAAAATTAGTACCGTTACTAGCTACAAGATTTATTGGGATGACTTTTGAGCTCGTTTCGTTTGCGGTGGTGACTATCTGAGAAACGATAGGGTTTACCAATATACACGTGTACTCGACACCCACTCCTAGCGTTCCTGGGTCGTAGTTACCTTGCTTGCAAGTAGTCTGCTCTTTAATAGGATTGCCCGCAGCTAGTGCGGCCGACATCACAGAAACTGCTTTATTTACTCCTGATTCGGCTGCATAGAATGCCTGCTGACTCAGCTGTCTATCGAGTTGCTCGCGGCGATTGCTATTCGTAACCTGCGTAAACCCAACCACGATGAGTGAAATTACCAGCATCATGATGATAGTTACCATAAATGACACGAGCCCACGCTCATCCTGCTTAGTCATTCTCTCTGTCACGTTAGTCATATTACTACTCATATTACACCGTTTCCGCTTATGTACCTAGCCGCTTCTCGACCACTGTTTTCAGGATGCTATTTGCACAATATGGCGCGCCTGGACCGCTACGACAGCTGAGCGAGTCTGCCTTACTACCCCACATGTTACCGCTAGGCCCTTCAGACAAATTACCTGAGCCCGAACAATTTCCGCTAGCTACACCACCGTCAGTGGAGCACAATACGTCTTTTTCGCCAAAAGCGATAGCAATATCTATCGCGTATAGGTTATTACCAGCAGACGTAACCGATAGATTGGTTACACGTTGGTTTTTGCTGAGCAGTTGCTTGCCATTGGTGAATGGCTGGCTCGGCATTTTACAAGAACCGTTAATTGGTTGCATGTATAAACCGAGGTTCGCATTGGTGGTATCACCTCCGTTGTATAGTATTGCTTTCCCGTAAGAAAACACGTAGCCACCCGCGCAGAAAAATGAATTTGCCGGTTTGGTCTCTGTGATCGAAGCGCCGCTAAATTGGATTGATTGGCTTATCATGTCAATAGCATTTCGAGTGGTATTTTGCGTAGCAGTAGCATTGACGCTCTTGTAGTACTGATTGGAAAACGCAATCACCCCGACAGTGATGATCACAAGAATCATAGAAAACACCACAGTCGCTATCATCAGCTCGACGATAGTGAAGCCAGCTTCGTTCTTTGTGGTATCGGATAATTTTTTAGACATGTTCATTTACTCTACCCTGTAAAGCACAGACACATCCGCGCCCGAGCCACCCAAAGTATCCCAGTGTGCATTAATTTTATAGACGGGGGCATTCGTCGAATCAACCGTGAGCAGATACGTCGCACCACCATTGGTGACCTTACAGAGGCTCGCACCGCTTGCCTCACTCACGTAGGCTCCACCGTCAAAACAACCGCCACTATTGCTTTTTATCGCAGTGATATCACTGCCGATCGCAGAAGTACCGAGAGAACGAAATACTTCTACCTGCTCTTCGACGAGTTTTTGAGCGTACGATTGCTCTTGCACCTCTTGAGTGACTTGCGTATTTCGGTTTGTGATAGCATAGGCTGCGGTCAGTACAAGGCTCACGATACCGATTGCAATAATCACCTCGATGATAGTATCGCCCCGCTCTCGTTTTCCATGCCAGATGTCTCTATATAGTTTCATAGTTTATGCCCCGCAGGTTGTCCCGTTTTTAATATCAAGTGTGACCTCAAGCCCGTTCGTGATTGTTATCAGCCCAGACTGGTCGGTGCCGCCGCTTTTGAAACATAGTCCAATGCCTTTACTCACTTTTGGATACGCAGCACTGGTAGTGGCCTCTGTGTCCAGCCAGCTCCTAGCGGCATCGCTATCACTCTGTGTGTTAGCTGGCCACGGTCGAGAGAAATTATGAAGATTGAGCTGCTGAACACCCGCCTGCTGGCTCGTCCCACTGCCTGCAAATCCGCTCAGAAATGCGACGGCAACCCCCTCATCGCTAGTAAATCCCGTGCCATCGACATTGGCGCCGACATATTCTAAGCCATTATTTATGTTACTCACAATCGTACTCTTCTGTATAACTGTGAGCCAAGCCTTTGAAGCATCGGATACGTCTGCATTACTCGAGTCTAGGCGGCGTCCAGCCATCGAATACACGGTGTATTTAGTAGGGTTCTGGACGGATAATGCTAACGCCTTTCCACCGAAAACACATTCTGAATTACTCCCTTGAGTGTTCGAGCTACTGTCTGTAATTTTTACATTATTCCCAGCGCCAGCCTGACAGCTAAAGTCTGTGTTGTTTGGATAATAACCGCTGACTGTCTCGTTTACTATCTGCTGGATTTGTTGCTTTAGGCCGCGCACACCCACCTGAAAGTCGGTTTTATTCTGACGACCGTTGATAGTAAGCGCAGCCATCACAAAGAGCGAACCTGTTACTGCAAGTACAATCAGTGTTTCCACTATCGTAAAGCCCTGTGCCGATTGCTGCTCGCCACCCCTTTTCATATGCTTTCAGTATAGCATAAGCTTAGTGTGGTTATGCTAGATTAAAATACCTTGATACCAATCAATAACCCTCTGACCAAACAGTACCACTAACAGTGCTGCGGTCAGTAAGTATGGACCAAATGGAATATGCTGTGCGAAACCTTGCTTGCCCTGCAGCATGAGCGGTATACTCATGAGCGATCCGAGTAAAGAAGCCAAGAAAACAACGAGCAACGCCTCGATTGGCCCACCGACGATGAGCCCAAGGGCGAGTGCTAGTTTGACGTCTCCGCCCCCTATCCATCTACCCTTGGATAGCTGAAACAACGCCCAAAATAGCCCAAATATTAGCACTCCCCCGAAAGCCGCGTGCAGGACGTACACCGGGTCGCTATTCACGAATGCAATTACGAGTACCTGTAGGACGGCAAGGCCTGTCAGTGGCCGTACGAGCTTATCTGGGAGCAGGAACCACCGCAAGTCGTACAGTGCCAGTGCCATGAAGAACACGGCAAATACGAGGAAAAACGCAAATCCGATGATACCAACTGCGTCGAGTTCATATGGCCACGTCACATAGCTGAGGCTAAATACCAGCGCGGTAATGGTCTCTACGATTGGATATTGCGCAGAAATAGGCTTGTGGCAGTAACGGCAGCGCCCTCGCAGCCACAGCCAGCTGAATACTGGCACGAGATCTTGCGCGGCAAGCTCGTGCTTGCAGTGCGGGCACATGCTTCTGCCCTCTACTATGGAGAGCCGCTTGTCGGCACGCTTCTTCTTGCTACTGGCCTGCTCGTGCAGACGCCACACGAGCGCATTCACGAAGCTGCCAAACACCAACCCCAACAGGAATAAAAAAGCTACAATCATTAGCTCAATCATACCACAAAGATAAATAAGGCCCCGCGGGGCCTTATTTTAGTACACAAACCTTTTTTAGGTTCTAGCTACCGACACACTTGACGATATCGCCCGAGCCACTCTCAGCACCATACAGTACGACATATGCTCGACCATTTGTAGCGACAACAGCTCCAGTTGAGGTGTCATTACAGATTGCTCTTGTGACAATCGTGTAAACACCAGGCGCAACCGTTGTCGGTATCGTTGAAGTCAGTGATACCCCAGTCAAACTTGCATCTACTTTAACTCTTTCATTGTTGGCAGTGCCAGAACTAGGCGACAAAACAACGGAAGTGCCCGAGATAGCTGCTGTACCCGCGATCGCACCTCCATTATTCGATGAATACGTGCCCATGGCAGAGAGTAAGTTGTTTGCATTAGCATTAGCTGCATTATTACGCCCACTTCGCTGCAGTGCTGGTACCGCCAAGAAGACGACGACCATGATAAGCCCCGCGATAGCTAGTACAATCAATACTTCGATGATTGTGAAGCCCTCTGATTTACGTTCTTTTAGATTTAACCCCATTTTGTGTGCCCTTCCCTTAGTTAAAACGCTTATGTTTAGATAATACGTATATTGGAATATATTTGCAAGTATATGGCCTACCCCCCGAACCCTGAGGTCCCTGCGAGCCCATAAATTGGCAATAGTACAGCCGCCACAATGATGAAGGCAACCACACCGAGGAGCACCATCATCACCGGCTCGATGATAGAAGATATGTTCGCCACTTCGGTATCTACTTCTTTTTCATAATAGTCAGCTACCTTCTCCATCATCTGCTCAATCGAACCTGATTGCTCACCGATGCGAATCATATTCGGCACGAGCGGTAAAAAGCTTGAGTCATTCTCGAGGCTATCAGCCAGGCTTTTGCCGCCCTTTACCTTATCGGCTGCGCGCTTGATGGACGCTTCGATGTGTACGTTATTGACCGCCCGGCTCGTGATACTGAGCATCTGCAAGAGCGGTACCCCCGTAGAGACGAGCGTGGTGCCGGTGCGAGCAAAACGAGCCATATACACTTTCATGAAGAGTGGTCCGATTGGCCAAGCTTTCATCTTTACTTTATCAACGACAAGCTTGCCGGGGCCAGTACGCGCCCAGCGAGAGGTGAAGAACGCTCCGACAGCTAGCACAAGTATGACCACCCACCAGAACTTTATGGTGAAGTCAGATATCGCCAGGAGGATTCGAGTCAGAAGTGGCAGCGTGGTTCCCTGGATACCATCGTAGATGTTCTTGACCTGTGGTAGCACTTTGACCACCATAAATCCTATGACACCAATCATCACTACCAGCACTATGACGGGGTACATCATCGCACCGCGAATCTTGCTATTGAGGTCAGCTTCTTTTTCTTGCTGGATAGCGAGTCGATCGAGCGCTGCGTCGAGCGTGCCAGAGGACTCACCGGCCGATATCAGGCTGAGATACACCTGGTTAAACACACGAGGATGCTTACCCATGGCATTGGCAAGCGTGCTACCGCCTTCGACATCACCGATAATTTGGCTCAACACAATCTTGAGAGGCTTGCTCGTTGCCTGGTTACTGACACTCCTGAGTGCCTGGAGTAGTGGCAACCCGGCGTTGATGAGTGTGCTCAATTGACGACTGAATAGGACTCGGTCTTTTGTCTTTACCTTGGACTTTTGCGAGCTAAACATACCACCACTTGCTTGCAAACTGATGTCTGTCGCTACAAGGCCTTCATTCGCAATAAGTTTAGCTGCTGCTGCTTCACTATCAGCCTCAACCATCGATTTGACGGTTTTGCCTGTCTGAGGGTTACGAGCAGTGTAGTTATAAGCTAGCATGTACTAATCTCTCATTAATCTATCAAGTTCATCTATATCGACGGCGACGTTACGCGCCTCATCATAGCTAATCGAGCCCTCGTGGATGAGCTGTACGAGCTGCTTATCCATGCTCTGCATACCGAATTCGGTACCAGTCTGGATTACAGCGTCTAACTGATGCGTTTTGCCTTCACGGATGATATTGCGCACAGCCGGTGTCGCTACTAGGATTTCTGTGGCTGCGATGCGGCCACCGCCAATAGCTGGTATAAGCCGCTGGCTACAAATGGCCATAAGGATGTTCGAGAGTTGAGCGCGGATTTGTGGCTGTTGGTGTGGCGGAAACACATCGACCATACGGTCTATACTCTGTGCGGCGCTATTGGTGTGTAGCGTGGCGAATACAAGGTGCCCGGTCTCGGCGATTGTGATGGCGCTCGCGATAGTTTCGAGGTCACGCATCTCACCGATAAGTACAACATCTGGATCTTCACGGAGCGAGCTACGAAGTGCAGCACTGAATGAGTAGGTGTCATAGTGTACTTCACGCTGAACAATCATGGATTTTTTGCTTTTGTGCGTATACTCAATCGGGTCTTCGATCGTAATAATGTGCTTGGACTGTTCCATGTTTATCTTATGAATAAGTGCTGCAAGACTCGTTGATTTACCTGAGCCGGTCGGACCGGTTACAAGCACTAGTCCTCGAGGATAACTGGCAAATTTAGTAACAATAGGAGGCAAACCAAGTTGCTCAACCGTCAGAATTTCATTCGGTATAAGGCGGAGTGCGCACGCGAGATTACCACGCTCATGAAATGCATTTACACGGAAACGACCGAGGTCGCCAAAGGCAAAGCTGAAGTCAAATTCTTTATCCTTGAGCAGGATTTGTTTTTGATCTTCATCAAGGATAGCAAATATAAGCGACTCGACTGTCTCTTCGGAGAGTACGTCCGCACCATTGACCGGTGTAAGCGAACCATCAACTCGAAGCATTGGAGGTAGGCCCACCTGCAAGTGAAGGTCGGAAGCTTTGCGCTTTACGACTTCTTCTAGTAGTATTTCGATTCTTGGTTGTCCCTGCATCTGTGCCACCCTTTGTATATTATGCGCTATCGGCTGAAGCTACGCGATTAATTTCCTGTACGGTTGTTTGTCCCTCGAGAGCCTTCAGATATCCATCTTGTCGCATGGTAATCATGCCCTCTTTTTGTGCCTGAGCCTGGATCTCTGAACTCGTTGCCCGATTGAGGATAAGCTGCTGTATCTGCTCGCTTACTTCAAAAACTTCGTACAATCCCATGCGACCCTTGTAGCCGCCGGGTGAGTCAGGGCTATCCTTACCCTTCTTTAAAGTATAAGCGTTATCACCTGCCAAAGGCAAGTTATCATGCCCAAGGTCTTTTGAGATATCTGGAATTTGCTTTGCGTCCTGCGGTAGCAGGCCACTGAGCGCCTCTTTCACCGCAACAGTTTCTGCTGCTCCAGATTGATACTCCTCAGCATTCTTGCTATTGCGGCGGACTAGTCGCTGACCAATGACAACGTGCACCGTGCTGGCAATAAGGAATGGCTCGATGCCCATATCGAGTAAACGCGGCAAGATACCGGCGGCACTATTTGTGTGCAACGTGCTGAAGACAAGGTGTCCCGTGAGACTCGCTTGCACGGCAAGTTCGGCCGTCTCTTTGTCTCGAATCTCACCGACCATCACGATATCTGGGTCCTGGCGGAGGATAGAACGCAAACCACTACCAAAGGTCAAGCCTATATCAGCATTTACCTGAATCTGATTGATGCCATCCATTTTGTATTCAACTGGATCTTCAAGTGTCACGATGTTTACTGCATCAGATTTAATCTCTTGGAGTAGCGCGTACAGACTTGTCGATTTACCCGAACCAGTTGGCCCAGAGGTTAGAATCATGCCGTTCGTTCGCTCAAGACCCTTTTTTATCGTGCGAAGGCTTCGTCCGGTATAGCCCATGTCTTCAAGTTTAAAGCTCGTACCGGTTTTGTCGAGCAGACGAATAACGACCTGCTCTCCCCATACGACGGGACTAATCGATATACGAAGATCTATTTCTTTACCAACGACATTTATCGTAAATTCGCCATCCTGGGGTATACGGTGCTCATCAATCTTGAGACTTGCTAAAATCTTAATACGAGATACCAGGGGGGGCTCGGTACTCTTCGGCAATACCATGATTTCACGCAATATTCCGTCGATACGACAGCGAATTTTCAAACTTTCTTTGAGTGGCTCGATGTGTACATCACTTGCATTATTCTTTGCAGCATACTCAAGAATCGTCGAGAGTGCTTTACTGATCGGTGAATCTTGCACGATAGTCTTTATCGATTCCTGTGAGCCAACCTTCTTTTTGATGTCTTCCTCTCGGGATGCAGACATCTCAACACTGACGTTTTCACCAAGCTGGCCTATTTCATCAACAACCCTATCGGATATTTTAGAATCATATTGGTGTAGTACCTGGCGGATACCCTCTTCGCTCGCCGCATACACACGAAGCGCTCGGCCAATACGGTTGCTCAGGAAATCAACTGCCTGGACATTATCAGCATCGAGCATCGCAACCACAAGGCGATTTTGCATTTCACCGAGCGGAACTGCCATGTAGCGCTCAGCGACATCTTTTGGCAGGAGCTCGAGCACCTTTGATTCAACCTTTGCTTCGAGTAGGTTCACATAGGGTACCTTCGAGACTTGAGCGATTGTTTTGGTCAGCTGCTCATTGGTTACTTTGCCGCTCGTTACAAGCATCGAAAAGAATGGTGTACCGGTATCTTTTGATTGAGTTTTTAATTCTGATAGATCTGCCCGAGTAAGCGTCTTGTTTTCAACAAGCTTATCTTCGACCTGCGATTGTGCGGTTGCGGAGAGGACACTCACAGCAATCCCTTATTGGCTTGTGCCGTTAAATGGATTTTGATTTGTGCCGGAGCCAATTTCTGAGTCAATCGTTGGGTTGATGCTATCTTTGTTGAAATAGCGCGAATCAGGTTGTTGAAAATCAGTAGATATAACGTCCACAACCTCAACCTCTTGCTGACGATTTTCTGATGTAACGAAAATTTTTCCTGTCACCAATAGCGATAGTACTGCACTTACGAATGCAACGATGATGATGGTTGCTATGTCTTTTTGCTTCATTTCACAACCTTTGTCTGGATATTAAGTGACTTGCCTGGTTGGTAATACGTCTGTGCCTGTACTACGAGCGAGAGGTTGTTTGGATCTGCACCTGTTATATCGAAGCTCATGACTTGTATCGGTCGAATTGAACGCTCAAATGCACTTATGACATTTTGTAATCCGGTGTAACTACCGGTCACCGAGACATTGAATGGTATTGCGATTGGTTCTGGGTTTACGCTCGATTGATTTTCGGATTGGCTGACCTCATCGTCGGTACCAGATATTGAATTTATCTTGACATTTAATCCACTCAAAAGTGTTTCGAGATTGGTCGTAAGGCTCGGAAAATCATACGCGCTTGGTAGTGCATCAAGGATAATCTTTGCGTTATCACCGTCCTGTCGGCCAGCTCCTTCTGGGTTTCCACCGAGTGCATTTTGAGCAGTGGAAACAAATGCGTTGTACGATGTTTTGAGCGTATCAACAGCACTTATGTCATCCTTGAGCTGATTCACCGCCTCCCGCTTTGCATCAATCACACGGTTTTGGTACGTCGCCTGGCTCACTAGTGCTTTTGTGGCGACCATAGAAAATGCCGTAATTGCTGCTGCGATGCCTACGACAATCACAATACGGGCATTTGCCTTATCTATGAGTGCGCGCTTGCTTGATTGCGATCCTGCCATCTTTATGCTCCCGTCCCAAACACATTTGAACTATCTGCTGCTGCAGTACTCGGTACAACTAAGTTTATTTTGTTTGCGGCATTGAATATTTGCAGATCAAAATTCATAGTTATGGTAAATGTTGCACCCTTATCATCCCTGCCAAAGTTGCTCAGCACGACACTGCTAAAAGCCTTGGCTGGATTGGTATCACCCTCAATCGTATACTCGGTGACCTTCAGGGTATCAGTGAATAAGCTAACTGTGTCGAGCGTTGGTGCGCTACCTCCAATATTCATAGAATTGTCCGAGAAATCAATCGTTATCTTATTTAGGCTAGCCTGGGCTGGCGTAACCTTGGAGATATAGTCAAAAAGTCGACTAGTAACTGGTTTGCTGTCATGTAGTTGGGTGAGTGTACTGAGTTGATTCTGTACGGTAAGTATTTTGCTTAGGTCAGGAACCTCCTGAAGTTGTTGGCTATATGTAGAGATATCTTTGTTGAGATCGTTGAGGCTTTTTTTCTGAATAACGTTGACCATAAATAATGAAAAGAGCAGCACAACAATAGCGGCGACAGATACGACGATTGATATAAGTGTGAGGAGATACTTGGTTCGACGCGTTCGTACATACTCAAGTTTTACGTTAGGGAGAAGGTTGAATTGCACCATGATTATTCGACCCTCTGGGCTAATCCGGCTGCGACACCGAACATATTAGATACACCGAGCAACTCATTCTGGCGGTCACCAGAAAATGCAACATTTCGCCATGCATTACCAATCTCAACATTTATGCCGAACTTATTTGCGAGATAGAGTGGGAATTCGGGAATAGTGGAGGCACCCCCAGTCACAATCATGCGTTCTATTGGGACATCAGGATAGCGTGTCTGGAAGAATTTAACTGATTTGTCTATTTCACTGACGAGTAAATCTATAGTACCAATGATAGCCTGGAATACTTGTCCATCGAGCTTATCCTTGCTCACGCCAAACTTATAGACAAATTGCTTTGCTTGATTCTCATCGATGTTCAGGTTCTGCATTGCCGCACGGACAATAGCCTCAGCTCCAGTTGGGATTGAGCGCGTGAGTCGTGGCGCATCACCCATGGTGATAACAAGGTCAGTGCCCAGCTGCCCAACGTCCAGAACAAGCTGTGGCGCCGTCGTGCCAGTCGGTATTAACGCTCGCGAAATCGCCAGATTATCTGGCTCAAAAGCAACGACATTGAGGCCAATTGACTCAATCATATCAAGGCGTGCTTCGATAAAAGCATTCGGAACGCTTGTGAGAAGAATCTCGAGCTTGGTCTTGTCCTTAGGTGAATCGCCGATTGCAGCCCAATCGATTTTAGATTCGGCTGGTGGCGTCGGGATAAGCGAGTCTGCTTGGTACATAAGCGCTTTGCCAAGCTCATTTTCTGGCACACGGTCGAAGTCGACAACTGTCGTAAAGACGCGATTACTCGGTAGCCCTACCGCGACATTCTTTGTAGTCAGCTTCGCCTCAGCTACGAGATTTGCGAGTACCTGAGCAAGTTTTTGCCTATCAGATTTACTATCACTTTGTGCGAGTTTTACATCTATTGGCACATAGGCATACTTCACGAGAGTCCTCGTGGGGCCTGTGCCCTTCAATTCAACCAGTCGCAGGCCAGTCGTCCCGATGTCAAGTCCGAAAAAAGATGATACCCCACTCAATATACTCATATTACCTCGATTATAGCATGAGCGTTATGGAGTGGCGCAAGGAGTTTTTTCTTCTTTAGCATATCTAGCAAGGTTTTGAGCCTACAAAATCGGTGGCAAGCTCACGTAAGAGTCCCAATCACTCCCGTTAATTCCGCTCGTATTAGCACTCGGTGCCAGCCAAACCTCCGGTGAATAGATGAAGTTTTCTGCGGGTAAAGCAAGTACTCCACTGCCATGAACTGTACCGTAGGTGCGGCTGAGAATGAGTTGGTTAGCAACCACGGTGCCATAGACAGTAAGCTGACGGTTACAAAGATTGAATGCATTTGCGGTTGTATTGAGATTTACGGGAGTGTTATTTGCCGTTGCACAGCTATAAAAATCACCGGACGAATAAAACACGCCGTGGACTATATTTACATCATTGTCGACATAAATGTTACCGTTTTGCACAATGACCGTTAGGCGCGGGATACTACCGAGTGCATATGCTCCATAGTTGATATTACCCCTGATAAATAAATTTCCTGATGTTACGAAAATAGTGATGTTTCTGCCAGCTGGGATACTACTTGCCGATAAGGTAAGAGTCCCGGATATTCGGTATGTCCCGCTCGCTAGTGTATTAAGGTCTGGGGCCCCGGTACCAAGGGGGCTGGTTGTTGTCATTGATGGAGGAGTCGCTGTTGACACAGCATACCCCCCGCCGTATTTCGTACCAACCTTGGTCGTATTGGCAAAGGCGAGCTTAGAGCCGGTCCCGACACCGCCAGAAACGCCTGAGCCAGTGATGAAGCTTGTGATGTTGCCCGTGGCGAGCGCAGCCAGTTGGGAGCCTGCACCGTCGTAAGTGCCGCCATTAGTATTCCATGAGGTGATACTGCCTTGTGAGTATATGTCTCCGCCGGTGGTGGTGAAGTATGGCTTATTCTCTACCTTAAAACCTGCACTACAGCCAGGTGACTGAACATCACTACCCGCACCAAGCGTCACAGTCGAGCTGGTTACTCCCCATTCGGCTGTATACAGGCCCGCGTCTACCAGTGTGATATTTGGATTGGCGGTGAGGGTATACGTGCTACCACTTTGGGAACGAGTGAACGTTACGTTGGTAACGACGCTAGTCGCATTATTCACATACCTCATGTAGAAAGTTGGGTTTCCGGAGAGAAATAGGTTCATCTGTGCGGTCGATGAGCCGGTGATTGTGGCAGCAAGATTAAAGGCAAACCCAGGCTCGGCTACCGTCGCTGGACTCGTTAACGCATTACAGCTAATTTCTGGTTTTTGGATAAATATACAGCTTGGGCTACTGCGCCCATTGAGCGACCCACTGTTATTGTATGGACTAAAGGCAACCACCCCACATATATAATTAGCTGAGGCGCTAGTCGGCACCGTGATGGTCTGCGGAGCTACAGACAAACTACCATTTGGCCCCAGTGTAGCGCTCCTATTCGCTACGCCGCCACTACTCTCACCCGCATAGGGTTGATCGGCAGTCCTGGTTGGCGAATTCGTACTACTATAGAAATACCTCGGGCCATACTGGAACGACGCAGTGCCCCCCTGGCTATCGCGCAAGATTGAACTCGTGAAAGTCACTGGCTGGCCAGGATATACGCTGCTAATATTTCTTGAGGTTGACCCTGACAGTGCCCAGTTGGGTGGCGCCGGCTCATAATATGTCGTACTCGTAGTGATCGTGAAGCCATTGTTCGATCTGATTACGCTCGTAGTCCAAGTGCCACCACTGCGCGCACCTGACGGCGTTCCATAGCCACGAGCGCTAAACAAGCGCCCGTTTCCATCACCGAACTGAGACTCATCACAGTCTAAAGCCCATGGGCTCCTATTATAGCTCGTGTCAGTTGAGCCTTGGCCGTAGCCGAGGACAACATTGTAGCCATCACCACACCCTGAGCTGTATTGCCGGAACTGTAGGTCGTTGCTTGTAATGGTTTCGGACGTACCATATCCGGAATAGCCATTCCACGACCTGTCCATCTGGATAATATTACCGCCCCTATCAGAATCTCCTCGGCTATCAGAAGCCCAAACACGCACTGTTATGCCGCTACCCGTAGCCTGCCTGCTGCTACTGCCATACGGAACCCAGTTTACTTCGACGATAAGACCGGCAAGACTACTCATCCGCCCCGTGTGCACACCACACTCTGCTGCAGCAGCTTTTACTGGCTGCACAGCGCCGTATCCGCCAGCGAAGATAACACCAAGTAGAAGCACTCCAAATATCTGGAGCATCCATTTGTTACGCAACATACTAAATACCTTCATAGGTTGCCTCTATTTTATCAAGTGCTTTTGTGTATGCGGCAACTGAAAAACTATGTGTTGCCGGTCTCTCAATATATACGAAGTAGAAATAGACTTCTTGTGGGTCTAGCCCTTGAGATTCATCCCTAGAATTAACCATGTCAGGCTTAACAGTACCAATCTGTATGTCTCCCACTCCCGCCTTAGCACTATCAGTAATGATACTTTCGATAATAGTTGGGTCAATACTTGCGAGTGCCGAATCGCTTGCTTTTGTACTATCGACTGAATCAAAATGTACACTTGGATTACTGTTTGCTACATCTCCGTAGCCGAGACGTGTATCTGCCTTTATGCCCTTCAGTGCGTCGGCTGGTGCCAGCTTCCCGCTCTTTAGTGAATCATGGTAGTATTCCGCTTGTTGCTGGGCGTAGGCTCTGTCTTTTTTGACGAGAGCTTCATCGCCAAAACCATCTATCGGCTGATCGGGATTGTAGTCTATGCGCTGACCAAACCAAAGCACGTATATATCTCCGGCTGCATCGCTATAATAGTCGGTCTGTGTTCGCAAGTTTTGAAGCGCCTGATCATAGATAGACATGTTGACCCACGAATCTTTGAGCGTCTCGTCACTAGCACTAGGGTACAGCATCTGTTGAGCCTGCTTTAATTCATCATCACTTATAGTCACGCCTGTTTTCTTGGCTGCTGCTGCGCGTTTATACATCTCAAAGGCTTGCTTAGCCGCCTCGTCTGGCTTACCGCCGAGAGTAACTGCGTATGTAGTAAGTTCTTTGATTTGGTCCTTCGAATAACTAGTGCCGTCGACGACAAAAGCAACTTTGTCTGCTTCTGCTTGCAGGGAATCTGATTTAGAACGCAATAGCCACAGACCCGATATGACAGTTCCAAGCAATAAAACTCCAATCAGAACAAAAATAATCATCTTCCGGGACGTTAAACCAAACAGTTTTTTTTGCTGCATGACAACAATCTGGGACGAATCACCGTCAATATGATTCTTATCTAACTTCGGTTGTTTTCTCTTGCGCAAACTCATAATACTTATGGTCATATTACCACGGACACCCTGACGGTGCTACGGTATTTACGTACAAATTACAAAATTGGTGGGAGGCTCACATACGAGCTCCAGCCAACATCTCTGAGTCCATTGGTATTAGCACTCGGTGCGAGCCATACTTCCGGTGAATAGATGAAGTTCTCGGCTGGTTTTGCTGGCACAGTACCGCTAGCATGAACTGAACCGTAGGTGCGGCTGAGAACGAGCTCATTGGCAGTGACTGAGCCGTAGACGTTGAGCTTCTTGTTACAGGTAGTGTAGGTGTCTTTGCTCAGAGTCACTGCTGTACTAGGTCCAGTTGCACAGCTGTAGAAGTTACCAGATGCATTGAACACACCGTGGATTTCTGTGACGTCTTTGTTCACATAGATATTGCCACCTTTCAGGATGACGGTGAGGCGTGGTATCTCTGAGATATCGCTGTATGAATAACCTATGTTGCCGCTTATGTAGAGGTTGTAGCCTGCTGATATAACGAGTGTGAGGTTCTTGTTTTTAGTAAGGGTGCCCGACAAGGTCACAGTACTATTGGAACTGTACACACCACTTGGTGAACTTAAGCCAGACCATGAACCACCAGTGGGATTCGGCGGTTGGGGTGGTGTGACGGTGTAACCGCCGCCATACGTTGAGCCGCCAACGGTTGTATTGGCAAAGGCAAGCTTAGAGCCAAACCCTACGCTACTGCTACCACCTGAGACTCCTGATGAGCCAGTGATGAAGCTTGTGATGTTGCCCGTGGCGAGCGCAGCCAGTTGGGAGCCTGCACCGTCGTAAGTGCCACCATTAGTATTCCATGAGGTTATACTGCCTTGTGAGTACATGTCTCCGCCGGTGGTGGTGAAGTATGGCTTATATCCGATAGCAACACAGTCGGGTGTGCTCCTCCCGTTTCGAGTACCTTTGCTATCTGCCTTATCGAAGGCGACGGTGCCGCAAATATACTGCTTGGTGGACGCAACTGTTACTGTCTGTTTGATATCCGTTACGCTTTTGCCCGAAGCAAGCGTCGTGCTCACATTACTTATATTCCCACTTATGCTCCCACTGCTCTCCCCGGTATATGATTGAGTCCCGGTGCGAGTTGGGGATGCTGTATCACTGTAAAAGTATCGAGGCCCATACTCGAAAGATGCGGTGGTCGTTGTACCGGTATTTTTGATAGAGCTTGTGAATGTCACCGACTGGCCAGGCTCAACAGTCGCAGTACTGGCCTTAGTGTCACCAGAAAGCGCCCAGTCGCTATTATAGTCAGAGCAAAACCAGGCAGCAGTACTACCCCAAGTAAGACCGGTCACTCCACTACTACTAAAGGCGCTTTTTGCGTCTGCAATCGATAAATACCTGCCCGAGGAGACATTTTTATTATAGTAATTATTTGAATTATTCCAGCCCACATAGTCATAAACCACACTATTAGCCTTGAGATATTTTGGAACTATTCCAAGGTAAGACGTATCTGCATTTATGACGAAGGCAATAATGCTATCAGCCCCCAAGTCGTTGCAAACCTTTGCTGCGCCACTCCACGACAATGGCGACCCATTATACGTCTGAGCATTCCTAAAACCTTTCGGCCATAAGCTATTGTTGGTAGTAGAAAACTTATACCAGCCATACCCGTAGACAGCCTGCGCTCCGCCTGCACCACCATTGCCAGAGCCACCGGAGCCACCAGCGTTTCCACCTTCCACTTTTGAAGGAGTGTAAAACGGCAATGACAGCGCTACGCTGAATACCATCACCGCAGTCACTAGTACAAGCTTACGAGCGAATAAACGCGATTGTACCGCGCTGTCAAACCTGATCTTCAAGCCACCCCACAGCGATTTAGTTGAAGTGGGATAATGTGATTGCTCAGCTTTGTTTTTTTGCTCACCCATCTTATGTATAACTATAGCAAAAAGCGTAAGCGTAGCGTAATGTGATACAAAAAAACACCTTTCGGTGCGTCGCATACGTAGTTCAAAAAAGAAAATCCAACGTCAAACTGCAGGTACACCATGAAATGGTGGAGACGGTTAGATATTTTCTTTTACGACCAGGGTCGGGAGGGAGTGAACAGCATAGCTGAGGAGCTACTGTCTCTCGCAGAAGTGTTCCGAAGAACAAATCGCAAGACTAGCACTCACCTCCCGACTGGGACGGTCATCATCACACCTAGCGGGCAGGCTCAGGCGGAGACGATTCTCGTCAGTCGTAGAAATGTGTGTCGAGAAATCTCGACGAAGTCTATAGTGGATTTTGTGAACCCAATGATTTTGACCGAAGCCAGGAGAGTGAGCGACAGCTCAGCGGAGTGATCCACCGGGCTGCTTCTCGCATAGAAGGTACCTTACGGCACAATCATACGTGAAGTTAACACTCACTCTCCCGACTCGTGACGAGTTGTTGCAACGCGTTCTCAGCGCGGTTGCACGTTACTCGTCAGTCAAGGGGCTAGGACGTGTGTCCCAAGTCCCTCGTCGGGGGTACAGGGCAAGCAACGTTCTTGTCGACAAACGGCCAGGAGGTCGTGCCGTCGAGAACGACGTTGTCACCAACAGCCGAGGCTGTGACGGTCAACGCTCCATCCTTCCAACCGCTGGAGACGTATTTCACGCCGTCCTTGGTCGGGAGGTTGACCGTGTCATTGTTCGGGCCGCAGACGGGGGTAACCGTCGGGACCGTCGCAGTGACGTGGGTGATCTCCACCGGGCAAACAGCGCCAACGGTGGCAGTTTCGTCTCCAACGACGGTCCCGTACAGGGGGCCATCCTCGGAAATGACAATCTTCACCTCGACAACGTCGCCGGGGAGCAGGTTGGTGACTGCGTCATCAAACATGTCGAGAGAACCGTAGTTCTCCGTCACGCTGTTGATGATCAACTCACCAGCTACTTCCTCGGTTCCGTCGTAGCTTGCCGTGATGGTCGCGGTTCCGTCACAGGTAGTGACGATTGAGACAATTCCCTCACCGGATGGCGTGGGCTCATCGCAAGCCACAGCCATGTCCTTGGTGTCGATCAACGTACCATCACTCGTGAGAGTGAGGATATCGTTGCCGACTAAACCGGTCAGTTCGCCTCCGTAAGACCCGTCCGGGTAATCCCCGAAGTCGGTCTTGTTGGAAACGCTCGACTTGAATTCCCAGGCTGCTCCATCTTGCCCCGTAGCTGTCGCGGACATGTCCTCGCAGTTAGGAACGATGGAACCACTCGGGTCGGCCGGTGGCGGTGGTGGCGACTCAGTCTTGCACAAGATGATGTGCGAGATGGTCTTGTCGCCATCCTTGCCATCAGGGTTGTAGACGTTGTCACCGTTGGTGTCCGCCCAGACCGTTTCACCGGCATTGGGGTTGTCGAAGATGGTGTTGGCGTACTCGCCGCTACCAGCCTTGACGACCACCTTGCTGTAGGTGCCCGAGCCGAGGATGTACGAGCTACCGCCCGGGTCTTCGACCTTGGTACAGTCCTTGCCCCAGTACGAAGCGTGGTTCGCATCGCTGGAGAAGGTTTCGTGACCAGTGACGGTCGCGTAGTTGGTGTCCGTCGCGGATGCTGCAGTTGCCAAGCCAAAAACAGCCAAACCAGCGAGCGCTAGCACGCCGGCTGATGCAATTGTCTTCACAACAGCAGACCCTTCATCTCCCATTCGTGGGAGTCTGAGCTTTATCATGATTTTCCTTCCAGGAGGGAGAACCAAAGGACGGGTGTCCAGTGGAACCGTGGCGCATCATTGGGTTTCTAGAATACCCTAGTGTCACGACCAGGCAGACGAAATGTTTCTCATCTGGCTAATCGTGACACTATGTATTCATAGATCTCACTAAAAAAAATATCTAATGTCATTCTGTACTTAAAAAGTACAGTTTTGCAGTTTGACGTTGTTAATGTACCAAGTACTTAAGGGGCTTATGAATAACACCGGAACCCTTCGCAATTTACATCGCGCAGCTCGACGATGACGTCTGCCTACCTACATACTCAGGTGGATGATTATTATAAGGATTAATCAGGTTATTGTCAATAGTTATTTGCCAACCGTACAATACTTAGCCAAGCTGGCCATTACCGATGATAGTATCACCGGTACTTGCGACACTTCCCTCGACATAACTACTGGAGATTTCCTTGAATGTGTAGACAAGACGAACATCATCATACCCAACAGGGCCACAGTTATACAGCTCGAAATCTACGCCATCCTTTGCTCTATACACTTCTGCGGTGGCACTCTCTGGGTTGGCATTATAATTTACGACGAAAAAGCCTGTGTTTTCATAGGTATACTCTATGACAAAACCTTCTCGGTCCGATGGCTCGATCGTTTTAACTTCACTACCTTTGGCAATAAAATTATTTATACCCAGCATGGGCTGGTCATACTGCTCGCCATTCCAAATAACAGGAGCGTGTATAGGTGTGACGTTGTGCATAGCAATAACAATCGGCTCATCACCCACACGGTCAGTGTGAAGTATTGGCCCGTTTTCAAGATACGGATTTACGCTGGAGCCTTCACCCGCCGTGAAGCGATGGACGGATACTGGATACGCCTCGGGGTTTCCCTCACCGCGTCGTGCGAAGTATTCTTTTCGCTGGTCCCATATACAGGCGCCCATCTTGTCTTGGCTCAGCGCTTCGCCGGCAAAACAAGCGCTTTTCTCGGCTGAAGTAAGAGGAGCATTCTTGTCATAGTCCCCCGAATAGTCGATAACGAGCGCGCCGATAAACTCACCCGGCGCATAGCTGGTGGGGTCGAACTCGGGCGGCGCTACTTGCACTGACTCTTTGGTAAGAAAGTCGTTTTCACCCCAGCTGGCGGCCAGTGGAGCGCTCACCTCAGGCACGATATCTGCGCGTCCATTTACGTCACGACCATCGTCAAGAAAATTACTGGAATGGGCCACACCCGCACCCATACCCGCGACAAAGCCGGCAGCCATAATTACAGCTTTTTTCCCGACAGAAGACCATCTAGATTCGTGGGCGTGTCGAGGGTCACTATAAACAGAGGCCGTGTCTAGTATCGGCTGCGTAAAAAGCTCCTCGGTAGTCGGGGGTTGCTCCGTAGGTGAAAATTGCTCCGTCTCTTGACTCATAATGACACTATTTTAACACTTTTGCACGTTTTTAGCAATAGCATTGTACTGAGTTTTTACTGAGTGTGATTTGCAGAGGTAATCTTGTTCTCTGGGTGTGTCTTGGGGTCGGCTTGTTCCTCAACCTCGACGAGGTTCATCCCCATATCTGCAAATGCCAGTCCTGCTCTCAATAGCTTTGGGTGTTCGATTGCCAGAGCTTCTATTTTAGCGTGTATCTTCTCAAAGCTCTCTTCGTCTTTGGCGACAAAAAAGCCGATGAACTCGTCGCCACCTCTGCGAAATATATCTCCTTCACGGAATGTCATAGCCAGCGTGCCTGCAATTCTCTGTATCAATCTGTCACCGGCAACTTGTCCATAAAACTTTTCGTCTTCTTCTTTAGGTTTAACTTTTGGATTATTCACTTCGCCAAGCCCATCGCCGTCAACACTCAAAATCATTATGGAATAAGGTTTTGCTTCACCTTCACGATTGCCTTTTCCGTCAAGCAGGTGCTGCAACTCTGTTTGTCGCTCTCCGTAGGCGCGTCTGTTTGGTAACCCAGTAAGTGGGTCAATTCTGCTTTCTTTTTGAAGCTCTATGTTTCTGTCTGCCTGGTCAAACGCGGCAAAAATAAGCTCAGTTCCAGCTTTTGGTAGTGAGCTATGACGTAGTTCTGGCATTGGCGTTCGCTCTCCTGTCATATTGCCTGACATACTACAATATTATTTATAATCTGTCAATTTATACTTTTATTTCCACCCCTGTTGCTGTAAGCTTATAGATATGAGTTTATCAATCGGTATGATGACTTTATAACCCAACTACCTTTTGAACTAAAACTGA
>JAGXIT010000004.1 GCA_024635495.1 Candidatus Saccharimonadota bacterium
CCTCACCATGAACATTGGTGGTACTGGCACTGTCGCCTCATGGGACGGAGAGATGGACCCAAGACTCAAGCTCACCGCTGTCCCATACGCCTTCAACGCCAAGACTGCATCACAGCTCCAAACCAGCAACGGAGCCAACAACGCCACTCTCAGCATCCAATCTCCAACCGTTGGTAGCCAAACCTTCGTTATCCAAGACCAGGGCGCAGCAGGGACCTACAACATCCTGACAGAAGGTGACATAGCCGGCACCTACATCAAGCTTCAAGCAACGTCTCCTGGTACTACTCAGACAGGGAACTTCAACATATCTGGCAGTGGTATAGCTGCAACCCTACAGGGTAGTACCTCAGTCCTCACCCCAACCCTCGACACCGCCACCGCCATAGCCCTCAACATTGGTACTACCAACGCCACCAGCATCAATTTGAATGAAAACACAACCATTGCAGCAGGCAAGAGCATCACCTTTGCGGCCGGGTCTGGTACCTTCAATCAATCTGCGAGCACCGGCACCTTTGCGACCAGTACAGGGAGTGTCAGCCTAAACGGCAATACCACCGTCGCTACCAACAAGAGCTTCACCGCCAATGGTAGCGCACTATTCAAGAACGCTACAGACTCTACAGCTGGCTTGAGCGTACAAAACGCCGCAGGCACAAGCATACTCAATGTAAACACGACCGAGAAGTCTGTGAATATAGGTACGGCAGTAAGCTATCCAGACTACGTCCTGGGTGTTGGCTTTGCTACAAAAGTTGACTACGCTACGGGCAGCGGTCCAAAATCCGTTACCACTGCCGACTTCAACGGCGATACCTACCCAGACCTCGCCACCGCAAACAATGGAGGCAATACAGTCTCCATCCTTCTCGGCACCGGCACCGGGACTTTCGCCCCTAAAGTCGACTATGCGACGGGCCAAACTCCAAACTCCATCACCACCGCTGACTTCAACGGCGACACCTATCCCGACCTTGCCGTAACCAACAATAACGCCAACACTGTTTCCGTTCTTCTCGGCAACGGTGATGGCACCTTCGCCGCCAAAGCCGACTACGCCAACAGTAGTTACCAATATTCCATCACCGCCGCTGACTTCAACGGCGACACCTACCCAGACTTGGCGGTGGTACGGGGTATTAATACGGGCGCTGTCTCCATCTACTTGAATAACGGCGATGGCACCTTTGCCCCCAAAGTAGACTACGCTACCACCGCCACCACATACTCCATCACCGCCGCTGACTTCAACGGCGACACCTATCCCGACCTTGCTACCGGTGATAGTAACAAGAATATTTCCGTTTATCTAAACAACGGCGACGGCACCTTCGCCGCCAGGGTTGATTACTTAACCTACAGCAATCTACAATCTGTCACGAGCGCTGATGTTGATTCTGACGGCAAGGTTGATCTTTTAGCCACCGCCGGTTCTAGCGGCAATTGGTTCTATATATATTATGGCAACGGCGATGGCACCTTTGGCTCGATGGCGTATTATGCCACAGGCGCTAGCCCATACTCCATCACCACCGCCGACTTCAACGGTGATTCCAAGGTTGATATCGCCACAGCTAACAATAGCGGGTCTTCCGTTTCAATCATATTAAATAGTTATGCTGTTATATACACTACCCCTACGTTCTCTGAAACTATATCTGACCCCACTAAGGCGGGCTTCATCCTTCAGGCTGCTGCCGGCCAAACTGCAGACATCTTCCGCATCCAAGATTCCAATGCAACTGGCGCATACCTTGATGTCACCGCCAACGGCAATATCGGCATTGGCACCAGCACCCCAACCCAGAAACTCGATGTCGCTGGCTCGGTTAACATTTCCAACAGCTTATATATAAACAGCACCAAACGTATCGACTCGAGCGGTAATCTACTTAATATAGGTAGCATCACTGCAAGCGGCCCAGTCCTCTTCAAGAACAGCACAAACAGTACTGGCGCCTTTGCGGTTCAGAACGCATCTGGCGGTATCGTACTCAGCGCAGATACTACCACCGACACGATAACGATAGCCAATCTAGCAGTAACCGGCAGCATAAGCCTGCCACACGGCGCTGACTTCAGTACCACGGGCTCTAGCGACGATGTTGACTTCGGCGTAGGCTCTCTATTCCGCTTGACGGGTGCTAGCGCTCAAACTATCACCGGTATCGCTGGCGGTACTGACGGTCGCATGGTTACCCTCATGAATACCGCTGCACAGGATGCCACACTATCCAATAACTCTGCTAGCTCTCTGGCTGGCAACAAGATTACCACTGGCACAGGTTCTGACCTATCTATCGCGGCCGGTGCGAGCGTCAGCCTGGTCTACGATAGCGTTTCTACTGTCTGGCGGGTGGTTGGCACTATATCTGGCGCTACCAGCGGCGGTAGCTACATAACGCTCCAGGCAACGACTCCAGGTGTTGCAGATACTGGCAACTTCAACATATCCGGCAGTGGTATAGCTGCAACACTACAAGGGAGCACGTCAGTCCTCACGCCACTCCTCGACACTGCCTCGGCCACAGCGCTTAATATTGGTACTACAAACGCCACCAGTATTAATCTGAACGAGAACACAACCATTGCAGCGGGCAAGACCTTCACCGCCAACGGCAGTGCACTGTTCAAGAACGCTACAGATTCTACAGCTGGCTTGAGCGTACAAAATGCCGCAGGCACCAGCATACTTACTGTAGATACGACTAATAAGAAGATAAGCGTGAATGGTGGGGCAACTTATACCCCTGCAAGCGTTTTGCCACAGCTACAAGCTAAGGTAGATTATGGTGTTGGAACAGCCCCTTCTAGTGAGATTAGCGGCGACTTCAACGGCGACACCTATGCTGACCTTGCCGTCACAAACTCCAGCTCAAATACAGTATCTGTGATGATGGGGAATGGCGACGGCACCTTTGCCGCCAAAGTCGATTACGCCACGGGTTCTAGTCCACGCTCAGTCACCACCGCCGACTTCAACGGTGATACCTATCCAGACCTTGCCGTCGCAAACTCCAGCTCAAACACAGTCTCTGTCTTCCTTGGCACCGGCACTGGCACATTCGCCGTCAAGGTCGATTACGCCACCGGCACTAGCCCATACTCCGTCACCACCGCCGACTTCAACGGTGATACCTACCCAGACCTTGCCGTCGCAAACCAAGGCTCCAACACCGTCTCAATCCTCCTCGGCGCTGGCGATGGCACCTTCGCCGCTAAAGTCGATTACGCCACCGGTTCTCAGCCATACTCAGTCACCACCGCCGACTTCAACGGTGATACCTACCTAGACCTTGCGGTTGCTAATTACATCTCCAGTACTGTCTCCGTCTTTCTCGGTAACGGCGATGGCACTTTCAACACTAAGGTAGACTATGCTACGGCCACCTATCCACAATCTGTCGTCACCACAGATCTCGACGGTGATACCTACCCAGATATCGTGACCGCAAACTACTTCACTAACATCTCTGTCTTAATGAACAACGGCGGTGGCACATTTGCGCCAAAAGTTGATTATGCCACCGCTGGTAACCAGTTACAGTCAGTTACTACCGCCGATCTCAATGGCGACACCTACCCCGATCTCGCTGTTTCAAGCTATAGCTCCAACAAGCTCTCGGTGTTTATCAATACCGGGGCAGGTGGTTTTAGCTCAAAAGTTGATTACACAGCCGGTACTCAGCCGTACTTCGTTACCGCTGCTGACTTCAACGGTGATACTTACCCAGACGTCGTAGTCGCAAACAGGGGCTCGAATAGTGTATCCATCCTTCTCAACACTGGCAACGCTAGCTCCCAGGTAACCGGTGCTATCTCTGCAGCATCGGCAAGCAATACACAATCAGCCTTAATAATAAAAGGTGCTGGTAGCCAACAAGTAGATTACTTCCGCGTGATGACTAGCGCCGGCTCACCACTACTTGTACTAGACTCTCAGGGTTATCTCGGACTCGGCACAGCTACCCCAACTCAACTTCTCGATGTAAACGGTACTGCAAATGTGCTCAGTCTCAACACTAGTGGTACCCAGCGCATCGATAGCTCAGGCAACCTAGTTAATATAGCCGCACTTACCTTCAGTAATGCCGCTAACCGTACTATATCTGTGGCGCAAGCCGCTTCTGGCGTAGGCAATAACCTATCCGTCATAGCAGGCCAGGGCGCTTCAGGCAGCGCAGGCGGTAACCTCGTCCTCCAGGCAGGTGCCAATGGCACCGCCAGCGGCACACCAGGCTCTGTTATCGTCAAGGCGAATGGCGGAGATAGCTCAAGTGCGTTCCAGGTCCAAAATGCCAGCGGCACCGGTATATTGACCGTAGACTCTACAAACAAGACCGTAAATATTAATGGCGGCGGCACATTCAATGCGTATCGCCCAGGAGGGAGCTTCTCTGCTAGGGTAGAATATGGTACTACTAACCGTTACGTAAGTGTTCGTAATGCAGACCTGAATAATGATGGCGACCAGGATCTGGTTGTGATGGATACCTGGCCAAGTAGAATTCGAGTCTTTAATAACAACGGAGATGGTACTTTTGCGACCAGTGTTATATACAGTACTGCTGGGCAAGGTCAAGACGTGGCTATCGCAGATTTCAATGGCGATACCTATAAGGATATAGTCGCCACAGACGGTACCGCCAATAAGGTCTCGGTCTTTATGAATAACGGTGATGGCACCTTCGCCGCCAAAGTTGACTACACGACGGGTAGTAATGCCTACGGCACTATTGCAGGTGATTTCAACGGCGACACCTACCAAGACTTTGCCGTCACAAACTACGCCTCAAATACAGTTTCTGTCTTCATAAACAACGGTGACGGCACTTTTGCGGCCAAAGCGGATTACGGGACTGGCAGCCAGCCTATCAGCGTAGCTACGGCAGACCTCAATGGCGACACCTACCCAGATTTAGTGGTTGGTAACAACGGAGCAAACTCAGTTTCAGTATTACTCAACAACGGCGACGGCACCTTCGCCACGAAAATTGACTATGGGACGACTTCAAACTATCTACAGGATGTCGTTGCGGCCGACGTAAATGGCGATACCCATCCTGATATTATTGCCTCAGTCGGTAATTATGTATCCGTGCTCATCAACAACGGCGACGGCACCTTCGCCACAAAGGTCGACTACTCGGCTGGTAGTGCACCAAGACATATTGCGGTCGGTGATTTCAACGCTGATGGTAGCCCAGATTTGGCATTATCTACCACTGGCAACATGGTCACCCTGCTAAACAACGGGGGAGGTGGTTTTGGGTCTCCTACAACCTATGCCGGACCAACTTCATTGCCCGCCGGTGGCGCAGCGGCTGCCGATTTCAATGGCGACGGTACGGTAGATGTTGCTACCACCAACTGGTATCAGTTCAATACTTCGACGACCACTATGTCGGTTTATCTTAATGGTGCTGAGCTTATCACGGTCTCTTCTGGGCTCACGGTAACTGCGCCAAGTGATACCCAGTCGAACCTCT
The DNA here is from genome assembly GCA_024635495.1 of Candidatus Saccharimonadota bacterium. Taxonomy (GTDB): domain Bacteria; phylum Patescibacteriota; class Saccharimonadia; order Saccharimonadales; family UBA4665; genus JAGXIT01. The sequence continues at coordinate 5,493 of JAGXIT010000004.1, forward strand.
TACTAAGGGGAGCCTCTGGACAGGTCGTAGACTATCTCCATGTGATGGATAGTAGTGGCGCGCAGTTGCTGAACATAAATTACAGCGGTGTCCTCAACGGCTACGTAGGCATTTCTACGCCAAACCTTGATACTATTAGTGCCAGCGCGCTCAATATAGGTACGACAAATGCCACGAGTATCAACATTAATCAGAACACCGTCCTTGCCGCCAACAAGTCCATCACCATCACCGGCGGCAACACTGCCTCCCGCCCAGGCTCACCAACCGAAGGTATGGTCTACTACGATACTACTACCAAGAAGCTTCTTACCTACGCCAACGGCAAATGGCAAGCAGACCGCACAGACGCTATCCTCGTCGCCGCTAGTGACTCCTCACAAGCAGACAAAGACGCTGCCGACTACGTCGGCGATGGTAACACTGCCGCAGCAGCTGATGGTGACCAAGTAGAGATAAACGCTGCTCTCACCGCAGCAAGCGGCAAGAAGGTCGTCCTCCTGGCTGGTACCTACACTGTAGATGCGTCAATATCTGTACCGAACAACACTACGCTTACGGGTGTTGGTAATGGCACAGTTGTAGAGCTTGCAGACTTAGGTGGCGCGAACGATACTCTCATCGAGAGCATTGACGCAAGTACGGGCACGGGCGTTGTTATTCGTGACATGAAGCTTGACGGACGGAACGACTTGAATACGACGGGGGCGCAGCAGGGAATGTATCTCAATATCAATGCTTTCAACGGAATCGGCGCGACTATAGAAAGCCTCTTTATTACTCGGTTTAGCGGTAGTGGCATCTACGCTTACTATACGAACTACAGTAATTTCACAAATAACACCATTACAGCTAACGGTGATAGGGGCATATATTTCTATTCTGGTAGTAACGACAACATTAACGGCAATACTATATTCGGAAATGCTAACGCGGGAATTGAGTTTTTGACTGGCACATCTACCAGGATTAGCAATAATAAAATATCTAGCAATGGAACCGGGGTTTACCTCAATGCTGGTAGCGATTACAACAATATTGTTGGCAATGAGCTTTCCGGGAACGCCATATATACCAGTTCATCAGACAGCACAACGATCAGTGGAAATACAATTAGATTTAGCGGTATTAATCTATCTAATTCTAAAGGAACTACTGTTGTAGGGAATAATATATATAATGCAACCAACTACTCCATATATATCTATAATGGCTCTAGCTCCAATAGTGTCACCGCTAATAACCTCCAGAATAGTGGTGGCGCCACTACCAATAATGCTATCTACCTTGTTAGCGCAGACTCCAACTCTATCACTGGGAACTTCATTACCGACACCAGTGCCACCACCAACAACCTTGCCATCAATATATCCAACGGTACTTCAGACACCAACTACCTCGCTGACAATACCCTCGGTGGTGGCAGCGTAAACGACGGCGGCACAGGTACTATCTATGGTGGCCAGCTCGATGGCTCAGATAACTATCTCGTTCAGCCGGCCGGTAGCATCGAACTCCAGTCTGACACGAATGTCGCCGGTACCTTATCTGCTTCTACGGCCGTGCAGACACCATCACTCGACACGATAAGCTCCGGCGTCCTTACTATCGGCGCCACGAATGCTACCAATATTCAGATAGGCAGCAATACTACCGACGCCACCGCTCATCTCTTCATCTTCGATAGCTACAATGGTGTATCAGACCCTACTGGTTACAACGGGGCTATGTACTACAGCACGAGCACTAATATGCTTAGGTGTTACCAGAACGGAGCCTGGGGAGGCTGTAGCGGAACAGGTACCGGAGTAGGTGGTAGTGGTACCTCTGGCCAAGTAGCTTACTTCAATAGCACGAGTAGTATTACGAGTAGCGCCAGCTTTACCTACGACTCAGGCACCAATACACTTGCTGCCACTAACCTGCAGGGTAGTGGCGCGGGTATCACGGCTATAAACGGTACAAACATTTCAAGTGGCACTGTTGCGAATGCTCGTCTTACCGGCTCAGGTGCTCTCACGGTTACGGCCGGCAACGGCTTAACCGGTGGGGGCAGTGTTGCTCTCGGTGGTAGCACTAGTGTCGCAGTTGGGGCAGGTAGCTGTATCACGGTTGCTAGTACTAGTGTTTCGGTTACGAGTAATTGTGTTGATGCCACAACCCTAGACTCGTTAGACTCATCGCAGTTTATACGTAGTGACGCTGACGACACAACAATAGGACGGCTTATTATGGACGATACATCTAATGGTGATTCTTATGGCGCAGCCCCTCTCGAGATAAGGCAGAGCTGGTCGAGTGGCACGGGTGATGCACCGCATATCTCGTTCCATTATAGTGGTGCAGTTGCATCGCAAATTGGTTTTCTTAAGGGGGACAATTCGGGTGACATCTCTATTCTAGATAACCCAGGAACGGGTTACGAAACACTGCGCGTGAGAGACTTAAAGCTTGGTGGAACTCAGATAATCACGAGTGGCGGAGCACTCCAAAATGTAACTGCCAGTGCTAGCATAATTACATCGGGCACCCTTAGTGATGCCCGCCTTAGCTCAAACGTCGCACTGCTCAATGCTACCCAGACATTCACCGGCGCCAACACATTTGATGCAAGCCTAAATGTGAATGGTGACATCATAGCATCCGGTACTTCTGGTCTCACTGTTGGGCGTGGTGGCTTCTATTCTGGATATCGCTCAGTTTTTCAGGGTGTTAATGGTAGCCTGCCACTGTTGGTGCTCAATGGGACAACAACTGGGGCGGTTACTGTTATTGGCATTGGTCAAAATGGTGCTGTTGCCGGAACGATTAGTGTTAGTGGGGGTACCACTTCCTATAATGCTTTTACTGGTTCGCACTACGCCACGCTTGCGCCAGGTACTAGTGAGCCGGATATGGCTAAGCTGATGTCATTTGCTGGTAATGCCACTGAGCAAATGAATGGTAACGGTGAAATAATATATCCAGTCAAGGAGAATCAGATAGCGAACGATCCGAAGGCGTTTGGTTCGTTTAATGGTTCAACTGACGCGGGCACCCCAGATAAGTACCCCGAAGGCTCGCTATATCTTATCTCGGCCGCGGGGAATGGCACCGTCTGGGTAGCAGATAATGGATCCGGTAATATTGCGACGGGTGAGCCGCTTATTTCAAGCACTCTAGCTGGCTACGCTATGCGAGATCCAGGTACCTACCAGACGAGCCACGTATTCGCCAAGGCGGCGCAGAACATAGACTGGAACACTGTCAGTAAAACAACCAATGGCGTAAAAGTAGCCAAGCTCAGTATCTTGTACAGCTACTATGATCAAGACAACACCTTTGCTGTGATGCAGGCTGCCGGTAAACTAACTATCAATACTCTCAGTGCCTCGAGTATCACCACAACCGCCCTCACAACCGGTACAATCACCGTGAATGGTAATGCTAGCTTCTCTGGCAATGTCGTGGTCGCTGGCACGCTCAAAACCGGTGATATTTATGTGAACGGGCACATAGTGACGAAGGGTGCTATACCAACCGCTACGATTGGTACTGCACTCGGTGCTGGTGTACTCGGCGATAGTACAACCGACCCAGTTATCGCAAATGATGGTACCGACGGGGCGGGCACCATTACGGTCACTGCTGGCTCTAATGATGTCACAGACGGAGTGCTCGCTCATGTCACCTTCGCCAAGGCCTACGGCCAATCGTTCAAGGTCACCATAAGTGCGCTCAACAAAGACACGTCGTACTTGCACCTGTATGTGAATCAAACCAGTGACGGATTCGATATCGTATCTGGTGACGCGCTCAATTCGGGCACGCAGTACAAGATAAATTACCTCGTCTTGGGCGCACAGCAATAGCAAAATATTGAGTATATTTTTAGTTCAATCTACCTCATTCTCAGGCCAACAGTTACCTTACTTTTTTTCTTGGGAAAACCTCATTTTCTTCTTTTGCTATGGCGCAAAGTAGCCTTACTTTTGTCTTGAAACAAAAGTAAGCAAAAATTCAAGACCAAAGGCTCCTGCTCTTGGTTGGCTCATTGCTCGGTTCAACAACCGATGCGAGAACTCGCTCGCATCCACTCACTCAAACAACTCGCATCGCCTAACGGAAGTTGTTGAGCCCGACAACACCCAAGGCCAGGAACATTCGCATGGCCGGGAGGAATGGTAGGTGGTGGTTGGTAAATAGTAGATGGTATATAGAAATTGGAGATTCGAATGTGTTTTGACTGGCACTCTGGAGTCAGCCCGGCCTGAATGTTGTGGAACCGCACAATAGCAGTAAAAATGCGACGTGGCAGTGTTTTTACATTGTGCCTGTCCACAACAATCACCGAGTCGATGTAAATGTGCCGAGGTTTTCTGCTTCTCTTTTGTCGGCAAAAAGAGAAGATACAGAAGCCGTAAGCGTGCCCGGCCTTTTTGGCCGGGTTTTTGGCCGCGCAAAAAGCTGGGTAGATGAAGTTGGAGTCTGTATGCTTTTGTTTCAAGACAAAAGTAGGGTATATGAATAAATAGAGCTTGGTCGTGGCCGATTATTATGAAAAATACCTGCGTTTACTAGGGTGCCGAAATCTGTTACGCTTAAGGGTAGAAAAAGGGGAAACAAAACACCAATGGCACTGGTACTCGCTATTACCAATCAGAAAGGCGGCGTCGGCAAAACGACGACAGCCGTGAATCTTGCTGCCTTGCTCGCAACGAGCAAACGTCGAGTAGTACTAGTTGACCTTGACCCCCAAGCGAATGCCACCAGTAGTCTCGGACTTGAAAAAGACAAGCTTAAGTATACGCTCTACGATGTATTGCTCGGCAAGGCGACCGTGAAAGATACGATTCAATCGACCGGCCGCAAGAATCTCTTTGTGCTGCCGGCAAGCGCTGAGCTTGCACAGGCTGAGGTGGATCTTGTAGGTGTGACGCGCCGTGAGTATCAACTAGCCGAGGCTATTAGTGCGATTAATGCCGATATCATTATCATCGACTGCCCGCCAGCACTCGGGCTACTGACTATCAATGCTCTTACGGCTGCAGAGGGTGTGCTCATACCAGTGCAGGCAGAATACTTTGCGCTCGAGGGCTTGAGTCAACTACTCCAGACGATTCATCTCGTGCGCCAAGGCCTCAATACTCACCTCAAGATATTTGGTGTCGTACTGACGATGTTCACCAAGCGCACTGTACTGAGCGAACAGGTAAAAAAAGAGGTGGAGCAGCACTTTGGACAGCAGTTATTCAAGACTGTGATACCGCGCAACATCAAACTAGCAGAAGCACCAAGCTACGGAAAAACCGCTGCAGAGCATGATAAATGGAGCAAGGGAGCTCGTGCCTACAAAGCCTTGGCTGCTGAGGTCTTAGAGCGCGCCGAACTATAGTCAGCGTATACGATAACTCGTCACTGCGGGGCGCTAAGAATACTAGTATTAAATCTAGTATATATACTAGTATTTCTATACACTTCCGTATCTGTTATAGGTAGGGCAGGGTGTAGAGTAATTTTTAGAATCTTTAGCTTTTTATATCTATTAATCTTACTTTTGTTTCAAGACAAAAGTAAGAGGAAATGAGATTACTTATTCAAAAATGCGTTTAGTCATTTAGCGATTAAGCTCGTCGAGTATTCGCTGGAGTTCATCGTCAGACTTGAAAACTATCTCCAGTCGTCCGCCCTTCGCACTACGGTGTAACTTGATAGCAGTACCATACCGTTTGCTCAACAGTTTCGTCTCAGGCGTTTCGGTTGCTGCTCGTGCGACAGTTTCCTTTTTGCCAGTCACCCCTTGTTTTATAGAGGTAACATATCGCTCTGCCTGACGGACATTCCAGCTCTGTGCAATAATCAATTTGAGCAATTCATCCTGCAAATCTGGCGTATCTTTGAGGGCGAGGATTTGGCGGGCGTGTCCTTCGCTGATATCCCGAGCGGCGAGTGCTTCTCGTGCTGGTTTTGGCAATTGCAGTAAACGCACGATATTGCTGATAGTCGTCTCGGCCTTGCCAAGTCTTGTGGCAATTTGATTGTAGTTCAGGTTGAATTGATCGTGTAGACGTGCGATTGACAGTGCTTGTTCGAGCGGGCTGAGATCGACACGCTGGACGTTTTCGATGATGGCGATTTCGAGTCGCTCGAGCTGCTGAGTGCTGCGCACCACCGCTGGTACGGTCTTGAGGCCTGCCTCTTGAGCTGCGCGCCACCTTCGCTCACCAGCGACGATGATATATGTTCCTTCGTGAGGGCTAACCACGAGCGGTTGCACGATACCGTGTCTGCGAATGCTTGCTGCAAGCTCAGCGATGGCAGCCGCATCAAATACTGTGCGGGGTTGCTCTGGGTTTGGCTGTAAATCGCTAATCTTCAGCTTCTCTATACGCTCACCCGATTCTACAAGTGCATTTGTATCAAAATCTTGCGGTATAAGAGAGCCAAGGCCCCTGCCGAGTCCGGATTTACTTCCCATCACCACTCCCGTTTTTATTCATACATATATACTAGCATGAAGAAGATGGAAGCTGGAATATAGATAAGCAGAATGCTATTGAATGAGATTTATGGACTATGAAGGCTTCATGGCAAAAGAAGGTTATAAGTTCTAAAGATAAATCTTTAGAAGGGGTTTTAAAACAGTTTGAATTGACCGAGCGGTAAGATTCTGGCGACGAGCTTGCCGACGATCTGATCTGTTTCGACGGGGCCAAATGTGCGCGAATCAAGTGAGTTTGGACGATTGTCGCCACAAATAAATACTTGCGTACTTGAGAGCTGGACATCAACATCTATCTGAGAGAGCGGGATAGTGCCGTCTTGCCCGTAGGGCAGGGTTGTATCCGGCTGGAAACCTCCAGGGTGCTCATCATTAAATACAGTAGTTACACCGTCCTTAATGACCACATGGTCACCAGGTAAGCCAATTACTCGCTTTACTAGCTGCTTGGTATTGTCGGCGCTCCCGTAGTTGGACAAGCCAGATTCACTCAAAATAATAACATCGCCACGGTTTGGCACATATTGGTGATTGGTGATACGCGCCCAGGTACGAGGTAGCTTCCAGACAATAAGTCGGTCATTGTTAAGTAGGGTTGGCTGCATGCTTGGACCATCAACTTGATATGATTGAAATACGAAAATCGTCAGGACAAAAGCCAACACGGGCGCGAGGAGTAGAATGCCAACAGAACCAAGTGTCGAAACGAATCGTGAACGACTTGATCTTTGATGGCTGGTGTTTGGCGCTACTGACGTCTCTTTCACCTCTGTTGATTTCGGCTGGTTGTCTTCATTCATGCTCGTATAACTATACTGCAAATAAGTGACAGCGCCAAAATTATATAAATTCTTACTGATATGCTTTGAGTCGTCCAGCTACTTTGGTATAATTTCGTACAGAATCGGTATGGAAATAAAAAGACAAAAAAACAACAACAACCCTACTTCAAGAACGCTTGATGGTTTTGTCGTAAAGTCTCGAGGTAGTGCACACTACACACCCCGAGCTCATACAACGAAAAACCCTGGTGCAATTGACTGGAAAATTCCCGCAAATACTGCAAGCGTGAAGCGTGATACAACACCAGCCCAAAAACCAGAATCAAACAAGCGACTTCCGAGTATTTCTCTACCTGATTTTGATATTCCACAGTTTGACTTGCCGAAGTATGTTGCTCCTGAGAGACCCAACACAATCGTATCTCACCGAAGGCGGTGGGTGCGTATTATGGCGCAGATGGGCGCAGTCTTTGGCCTACTCCTCGTAGTTACAGGTAGCTATATGTTTTGGCGTAGCTATGTCGATTTGCACAAAGTGTTTACCGGCTCCGGAACGGTTGCAGCACTTACTTCTCAACGGGTGGCCCCAGAGCTACTTGACGGTGAAGGTGATGGCCGGGTAAATATCCTATTGCTCGGTATCGGCGGCCCCGCACATCCGGGCGGTGACCTGACAGATACGATAGTTGTATTTAGCGTCGATCCGGTCAATGGGACTGCTGCAATGTTGAGTGTTCCTCGAGACCTCTGGGTGAAGATGCCCGTAAATTATTTTGGCAAATACCAAAAAATAAATGCAGCGTACAGTAGTGGCAAATATGATTATCTGGGACGAACCGATCTGAAAAACAATGATTCTAAGGCAGTTCAAGCCGGACTCTCGTCGATAGATGAAGCGGTAGGCACTGTGCTTGGTCTGCGTATTAACTATCACGTCTTAGTTAATTTTGAGGCGTTTCGTGAAGCAGTCGACACGGTGCAGGGCGTCACGCTTGATGTGAAATCACCCCTGTACGATCCGACTATGGCGTGGGAAAACAATAATAATCCTATACTTGCAGCTGCCGGTTTGCAGACGATGGATGGCAAACAAGCGCTCAATTATGCACGTTCCCGCGAGACCAGCTCTGATTTCGCTAGAGGCGAACGCCAGCGTGAGCTACTCGTTGCACTCAAGGACAGAGTACTCACACTGGGCACACTGAGTAACCCGACCAAGATAGCAGGTCTAATGAGCACGCTCGGTAGTAATGTGCACACCGACCTCAGTACTGAGGCAGCCGCTCGTCTATTTACGATTACGTCGGGCATCAAAGACGATGAGATTGCCTCACTGAGCCTCACTGAGCCAACGCAGCTCGTCACTACTGATAGAGTAGGAAGCTTCTCGGTTGTTCGTCCTATCGCTGGGTTCGATACATACAGTGATATTCAAGACTATGTCCGCTTACAGCTACGTGATGGTTATCTTGCTCAAGAAGATGCCCCAATCTATGTACTTGCAAACAGCGAAGAAGCTCGCGCAAATATGGTAAAAACGCTTGGTATCCTCGGCTATAATATTGCTGGCTCAACAGTGACGGATAAAACACTACCGACAACCAAGACCGTCATAAACCAATCCGCAGGCAAGTCACCATATACTGAACATTATCTTCTTGATCGGTATGGCAAAGCTGCTAGTGCGGAGGCACTCCCTATAGGAATCCAGGTGCCAACGAGCACGCAATTTGTTATACTGGCAGGGACATGAGTGGTATATTCGGCAGATTAAAGCCAAGCCGCGGATTCGCGCATATTTTTTATATTATTTCGAACCTTGCACTACCAATGTTGGTATACGTATTGGTGAGACAAGATTTTGTGCCCGTAGCAGTTACACTATTCCTTTTGAGTAAGTGGCGAATGCTCGCGGTTCGTCCGCGTTTTTGGATGGCGAACATTCGTACTAACTCAGTCGATGCCATCGTCGGTATATCAGTCATCGCACTCATGAATAGTACGGATACTCCAGTGACGCAACTCGTGTATGCTGCGGCCTGGGCGGTTTGGCTCATACTCCTTAAGCCACGCACGAAACTTATGGGTATCGCTATGCAGGCCCTTATCGCCGAGATGGTTGGATTGATGGCAGTATTCTCTCTTTGGGATCACGCAAGTCTCTGGGTCTTGGTTACGGCAGTTGGGCTGATCTGTTTCTTTACCGTACACCATTTCTTTTATGCGTTTGAAGAGCCACGCATGCGACTATTAGCGTATGTGTGGGCTTATTTCGGTGCAGCACTGACTTGGATTTTGAGCCATTGGCTGATTTTCTACTATCAAGTACTTGCGCAACCGGCATTAATTATCGCAGCGTTATCAATCGGTTTTGCGACGCTCTATTATCTTGATCATGTCGACAAGTTGTCCCAAAACGTCCGCCGCCAAATCATCTTCATAATGGCAACCATGGTGCTTGTCATTCTTGTTTTCTCTGACTGGGGAGACAAGGTAGTCTAAGATACAAGGCCGGTCTGGTCTACGCAGCTTTCTCTAGGCAAGTGAACCAGCGGGAATATATATTTGAGCCAAGCCAGACGTCCCAACTAGGCTATACCCCGATTTATGTGCAAGTAACTTGATTGCATCATGCTGATGGGCTAGTGATTCGGTAATAATCAGTTGAGGCGCAGTATCAAGCGAGACTATCTGCTCAAAAAGTTTTCGGTAGTGAGTGAGCCCATCCGCACCACTAAATAGTGCAAGGTCTGGCTCGTGTTTTGCTGCCAAATTTATTGAGTAATCTTTGGGTACATAGGGTAAGTTACAAAGTAAAATAACAGGGGTGGATAGCAATGTTTTTTGAGTACTAAATTTGTTCAATAAGTCAGACTCAATCACTTGAATGTCTGCCTTACATTGAGCAGCATTTTCTGTCGCGAGTAGGCGGCACTGGGCACTTATGTCAGTTGCGATGACGTTAGCTGTGGGAATTTCAAGCTTTGCGGTCACGGCGAGTATGCCGCTGCCAGTTCCGATATCTACGATAGTACAATTTTTTGGTAGGGTGTCGGCATGAGCGAGTAACAAATCTATAATCGATTCCGATTCCGGCCGCGGCACTAGTACGTGTTTGTTTATTTGAAATTGCCGTCCGTAGAATTCGGTTGTGCCACGAATGTATGCCAATGGTTCATGATTGGCACGTCGCACAATATACTTATCTAGTTTTTTGTGAGTAGTAAGAGAGAGCTCATATTCTGGATGTGCCAGTAACCAGGCTCTGTCTTTTTGTGTAGCATCCTCGAGCAGCACTAAACAATCAAGACGATCGGTCTCAACTCCGGCGAGCGCCAAGTGTTGGGTTGCTGATTGTAGCCAACTGGATACAGAAAATGTATTATTCTTGGCTGAGGATCTCGCGCTCATATTCGTGTAGCTTTTCTATGAGGTCATTTATGTCACCGGCAAGTGCGGCAGGAATGTTACTGCGGGAGTAGCCGATACGATGGTCTGTAATGCGGTCTTGAGGAAAATTGTACGTACGAATCTTTTCGCTTCTATCGCCCGAGCCAATGAGTTTCTTGCGAGAGTCACTGAGGGTTTTTTGTTCTTCCTCTATCTTTATTTGGAGTAGGCGAGAGCGGAGGACACTCAAAGCCTTTGCTTTATTCTTGATTTGAGATTTTTCATCTTGGTTGGCTACGACGATGCCGCTTGGTAGGTGAGTGATGCGCACGGCTGAATCCGTCGTGTTGACGCTCTGCCCACCGTGTCCACCACTGCGAAATACATCGATGCGCAAATCGTTTGGGTTAATCTCGACGTCTGTTTCTTCGGCTTCAGGCAGAACAGCTACAGTAACGGTTGAAGTATGTACGCGACCCTGACTTTCAGTAGCGGGGATGCGTTGTACTCGGTGCACACCAGCTTCAAACTTGAGCTGTCGGTACATGTCGTCGCCTCGCATGGCGAAAATTATTTCCTTAAAACCGCCAACATCACTTGGGCTTTCGCTGACCAGCTCCGCTTTGTAGCCGTTCGTCTCACCCCACCTGATGTACATGCGATATAATTCGGCCGCAAAAAGACTAGCTTCGTCACCGCCGGCGCCGGCACGTATCTCTACAATGACGTCTTTTTCATCATTTGGATCCTTGGGCGTCAGGACGACCTCAAGCTCATCTGAGTTATGTTTTTGCTGTGTTTCGAGTTGGGCTAATTCGTCTGCCGCCAAATCAGCTAAGTCACCACCTTCATTGACTAATGTACGCGATTGAGCGACCTCGTCGGCTAGTCGGTGCTTTTCATCGAATAGGTGAATGATGTTTTCGAGGAATGATTGCCGCTTGGCAAGTTTTGGGTATCGGGCATCACTGAATATAGCTGGGTCTTGCAGCTTTTCCTGCAGCTCAACATACTCTACCCGTAATGATTGCTCTTTATTCTCCACGTATCATTCTTCCTTCTAGTTACTTAGTATAAACAAAACCGCCCGAGATAGATATCTACTAGGCGGTTTTGGATATAAAGTCGCTATGCTTTTTCGGTGACGTCTTCGCCTTTTTCGGCTTTGGCTGCAGCGCGGGCGCTTGTTTTCTTGGCAGCAGCAATACGTGCAGACTTGGCTTTTTCAGCAGCGGCAGCACGAGCCTTAAACTTGTCAACTCGACCTTCGATATCGAGCACACGCTCTTCACCGGTGAAGAATGGGTGTGAACTGCTTGTGATATGAACTTTCACAAGCGGATATTCAACGCCATCAACCTTGATAACTTCTTCGGTTGCGACAGTCGACTTCGTGATAAAAGTCTCGTTGTTATTAAGATCCTGAAATACGACAGGACGATAGTTTGCGGGGTGCAAATCTTTTTTCATATATGGTTCCTCTACCCAGAAATATAAATTGTAGTGTGCATGGTAACTGGTTAGCAAGCGGGTGTCCCTGCAGTCAGCGCTATCCCAAGCAATTGAAAGAGAGTATATCACCTCTGTTGGGCGAGGTCAAGACATGCGGCGCGCTCGAAACACACTCCACCATACGGCACTTGATATGAATACAAGCCCAAGACTACCCACAAACCACTCAGGTAATACGATGCCGTAAAGATGCAACAGCATGACTGCGCCAAGGAATCCTATCGCCCAATGAGCTCCGTTTGATAGATAGACGTATTTTTCCAGAACATCTGAGCGCACGAGATGAATGGTCATCGCTCGCACCCAGACTGCGCCCGTGCCAAGGCCTGCAATAATAAGGATCACACTGTTGGTGATTGCAAATGCACCTATGACGCCGTCGAGCGAGAAGCTCGCATCAAGCACCTCAAGATACATGAAAGAGGCGAGTCCGGCCCAGCCAGTCGCTACGACGGCATTCTTCTTCATGGTTGCCTTGTTGCCCAGTGCAGCGCCAAGTACGTCAAGACCAATATGTAAGGTGGTGGCGGTAATCGCCGCAAAAAGTACGGTCGTCTGGTGAGATTGGTCAACAGTGAAGTAGAGCAGGATTGCGCCAAGCAACATAAAGAAGGTGGTGATATTGTCTATCTTGCCGAGCTTGCCCAGATATTTCTCAAAGAAGCCGAGCCAATGAGTTTTCTTTTCGTAATCGATAAAGTAACTCAGGGCGATCATCACAAGGAAGGTACCGCCGAAGGCGTAAATAACTGATTCGGATTTCTCTAACTCGTGGCCGTACTCATCTGGGTGGTTAAGGGCTAGATCGATTACTTGGCTAAAACTTAGATGCCCAGACGCCATAACGATAAATATCGGCAAGACGAAGCGGACGACAAACACCGCGATGAAAATGCCGACGGTCAGAAACATGCGCTGCCAAAATGGAGACATAGTGACGAGCACCTTGCTATTTATGACGGCATTATCAGCGCTGAAGGTAGTTTCGAGTAGTGTAAGGACTAATACGGTTAAAAGCGCGCCAAGACCAAGGTTCCAGCCGACGAGTGCAAATATAATGAGTGTTGCTACTATGGCAAACCAATATATCTTGAGTAACTCGCGTTTTGTCATGATGTAAGCATAAAGGGTTGGTGGCATTTGGGCAAATGCTTGCATGACAGGGGTTATTTTGCTAAAATAATCTGGCAATATTAATGAAGCAGGTCGGAGTGAGACTCTCCCGCAAAATGCCGTGTAGGCACTTGCAGGTCTCTGGCTGAAGAACAAGAGTCGGAAGGATCCATACTATGGCAGTTAGCGTAGATATAAAGAAACTTTTAGAAGCAGGTGCTCACTTCGGTCACAAGACCGAGCGATGGCACCCAAAAATGGCACCATACATCCACAGCAAGCGGGGTGGTAGCCACATTATTGACCTAACAAAAACTGTCTCTAAGCTCAATGAAGCACTTAGCTTTATCGAAGAAGTTGCGAGCAAAAACAAGCAGGTTCTTTTCGTTGGCACAAAGCGACAGGCGCAAGATATCGTCAAGAAGCTCGCCGAAGACACTAAAGAACCTTTCGTTACTGAGCGTTGGCTCGGTGGTATGCTGACCAACTGGAATACTATCGGTGGTCGTATCAAACACCTCGTAGACCTTGAGACTAAGATGGCATCTGGCGAACTTGCGAATAAGTTCAACAAGCTCGAAGTACAGCGTTTCCAAGAAGAAATCGAAGCCATGAATGAAATGTATGGTGGCATCAAGGAATTGAATGCTCGTCCTGGCGTGGTTGTGATATTTGATATCGTACATGACCAAAATGCGGTACGCGAAGCTCAAAAGCTTGGCCTGCCAATTGTCGGTATCTGCGACACGAACAGTGACCCAACGGGCATCGATTATGTTATACCTTGCAATGACGACGCTATCAAAGGACTACAGCTCATGGCTGGATATTTCGGCGAAGCAGTTGAAGCAGGTCGTGCTAAAAGCAAGCCAGCAGATAAAGAAGCCGCAGACAAAAAAGTAGCCGACAAACTATAATCGAATATAACCCCGGAGGACAATAATAGTATGGCAATTAGTATTAATGACATTAAGCGCTTACGTGAGCTAACAGGTGTTGGTATGACTGATGCAAAAAAGGCTCTCGACGCAGCAGATGGTGACTTCGACGCTGCACTCAAGGAAATGCGCAAAAAAGGTATGACTAAAGCAGAGAAGCGCGGTGAGCGTGAGGCTCGACAGGGCATCATTGGCACTTATAACCATGATAGTCGCATTGGCGTCATCGTAGAAGTTAATTGTGAGACAGATTTTGTTGCTCGCAACAAAATTTTCACTGATCTCGTAAAAGATATCTCAATGCATGTCGCTGCCTCATCACCGTTGTACGTTAGTGCCGATGACATTCCAGCTGAAGAGCGAGAAGCCAAGAAGCAAGAGCTATTGACCGGCGATGCGCTCAAAGGTAAACCAGCTGAAATGACAGAGAAAATCGTCGAAGGCCAACTTTCAAAATATTTCGCAGAACGATGTTTATTGGACCAGCCGTTCATCAAGAATCCCGATACAACTGTTGGTCAGTATGTCAAAGAGCATATTGCTAAGCTCGGCGAAAATATCGTCGTCCGACGATTTTCCCGAATAGCACTCGGCGAGAAATAAATCAGCACTGACTGAAGTGCTATACTGAGTTTAAGCAGGCAACCGTCACCAAAGGAGTAAATATGAGCCCAAATCAGGTCGTTGAAGACGCCAAGAAGAAGTTCACTGGAGCAGTGGACCACTATCATGAGCAACTTAAGGCAGTCAGAACTGGGCGAGCGAATGCAGCTATGCTTGATGGTGTGATGATTGAGGCTTACGGTCAACCAATGCCGCTCAATCAAGTCGCAAATGTAATGGCACCTGAGGCGCAACTCCTTCAGATAACTCCTTTTGACCCAAATAACTTACAGGCTATTGCGAGCGCTATTCGCGATAATCCATCGCTCGGACTTAACCCTAGCGATGATGGCCGGGTGGTCCGCGTGCCAGTCCCGGCTCTAACAGAAGAGCGTCGGCGCGATCTCGCAAAGCAGCTGAGCGGCAAACAAGAAGACGCTATGATAGCCGTTCGAAGTATTCGCCATGATGCACTTGACGGCATTGATAGCGCCAAGAAGGGTAAAGAGATTGGCGAGGATGATGCCAAGCGTCTAAGCGCGCAGGTAGAAGACATCATGCAAAAAACTCGTACCGATATAGAGGCTGCAACAAAGGCAAAAGAAGCCGATATAATGACAGTATAGGATTTAGATTTGGCAAAGCCTCAAACTTTAACTGTCCCTGTACACATCGGCTTTATTATTGATGGTAATCGTCGATGGGCTGCTTCTGAGGGGCTTCCATTAGCCGAAGGCCACCGACGTGGTCACAGCGTACTGAGGAGTGTCACCGAGCATGCATTTTCTCTGGGCGTGCAGTATGTCTCAGCGTATATTTTTTCAACTGAGAATTGGAGTCGCAACAAACAAGAGGTGGACTACCTCATGAAATTGTTGCGGTGGGTGCTCAAAGATGAACTACAAACGTTTCATGAAAAGAATATTCGTTTGCTGTGGGTTGGGAGCTCCGTTGAATTGCCAGCAAGTATTCAAAAAGCCATAAAAAACGCCGAAATGCTCACAGAGAAAAATACAGCAGGTACCTTCGTGCTGTGTCTCAATCACGGTGGGCATCGAGAGATTACAGAGGCGGTTCGCCGAATTGTTTCAACAGATATGCCACCAGAAGACATCGATGAGGCAACCATTACCCATGCGCTTGATCACCCAGAAGTTCCACCGATTGATCTTATTATCCGAACGAGCGGAGAACAGCGCCTAAGTAACTTTATGCTGTGGAGAGCTGCATATAGTGAGTTGATTTTTAGAGATGAATACTGGCCAGCATTTTCTTCGGACGCACTCGACGAATGTCTGGTAGAATATAGCAAGCGACAACGAAGATTTGGGGGGTAACGTGGTTCTATTTATTATCGGCATCATACTATTTATTCTACTTGTGGTAGTACATGAGCTCGGGCATTTTTGGGCTGCCAAACGAAATGGTGTTGAAACAGAAGAATTTGGTATTTTCTTCCCACCACGACTGTATAAAAAACGAATGAAGGGTGGATGGGACTTCACCATCAATCTATTGCCGCTGGGCGGATTCGTAAAACTCAAAGGCGAGACAGATAGCGATAAACGTCCGGGTAGCTTCGGGGCTGCAACAGATTGGGCCAAGGCCAAAATCATGCTTGCAGGCGTCGGGGTAAATCTACTGACGGCATTGGTCTTGTTCATGCTACTGGCCTTAATCGGTATGCCAAAGCTTATCGACAATCAATTTACGGTGGCGAGTGATACACACATCGTCAAGCAGGAAGTCATCATGAGCTATGTTGAGCCTGATTCGCCGGCAGATAAGGCCGGTTTGCGAGATAGAGACGTCCTCGTTGCCATAGGCTTACCGGCAAGCGTTGTGGAAGGTTGTGACGCCCAGATTTGTGATACCCAAACTATTTCATCCGCAGACACCGTTCGCCAGGTTACAGAAGACACTCTTACGAAGAGCAGTGAACTTGTGCTGGAGGTCAAAAGAAGTGGAGAGACAAAATATATTCAAGTAACACCAAATTCATTGGAGGCCGTTACAGCAAGTGAGAAAACCGATAATCCAAAGGCTTATTTGGGCGTAGTGCCAACTGAATATACGATTCAGCGTTCGACATGGTCTGCGCCGGTCGTCGCAGTCGGTTTGACTGGGCAGCTCACTAAGCTAACCTTCCAGGGGCTTGGGAATGCGCTGCAGGGTTTAGGAGGCATTGTCGCGGGGGCGGTGACCGGTAACACTCAAGCTCGACAATCTGCTCAGACAGAGGCAAGCGATCAAGTCTCGGGCCCGGTTGGTATATTTGTAATTTTACAGAGTGGTAGTTCACTTGGGTTCCAATTTATGTTGATGATTATTGCCGTTATATCACTAACACTTGCCATCATGAACGTACTGCCGATACCGGCGCTCGATGGTGGTCGTCTCTTCGTGATGGGTCTAGCGCGCGTGCTCAAGCGCCCATTGACTCCAAAACTTGAGGAAGGTATCTATGCCGCCGGCTTTTTGTTTTTGATATCCTTAATCGTTCTCATTACCTTAGTTGATATAAAAAGGTTTTTTTAGGGGTGAAGCTTATACCTAAGTTTCATAAAAAAGCAGAACAGGTACTTTCTGATCAAGACTCCAAGCAGCAGCGCATGTGGCATCCTGTCGCTGCGATTAGCTATGTAATTCTTCTGTATGTTCTGTCTCAGCTGGCAGCAAGTTTTTTGCTCGTGGGGGTACTCTACGCATTTGGCTGGGATATTCATCGCATCACTGATTGGTTAGGAAGCGATACGTTCGCACAATTTTTGTTTGTATTGCTCACCGAGATAGTAACGGTGGGTGGAATAGTGTGGTTCTTGAAGCGTCGTGGCTTCAAACTTGCGGCGATTGGCTGGAATAAGCCGAAGCTAAAATACCTCGGCCTCGCTGTGATTGGGTTTGGAATATATTTTCTCGGGTATGTACTTGTTTCGATTATCGCAGGCCTGCTTCTGCCATCACTCAACTTCGATCAACGTCAGGAACTTGGCTTCGAGCAAACAAAAACTACCATTGAGCTACTTCTCGTATTCATTAGCCTCGTCGTGCTGCCACCGATAGCAGAGGAAATAGTCTTCCGGGGCTTTTTATTCACCAGTTTGCGCAAACGGCTACCATTTATTTGGACAGCCGTTATTACCAGTATACTTTTTGCCATTCCCCATCTGCAGTTTGGCTCTAATGCGCCACTGCTTTGGGTCGCTGCTCTCGATACGCTCGTGCTATCGGTGGTGCTTTGTTATGTCCGCGAAAGAACCGGCAGCCTTTGGCCGGGGATATTTATCCACGTACTCAAAAACGGCATCGCGTTTACTGCACTGTTTTTGCTCGTCTAATCACAGGTGGATGGTACAATAGCAGGTATGTTGAACAGGTTGTCGATATGTATGCGTATTATGCCGCTGGGGCGGTACTAGTTTTATATATCCAGAAAAATATACGTTATAGCATAAGGAAATATTTATGAAGACATCAGAACTTTTTACCCGAACCGCAAGACAAGCACCAGCCGAAGAGGTATCTAAGAACGCTCAATTACTCATCAGGGCGGGATATGTGTATAAGATGATGGCCGGGGTGTATGCTTACACGCCACTTGGTTTGCGGGTACTCGAGAATATCAAGCAGATTGTGCGTGAAGAAATGAATGCGATTGGTGGCCAAGAGCTTATCATGAGCAGCCTGCAGAAGAAAGAAACGTGGGATGCAACTGGTCGCTGGGACGACGAAGTCGTTGATATTTGGTTCAAATCAAAGCTGAAGGATGGTACAGAGGTCGGATTTGCCTGGTCGCACGAAGAGGCAATCATCGAAATGCTCAAAACGTATCTGACGAGCTACAAAGATCTACCGATTAATGTGTATCAATTTCAGACCAAGATGCGCAACGAGCTGCGCGCTAAAAGTGGTATCATGCGTGGCCGTGAATTTATTATGAAGGACATGTATAGCTGTAGTATTAATGCCGAGCAGCACGAAGCATTTTACCAGTCGAGTATTGATGCCTACATGCGAGTATTTAATCGAGTAGGGCTTGGTGACGTAACCTATGTGACATTTGCAAGCGGTGGCGCGTTTACGCAGTACAGCCATGAGTTTCAGACGATTTGCGAGGCTGGCGAGGATAAGATCTATCAAATCCCAAGCAGCGGACAAGCCTTCAACGAAGAAGTCGCACCATCACGTGCGCCAGCATTTGCTGACATGCCAACCGAACAAGAAGATATGAACGTCGTGGAGGCAGAAGGGCTGACAGGTGTCGGCGCAATCGCTGAGCGACTAGCCATCCCTCGGGAGCGAACCACAAAAACTATGCTCTATCTTGCTGATGACGAGATGGTTGCAGCAGTTGTGAGAGGTGATTACGCGGTCAATGTGGACAAGCTGCGAGCAGTGCTTGATGCTCAGAAGCTACAGCTAGCCTCAGAGGATAACATACGTGACATCACTGGCGCCGAGCCAGGCTATGCTGGCCTAGTAAATATGCCTGAGGGAGTTAGAGTCATTGTGGATGATGCCTGTGAGCCATTGGTGAACTTCGAAACAGGCGCCAACAAGACTGGTCAACACGCTGCCAATATAAACTGGGACAGGGATGTAACGAAGCCAGATACCTTCCACGACATTAAGATGGCGAAAAAAGGTGATATCCATCCTGAGACGGGCGAAGTATATACCATCCACAAGACAGCTGAAGTAGGAAATATATTCAATTTTGGCACGCAAAAGAGTAAAGACACGAACTTTAGTTACACCGATGAGCAGGGGGAACTGCAATACGTACATCTTGGCTCGTACGGTATCGGCGTTACGCGACTTATGGGAGTTTTGGCGGAGAACTTCTCTGACGAGAAGGGTTTGCGCTGGAGTGACGAAGTAGCACCGTTCCGAGTCTACTTGGTGCGTATTGGTAATGACGAGGAAACCATCTCCGCTGCAGATACGCTATATGCTAAGCTCCAGAGCTGGGGAATAGAGGTGCTGTATGATGACTCGGAGAAACGCCCGGGTGAGAAATTTGCTGACGCGGACCTGATCGGCATTCCACATCGAATCGTCGTAAGCCCAAAGACAATTGCCGAAGAAAAATACGAATACAAAAAACGCACCGAAGACGAAGCCGAAATCTTGGACATAGAATCTTTAAAGTCAAGATTGACCCAATAGCCAAACCAAGGTACCATACCTTAACTCAATCGGACATATTCAAGAGGGTACCCAATATAGGAGAACAATATGAAAAAGTTATTTCACTTAACACAATCAGGCATTGACGAACTAGAGGCCGAGAAGCAAGCCTTAATCGCGAAGCGTGCTCAAATTGCTGAAGCCATTAAAACAGCCCGCGAAATGGGCGACTTGTCGGAGAATGCTGAATACCAATCTGCTCGCCAAGAACAGGAACGTCACGAAGCTCGTATCGAAGAGATAGAGCACATACTGACAAATGCTGACATCATTAAAGCAAGCAAGAGCAAGCAGGTTGTACTCGGCTCAACTGTGACTCTCAAACAGTCAACAGGTAAGGAAATGACCGTGCAAGTAGTGGGTACGATCGAAGCCGACCCCACGGCACAGAAGATATCCGATGAATCACCAATCGGAAAAGCATTACTTGGCAAAAAGGAAGGCGAAGCTGTTGAAATTGTTAAACCAGCAGAGACGATAACTTACACAGTAGTAGCGATTTCTTAAGATAAGAAAATTGAATAGTCTCAAACAGGTCACCACACGGTGACCTGTTTACTTTTCTGTGCTCTCAGGAGACAATGAGTATATACAACCATAAGGGGGTCATTGAGATGGAAGACATACCTGCAAGTGCTCCGGTTACAAACGTTTCTCGGACAAAAGCCTTAACCGTAAGGCTCAATCCTTGGTGGCTGGTAACCCTATTATCTGTTGCCCTCTTGGCAGTAGTGTTCATGTGGCATCCTTGGCAACAATTTAGCACAGACAGAACGATCCAGGTGAGCGGAGGCGCTTTGCTAAAGGCGGAGCCAGATGAATTCATCTTTTCGCCAAGCTATGAGTTTAAGAACGGCAGCAAAGAAGCTGGGCTTGCGTCCTTAACAAGCAAAAGTGAGACTCTTATTGTAGCTATCAAAAAGCTGGGCATATCTGATAGTGACATCAAGTCTAACGCAAATAGCTATAGCGATTATTACGTTTATAGTCCAGTAACAAAAGAAAATACATATACACTAATTCTGACCATTACGACCCACACTAAAGAAATGGCGCAAAAAGTGCAAGATTATCTTATCGCGACCTCTCCAACTGGTACAATTACCCCGCAGGCTACCTTTAGTATCGCAAAACAAAAGGAACTTGAATCGAAAGGCAGGGACGAGGCTACTAAAGACGCACGAGGTAAGGCGGAACAACAGGCCAAGAACCTTGGTTTCAAACTTGGTGCAGTGAAAACAGTATCAGATGCTGGTTATTCGGGCGGAGTTGTGCCTATGTATGGCTTATTAGCTGAAGATAATGCCCCAGTGAGCTCAAATACTAGCCTTAGCGTTCAGCCAGGCCAAAATGATCTGAGCTACACTATTGATGTGACGTACTATATCCGATAAGTGAAAATTACTTACGTGCTGCTTGGATATATATGTACGAAGCGGGTAGGGCAGTAGCAATAGACCCCGCGAGTGCGGTCCAAGCAAGTACGCGGGTTGCCTTTGACATGTTTTCGTATATTTCTATTTTTTGAGGTTCGGTTGCTTCGACTCGTAGCTGATGAAAGGTTGCCGACAACATGAATGAGCCAAGGGAAAGACGCTGTTCGCCGGCAGTAAGTTTACCTTCGGATACCACAACGGGTTCGTTACCACGGACGTTAGCGATAATTGACGGGATAACCGTGGACGCCTTCTCGGCAGCTAAAATCACAGCAGCGGATTTCGGCAATATTCCTGCTTTTGCGAGCGAGTAGACAGTGAGAGGAATGCGAATGGCGTCCGACCCAGCATCAGCTCTCCGGCCCAAGGGTGATCTCGTGGCTGTCATGGTAGCCCCTGCGCCGTCCAGAACATCGAAAATGCCTTCAGTGGCATACAAAGCGGTTGCAGTGAGTAGTGTTTTTGCGGATAGTGTACTATCTTTCACGTTTCCTCGAGAGAGGAGCTGATTTGCTCTGAGGGTTGCTATAGTCCCCGCCGCGGTGAGCGCATTCCCGAGCGTCACTATGCCATGGGTGGCTGCAGCTATATCTTGCCAAACATTTCGTTCCTCTGGCTGAATAAATTCCCATTCGGGGATATCCCCAATTGCGTGGGACTGTAGGTACGTGTCAATACTCATTCCTGTGATTATAGCGACTCCATGAACGCATCCAAAGCATAGGCATAATCATATGTTGCTATCTATTTCCATCTGGGGTCAACTCCGGTACAATACTGTAGTTATGCAGTGGTTACGAAAAATCGTCGATGAGCTCATTTCAGCACACGGTACAGAGGGTATCGTGGTGTCTTCGGGTGTTTCGCCATCTGGCAAGTATCACCTGGGCACCTTGCGCGAGATACTGACAGCAGAAGCGATTGCACGTGAGGTTCGCCGCCGTGGACACGAGGCGAGGCATATACACGTCGTCGATGATCTAGACTTCATTCGAAAAGTACCTGCCGGAATTCCCGAGAGCTTTAGTCAATATCTCGGCAAACCACTCTGTGACATTCCCGCGCCTGACGGCTCCGACCAATCATACGCCGATTACTTCCTACAAGATTTATCCAGCGCCAGCGATTCACTACACCTTGAGGCTGAGGTGATGCGGGCACATGAAAAATACCGTAGCGGTTTCTTCGTGAGCGCCATCGAAACAGCAGTCGACCACATCGATGAAATCAAGCAGATTCTCGAGCAAATCTCTGGCCACAAAGTCGATGACAACTGGTCGCCGATCCAGGTACTTGAAGATGGCTATCTCAAAAACCGTCCATTTATCCGACGCAATGACGACAAGACCCTCGTCTATCGTGGCGCCGATGACCAAGAACGACAAGTCAGTTATGCAACCGGGGAAGTGAAGCTGAATTGGCGAATAGACTGGCCAGCTCGTTGGGCATTGCTTGGGGTAGTGGCGGAGCCGTTTGGTCGCGACCATGCGGCAAAGGGTGGTTCGTACGATACAGGTAAAGTTATCGTCAAAGACATTTATGATATGGATGCGCCATATCCAATCCCATATCAATTCATAAATCGCACTGGCGAAACAAAGAAGATGAGCAAGAGCGCCGGTGACACGATTACGTTAAGTGAGCTGCTCGAAGTCCTGCCATCAGAAGTTATTTGGTATTTCATAGTTCGCTACGCACCTGAAAAGCAACTTTTTTTCGATGATGGTGCGACATTGATTCGCTTGATTGATGAATTTGGCCAACTACTTGCCAAAGAGGACAAGACTGAAGACGAACAGCAACTGGTTGAACTCTGCATGTATGGTATTGATGAGCCAACCGTCAGTGCCGTGCCATTTTCATTGCTCATTAGTAGCTATCAGGCCGCTCTAAAGGACCAGCAGCGTACACTCGACATCATCGGCCGCACAGAATACAAGTCGGTAGTAGATAACGATCACGAAACTATCATTCGCGAGCTGCGCTTCATCGACGCGTGGCTAGAGAAGCGAGCCCCAGAGGATAGCAAATTTTCATTGAGGGATTCAATCGATTCAAGTGAGTTTAGCGAGGTTGAGCGCCAAATGTTCGCCGAGCTTGCCAAGAACGTTACAGATGCGCCAGAAGATGCTGATGGCGAATATTTTCACCATGCACTGTATGCGCTTAAAGAGAAGTTTGATCTGCAGCCCAAGGATATATTCACGGCACTGTACCGACTACTCATCGGTAAAGCGAGCGGACCTCGAGCTGGTTGGTTCCTGTCGATTCTGCCGCGTGATTGGCTCATCGAGAGGCTGAAACTCCAAAAATGATAGAGGTGGATGAACCGACTTTTCAGGCGCTTATCGATAAGGCATTCGATAGCCTGCCTGAGCTGCACCGAGACAAAGTGCAGAATGTCGCCATCGTGACGGCTGATTTTCCAAGCCTCGAACAGAGAGAACGGCTTAAACTACGTGGCGACCAAACACTCCTTGGCTTGTACGAGGGTGTACCGCTGACGCAGCGGCAGGGCAGGCAGGCGTTTATGCCTGATGTGATTACGCTCTTCCGGCTGCCATTACAGGGCATGAGTGCTGATGAGGATAGTCTGTATGAGAATATTCGTCATACGCTATGGCACG
The DNA here is from genome assembly GCA_024635495.1 of Candidatus Saccharimonadota bacterium. Classification (GTDB taxonomy): domain Bacteria; phylum Patescibacteriota; class Saccharimonadia; order Saccharimonadales; family UBA4665; genus JAGXIT01. Next base: position 29,565 of record JAGXIT010000004.1, read on the forward strand.
AAGTCGCGCACTACTACGGTCTTGATCACGACAAAATACACGAGCTGGAACAGTAGCTCTGCTAATTAGTCTTTGGTCTTGGTTTTGCTTGGAGTCGTTTCTTTTACCTTCAGATAGGCTGGGCGAATTTGGAAGAGGAGCCAAAAGCCAATAGCACTCCCGATGAGCCCGCCCAGGAACGAGCCAAAGCCTCGGCCATCAATAAATAGGCTGACAACTGAATATGCGACACTTAAGAGTGCCACATAGAACAGATAATCCCAACCTTTTTTGAGTCGTGCCTTTAGGGGGCTGTATGCAAAAGCATACAACAATGCATTTACCGTCAGGAATGCGATACCGAGCCATACCCATACCGTAAAGTTGCTGTTTGTAATAGTATCGCCTCCATAGGCTCTACTAAGTTCGTTCGCCCAGTTCACAAGGCTACTAACGCTGCGAGCGGCGTTCCATAATCCATATGCCCCAACTGCGCTAAAGATTGCGCCGATGAGCACTAGGTAGGGGTTATATTCGACTAAAAACTTTTTGCCACCCTCGGGTAGCTTCGGCGCTTTTTCACCGAAAACCTCTTGTAATGATTCTTCGATACCTTTGACGCTTGTCATATGGACACCTCCGTTATGTGTACTTTCATCGTAGTCTTATTCTGAGAATCTTACAAGCTGCCCGAAATAGTTACAGGCTTATCTTCATTGTCCAGGCTAATATTACTCCAACCTGTTATAATCCAGACATGAAGAGGGCGGTGATTTTTGATTTTGACGGCACGATTGTTGACAGCTTGCATGCGGTCATCAAAGTGTTTGAGGATATGACCAAAACTCGTTACCATTTGAAGCCTGAAGAGATCGAAGAGCTCCAGCACAAAGATCTGCTACAAATTGCACTTGAGCTTAATATACCAAAATGGAAAATACCTTGGCTTATCATAAAAGGTAGGCGCATGTTCCGCGCTCATATGAGAAGCGTCAAAGTGCACACCGGAATCCCTGAAGTCCTAAGGGCACTTGCCGAGAAGGAAGTACTGTTGTTTGTCCTTAGTTCGAATAGCAAATCAAATGTCCAAAAATATTTATCCTGGAATGGGCTCGACACGTATTTCAAGAATGTGTACGGCAATGCCGGTGTGCTCGGCAAGGCGCGTAAGCTGCATACACTCTTTAAGAATGAAGGTGTTCAGGCTGAAGGAAGCTGGTATGTTGGTGATGAAACTCGTGATATTGTCGGTGCACATGCAGTCGGTATGAAAATTGTGGCTGTTTCATGGGGCTATAATAGTCGCCGAGCGCTAGCTGACAAATCTCCAGATGCACTTGTTGATACTCCTACTGAGTTGCTTCGAACGCTTACAAAATAAGCAATAGTTATCCGCCGGCTAACTTCTACTCTGTTAATTAGGTGGCTTGTTGCGTACAATAAGCTGCATGAGTTACAAAAGGGAACGATCTCAGCCGTACAAGCCGGGCCAAACAGCACCATATAAAGTATCGCGTTCGAAGATCGAATTATTTACACAATGTCAGCGTTGCTTCTGGCTCGATGCGCGTCATAAAATTACGAGACCGAGTAGTCCGCCGTTTAACATCAATAAAACCATCGATGAGTTATACAAAAAAGAATTTGATGTACACCGTAGTGCTGGCACACCGCATCCAATAATGGTTGAAAATAGTATCAAGGCGGTGCCGTTCCAGCATGAGAACATGGATGAATGGCGATATAATTTCACCGGCGTAAAAACGCTGCACACACCAAGCAACTTCCATGTGTTTGGTGCAGTCGATGATGTATGGGTGAACGAGGCAGGAGAGCTCATGGTGGTTGACTACAAAGCTACGAGCAAGAATAAGCCAGTTAGTCTCGACAGTGATTGGCAGATTAGTTATAAGCGTCAGATGGAAGTCTACCAATGGCTGCTTCGTGCCAATGATTTCCCAGTAAGCGACACTGGCTATTTTGTCTATACAAATGCACGCATGGATCTCGATGGCTTTGCTGACAAACTTGAGTTTACGACCAAACTGATTCCGTATACCGGTGATGCGAGTTGGGTTGACGATACTTTGATGGCGATGAAAGATTGTCTCGAAGGAGACATGCCAGCCGTCGGCGTGAGCATTATGGGTGGCGAGTGCGAACATTGTGCTTACGCACGTTCGCGTACAGAGCTAACGCTCAAGGCCCTCCAGAAGAAATAGTTTATTTGTCTTTGTGTATGACGACTTGAGGGAATGGTATCGTGACGCCGTTTTTCTCGAAAGCCTTTTTGATGCGACGTCGGAATTCACCGGCAACGTCCCACTGCGCGGCTGGCTCTACCTTGCCAAGCGCTTTGATGCGCACGGCAGAATCTTCAAAACCATCAACTCGCAAGAAGGCAATTGGTTCAATGATGCGAGCCTTCCACGCCTCATCAGTAGCCATTTGCTTGCCAACTTCATTTATGACTTTTTCGACGACATCGACGTCTGACTCATAGGCAACGCCAATATCTACATTTACATTTGCATAGTTGAAAGTACGGTTTGTCATTATATCAGTCATGCCGTTGCGTATGATATGTAAGTTGCCATCAAGGTCACGTAGGCGCGTGACGCGAATTGTGATATCCTCGACTACTCCCGAGGTCTCTTTACCGGCTGCATGCAATGTTACGATATCGCCAACTCGATATTGATTCTCGATGATTATAAATATGCCCGCCACAGTATCACTTATGGCCGATTGGGCCCCGATACCGATGATTAGTCCAATGAAACCAGCCCCAGTTGCCAGGGCGGCAACATTAATGTTGAGCTGTGAAAGAATGACGACAGCACCGACTATCCATATAATTGCCGCAGAAGCAGTTTGAAAAATCTGGGTAAGAGTCTGTTCGCGTTTTTTCTCATCGAGGGCGGTCTTGTATCTGTGACCCATGACAGCCCTGCGGACAATCCTACCGACAACTCTCCCGGAGATTATCTGAAGTAATAGAGTTACAACTACAGCAAGTGCGACCTGAACAATTGTCGAACTAAGGGTTTGCTTGATTACGTCTAAATCCATGCCTCCACAGTAGCACATTTCGCTATGTAGTCTAAGTGTAGCTTAACGGGAGGGGGTTGAGTATGTATACTAAGCACTATGGTAGATATACAATTTGTGCGAGACAACCCTGAACTTGTACAGCGAAAGTCAGCCGAGAAGGGTTATGCCGTCGACACGGTGCAACTTATTGAGGTAGACACGCAACGTCGAGCTATCTTGACGAACGTCGAAGAACTACGCGCACAGCGCAATACATTAACGGATACTATGAAGGGTGGCAAGCCAACTGACGATCAAATCGCACAGGGCAAGGACCTAAAAGTTCGCATAGCCGAGGTCGAAACATCACTCGAAGAAGTGGATGCGAAGTTCAACGAGCTGTTGTGGCAGATACCAAACCCGATTGCCGATGATGTGCCGCTTGGCGGAGAAGAAGATAGCGTTGAGATAAAAAAGTTTGGCGACCAAAATACAGGAGCAGTCGACCACCTCGACTATGCCACCCAGCGAGATTGGGTTGATTTCGAGCGTGGCGCGAAGGTCGCCGGCGCAAAATTCTATTATCTCAAAGGTGATTTGGCGCTTCTCGAAAATGCCATCACCCAGTTTGCACTCGATTTTGTCACCAAGAAAAACTTTACGTACATGACTGTGCCTCACATGGTGAATACGCGAATCGCAAGTGGTGCTGGTTTTGCCCCACGAAATGACGATTCAGCAAACGAATATTTCATCGAAGGCGAAGACTTGACACTTATTGGTACCGCAGAGGCACCCCTGACTGGTTATCACGCCGATGAGATTATTGAGGAAGAAAAACTTCCGTTGCTTTACGCTGGCTATAGCCCCTCGTATCGCAAGGAGGCTGGTACGTACGGCAAACATGCCCGTGGACTTTTTCGCGTGCATCAATTCAACAAACTTGAAATGTATGTATTTTGTTTGCCGGAAAAAAGTACCGAAATGCACGAAACCATTCTCTCTATCGAGGAGGAACTTTGGCAGGCAATCGGTATCCCGTACCACGTCGTGAATATTGCTGCTGGTGATCTCGGCGCTCCCGCAGTGAAGAAGTATGATATCGAATATTGGTCTCCGGTTGATAAAAAATATCGTGAACTGACCAGCTGTAGTAACTGTACCGATTTCCAAGCGCGCAACTTAAATATTCGAGTTCGTCGCAAGGATGGTTTAGTAGAGACACTGCATACATTAAATGGCACGGCGGTTTCGCTTGCTCGGTCACTAGTCGCTATTTTAGAGCACTATCAGAACGAAGATGGTACACTAGATATACCGACTGTACTTAGACCATATATGGGAAATAGAACACAGCTATAGGTAATAAAAGGAGCTTTATGATTCACACGTTGAGTGCTGAAGGATTTGACCTGACGCCAAAATTACAAAAATATCTCACCGGCAAAGTAAAAGATATAGAGAAGTACATACCTCGCAAAGCTCGTGAATCTGCGGTTTTGGCCGTGCACTTCAAAGTGTCTAAAAAGGGTCAAGAAAAGACGTGTACACTTGCACTGCAATTACCACAAAAGACACTCTCTGCTCACGAAACTACCGGACATATGTACGCGGCACTTGATATTGCGACTGTAGAAATTCGTCGGCAACTCGCGGACTACAAAAGTACACATAGTAAGCACGGTTTACGGCACCGTATTGCTCGCGGATTTAAACGCGGCAAAACACCCGAAGAATCTTGATAACCTGGCAACCTATTGCACGCTTTGTTTTTTATTCGCACTCCGAAGACAAACAGGGTACAATGGATGCTAACTGCAAACAACTCGTGGAGGCATAGGAGTAACACGCACGATGAACAATAAAGTCTTTAAACGTCTTTTGGGTGACCCTCAGGCGAAAACCATTAAGCGCTTACGTAAGCGAGTCAAGATTATCAATGATCTTGCTCCGAAGTACGAAAAGATGTCGACCGAAGAACTCAAGGGTCAGACAGATATTTTGCGCAATCGATTGAAAAAAGAGTCACTTGACGCTCTTTTGCCCGATGCATTTGCGATTGTGCGTGAGGCGGCGAGCCGTACCCTCAAGCAACGGCACTACGACGTACAGCTTATCGGTGGCATGGTTATGCATGAGGGCAATGTCGCTGAGATGAAAACCGGTGAGGGAAAAACGCTCGTTGCAACCGCACCAATGTATCTGAACGCACTTGGAGGCAAGGGCGCACATCTCGTGACAGTGAACGACTACTTGGCGCAACGTGATGCTGGTTGGATGGCACAGGTATATGATTTTCTTGGGCTTACGACCGCTGTTATTATGGCTGAGCGTTCATATATTTATGACTCAAAATTCGTCGATGAAGAGCATGAGGATGAGCGTTTTCGGCACCTCAAGCCTTGCACGCGACAAGAAGCCTATGCTGCAGATGTTACCTATGGTACCAATAACGAATTCGGGTTTGACTACTTGCGCGACAACATGGTTCGTGAGATAGATCAGCTCCGTCAGCGTGATTTAAACTATGCTATCGTCGACGAGGTTGACTCCATCCTTATCGATGAGGCCAGGACGCCATTAATTATTAGTGCGCCAAGTGTGACGCCAGGCAATGCCTACGAGCAATTTGCTCGCACCGTGCGCCAGCTCAAGCCCGCCCACTACGAAGTAGACGAAAAGCGAAAAACAGTTATCTTGAACGATGATGGTATCGATAAGCTTGAAAAGATTCTTGGTATACAAAACCTCTATGGTACTGAAAATATTCGTACCTTGTATCACATGGAGCAGGCACTCCGTGCTCAGACATTATTCAAGCGTGACAAAGACTACGTCGTCACAAATGAAGGCGAAATCGTCATTGTCGACGAGCACACTGGTCGTCTCCTAGCTGGCCGTCGTTACAACGAAGGTCTTCACCAAGCGATTGAGGCCAAAGAGGGTGTTGAGGTTCAGGAAGAGTCTATGACGCTGGCGAGTATCTCATTCCAGAACTATTTCCGCCTCTACGATAAACTCTCGGGTATGACCGGTACAGCGCTCACGGAAGCTGAAGAATTCCATCAGATCTATAAACTTGATGTCGTCGAAGTCCCATCCAATCGCAAACTTGTTCGTATCGATAAGACGGACCGCATTTACCGAAATGAGGCTGCAAAATTCAAGGCAATTGTAGCCGAGGTCAAAGCTCTACACGAGAAAGGGCAGCCGGTACTTATTGGTACCGCCTCAATCCAGAAGAACGAAAAACTTGATGGCTTACTGAAAAAAGCAGGCGTTCCACACCAAGTGCTCAACGCGAAGAACAATGAACGCGAAGCGAAAATTGTTTCTGCCGCTGGTCAGCCCGGTGCAGTCACATTGGCAACGAATATTGCTGGTCGTGGTACTGATATCGTGCTTGCCGAGGAAGTCAAAGCGCTGGGTGGTTTGTATGTACTCGGGTCAGAACGACACGAATCCCGCCGAATTGATAATCAGCTCCGTGGTCGTTCCGGTCGTCAAGGTGATGCTGGTATGACACAATTCTATGTTAGTACCGAAGACGATTTGATGCGTATATTCGGTGGTGATCGAATCAGTACTGTCATGGACCGCCTGAAAGTAGAAGACAATGTTCCAATCGAAAATCGCATGATATCTCGTAGTCTCGAATCGGCGCAGAAAAAAGTCGAGGGGTTCCACTTTGATCAGCGTAAAAACGTCGTTCAATATGACGATGTAATGAACCGACACCGTAAAGCAACTTATGCAATGCGTCGTGAAATTCTTCGGTCAGATGACATCAGTAAGCGCGTCAAAAAATATATTGAAGAAGAAGTTGCATTATTGGCTCAGTCGCCAGCTAGTACGACCGATGAACTTGAAACAATGGTTCGCCAGCTTATGCCTTTTGATGAGTCGTCGTTTGATAGAGTCTTTGCTGCATCAGCTGATAAGGTCCAATCAGTCCTTCTGACTGAGGCTAAGGAACTATACAAAGGCCGTGAAGTGGCGTTCACCAATGAGGTAATGCGTAAGATTGAGCGAGATATATACCTACAAATTCTTGATAATCTCTGGATGCAACACCTCGAGAACATGGATCACCTGCGTGAAGGTATCGGCTGGATGAGTGTCGGTCAGCGCGATCCACTTGTCGAATACCGTCGACGCGGACAGGTTATATTTGAGGATATGCAGCATAACTTGCGTCATGAAGTGCTTCGAGCACTATTCCATGCCGCACCAATTGCTGCAGACCAGCTTGAACGCCCAGTTGAAACTGAATTGACGCGAGCAGCACGAGCTTCAGTCGATAATGCCGGACAAATTATTGACGGTGAAGCAGAGTTTAGTGAGGGTGATTTCGATAACAGACCAAAAACCAAGCCGGCTTCTAATTCCAAGAAACGTGCGAAGGCAAACAAGGCAGAACGGCAACGAAAAGCAAAGGCTCGTAAACGAAAATAACGTACAGGCAAAGATGGGCTGCGTACAGTGTTGTACCGCGCACTATTTCGCCAACAAAGAACTATTTATGAAACATACAGTTGAAGAAATCACTCTCAAGAACGGTGCAAAGGGTTTGTGCATCCATGTGCCAGATGCGACTGTCATGAATTTGTATATGAATTTTCGCGCAGGCGAGTATCTCGTAGAGCACCACAAGTGGGAAACACCGCATTTGATGGAGCATATGCTGCTCGGGGCAAATGATGAGTACCCGCGTGCCAGAGATTTTCAAGCTGAAGTCGAGAAAAACGGTGCCTACAGCAACGCCTCAACTGATGTCTATGATATCGTCTACGAAACTGAATGCGCAGATTTTGAATGGAAACGAGTTATGGGTCTTATCTTGACCGCGATTGAGCGACCGCTGTTTCTGCAAGAAGAGTTTGAAGCTGAGTATGGAAACGTCAAAGAAGAGCTAGCCGCTCGTGCAAACAGTCATTATCGTCAACTCGGTGCAGAAAGCCGTAAGGCCTATGGACTTGTTTCCGAAACAGATAAAGAGCGTCTCGTGCTTATGGACAATGTCACGCTTGATGACATACGTGAGCATTATCACCGTACTCACACTACTGAAAACATGCGTTTTGTGGTTGCTGGCAATATCACTCCAACCAGAAAAACTGCAATCATCGATATGCTTGAAAACATAAGGTTGCCTCGTGGTGAGCGTTTCATGATGCCTGATGAGATAGTGAAGCCACTCAAGACGCCTGTGTGTTTGCCTAATAAAACCGTTGACACACTATACTTTTATATAGATGCGTTTATCGAGCGGCGCTTACTAGAGAAAGAGCTTGATTCGCTCAGTATCGTGAACGCATTGTTGACCGAGACGCTTTACTCGAAAATACTTGGCACGGCTCGCGAAAAAGGTCTTGTCTATGGGATGAACTCTGGTTTCCAGCAGATTAAATTGAGTAGTAACTTCTGGTTCGGTAGTCAGGTTTCGCCGACGAATGCTGCGGCACTTTTTGATATTATCATCGAACAGCTGGGCAATATCTTTAAGGGTGAAATCGCCGAAGTGGATATTGCTGCCGCCCAGGCTTACTCGATTGGACGCTATCAACGTAGCGCTCAAACAGTCGCCAGTATAGCAAGCGGATATACTGGACGATATTTTTTCGATGATCACATCGATGATTATTACGCCATACCTGAGCGTATTATGGCTGTTACTAAGCAGCAGATTATCGACACCACCAGAGCGATGTTCTCAGACAACATCGGTGGACTTGGAATATATGGAAACGTGAACGAAAAACTTGCTGATGAGCTCAACAAGCAAATAGCTGTGCTCTGGCAACAGGATTGGTAGATATGGATGAGCTAACCCAGCAATCAGATAGGCTCAGGGTTGCAGTCGAAGATGCGCTTACACGAATTGGATTTTCTGATTTACTGTTACGAAAAGAATCACTAGATAGACAGATAGCAGACGTGTCGCTTTGGGATGAACCGAACTTCGCCCAACGTATTACGAAAGAGCATGGCATGCTTGCCAAGCGGCTGCAGCCATGGATTGATTTGCGCCAGCTCCTGCAAGAGACTAGGGAATTGTTGAGCCTGGGAGATTCGTCTATTGTGACTGATTTAAGCAAACAATTACAAACTGCCGAATCGCAATTCGAGGCGCTCAAAGAAGAGCTCAAATTTGCTGGACCGTACGATCAAAATGCAGCCATTTTAAGTCTTCACGCCGGCGCTGGCGGGGCGGATGCACAAGACTGGACGGGGATGCTGCTGCGCATGTATGTGCGATGGGCTGAACAAAATGAGTACTCAGTTCAGATGGTCGATGAGTCGATGTCAGAAGACGGTGGTGTCAAGAGTGTAACAGTTGAAATAACAGGGGCATTTGTCTACGGAAAACTCAAAGGCGAGCATGGCGTACATCGTCTTGTAAGGCTTAGCCCGTTCAATGCCGAGAGCCGCGAAACAAGCTTTGCGAAGGTAGAAGTATTGCCCGAGATAAACACACCCGAGCTTATCGAAATCGATGAGAAAGACTTAAAAATTGACGTCTATCGTAGTGGTGGTCATGGCGGACAGAGTGTTAACACGACAGACTCGGCAGTACGTATTACACACCTACCAACTGGCATCGTGATTGCTATCCAAAACGAAAGAAGCCAGCTACAAAACAAAGAGACTGCTATGACTATCTTGCGCTCACGACTCGCGCAGTTACAACTTGAGCAGCATGCCGAAAAAGTAGAAGGCCTAAAGGGACCTAACGAACAGGCTGCCTGGGGGAACCAAATCCGAAGTTATGTCCTGCACCCATATAAGCAGGTAAAAGACCTTCGTACGGGCCACATCTCACCTGATCCAGACGATGTTCTGGCCGGCAACCTGGGTCCATTTATCGGCGCGTATCTCGATCATACTCTCGGCGACAAATAGCACCGTTCATAAGCCGCTTATGGTACAATGAGCCAGATGATTTTACTTGATAGAGTAACCAAAACTTACAACAAGAATTTAGGATCGGCACTTGACCGTGTCTCTTTACATATAGAGCCAAAAGAGTTTGTTATTGTCGTCGGCCAAAGTGGTGCAGGCAAGAGTACACTCTTGAAACTACTCACCCGCGAAGAGCGTCCGACCAGTGGTAAGATTATTGTCGGTGGAATTGATTATGACAAGCTTTCGGACAAGAAAATACCTTTGTTGCGTCGACGAATAGGTACCGTGTTTCAGGACTTCAAACTACTCCCTAATCGCACGGTATTCGAGAATGTCGCGTTTGCGCTCGAGATCGTGGGGGCCAGTACTAAGGAGATAAATAATACTGTGCCGCGAGTGCTTGATATCGTGAACCTCAAGGATAAAGCGAAGCGAATGCCAATAGAACTCAGTGGTGGTGAACGCCAACGTGTCGCGATTGCGCGTGCGATTGTTCGTCAGCCGAAAATTCTTATTGCCGATGAGCCAACCGGCAACCTCGACCCAAAGCACGCATGGGATGTCATCCGCATACTCGAGAAAATCAACCGTTACGGCACGACGGTGCTACTTACGACACACAACCAAGACATTGTGAACCGTCTCAAACGGCGAGTTGTTACTATTGAGGGTGGGCGTATAGTCAGTGATCGCGCAAATGCTGATTATGATAATACGTCAGGGAAAAAGGCGAAGTAACATGAATAAGCACTTGATAGCATTTGGCCGTATTATTCGTACCGGGTTTGTCTATTTTGGACGTAACGCCTGGCTCGCCATTGCAGCGATTGCAATTATGGTGATTACGCTTACAATCATTTTGTTTTCGATTATCGCAAATGCAACATTTAGCAATACTATTGCACAGATTACCGACAAAATCGACATCTCTGTCTATCTCAAAGATGATGTGACTGAGGCCCAGGCTCAAGAATTTGTAGCCGAGATTACGAAACAACCACAAGTTTCTGACGTGCAATACCTTGATAAGTCAGATGCGCTCCGTGCTTTCATCGAGCAAAATGCAAATAACGAAAATTTATTGGCAGCCGTCAATGAAACAGACAACCCACTGCCCGCAACCATTAGGATCAAGCCCATCACACTTAATGAGATGCCAGCCATTCGTGATTTTGTTACGCAAGAAAAATGGCAAAATCTACAATCAGACCCTGTGTCTGATAATGGCGAACGCCGCCAAACGATAGATAAGATTACACATGCGACGAATATCCTGCGTGAAGCAGGCCTTGTCGCCGTTATCGTTTTTGCGGTCATATCTGTTGTAATCATCTTCAATACGATTCAGATGGCAATCTTCAATCGTCGCGACGAACTGCAGATTATGCGTTTGCTTGGCGCTACAACCTCATACATTCGCGGGCCTTTTGTCGTTGAGACAATTATATATGGGGTGATATCCGCTATTGCATCAATATTCATCATCAATGCGCTATTTGTCACCGCATCGAGCTCACTACAAGCAACAAGCCTTGGACTACTCGATATTAGTTATAGCCAACAATTCTTCCAGGGTCACTATTGGCAGCTGTTGTGGATGCAGCTTACGCTTGGTATACTGATTGGAGCCGCTTCTTCTGTCATTGCCACTCGGCGGTATCTGAAATTCAAAACGTCAAAGAAATAAATCTATACAAAAACGAGCGTTCTTCGACGCTGATTCGTAACCAAAACTGCATTTCAAGCACGATTGGGTATGTTTTCATCATCGAAAATAATGTTAGCGTAATACCTAAGTTGCTTAGGGGGAGGGGATTGAAGGATTTGCAAGACCGTGATATCATAAGCATGTTAGCGACAACACAAAAATTCATGAAAAAAATACTCTCTCAATCAGTCGCAAAGCGTTTTTCGAGCACCATGAGAACCGGTGTTCTTCTGGCTATGTGTGCAGTTATAGGTGTAGCTTCTCTCATCCCATCCTGGCAACAGCGCGTGCAGGCAGATGAGTACGAGGCGCAGATAAATGCGCTACAGACTCAAAATGCCTCTACTCAAGATACACTTGAGATTCTTGCCGGCCAGGCTTCAAATTATAACGATGCAATTACGAAGCTACAGTTACAAATAGATGGAGTTATCGCATCTATTGCCAAAAACAAAGCTGCGCAAGCTGATTTGCAGAAAAAGATTGAGGCAGCTCAAAAAGAAATCGATTCACAACGAAAGCTTCTGGCAATTGACCTCAAGGCAATGTATGTTGATGGCACCCCAAGCTCACTCGAAATGCTCGCTACAAGCAAAAATCTCAGTGATTTCGTAGACAAGCAAGAATACAGAGTGCGCGTTCAAGAGAAAATTCAGGATTCACTTCAGGTGATTGCGGAGTTGCAAAAGCAATTGCAGGTTCAGAAGGCAAAAATTGAGACCCTTATTAAGGACATGCAGCAACAACAGGCAACGCTTGCTGTTGATCGCGCTAAACAGCAAGAATTGTTCAACTACAATCAGTCGCAACAGGATAGTTACAACGTCAAGATTAAAGAAAACAATGCAAAGGTCGCAGAATTACGTGCGGCACAGGCAGCTGCAAACGCACAGATAAATGGTCAACTTGTATCAAATGGTGTCTGTGGTGGTGGCTATCCAGCTCAAGCAAATAGCCCATGGGGCGGCTATTGGGGCTGTAATTACCCCAAGGACAATGCTGTAGACAATTGGGGTATGTATAACCGTGAATGTGTCAGTTATACCGCATTTAAGGTCTACGAGGCATACGGTTATATGCCGTACTGGGGCGGTCATGGCAATGCAAACCAGTGGCCATCAAATGCTCGGGCTTCTGGGATTCCAACAGGTAGTAGCCCTAGGGTTGGATCAGTCGCGGTTTGGAATGTTGGTTACTATGGCCACACGATGTGGGTTGAGGCTATTAACACCGACGGTAGTATTGTCGTCAGCCAGTATAACTATAATTGGAATGGCAATTATAGTGTCATGAAGGTGAGCGCTGCAATGGCTTCAAACTTTACGTACATCTACTTCAACTAGACGAGACAGTTTCACTTACCGTATCGATTTGTATAGCCGAAAAGCGGTGTACGCAAATGATTTGTAGACGATGTCATATGGATTCTTGTGTGTGACACGGTAGCCACCAAAACGTTTCTTGAAGCTCGTCACGCCACCAAGCTCTTGGCTCTTGACGTCGTCGATGATGCCGCCGAAGTTAAATAGGGTTGCCTCGTAATGCTTCGCTTCTTGTATCGCTGCCCACAACACAGCATAAGCTGGGGCAATCTTGCGGAACTCATTACTCGATCCAGCAAAAACATAGTGGGTTTGCTTGTCATAGGTGACGAAGAGTGCCGCCGCTGCCGGTTTGCCATCTATTGTCGCGATAGTCACAAAGCCGTCCGTATCAGAAAGAGAAGATAAGTAGGCTTCGTAGTAGCCCCGGTCAAAAATACCAAAATTGTCTCTTTCGGCAGTCGTTTGCATGAGAGCAAAAAAATCATCGAGAGGGGCTTCTTGTGGTGCGTAATGGGTGATGACTGTCTCGGCGCGTTCGGCCAGTCGGATGTTGTAACGAGCATGCTTATGGAAGCCCATCCAGAGCGCATCTTTGCCTTGAGAGATGTCGAGCACCCATTCAGCTCGGGGCTGTAGACTTGCAGTACGTGCTACTTTTGCGCTTATTGGTTTGGCAGATGTCTCCGCTGTTAAATCATCAGTATCTAAGCGGACGAACGTACAGCCAAGTCGTTTTGCGATAGGCTTCAAAAATATGCGGAGTTCATTGAGGAGCTCTTCGTCCCATGTAGAACTTATTGGGCCGTAGGGAGCATACAAAAAACGCAGGCCGCCTGGGGCAGTATAGGTGATTGCGAGACCGCTACCGATGAGCTTTTCGTCTTTTTTTATGAGAAAATACACGACATCCTTGCCACTTTTTGTCTGAATTTCACCATAAAATGGCGCTTGCAGAAAAGATACTGGCTCTTTGCTAGCTGTAGCGCCGACAGAGCTTACCGCACTTTCGTATTGTTTCAGGGTGCATTCTTCGAAGTTGTAACCAACCATACTGCCTTCTATTGTAGCAGGAACTTCTGCCGAAACGACGTTTCCTCATGTATACTACTAACCATATGCAAAAAGGACGTATTCGTAAGCTCTTTTTAAGCCGTGCTGTGAGATGGTTGTCGATCGCGCTCGTAATCATTGTAGTTTTCATGGGGGGTCTTTTTATTGGGCAGGGCAAAATTACATTTAACGGGCATACAGCAAATAGCGACTTGCCAGCGACGCTCGATTTTTCCCAAATAAACGAAGTCTATAAAGTGCTTCGAGAGAAGTACGATGGTACATTATCCGAACAGCAGGTCACTGATGGCCTGAAACACGGTCTAGCCGAGAGCACCGGCGATCCATATACCGTTTATTTCACGTCAACTGAATCAGAAGCTTTCAATAGCGAACTTCAGGGTACAATCACTGGCATTGGCGCCCAGCTCGAACAAGATGCCGATGGTAATATAGTCGTCGTTGCGCCACTTGCGGGCTCACCAGCCGAAGCAGCTGGCGTCCGGGCGAAAGATATCATCGTCAGCGTTGATAGTGATTCGATAAGTGGCAAGTCGGTGTACGATGCAGTGATGTCTATCCGTGGCGAAAAGGGCAGCAAGGTTAAGATTGGTGTAGTCCGTGGTGGTACAAAAGCGCTCGAGCTGACGATTACGCGCGATACTATTCAGGTGCCAACTGCCGAGTCAAAGATTTTAGATGGCAATGTTGGCTACTTGCGAGTAAGTCAATTTAGCGATGATACTACTCGTCTCGTCATGAATGCGGTTGCTAGCTTTGAAAAAGCGAAAGTAAATAAAGTAATACTAGATTTACGTGATAATCCAGGCGGTGAAGTCACAACTGCAGTAGACTTGAGCAGTTTGTGGCTCAAGCAGGGTGATCTTATTGTGCAACAACGTCGTGACAAGACAGTCATCGACAATAATTACGCTACTGGCGTAAATTCGCTCGCTGGGATCAAGACAGTAGTGCTTGTGAATAGTGGTTCAGCCTCCGCCTCAGAAATTACTGCACTAGTCCTCCGTGATAAGGGTGGGGCATATCTAATTGGCGAGCAGACGTACGGCAAAGGCGTGGTGCAGCAGCTGATTCCATTCTCAGATGGCAGCGCGCTCAAGGTGACTATTGCGAAGTGGTATTCACCAAAAGGCACCAACATAAACAAGGTCGGTATCAAGCCAGACAAGATCGTGAAGCCAACAGACAAAGACTATGCCGATGGCAATGATATCCAGCTCAAAGCAGCCGAAACATGGCTCAATGCACAATAAGCATTTGATAACGGAGTTGCACTACAGAGTAAAAACAGGTATATTTTAATACCAGAAAAGAGGTGTACGCGTGGCAGATAAGCAAACGAAGTTTGTGTTTGTAACCGGTGGTGTGTTGTCAGGGCTCGGTAAGGGCATTACGGCAGCCTCAATTGGCAACCTTCTAAAAGCCCGCGGTCTCTCCATCAATATCCAAAAGTGTGATCCATATCTCAATGTTGACGCTGGTCTCTTGAACCCACGAGAGCACGGCGAATGTTTCGTCACGAAAGACGGTGCCGAGACAGATCTCGACCTCGGTCACTATGAGCGCTTCATAGACCAGGAGCTGACCCAATCGAGCTCACTTATGAGTGGTCGAGTACTACTCAACGTTATCGAGGCTGAGCGAGCCGGCAAATTCGGCGGTAACACTGTGCAGATTATTCCGCACGTTACTCGCACGATTCAAGATGCGATTATCGAAACAGGCAAGGGCTACGATGTACATATTGTAGAAATCGGTGGTACTGTCGGGGACTATGAGAGCCAATCATTCCTCGAGGCTATCCGCGAGCTCGGCATGCGGGTTGGGCTCGAAAATTGTCTCTATGTGCACGTGGTCTACATGCCATACCTCGGCGCGAGTCGAGAGTTCAAAACCAAGCCAGCTCAAAACTCCGTGCGTGAACTTCGTGGGCTTGGCATCGCGCCAAATGTTCTCGTTTGTCGAAGTGAAACACCATCCGACGTCGCCGTAAAAGATAAGCTTAGCTTATTCACTGGCGTGAAATCAGAAGCGATTGCGCTATTACCAAACGCAAAGAGTATTTATGAAGTTCCGCTTACGCTTGAAGATACCGGCATAGCGGATGTGGTCTGCAAAGAACTTTCGCTCAAAGTACACAAGCCAGAGCTCAAGAAGTGGCGCGAAATGGTAGCGCGAAGCACCACGGATACAAAAAAGCCACTCAAAGTTGGTGTCGTCGCGAAGTACATGGACAATAGTGACACCTACATGTCGGTCTTTGAAGCACTCTATGCTGCTGCTTGGGCGCACGATACCCAAGTCGACATTCGCTGGATAGATGCTTCTCGTCTCGAGAAAATGTCCGATGAAAAGGTTACAGAAGAACTCAATAGTGTCGATGGTCTTGTCGTGCCAGGCGGCTTCGGTACTCGTGGTGTCGAAGGCAAGATTAAGGCCGCGCAGTTTGCCCTGCAGCACAAAAAGCCGTATCTCGGTCTCTGCTACGGATTACATATGATGGTTATCGCGGCAGCTCGGCTTGCTGGTCATGCAGACGCCAATACGACAGAGGTAGACCCGAGCACTTCCTACCCAGTGATTTTGACTATGGAGGGCCAAGCGGGCAAGGAAAACACCGGTGGTACAATGCGCCTCGGCGATTATTCCTGTCACTTTGCGAAAGACACTCTCGCTGCGAAGCTGTATGGCTCACAGGACGTCGTAGAACGACATCGCCACCGCTATGAAGCAAACGGAGCTCATGTAGACGAATACGAAGCTTGGGGTATCCGTGCGAGCGGTATGAACCCAGACAATGGCCTCGTTGAGGTTATTGAAGGTGTTGATCATCCGTTTTTGCTGGCAAGTCAGTATCATCCAGAGTTTAAGTCTCGGCCGAACGACCCTCACCCAATGTTTCTCGGCTTTATCGGCTCATTGAAATAGGTTGCACCGCGAGAATAACTAGGGTAACATAAGCAGTATGGACGACACAGCAGCCAAACCGAAAAAAATCCTTCTTGTAGAAGATGACGATGCACTAGCAAATACCTATATGATGCGATTACAGGCCGAAGGCCTTGATATCCGTCGCGTTGCCAATGGCGAAGAAGCACTGTCTGCTGCTCGCGAATACCGACCAGATCTTGTCGTGCTCGATGCGATGATGCCAAAAGTCAGTGGTTTCGATGTGCTCGACATCCTCCGTAACACCCCAGAGACGGGTAATCTCAAGATTATTATGCTTACCGCACTCAGCCAAGATAGTGACAAGCAGCGTGCACAGGGCTTAGGTGTCGACGACTACCTAGTCAAATCTCAAGTCGTGATGAGCGACGTGGTCGACCGTATCAAATACCACCTCGGCATATAACTCACATATATAGACTCTTCAGAGCGGCACATGAGCCGCTCTTTTTATACCAGAGCCCAATATTGACTTTTCATCATGCTTATGCTACTATGTTTACCATGACACACGAAACAAACACACAACCTACACAAATAACAGCCGAAGATTTAGGCAGAATTGTGATTGAAGTCGCTGACTTAGATAACGCCCCAGAAACTGTATCAGTAAACGTAGAGAGCTATGAGCCTCGCTTTGAAGGTGCAGGTACACCCGAAGACAAGGCGACTGATCTACAGAAACGCAACGCGCTTGGTTATAAATCTCGCTAAAGTAATTCAACGCAATGAAGCAAAAGGGCCCAACTCGCGAAGGGCTCTTTTACTATATAATTGACTTTTCATCACGCTTATGCTACTATTAACAGTAGTAATTCAAAACAAAAACCATGACACAGCACGAACAGATTATTCAACCCCCAGATGCAGAGCAGCTTTTACAGGTGCATAATTTACATAGAAGTGAACTAGCCCTTGATCCTGCACAAGAAATCTACGACGCCGCAGAGCTAGGTATAGTCCAGGAAATGAAGGATTATAGGGTTGGCGTTATGGCTGAAGTCCGTATTCCAACCGAAAAAGGTAAGGACGTAGTTGCAGCGATACTGTCTGTCACGAGAAAAGCCGATGGTGCACAAAAGTTTATAATGCAGGGCCTTGCAAAAGACCAAGACGGAAAAATGGTTTCAAATGGCCGTCAACATGTTGAGATTACTGAAAAAGGTATCGTTTTTGGTCGTAACGGTGACGATGATGCAAAGCGTAGTGACGAAGTGCCCTCATCATTGCTGTGGCCGCCTAAAAGTTATGGTTCCGCTACGTCACGTCGACATGCATCCGTACATATAGAAGAAAGAGACAATGGTCCTGAAGTAATTATATCTGACAATTCAAGTAATGGTACGGAGGTAGTTACTCCCGTACATGAAACAAAAGCTGTATCGGCAGAGGCAGTACGAGCTGTCGGCGGAGTGCGTGAATTAGCTGGTGAGGTTGCGGTAGGATCGGCCGTGCAGGCAACTGCTGAAACACAAGAAGCCGCACATAATGATATTGATGCGGCGGAGCGTTCAGTAGCTCAACTCGTAGAATCTGGTCGCGAAGGGTTTGCCGGTATGCTATTTAGTGAGCTAGTTCGTAATGGTGACATCGACGAAGTAAAAATTGGTAGAGCATTGAGAGATATGAGTGCGCGTATGAACGAGATGACCGGAGGCGGTAAGCAATTTGCAGGCTTTGAGGACATTGCTGATAGAATGCACGAAATCGTCCAAAAAGAATCAAAAGCACAGCGATACTCAGGACAAATTCGTGGTACCAATGCATATGCCGTTAGGGACTTGGTCGCAGATGCAGTTCAAGTGGCGGGTGCGCATCTAGAGAAACATAGACAGTGGCACGAAGAAAAAGGGAATAGTAGCTCTGCTAATGTTGACGCTACTACTATACAGTCAGTGTTCTATGATGGTATGAAATTTGCTATGCGTGATGTCTCGACGATGAATGGCGCTCCTGTATCTGAATACATCAACAGTAAACTTAGTGGCTAAAGACAGCTATCACTTGATTACTATTAAAAACAGCGCCTTCTCGGCGCTGTTTATTTTGATTCGTATCAAATTTATTCGACGGTGACTTCGGTGCGGCGAACTGATTTGCCGGAGAAGGTGCGAACCTTACGGCTGGTCATGTTCACGATGCCGTCTTTTGCGGCGTGGATAGTGAAGTTACGGCTGAGAGTCGTACCTTTGCCTGGTCGCTTTGACATGCCAACCTGGCGGACGATGATTTGTCCGACTTTAACGCTCTGGCCGCCAAATAGCTTTACACCGAGGCGTTGGCCTGGACTATCGCGATTATTTTTGCTGGTACCGCCAGCTTTTACGTGTGACATGGAGTGCTACTTTCTTGTTAGGACTAATAATTCACGAGCGACAATCTGATCTTCTCGGTAGTAGAGAAGCTCGCTCTCCAGAACGTGCTCAAATTCTACTCGATTATAGCCAATTTCCTCGAGAGAGTCAAGTAATCGCAGGTGCCGAAACGTATCTGTACCTATCTGCCAGGCTGGGACGGCCAGACAAAGCCGCGTTCCGGACGGAAGCTGGCTACGAATATTGCGAAGGGACTTCGTCAATATGGCGTTTACGTCAGTCGCAGTTTGCGTGAGTATTTCCCGAGTTGGTGTAGCGGTAAATGGACGGCCAAGATAGGCTTCGCTAGCGATGAAGGCTGGCAGGGGGTTCCACTGATGATAGGTAGCATCGGCTGCTTCAAGCTCAAAATTTGTCTCAAGCGTGTCGGTCTCGGTGCGAATCCATTCGATATTCTTTCTCGAGAAATCAATCATGCGTGGCTCGAGATCGGTACCGTGGGCGCTATAGCCCATGAGCATAGCTTCCTGCAGAATGACGCCGGTGCCACAGAACGGGTCAAGCACGATGGTATCTGGTGTGGCGGGTTTTTGACCAGCGGCGAGGTTGATAATAATTTGGGCAAGCTTAGGTGGTAGCATGCCGACTCGTGCATCGCGCTTTGGTCGTCCGCGGTCGCGGAGCGTGTAGCTTTCGATATTTTGGACCGCCGTGGTTTGCGCGATAACTGTCTTTCCGTCAGAGGTCGCGATACAGAGGAGCTCGACGCCACCGGGTTGAGTTAGCTTGTTGTGTATCACCTGAGCGGTGTTGAGCTCGAGTGCTGGATTTGGTGTCAGGCGGACGCTGCGGCCAGTGCTACGGAGGATTTTTTTGAGAGTGAGGCCAGCAGCGGTTAATTTTGCCGGTGTCATATCGAAGCCAAATGCACTGAGTCCGAGGGTAATTTTGCTATCGCCGTCTATATCCATAGAACGCAGCAGCTTGGCGAGTTCTTTTTCAACCAGCTTCCAATTGGTGTTTGGGAGCTCGCTGAGCACTTTTGCGACACGGGTACTTCCACCTAACCGAGCAAAATTAATGTGGTCGGCTTCAAGATCTACGCCAGCGACAGACTGGGCAATTCTCGAGACAGTTTCACCGCCATACAAGCTTTCTAGCTCGGCAAGCCCAAGCGCCGGCTGACGTCCTAATATGCAAACAGATTGAATCATATGTATAATACTACGACAGATGGCCGAAAACTCATACCTCAAGCGCAACTGGAAGATGATACTCAATATCATCACTGTCGTGGCGCTCCTCGTATTAGCGTACGCAATTCGTGATCAGCTCGCGCAGACTCTCGATAATCTTTTTCGCGTGAATGCCTGGTTCTTGCTGCTCATGATTCCGGCACAGATCTTGAACTATGATTCGCAAGCACGTCTCTACAAGGGCCTCTTTGGAGTAGTGGGCAACAAGCTGAATTACAAGCAGCTCTACAAGGCGAGCGTCGAGCTAAACTTCGTTAATCATGTCTTCCCAAGCGGCGGCGTAACGGGCATTTCCTACTGGGGCTTGCGTATGAAGGGTGAGCACATCACTAGTGCTAAGGCGACTGCAGTACATCTGATGAAGCTGGTTATGCTGATTTTATCATTCGAAATCCTGATAGCAGTTGGTCTGTTTGCCCTCGCGGTGCAGGGGCAGATGAGTAGTATTATTCTCTTGCTAGCCGGTAGCATCATGACAGTCGTGGTTATTCTCACGGCTGCGCTCGGCTTCATCCTTGGCAGCAAACGTCGTATTGCCTCGTTTTTGACCTACATGACGACGGTGCTGAATAAGATAATACACAAATTCCGACCGAAACGACCACAGGCAATCAACACCGAAAAAGTCGGTGAGGTATTCAACGATCTACACGAAAACTACATGCTCATGAGTAGGAATGTGCCATCACTACGCCGGCCATTTATGTGGGCGCTACTCGCTAATGTCTGGGAAATCGCCACTATCTACGTCGTCTACATGGCCTTTGGCGAATTTGTGAATATTGGCGCAGTCATCATCGCATATGCAGTCGCGAACTTCGCTGGGCTCATCAGTGTGCTACCGGGCGGCATCGGTGTATACGAGGCATTGATGACACTGACGTTGACAGCTACCGGAGTTCCATCACGCATCAGTCTGCCGGTCACGATTATGTACCGTGTACTGAGCACTCTTATCCAGCTGCCTCCAGGGTATTATCTCTACCACAAGAATCTTTCACAAAAATCAGAGATCGCGAATTTTGCTGACGAACATCCTTCAGCGGAAGATGCATCGCCACCTGATAAAAACTAGCCTATACTGTAGCGTATGAATCCTACAGGTGGCATAGTGCTCGGGGTAAGCGAATTTGTCGACTACCTCAATCAGACGATGGAAATGGCGTTTCCGTACGTAGAGCTTGAAGGCGAGTTGTCTAATTTCAAAATCAGCAAAAACAAGTGGCTTTACTTTGACCTCAAAGATGAGACGGCATCGCTGCGCTGTTTTGGTACGGTTTATAGCCTACCGGGCCCCCTCGAAGACGGCATGATGGTGCGCGTGGCCGGTGCACCGCGGTTACACCCAATGTTTAACTTTAGCTTCAATGTGCAGTCGATCGTTCCGGTTGGAGAAGGGGCGCTGAAGCGGGCTGCAGACTTACTCGCTCGAAAGCTCGAGGCCGAAGGTCTGTTTGAGCCAGCCCGCAAGCGACCGCTACCGTTTCCGCCCCAGCGTATTGCGCTTATCACCGCTGGCGACTCTGCTGCGTATGCGGATTTTATGAAGATTACGAAGGCACGCTGGGGTGGACTCGATATCGTACATCACAATGTCCTCGTGCAGGGCGAACAATCGCCAGCGCAAATCGTTGCAGCGATCAAACAGGCCAACGAAGCTATCGACCTACCAGGGGTAATCGTGCTGATTCGTGGTGGCGGTAGCGCCGATGACCTTGCGGCATTCAGCGACGAGCGCGTGGTACGTGCCGTGGCAGCTAGTCGTGTGCCGACGCTGGTTGCGATTGGCCACGAAATCGATACCAGCCTTGCTGAGCGGGCTGCCGATATGCACGCCAGCACGCCGAGCAACGCTGCTGAGCTACTTGTGCCCGATCGCAAGACAGAGTTACGCCAAGTACGCGCTGCTGCACAGCAGCTCGATGAGGCGCTGCGAGACATCGTGACTACTCGACGAGAACAAATCCAAGCAGTCGCTATTCGATTTGACGAACAATTACAGCAGAAGCTCCGAGATGCGATGGCGAGTGTGGGCAATGCGGCTCGGCTACTTATCGCGTACAACCCACGCCGACCGCTTGTACAGGGCTATGCGATGGTGAGAGACGCGCAGGGGGATATCGTGACGGCGCGTCGATTGCACCCACATGATCGCGTGCAGTTAGAATTTAGTGATGGCAGTGCCCAGGCAGATATAATTAATAGTACGAAAGATAAGGAGTAGAACCATGGCAAAACAAGCAGCATTTGATTACAACGCGAAGACCACAGAGCTCGACATGGTACTCGTGAAGCTACAGGATGCAGACACACCCCTCGATGAGGCGATGAAGCTACACGAAACAGGTAAAGCGCTCGTCAAGGAGCTCGAAACGTTTCTGCAGCATGCAGAAAATGAGATAGAGACGGCACTCAAGAGCAAAGGCTAATGACAATTCTCGTCATCGTCCTCGCGTTTGGTATCCTCGCCTTCGGTGGGGTATTGCTATATGGTGCGCCGTACTTACCGACTTTGCGGCCGCAAATACAAACAGCCTTCAATCTACTTGCGCTTAAGAAAGGTCAAACATTGCTCGAACTCGGTTGTGGTGATGGCAAGGTACTTATCGCAGCGGCAGAGCGAGGTTACCACGTGATTGGTATCGAGCTCAATCCGTTCCTTGCGTTCATTGCGTGGCTGCGTACTCGCAAATATGGTGCTGCGGTGCAGGTGATATGGGGTAACTACTGGCGAATGGATTGGCCGAAAGCCGATGGCGTTTATGTATTTTTGCTCGACCGATTTATGCCCAGGCTCGATGAGCGCATGCACTCATACGGTGGTCCGCTAGTAAGCGTGACATTCCAGATTAGTGGCCAAGAACCTGTGGTAGCGCAAAACGGTGTATTCCTCTATCACTATGACAAGTAATGCTTGCGCTTACATCGGTCTATACGGTACCATTAGCGTATGAATTACAAGGGGAATGAACGTGGCAGCAGCACAACGCTCGTCATATCGCTTATCTCAGTATCGGTTCTCTTCGTCACCGCACTCAGTTTTGGTATCTGGGCTTTTATAGGCAAGCAAGACTACAAAACCAATTCCGATAAGAAGGTGACAACAGCAGTTGAGTCAAATACCAAGACAGTTCAGGCCGAAGATGCAGCCAAATATGCCGAAGCGGCCAAGAGCCCACTCAAGACATACACTGGGCCAGAAGCCTATGGTAGTGTACAAATTAAGTATCCAAAAACGTGGAGTGCCTATGTCATTTCTGATAGTTCGCGTACACCACTTGATTTATATGCGCATCCAGATGTAGTTCCTTCGGTAACAGATACAGATTCGCTGTTTGCACTGCGGGTTGAGGTGTTATCATCGAGCTATAGCGACACTGTCGCACGCTACAAGTCATTGCAGAAATCAGGCAAGGTCACTGTGCAGCCGTACGCACTTACAAAGAATCCAGATCAAGCTGGAGTGCGAATCACTGGCCAGATTAGGACAAATGTCGATGGGGTGATGATCATATTGCCATTACGCGACAAAGCACTCGAGATTTCTACAGAGTCAAACAAGTACCTCAAGGATTTTGACAACATTATTTTGCCAAATGCGAGCTTCTCACCATAGCTTCGACACCCCGAATCAGCTATACTAGCTAGTAAGATTACTTGGGTGTGGGAGTAAATATGGGGGTACGAACGTCGTGGTAACATCGGCAAAACACACAGATCCAGATGATAGTACACTTTTTGTGAGTGTCGCTGATGGCGTCAGCCGTGCTTTGTTACAGATTTCTCGTGCTGCCGAGGTCGCTCCAGGCCTAAAGCCAAAGGCGCGGCAGGCACAACTGGCGGCCATCCACGATATTTCCCAAGCCTCTTTGCAACTACTCGAGGGCTACGCCCTGACACTGCGCTTGCAGAGCGGGCACGAGCAGCCTGAGTTGGCACCGCTCTCTATCAAGTCACTCCTGAGTGACACGGCTCAATTACTCAGCCCGTATGCAGCACAATTCAATATTCAGCTTGAACTGGATGTGTCGGCACGACTCGAGCCAATCTTGAGCGATCGCAACATCTTGCAGGCGGCACTTGTCAGCCTTGGCCAGGTATTTATCGCGGCGCATTCTGAGACAGAAGAGCGGGGCGTCGTGCGACTAGCTGCGCACAAAACACGCTATGGTATCGTGGTCGGCCTGTACGGGAAGGGCGTCGAGATGAGCAATTCGGCACTGCGCCGTGCTCGTGCACTTGGTGGCAAGGCATTCCAGCCGTACTCAGGCTTCGTGAGTGGCGCTGCCAGTGGTGTCTTTGTAGCTGACGGTTTGCTTCACGCGTTACCCGCACAATTACACGCCGCTCGTTACCATAACGCAGCAGGCCTCGCCGCAACCTTGCCAGTGTGTCAGCAGCTTGAATTGGTATAACGCATGCACATACTCCTCGTTGAACCAGATACCGTACTCGCAAAATCATATGTACTTGGTCTCAAGCAGGCCGGTTTCAGCCCGCACCATGCCGTCTCAGCACAGCAAGCCATCCAGTACGCCGATGAGCAAATGCCAGATGTAGTCGTTGTCTCACTCGAGATGGCGAGACACAATGGCATCGAGTTTCTCTATGAGTTTCAGAGCTATCCAGAGTGGCAAGCTATACCAGCGATACTACTCACGAGCCTGCCGACAGCCGAGGCGCTGAAGGACGATATTTTGCACGAGCAGCTGAATGTACATGCAGTGCTACTACGGTCTCAAACATCAGTTGCAGACCTTACTCGCGCTATCCAGCGAGTGATGCAACGGCAGGGAGCTTGAGCTCACATGAATCAGCAAAAGACGAGGGGCATCATACTCAGGCGAGTCGCCTACGGCGAAGCTGATCGTATCATTACGGTGCTAACGGATGATGTCGGTAAGCTGGCACTCATCGCAAAGGGTGTTCGCAAGCAGAAGAGCAAGATGGCCGGTGGTATCGATCTCTTCAGCGTGAGTGAGCTAGCCTACGTAAAAGGTCGTGGCAACATCGGCACGCTCGTGTCGTCTCGTCTGCAGCAGCACTACGCGGGCATCACGAAGGACATCAATCGCACCATGCTCGGCTACGAGCTGATCAAGCTGCTCGATACAGTCACCGAGGACGAAACAGAGGTAGAATACTTCGATTTACTCGAGGCGGCCTTCATCGCTCTCGACGACGCGACGATATCGATGGACCTCATCCGCGCGTGGTTTACCGCGCAACTTTTGCGCCTGACCGGCAGTAACCCGAATCTGCACACCGATGTCCACAAACAGGCATTCGATGCTGGTGCTACGTACGACTTTGATGTCGAGGCCATGGTTTTCACACCCGTAGACGGCGGTATGTTCGCCGGCAACCATATCAAGCTACTACGACTAGTATTTAGTGATACGCCACTGAACGTTATCCAAAAGGTACAGGGCCTAGAAGATTGGTTACCAGAAATTGCTCGGGTGATACTACTTATGAAACAAAATCAGTTGGGGGTTGAATAAAATTATGACCACCGGCAGCAACAGCGGACTCCGAGGAGTCGCGCGCTGTTACCGGCCGGCGGTCATGGGTTGTTCGTTGGCCTCCTTTAGGCGATGCCGAGTAGAGCATTGTACTGCTCTTGATTGAGCTCGATGACCATGCTCTTGAGTCCAGCATTCACAATCGGGTCGAGGCCGCCTTTTAGCGTATCCTCGCTCAGAACTGTCAGGTCTATTACCTCGCATTGTCGCACTAAGAATGCATTGACGAGCACGCCTCGACATCCGTAGTGATAGTGACTTTCGACGCCCAGTTTCTTCGAGGTTCCCTCGGTGAAAAGCATCGTTGCACGTGCGGTATCGACGGGCTTAACCTCAAAAGCAATCTTGGAAATGGGAATCCCCAAGGTATACATGATGGGCTCATCGTCTTTGCGGGTCGTGAAACTCACGGACATTGTTGAGCCAGCCAGTGACCCACTCGATGCAAAAAAGCCATCTTGTGCCATCGTCGTATCGTTGCCGATATCGATTGGATAGGTCTGGGCGGGGTTGAGCCCTAGCTCCGATGCGGCGTAGCTGTACGACAGACTGGTCGGTTTACTCCTGTCTATGGTGTCGTAGATAGCATCCCACGCGAAGAAGTTGGCCGAGAACATACCAAGTACGAAAATGACCATAGTCGTAACGACTACGCGCCAGCGTTTGCTCTCGACGTCATGCTTCAAAGCATAGCCCTGCTCAATGCCAGGGGCATACTTGTAGGAAATGATTAGCCAGACAATAGTGAGAATGGCCAAAACAAAACCCCAATCATTCCATTGAACTTCCATTTTGATCACTACTCCTAGGTTGCAAAGGTACAAACGAACGAACTGACCTAATACTACAATAAAATTCGTATTTTGCAAATCAGGACAAAACCCTGTACTCACTATAGACAAACAGATATAATCATAGGCATATGCGTGAGCAAAACAGTGAAGTACCAGATCATGTGCCAGTAGCCTGGGAAGATGGACGAAGATTCATTACGCTTGAAGGAATGGCGGTGCCAGTCCTGACGGACCCAGAACTAGCCTGTGTTACACACTTATTTGCACCAACTACAGAAAATGAAGGGGACATCGAACATGAGTGAGCACAAAAATGAGGTCAAACTAGAAGATATTGTGAGCCTAGCGAAGCGTCGCGGGTTTATTTATCCCGGTTCAGATGTCTACGGCGGCTTGGCTGGCACATGGGACTACGGTCCACTCGGCGTATCGCTCAAGCGCAATATCATGAACCTCTGGTGGCAGATGTTCGTCGATGGCCGCGATGACATGTATGGCGTCGATGCGGCGATACTTATGAATCAAAAAGTCTGGCAGGCTTCTGGCCACGTCGATACCTTCACCGACCCACTGGTCGAGTGCAATACTTGCCATGCGCGCCATCGTGCCGACAAGCTCGATGACGCAAACAAGTGCCCAAACTGCGGCCAAACTGGCACTTTCGGCGAAGCTAAGCAGTTCAATATGATGTTCAAGACCAATGTCGGCCCCGTCGATGACGAAAACTCTGTTAGCTACCTTCGCCCAGAGACCGCGCAAGGTATCTTCACGAATTTCAAGAATGTCGTCGATAGCTTCTACCCAGATGTACCATTTGGTATCGGGCAGCAGGGCAAGGCATTTCGAAATGAGATCTCCCCACGTGACTTCGTTTTCCGCAGCCGCGAGTTTGAGCAAATGGAGATTGAATACTTCGTGAAGGAAGAAAACTGGGAAGCCGAGTTTGAGAAGTGGGTGGAGCTCTGCAAGCAGTGGTTCACCGCACTTGGTCTGCCAGAGAGCAGCGTGCATGAGCTCGAAGTACCAGAAGAAGACCGCGCACACTACAGCAAGCGCACCATCGACTTTGAGTTTGATTACCCAATCGGCCGCGAAGAGCTGATGGGCCTCGCGTACCGCACCGACTTTGACCTGAAAAACATCGAGCGCGTCAGCAAAAAGAGTATGGAATACCGACCAAAAGACGGTAGTGATTCCTACGTGCCACACGTGATAGAGCCAAGTTTCGGCGTGGAGCGTGCACTCATGGCTGTACTCGTCAGTGCCTACCGAGAAGACGAGCAAAACGGAGAAAAGCGCATCTTCCTCGCGCTGCCATACGACCTCGCGCCTATCAAAGTTGCCGTCTGCCCACTGGCGAAGAACAATGAAGCCCTCGTAGCCAAAGCCCGAGATATTTATGCCATGCTCAAAGAGCAAGTAGGCGATGTACTCTGGATAGACAGCGGCAACATCGGCAAGAACTACCGCAAGATGGATGAAATCGGCGTGCCATACGTCGTGACCGTAGACTTCGAGACGCTAGAAGGCGACCAGAAGGACACCGTCACCCTCCGCCACCGCGACACCACCAACCAAGAACGCGTTGAACTTAGTAATTTGATTTCTGAATCTAAGAAGCGTTAGCGACTTACCGGGCAAATATGAGTAAGGCGAGACGCAAAGCAATAAAGAAAAATAAATTTCTAACAGCGAGTGCCTATAAGAGTTTTTCGCACGAAGCGGCGACCTTTTTGCAAAAGTCAAAAAAGAACTGGGCCATATTGTTTTTAGCTGCAATATTTACATTCGCATCAGGCATACAGGCTACTGGTTGGCTTTTTCAACAATTAACGAAAAGCTATAATAATAATATTGGTTGGAAAAATGAAGAGACTAGTAGGCTAAACAGCCTCGCTGCGAATATGCAGCTTGGAGCAGTCAAAAAAGCCTTGGATTCTGAGCCTTTACTCATTAATGCTCAGGGCGACTTTATTGAGTATACTTTTCGACAAAGAGGCGGTTGGGTGCAAGTAATAACTGATAAAAACCAGAGAACATTGATGTACTCAATTGCGATTTGTGATCTAAGTTTTAAGCCAAGGATTACATTGTCTAATGGCCGAATCATTAAAGTAAATGAGGATCATCTTGATACATTAAACGATTTGGGCGAAGGTAAAACATTGTATTTTATTTCTGGGGCTACGGCAAATTCATACTTACTTGAAGGAGGTTATGCGGCAAACCCAGGCAATTATCAGTCCTATTATGCGGGCGCCACGGACAGCTGTGGTGTTATCGATGTCCCAGACTACGCGTACGCTGCACTTGATGAAAACGCATGCAAGAGTACACATCTCGGACTACAGGGACGAGATGAAGAATACTGTCAGTATGATAAAAATAATACCAAAATCAACCAAATGAGAATGGAAGTGAAAATTAACACGATTATTGTTACTGCTCCCGTGTTTACAATAGATGATTTAGGGGGCGCATTTAACTTGGGCCCTAACAGACTAGAGCTTAGGGTTTTAACGGATTACAACAAATCCACCGGAGAACTCATAAAGACGATCCCATACTATAATTGAGTATTTTGAGACTAACAGAGGGGAGCTTGGGGACTTATGTAAGTCCTTATATAAGTTTTGTGGGGCGCAAGTGTGAGCTTCTTGTATATATGTTGCAAAACACGGGTGAAGAGCAATAGAATAGAGATATGAAAAAGCGATTGTATCGATCAACGGACGACAAAATGATAGCAGGGGTATGCGGTGGTATCGCCGAGTACTTCGACATCGACCCAGTGATTGTGCGGCTTGTCTTCGTCGCACTCCTCGTCGGTGCGGGTAGCGGCTTCCTAGCATATCTTGTTTTGTATGTCGTCGTACCAGAAGCCCCAGACAGTAAAAAATCCTAGATAAGGTATATAGAAAGTTTTTTGAATTAACAGAGGGGAATCGAGGGACTTATATAAGTCCTTATATAAGTTTTGCGCACCAATATTGTGTGAGAACAAAATCAAGCCTGTATCTGCTCGTGCTAGTATAAAATCATGCACGTAACAGTGAATGACAAAATGCAGCAGGGGTATAGCTACGAGCTCGTCGCGCCGGTGGGTCGGGACTTCGCCGAGGATTTCAAGCCAGAGCTGACTCCACAGCAGATGCTCGAGCTCGGTGTATTCGGTGGCGTGTACATGCGAGATTGCCGAAGTGAATTCCCAGCCGAATGGTTTGCGCACGCTCGCTTCGTACCCGAGGGGCAGGGGCGAGACCCGCAGCTCAACTATTTCGAAATCAATGCCAGCCAGCCACTGAGCGAGTGGCGACGCAAGGGATGGATACATCCAGATGACCCACGTGGTTGGTTCCAGTGGTATTGCCGCTACTACATGGGGCGTCGCATGCCAGAGGAAGACGTGCGCCAGATCAAGCGCTGGAGGCAAATGACACGCCACATCGGTCAGATCAAGAAGCACTGTCACCCTGGTGACCAGACCTGTCGCCGCAGGCAACGCCAAGCGCTCCTACATTGGGCGTATGATAGTCGCCAGCTGTAGGCTACAATAGACTGATGACTATTTATTACACAGATGGCAGTGCAAGCCCAAACCCGGGTCCTGGTGGCTTTGCGGTAGTGAGTGATGGCAAGCCTGTTGTGCTCGGCGGCGAACCCAGCGGTGAGCAGACGACGAATATTCGCATGGAAGGCTACGCGATGATGGCGGCGCTCAAACATGCCGATGGCAAGCCGTGCAAAATCTACAGCGACAGTGAGTTCTGGATAAACGTGATTACCAAATGGTCACTCAACTGGGAGGCGAATGGCTGGAAGAAAAAGGGCGGCCCGATAAAAAACATCGATATAGTACAAGAAATCTGCCCACTCTATCGTGCAAGCAAGGCTGAACTTATTTGGGTGCGTGGACACGTGGGCGACGAAGGAAACGAACTAGCAGACGAATGGGCAAATAAAGCGCGCGAGCGTAAACTAACTGACCCGGTAGTGGTCGAAGGGGAAACAGCATGAGTGAAGAATCACGCGATGATCGTGTCTGGCGTCAACTCAACGAAGTGAAGGTTATGCAACTAGGCACCTCGATACACGATGAGCCATGGGTGAGCAACATCTACTTCGTAGCAGACAGAGAAAACGAAGCGATTTACTGGCTCAGTAAGCCAGAGCGCTGGCACAGCGAGCATCTTCTCGAGCAACCATTGGCTGCATTCGCCGTGATGGTAGAGCCAGAAATCCCCGTGATTGGCATGCAGGGCGCCGGGCCTGTCGCCCTTGTGAAGGATGACGCCGAGGTAGCATCGGTGATTGAGCGCTATCTCAAGAAGTATGACAAGGGGCAGGACTTTTTGGAGCGCTACCGTAGCGGTACAAACAAGCACAATGTCTACAAAATGCAGCTCACACACTTCCAGCTTTTCGATGAGCGCAACGAAACCAAAGCCCCGCTGGACATCCTCTAGTAGCATTTCGCAAAACGCTTAACCTTGACCCCAGATAATTATTTCGCTAGGCTAACTAGCATATAAAAGAGATAAATATGTCCGTAGAGACCGAACGATATATTCATTCCGATGCGCCCGACCCTGCGCAGCTCAGACAACTTGCTGCAGTTGGCATTTCTTCTGTTGTTGCTCGGCAAAAACTTAAATCTCCAGCAAGATTTCCAAACTCGCACTATTTTATTGACACAGTAGATGCGATAGCTGAAGAACCTATGAATTTTGGGGATGGCCAAATGGAGATCTATCATCGAGTTGCAGGTAGAATGGGCCGTGATATTCACAGCGATGCTGGAGTGAAGCTTCGTAAATGGTCGCTCAAGATGTATGACGTGTACGCAATGCGAGGCAAAAAGGATTGGGTTAATATGCAGGCACTCTATAAGTTTGGCTGGGACGATCAAAAAACACTGGTTGCTGAGCGCATGCTACGAATAATTGATGCAAATGGTGTACAAGTGCATGATACGGCTGATGCGATAGATAATTTTTTTGTGCCGGATAATATGGCAGCACTTTGGCACGCAGAGACTGAAATGTCTCTAGTCACCGCGCCCGAGTGCGACGAGTTGATAGAGGGCATGCAGCGATACTTTTCGATGGTTGAAGAAACAAGCGGCCGAGAATAAATCATAGTACAAAAATTGTATAAAAACCACTTGCAAGCGGGTGTAGAGTGGCGGATGATGTGAATAGTTAACGGTAGGGGGTGATTATGGAAAAACACATTGTACTTGGCGGCGGATGCTTCTGGTGTATTGAAGCGGTTTTCCAGCGTCTTGAGGGCGTTCGGGCGGTCTTGCCAGGCTATGCCGGTGGTCACGTCGATAATCCTACCTACGAACAAGTCTCGTCGGGTGAAACAGGGCATGCCGAAGTGCTGGAAGTGTTTTATGACCCAGATGTTCTTACACTCAAGCACTTGCTCAAGGTATTTTTCGCGGCACACGACCCGACGACACCAAATCGTCAGGGCGCAGATGTCGGCACACAGTATCGCTCGGCGATTTACTATAGCGATGACGGCGATTTGCACGATATCGAAGAGACGATAGAAGATGTACAGACCAAACTGCATGACGATGTCGTCACCGAAGTGAAACCACTCGAGGAATTTTTCGAGGCAGAAGATTATCATCATGATTATTACAATCAAAACAATGCAGCAGGCTACTGCCGTATGGTGATAGATCCAAAGCTCCATAAGCTGCAAGAATATCTACACGAAGAGTCTATCTAAGCCTCTGTTTACGGTATACTAGAGCTATGTCAGAGGAACAAACGGGTAAAACCCGGCACAGAGTTATTTTTGGCGGCATGTTTGTCGGTCTACTTTTCTTCGCCGCGATGGCATTGTGGGTGCCAACGATATTTGTGAATGTGATGACGCGTAGCTACCGCTATGAGCTGAGCGAGACAAGCATCGCAGATATACCGAGCCGCGATACGGCGATAGTATTTGGCGCGGCACTGCGCAAGAAAGGCACCGAGCCATCTGCCTTTCTGACATGGCGGGTAAATACCGCAGTCGAACTGTACAAAGCAGGCAAGGTGAAGCACCTCTTAATGAGCGGCGATGGTAGCTACTACGACCATGATGAGCCAGTCGTTATGCAAAAAGTTGCTATGGCGCAGGGAGTCCCAGAGAAGGACATTTGGCTCGATAAGTTTGGCTTCGATACGTACGATTCGTGTACCCGTGCGAAGAAATACCGCCAGGTCACAAGCGCAATCGTGGTGACACAGGGTTACCACGAACCACGAGCTGTTTTCACCTGTCGGTATGTCGGTATCGATACCATTGGGGTAAATGCGCAGTCGGAGCCCGGCGAGGGTTGGAGCCTGTATGCAATTGCGCGTGAATGGCTCTCAACTGATAAATTATTTGTGCAGCTTCTCGTCAATAAATTTTAGCAGCGACCGTTTGTAAAAATCACAAACGGTATACCAACCTCATTCTGATACAATAAGATGATTATTTAGAGGGGATTATTTCATCATGCCGACGGCTAAACGTACGACTAAAAAGACTGGGACAAAAAAAGCAGAATCACTTCGTCCACTGCAGCGCTTCGCGCTCTTTTTCTTCGATCGACCAAAGTCAACGTTTCTAATATGGATAGTGCTCGTAGTGTTTGGTGCGCTGAGCTACACGACATTCTTGAAAAGAGAAGGTTTCCCGAGCATCAATATTCCGATTGCCATCGTAAATGGCACATATTTCGCCAATGATCCAGCCAAAGTCGATAGCGATATCGCCAAACCAATAACTGATATTGCACTGAAGCAAGACGGGGTAAGTGCGGTACAATCTCGTAGCTCGGGCAATTTCTACTCCGTTTTTATTCAATATGACTCATCGGTAGATAGCCACACGGCAGCAGTTGAACTTGAAAAGATTGTTTCTAATGAATTTAGATTGCCGCCAACCGCCACCGCCGAGTTTAACGTTCCGTACTTCGGTGTAACTGGTGGCGATGCAAAAAAGATTGACGCACTTATTTCTATATACGGTACACAAGGGCAGACAAGTGCCGAACTCGTTGCGCCAGCGCAGGCCGCGGTAGAATATCTCAACGCGCACAAGCCATCACTGGTGAAAGAATTCTTCCTCCGTAATTCATTTGAAACCGCCAAAAATCCGGTGAATGGTATGGATCTAACAATTCAGAAGACGTTTGACCGCTTTGCGAGTCAGACTACCAGCTCAACGCCTTCGATTACGATTGGTACAGTTGGGGTTGATAGTGTCGATGTTATCAAGCTCGATAACCAGCTCAAGCTAGCACTTCAGGACTTGTCTAAGCAGCCGAGCCAAGCCGAAACTAGGAACATTGTCAGCGCTAGTAGTGCGCCAGCAATCAAGGGTGAAATTGGTGAACTACAGAAAGTGCTGCTCGAGGGTTTGATAGCTGTGCTTGTCATAGGATCAATCGTGATTGCCGTGCGCGCTTCTTTCATCACTGTCATCGCTATGCTCACTGTCATCATGACTAGTCTTGGCTTCCTATTCTTGATCGGCTATTCACTGAACGTCATTACGCTATTTGCTCTCATCTTGGGGCTGAGCCTCATCGTGGACGATACAATCATCATGACAGAGGCTATCGATGCCGCCAGACGCAGAAACAAAGACAGGCGTGAAGTAATCAAGATTGCTGTACGCAAGATTAGTCGGGCCATGATTGCTGCCACGCTTACAGCGACGCTTAGTTTTGCCCCATTGTTATTTGCCACAGGTGTGCTTGGTTCATTCATTCGCGCTATACCAGTCACAATAATCGCTTCGCTGCTTATCAGTTTGCTTGTTGCACTACTCTTCATTCCGTTTTTTGCTCGGGTATTTTTGCTCGGCAAGAAACAGCTGGGTGAAAAGGGAGTAAAAGAAATCGCTGCAACCACAGAGCAACGCATCGCACTATTCATCGCCAAGCCAATGCACTGGGCGAAAGGCTCAGCCAAACGTCTGTTGGGCGTAGGTTCGGTGGCGGTCGCAATCAGCCTCATTTTCATCGCAGCGGGTGTATTCATCTTTACGAAAGTAACCTTCAATATCTTCCCGCCGACAAAAGATACCAATACGCTCTCGATCTCACTTAACTTCGAGCCTGGTACGACCATAGCTCAATCGGAAAAGATTGCTCGGGACGCCGATACATTGGCCGCCAAGATGCTTGGTGATGACTTTGTAGAATCATCGTACGAGGGTAATGGCAATAATACGACGGCTATCTCGTACATCGAGCTAACGCCGTATGATCAACGTGGCCCAACGTCTGTTGAGCTGGTTAAGAAATTACAGGGAGCATTTGACGCTCAGTTCACGGAGGCTGCTGCCACTGTCGCGCAGGTCGATGTCGGCCCACCAGCTTCTGGATTTACTGTTGAGATTCGCACAGAAAACACCACAAAAGCATACAAGCTTGCGAGTGCCGTGAGTGCTTTCCTCGAGAAGACGACACTGACGCGTGTCGACGGTACAACGGCAGAATTCAAAAACGTTGCCGTGAGTAGCCAAGACTTCTTAGTACGAAACGATGGTAGCCTCAGCGTGAATGTCTCTGCAGATTTCACCGACGACGACACGACGACACTCGTAACGCTCGCACAGCGTGAAGTTAATGATGAATTTACGGCCGATACGCTTGCAAGCACATATGGTTTGCCAAAAGACGCTATCAATTTCAATCTTGGCCAGGAATCTGACAACCAAGATTCATTCAAGTCACTTGCGCTAGCATTTCCAATCTTGCTCATCGCTATCTATGTATTGCTGGTGTTTGAATTCCGTTCGTTCTTGCAGCCGTTGCTGATTTTCATCGCCATACCATTTAGCTTGTTTGGTATTACCCTCGGGCTGTACCTGACGAATAACGCCTTTAGCTTTTTTGCGATGCTCGGCTTCTTCGCACTGATTGGCCTGAGCCTGAAGAACACTATATTGCTGACGGACTACGCTAATCAATCGCGGCGAGATGGTAATGGGCCAGTCGATGCGGCGGTAGATGCGCTCAAAGAGCGATTCCGCCCACTGATTGCGACAAGTCTGACGGCAGTGGTGTCGCTCATACCGCTCGCGCTCACCAGCCCATTCTGGCAGGGCCTTGCTGTCGTGCTCATATTCGGCCTGATTTCCAGCACCTTCCTCGTGATTACGGTCTTCCCGTACTATTACCTCGCCGGCGAAGCGATGCGAGCCTTTGGGCACCGCCGCATTGCCGCCCCAATTCGCCGCCGATTTGGCCGCACGAAATAAAACTGTCAAGATTGCATTAATTACACCATCTAGCCACTAGAGTGCGTGGGAATATTCAGATACAATAGGAACCTATGGACACAGAACTAACACCCGCAATCGACGAACTTCAAAAAGAAGCCGACAACTATCAAGAAACCGACGTATTCGCCTGGGCGAACAACCTCGTACAGTACAAAGATGAGCTGAAGCTTGAGCTATTTTTCATTAGCAAGAACTACGTGCTGTATCGCACTGCACTGGCTGAGAGCATCAAGAAGCAGCTAGAGCCGCTCTTCATCGACGAGATGTTGGATTATGTACTCGACGGAGCAGACAAGGGTCTCATCGTCCGTGGTTTCGAAGAGGCGGAGGCGGAAACTGGCGTTCTACAGCGCACACAAGTATTCAAGGTAGAAAAACTGCGCGAAACCCTCGGTTGGCTCAAGACCCAAGAGCGAGAGATCGTGACATTCAAAGAAGAAGAGCACGACATCAATCATATGAAGGGCGTGCTCGTGCGTGTTTCTCACGCCGAGATGAAGAAGCCATTTTACATCGCAAAAGTACTGCCGAAGTCACAGGTCATGAAGGGCAAGCAGGGCTGGATGCTGCGCAGCGATAAGTTTGTACCATTTGACGCTGAGGCGGCATTGCGACTTGGCGCCGACCCGCAACTGCTCGTTGTCGACCAGGACTTGTATGTCTTCAGCCAGACAAAGCTCAAGAGTCTCTTCGGCTACGATGCAAAGGAAGCAGCTATTGCTGAATCCAAAATTCGCGAAATCGAAGCTGCCTATAATCTTAGCTTTACCGAAGGTGTGGGTATGCAGGCACTGCTCAAGGGCAAAAAAGCACTTATCAAGAAGCTACAGAAGCTCGACGTCGGCAAAGTCACGCAGGCAAAAGCACTTGAGTACGCCGAAGATATGGATTTGGAATTGATGCCAGATGGTGATGGCAGAATCATCATCATGGACGAGAAGGACCTCTCTACTTTCGTGAATATCATCAATGAAGATTACTGGGAGTCACCGCTGACGGGTGAACGATACGAGATATTGTCTAAGCGGCCGCTTCGACAGCGTGAAGGTGAAGAGATTTAGTCTTACTTTTGGCATTGTAGAATCTCATTAATTCTAATAATCTTCTCTTTTTGCCGACAAAAGAGAAGCAGAAAACCTCGGTACACTTCCAGTGCCTTGGTAAAATGTTGGTAGCAAATACAATCGCCACTCGAGAGAACGCGAGATGGCTTGATAGATTGTATGTGGCTACAACATTTTAACCAGGGCACCTCCTGAGTACCCAAACTTGCTCCCGACATTCTATCTACCACCAACTATCTCCCATCCACCCCCGAATAAACTACAACGGACGCCACAGCGGTTTGCGGGTATAATTTCAGGTAGATGAGACAGCAACAAGCATTACGAGTCATGATGGAAGGGAAATCAGTCTTTTTAACTGGTGCGCCTGGTGCAGG
The DNA here is from genome assembly GCA_024635495.1 of Candidatus Saccharimonadota bacterium. GTDB lineage: Bacteria > Patescibacteriota > Saccharimonadia > Saccharimonadales > UBA4665 > JAGXIT01. The sequence continues at coordinate 67,152 of JAGXIT010000004.1, forward strand.
GAAGACCTATGTGCTGAATGAATTTATCCGACTCGTTAAAGCGCGTGGCAAAAACGTTGCCGTCACAGCCAGTACCGGCATTGCTGCAACCCATATCAACGGCACAACGATTCATAGCTGGTCGGGGCTTGGCATCATGGATGTTCTATCGGAGCATGACCTCGCTCGCCTGAGCGGTAAGTCAGTGCTCATCAAGCGATACAATGCCACTGATATCTTGATAGTAGACGAAGTATCAATGCTCCACGGTCGCCGACTCGATATGGTGAATCTGCTCGCGAAACGTATCCGTCAAAATGACGCGCCGTTTGGCGGTATGCAAGTGGTGTTGGTCGGTGATTTATTCCAACTTCCGCCAGTCTCACGCTATGGTGAGGTGGTTGATTTTGCCCACTTGTCCGATGCATGGGCAGAGCTCGATCCAGTTGTATGCTACCTGACAGAACAGCACCGTGTTATGGCAGGGGACGCACTTCTCGACCTCCTACAAGCTATGCGCAAAGGTGATATAAATGAGATGCACGAGACTGCTCTACAAGAACGATTACAGCGTGAAGCCGGCGCTGACGAGGTCGTTACGCGGCTCTATTCACACAATGCCGATGTCGATGTTATCAATCAGAAGCATTTGGATGCCATAGATTCCGAACAAAAAATGTATACAATGTTTATGACAGGGGCACAAGCTAAGCGCGAACAACTTGCCAAGAACGTCCTCGCACCAGAAGCCCTAGTACTCAAGAAGGGTGCTGAGGTGATGTTTGTTGCAAATAACTTCGCTGGGGGCTATGTGAATGGTACCCGTGGCACGGTAATTGATTTCGACGGCAGTAACCCAATCGTAGTCACAAGTAGCGGGCGAGAGATTAAGGTCGAAGCGCATAGCTGGAAGCTCGAAGAAGATGGCCGCGTGAAAGCTGAAGTCTCACAATTACCATTACGCCTTGCGTGGGCCATCACAATTCACAAGAGTCAGGGCATGAGCCTGGATGCGGCAGTCATCGACCTCAGTCGTAGTTTCAGTCCGGGCATGGGCTACGTCGCACTCAGCCGAGTCCGCAGCATGGATGGCATTTACCTGCGCGGAGTGAATCAGATGGCTCTCACGATGCACCCACTTATTTTTGCCTATGATCAGGAGTTACACGAAGCGTCCGAGGACCTAGCAAAGCAGATCGATGACTACACCGAGGACACAGCAGCCACTGATGTCCAGCGAGCACTCAATAATGTCATACTCGACAAGCTCAAAGCCTGGCGGACTGTTGCTGCTAAATCACAGCAGATGCCACCCTATATCATTGCCCACGATACTGTGCTTACAGAGCTTGCGACTCGACGCCCGCAAACTACACAGGGTTTGCTCGCGGTAAAAGGAATGGGGCAGGCTAAGATTGAGAAGTATGGTGATGCTCTCCTCGCAATCCTCAAAGAAGATTAGTACAAATCTCACTTTTGGCATCGTAGAATCTCTTTACATCAAATAATCTTCTCTTTTTGCCGACAAAAGAGAAGCAGAAAAACTCGGCACACTTCCATCTGCTCGGTAAGTGTTGTGGCTCAGCACAATGCGAAAACACTGCCACGTCGCATTATCGCGGGTATTGTGCTGAGCCACAACACTCAGACCGAGCTGATTCCAGGGTACCCATCAAGACAATCTCGAAAATTCATCTACCATCTACCATCTACTATCTTCCATCTCCCTCCAGCTGTATACTACTGGTATGAGTGAACAAAACGGTGGTGGGCAGCAAAACGGCAAGCGTTGGTATAAGCGCCGGCCACCTATTCAGCCCAAGAAGCCCAACAACTATGCATTTATAGATAGCCAAAACTTGAATCTCGGTGTCCAGAAGAATGGTTGGAAGATGGACTGGCACAAATTCCGCATCTGGCTGGCGGAAAACTACGGCGTGTCGAAGGCCTTCATGTTCATCGGCTACATGCCTGACAACGAATCGCTGTACCAGCAGATGTATGATCACGGATTTTTGGTCGTGCTCAAGCCGACACTTGAGATCAAGAACGTTACCCAACCAGATGTACCTGGCGAAAAACCTGAAGAAAGACCACCCGTTAAGGGCAACATCGATGCCGATCTCGTACTACACGCCATGAAAGAGCTGAAGAACTATGACAAGGCCGTCATCGTATCTGGCGATGGGGACTTCTTTGGGCTCATAGAGTACCTAGCTGAGCAGAAGAAATTACTCAAGATGCTTGCGCCAAATCGTCGCTACTCAAGCTTACTCCAGGGGTTTGACCCATATATCGAAGATATTGATCAGCATCGATCAGAGCTCGCCTACCGCGACCGTCGCTATACAAACCGCAAGAAATAACCCCTTATTGAGTACCTAGAATCTGAGAATTAGATTGTTTTGACACGTAATTGACAAAATGCTTATATTTTGCTATTATAAGGTTCGTTCGTACTAAAAATAAAAATATGACAAACAAACAAAATTCTCACCGCCGACTTCGTATGCACCCTATACATTTTCATGTGGGGATGTATGTAGCTATTGCAGCATTATTGGTCACAGCAATGAAGACCAGCGAAGGGGTCGTGGCCTCTGTCTATCAAGGATCAAGCCATTCTCCTGATATTTTATCCAGTACCCATCTGAGGGAAGCAGAGACGCATGTTGGCCATGCCCGATTAGCATTCACTAGGCACCCCAGCATAAGTGGAGTATAGACACATGAAAAATGAAGGTTATAAAAAAGGCAGCAAGAATAACCGTATGTCTCGGGGGGAAATTGCTCGAAACGTGGCAATAGTAGCTGCGGGGATATTGGCAATAAGACTATTTGCCGGTCAGCCAGATAGTACTATCACAACCGAACGCGAGCCTTTCGGTAATGACATGTTCCTTTTTACTACTTCGGTAGAGCCGGGGTTGTCATTGTTACCCGCCAAAAATAAGTCGAGGATTTGTGTATATGGTGAAATGCCATTCCTTGGGTCAAATGATGGGTACTCTGAAGACGCAAGTTATCTTGCAAAACGCCTCGCTGTCGATGCGACACAGTCAAACCTGACATATATATCTGAGCACCTTAGTGCACGAAGCGGGCAAGACATGTCTGAATTAACGCTGTTAGATCCCGTGGTGGTTGAGCGGGTTTGCTCGATTAACGACGGCTCTGAAATAACTTTACAAATAGAAAATAACATTGACAAATAAGCATAAAAGGAATATAATACACACATTATGTCAGAAAAGCATACCCAACCAATTGCACACAAAGCACCCCGAACTTTTAAGGGTGATGTGCGCAGAGCAAAAGAAACACTTTCTAGTACGAGGGGAGCGGTAGCTCTTCTTGGTTCTTTGGCTTTAGTCGCTGGTTTTGCAAATCATGAGTTGCACGAAAATGCTGAGGCTCATAATCGTAACGAAGCTCTGACTGAACTTTTTTCTAGCAAACAGGCGATTCAAGAGAACTACGACGAAGAGACAGGTGCTGTAATGTTCACTTACGGTGGTGAAACTGTCGAAATCCCAATTGGTTCTGTTCACGCAGGCCAAGGCGACACTATATACGCACTAGCGGGTGAAGCCGTTCAAGATGAGAATAGCGCTTTGTCGTTTGATCAGACAAAGGACGCCTTTAAGGCGCAGAATGGTGACACAACAGTAATTCACCCCAGCGACCAGTTCCTATTTCCCGTCGAACCGAATCAGGATCAGTAATCAATCTATAGACCAGTATTAACTGGGTTGGATAGTAACAACGAATATCTATGTGGAAAAGTGGTGTGTAAATCACCACCTTTTTATTGTTTTGGTATTGTAGTGGGTGATTGTGGGTAGTACACTGTCTGCAGTGGGTAAGAGTAGGTAGCCCGCTTAGAATAAAAAGGCGAGTGCCTCTCATCAAAATAAAAAACAAAAAACTCACTAGTACATACACATACAACCATGACACAGGTGGACTATTTCCAAAGAAAGCTCGATGATAAACGGCGGTTGACCATACCGACCGAACTTCGTGAAGCTTTCGCTAGTGGAGCAGTCGTCACCCGTGGTTTTGGAAAATATTTGCACCTGTACCCCAAGGCAGTTTGGGATAATCTGGTTGAGCCTCGGCTCGAAGGAGACATCCTCGATGAAAAAACTGCTGATCTGAACGTAAAATTCAGAATGGGGAAAGTCGAGCAATCGCTCGATGGCAAGCAGGGGCGAATCACACTAGAGCAGCACCTACTCGACTATGCAGATATTGCCAGAGAAGTGTCGGCGGTAAGTGTGGGAAAATATTGGCGGCTTACAGCGGTTGAGAACGAAGCATAGAGCTTTGCCTCAATAGATATAACGGTTCTTTCACAAATATACACAGTCAAATGCCCAAAATCAGGTATTTGCAATGTTTCATCCAAACACTACCGATTACTAGATAAACCTTCAATGTTATTCCTCTGACGGGGAAGAGCAGCCCGACATTAAAGCCAGGCGAAGCAGTTTGTCATCACCTATTCGGCAGTCAGCAAGTGGCTCTAAAGGCTCACCACTCTAAAAACCTTTGTACCTTCCATAAAACACCTCCCAAAACTCCACCTCACACATAAGTCTCTCACTTCATTTGTAGGTAAGTAGGAAGTTTTAAGATTTTTTAAATCTGGCCTCTTAGGCAAATACACTTCCACTCATACGGACCTACAAATACACAAAAAAACAAAAACTACACAAAACACAAAAAGCTGGCTGCTGAATAGGTGATTGCACCAAAACAAACACCAAAAACAAAATAAAAACAAAGTAGCGACATGCATTATGTCCCAAACAATTCATACGCCCGTACTGCTCGACGCAGTGATGACGTATTTGGCGCCTCAGATAAGGGAATCATATCTCGATCTGACAGCCGGATACGGTGGTCACGCAACAGCAGTGCTCAAAAGTACCAAGGCCCCACAGGCAGCGACGCTGGTAGATCGCGATCAGACTGCGATCGAAGCACTTCGCGAGCTGGAAGCCAGCGGTGCGCGTGTGATACATGCCAGTTTCGAAGAAGCCTCACGGTTGCTCGTGCAGCAAGGGGAGCACTTCGATTTAGTACTGGCGGATTTGGGCGTGTCGTCACTGCACCTTAATACTGCGTCTCGAGGTTTTGCCTTTAGCCAGGATGGTCCGCTTGATATGCGGATGGACCAACGGTCCGAGCTCACCGCTGCGATAGTCGTCAATACGTACGGCCAAGCAGACTTAGAGCACATCTTGCGCACATATGGTGAAGAACCGCGAGCACGCGCCGTGGCAACGGCAATAGTCGAACACCGACCGATAAGTACGACCGCAGAACTCGCCCGAGTGATTGCGAGAGTCTTACCGAAAGGCAGTAGAGCTCATCCTGCAACCCGTAGCTTCCAAGCTATCCGGATTGCCGTAAATGATGAACTGGGTCAGCTGGAGCGGAGTATACCGCTATGGCTACAACTACTGAATCCGAAGGGTAGAATAGCTGTCATTAGCTTCCATAGCCTTGAGGATCGTATCGTCAAGCAAGCATTTGCTGAAGTAGCGGGAGATCGCTATGATGCAGACTTTACTCAGCTCGCGAAACGCCCCGTCGTTGCAGACGACCATGAAAAAGTTACTAATCCGCGCGCACGAAGTGCTAAGCTCCGTGTGTTGCAGCGAAAATAAAAAAAGAAAGGGAACTACACACATGCCAATTCGTGTAAAAAGCAGCTCCCGTGCATACAAAGTCCACGTACACGTACGCTAGAGACTAGTTAGCAAAAGCGCCAGATAGGAGTCGTCAAACACTCTTATCTGGTCCCAAAAACAAAATAAAAAACAAAATCCGAAAATATAAATCTATGACGTATTCTTCAACAATGGCGCTCGGTCGACGACAATCTGTCGGTCGAAACCAAAATTCGGTTAGTTTTCGCCCTAAAGACAAGCGTCTTGGCCCAGTGAGCAACACTATTATTCTTATTGTGCTCGCATGTTTGCTTGGCCTTCTATACCTCACGCAGGTCACAAAGACGAATGCGTATGGCTATAGTATTGATAAGCTTCAGCGTGAGCAGTCAGCCCTGCAGAGCGAAAGTGAAGACCTAGCAGCAGCATCAGCACGTTTGCAATCTATTCAACGTGTTCAGCAGTCTGACGAAGCTAAATCTCTCGTGGCAACCATACCTGCTGGCAGTGTTCAGTAGGCATCTGCGGTATACTAGAGCAGTATGGAAAACTGGCAGAACTCCGAAACTAATCCGATATTGCGCACCCGCATACTCTATGCACTTATTCTTATAGTTTTTGGTATCTTTACGGTTCGCTTATTCTACGTCCAAATTATTCGATACGATCACTTCAAAGCGCTCGCTCAAAGCGATCAGGTACGTGAGTATGAAGTCATGCCCGAGAGAGGTGATATATTTGCTAATCTGAACGGCGAAAAGGTGGCGCTTGTGCTGAACGAAAAACTCTACACGATATTCGGCGACCCGACTATCGTGAAAGACGCCGATAAGGCAGCGACAGGAGTCGCACCACTGCTTGGACTCAAGGTACAAGATGTGAAAGATACGTTGACTCGTAACAATACGAGCTATGTAGTCTTACAGAAGAAAGTCAGTGAGAAGGTTAAAGATAAAATTCTCGCACTCAAATATCCAGGTATTGCATCGCAGCAGGTAAACTACCGCGTCTATCCACAAGGAACCATGGCGTCACAGCTACTCGGTTTCGTCAACGATGAAGGTATCGGCAAATATGGTATCGAACAAGCGCTCGATACGACGCTGGCTGGGCAGCGAGGGCGTCTAAAGGCGATTACTGACGTTAATGGCGTGCCATTGGCTGTCAGTAGTGAAAACCTCTTAATCGCACCAAAAGCAGGTAGTGACGCGACATTGACGATAAATATTGGTATGCAGGCCCAACTCGAACAAATCGTGAAGGCTGCTCAGCAAAAATTTAGCTCTAAAAACGTCAGTGCTATTGTAATGGAGACTAACACGGGCGCAGTGAAGGCAATGGCAAATTACCCGACTTACGATCCCGCGAAATATCAGGAAGTGCAAGATGGCAGTTTGTTTCAGAACTACAGCGTGACGACGCCAATTGAACCTGGCTCAATCACAAAGATATTCACCGTAGCTGCGGCGCTCGATAAGGGTATAATCACACCCGATACAACCTATTATGACCCAGGCAGCTGGACTATAGACGGGGCCAGGATTCTGAATGTCGCCGAGGGTGAGGGTAGGGGCACGCAGAGTATTGCGAGCTTGCTCAATCTGTCGCTAAACACCGGCGCAACTTGGGTTTTTAAGCAAATGGGCGGAGGCGAAATAACAAGTAAGGGCAGGCAGCTGCTCTATGATTACTTCGTTGACCATTATCGCTTGAGCGACCCTACCGGTATCGAGCAGGGGTATGAAGGAGTTGGCTATGTACCGGAGCCAAAAGACAATGGTGCCGGCATCGATTTGACCTATGCGAACATGTCATTCGGACAAGCTTATTCGGCGACCGCACTCCAAATGGCGTCGGCACTGAGTGCTATCGTCAACGGGGGCACTTTCTATCAGCCGCACCTATTGGAATCCACAATGACCGTAGATGGCACCACCCAAAAAACCCAAACAAAAGTAGTCGAGAAAAATGTCGTGTCAGCCAAAACCAGCAGCGAAGTGCGGGGTCTGATGCAATATGTCACCGATAAACATGCTGTCGGTTTTTACTATATGCGTTTTCCGTCACAATATAGCGTCGGCGGTAAGACTGGCACTGCCCAAATAACCGACACAACAACTGGTCTGTACCGCGAAGATGTCTTCAACGGGACATTTATGGGCTACGTTGGTGGGGACATGCCACAATATACAATCATCGTGTATAACATCCAACCGCGGGGCTATGGCGGCTTCGCCGGCTCGCAAACTGGACAGCCGGTTTTTGCTGATATTGCACACATGCTTATCAATAACTACGGTGTGACACCCAAGACCAAATAGCGTATACTAATCTGGTATAAACAGGTAAAACGAACATTATGGAACCCGCAATAACAAACGTTGTACTCGATGCCTCAAGTCTATTAAAGCTTGTATTACTGGGAACTGGAGGGTTTCTACTCTCTATGGCGCTCACGCCGCTGTATACGACGATAGCCTATCGCTGGAAGCTCTGGAAAAAGCCTCGTACCGAAACGCTGACAGGTGCTAAAGCAACGATATTCATGAAGCTGCACGGTGAGAAGCATAAGCGTCATATCCCGACGATGGCTGGTGTGATATTTATCCTCTCTGTCACGATTATCACGATGGCAGCAAATTGGAGCAGGGCGGAGACGTGGCTACCGGTTGCGGCATTTTTCGGAGCGGCCCTAGTAGGGCTTATCGATGATATTATCAATATTCGTGGCGACGGTACCGGCAAGGCTGGCCTGCCATCTAAACTGAAGCTACTACTTATAACGCTCGTAGCAGCTGTCGGAGGTTGGTATTTCTATTATAAACTCGGGTTTGATAGTATGCAGCTACCAGGTTTCACACAGACCTCGCTTGAGCTGGGTTGGTTTATTATCCCAGTATTTATGCTCGTAGTAGTGGCGACGGCAAACGCAGTTAATATGAGTGATGGACTGGATGGTTTGGCTGGTGGTTTAACTGCGATCGCGTTTGCCACCTATGCAATTATCGCCATACTTGAAGGAAAATATGGGATTGCCGGCTTCTGTACGGTTATGGTCGGTGCACTATTGAGCTATACGTGGTTCAATGTATTCCCGGCACGGTTCTTCATGGGGGATGTCGGCTCGTTTGCCCTGGGCACGGCGCTTGGCGTCGTCGCGATGTTTACCGACACCGTATTATTGCTACCAGTCATAGGCTTCGTGTTCGTCGCAGAGGCTGGTTCAGTTATCTTGCAGATTGCGTCGAAGAAACTACGTAACGGCAAGAAAATTTTCCGGATTTCACCAATACATCACCATTTTGAAGCAATCGGCTGGCCTGAAGCGAAAGTTACCATGCGCTTCTGGGTTGTCGGCCAAGTTTCTGCACTTCTCGGACTTGCAATCTTCATGATGGGAAGATACATGTGAACCCTCGGGAGCGACAAAGCGTTGGATTAAACGGTGGTGGACGCTCTGCTGCGATAACATCTCCACGAGGGCATCGTCCAGATTACTGGCTACTCGTCATTACGTTGTTACTACTAGCAATCGGTCTTATCGTTATATATTCTATTAGCCCGGCACTCACTGAACTTCGTGGTGGCAATTTCGTCCTAAGACAATCGGTTGCGATTGGTCTGAGTATCTTAGCATTTCTATTCTTCTCACGATTTCCAATCGAAAAAATGAAACGTACGCAATATATCTGGCTTGCACTGGCTATACTTGGGACGTTATTTGCCCTTTTAACCCCTGAAAACGCAGCGTATCCTCAGCACCGTTGGATACGACTTGGCAGCTTTTCGTTACAGTCGGTTGAGGTTCTTAAATTTGCACTCATTATTAGCGTGAGTGGATTTTTGGCGACACAGATTAAAGTGCGAAAGATTAATGATATTAAGACGACATTGCGCCCGCTTTTGATTGTGCTTGCGGTGGTTGCAATTGTCGTAGCACTTATCCAGAGTGATCTCGGGTCGGCAGTGGTGATTGCGGCAATGCTCGTAACGATGGCCATAGTGGCGGGGCTTTCGTGGCGACGTTTACTACCGATTATTATTGCCGGGGTGGTGGCATTTACTTTGCTTGTGGCTGTGGCCCCTTACCGTGTTGAGCGATTGACGACATTCTTGCACCCTGAAGACAACTGTTCGACGTCAGCAGGGCATCAGGCATGCCAGGCACTCATTGCGGTTGGCACGGGCGGCATGATTGGGCTTGGTTTGGGTAATAGCGTACAGGCGTATGGCTATCTTCCAGAGGCGCAAAATGACTCAATCTTCGCGATTTACGCAGAGAAGTTTGGCTTTGTTGGGGTAATGGTCTTGCTTGGCTTGTTTGCGACATTGTTTGCTAGGCTCCGGTTGATTGCCGAACGGGCGCCAGATATGTTTAGCCGACTTGTTGTGGTTGGCGTGCTTACTTGGCTCAGCGTACAGTCGATTATCAACATCGGTGCTATGATAGGGTTATTGCCCCTGAAGGGTATTACCTTGCCGCTTATCAGCTATGGCGGCACAAGTGTGCTTTTCGTTGGGGCTGCACTGGGACTCGTTTTCCAGATATCACGATATACTAGTTTTACCTCAAGATATGTTGGCAAAAAAGAACAAAGGAGCAGCTATGCGGATAGTGCTGACAGGCGGCGGATCAGGCGGCCACATCACACCAATCCTCGCCACCGCGCATGAACTCAAGCGCCAGGTGCCTGATTGCGTTATAACGTACGTTGGTCAACGAGGCGACGGACTGCTTGATATTGTGCATGCGAATAAAGATATCGACGAGATTGAGACCATCTATGCGGGCAAATTACGCCGGTATAGTGATGAAGGCTGGAAACAGTTGCTCGATGTACGTTCGCAACTTCTGAATATTCGCGACATGTTTCGTACTCTCATAGGGGTTTGGCAGAGTGCGTGGCTTATGCGGCGGCTGAAACCCGCCGTCGTTTTCACTCGAGGTGGATTTGTGAGTGTGCCTGTGGCGCTCGGCGCCAAGCTTAATCGTGTACCTTACATTACGCATGACTCCGATAGCACGCCAAGCCTCGCAAATCGGATTATTGCGCGCTGGGCTGCGTTACACGCAGTTGCACTGCCCGAGGAACTTTATCCATACCCTATCGAAAAGACTATTACGGTTGGTGTACCCGTGGCGCATAACTTTCAAGTAGTCGATGCAAGCCAAAAAGAAGCGTTTCGAACCCAAGTTGGTCTAAGTGAGTATAATCAGGTTATCTTAGTAACGGGCGGCGGCAATGGAGCTCGTAAGCTCAATGTGGCGGTTGCGCAAAATAGTCGCTACCTACTGAGCACTTTCCCGGATCTTGTGATCGTACATATAGCTGGGCGTGGTCTAGTTGACGAGACGAATGCTATCTATGATGAATTGCAGCTTGGTAATGCGAGGCAACGTGTCTCAGTACATGGGTTCTTAACAGATATACACATTTATAGTGGTGCGGCAGATATCATCGTAGCGAGGGGTGGGGCTACTAATCTGGCGGAATTTGCCCTGCAGCATAAACCTGTTGTGCTGGTGCCTTCTCCGCAACTTGCTTGGAACGTCAAAAATAGCACTGCGCTCGCCGAGCGAGGTGCTGTCCTTGAGTTGAGTGAAGAACAAGCTGAGCAGTCAGAGCGACTTGGTCGTTTGCTTGGTGATTTACTGCGCGATTCAACCCATCAACTTGCGCTGAGCCAGGAATTAGCAAAACTCGCAAAACCTGCAGCTGCAAAAAATCTTGCCGAAATTTTGCTGCGAATCGCGAACGAGGGGGTATAGGGAAGTGGGGTGGTCACTATTTAGAAGAAATAAACAGGCAAAGCCATTGGTCCCCGGCCGAGATAGAGCTTCAGCTTCTTCGAAGCGACAAGTGTATTCCTATTATTCGGCTCGTCCGGCGAGTAATAACCGCCCTGCTGCAAACAAACAGGGGAGAGGCGATAAGGGGCACGCCAAACAGCAACGGCTACCTCGACCAAGCGTCTATGCACTGGTGCTTGGCGTCTGTACGATACTCGTCCTGTTTTCTCTAGGAAAAGTATTGATAGTATCTCCCGAGAGTAAAATTGTTGTCGCGAACTCTGGTGAGAATGCAACTATCGATACAACACAGCTCTATCAAACCGAAGCCGATAATTTACTGGGCTCGAGTGTATTGAACCGATTTAAGCCCACTATCGACACAAATGGAATTGCTGCCGATCTGCAGAAACAGTTCCCCGAGCTCTCGAGTGTCATTATATCAATACCAATTCTTGGTAATCGCCCAGTGATTTATGTTTCACCTACTCCAGCGACATTTACACTCGAAACACCTAGGGGCTATTACTCGATGGATGCTAAGGGCTACATATTGCAGAAATTACCAAATCAAGATACCTCTCTTATACTCATTAAAGATACGACAAATCGTACACCAGAGCCTGGAGCACAGTATTTAGCCACCTCTATTACGACCTTCGCAAACACCGTGAATTTCGAGCTCGAACAAGGGGGCATTGGTACTGTCGACTATCTCGATTTGCCAGTATCGGCTCCATATGAGCTTGTCGCACACTTGAAGGGCAAGTCGTTCTATATACGCTTTAATTTACGCGCAGATGCTACCCAACAGGGCGGGGCAGTAATCGCGACACTCAAATATCTGGGTGGTAAGACGCCGAGCAGTTATATTGATGCCCGCACACCGGAGCGTATTTACTATAGGTAAGAATAGAAAACTATGTGCACTACCCCCACTGCGCTTCCCCTTAGTTCGCAAAATGTTCATATAAGTTAAAATTTACAAAAATATAAAAAACATACAAATGTCATAGAGCAGGGCAATTGTCAAAAAATATATAAAAATGAACAAGGTAGGGGATTACTATATAAAAAATTCAAATGGGTGAAAAAGCAAATGATTTCACAAGAAGGCTGTGGAAAAGTCAAATTAGTATATAACAATAGCGTTTTGTCAAAAAAGCAAACACCAGAGGGTTTTACCAACTGTAATACAGCCGTCACGTAAGGGTTGATGATGCGCAGCTCTACATGCGAGGGACGCGCATTAAAATTGGACCAACATGGCTCCATTGCGGTAAAGTCCCCTGTAGAGGGGGGTATCACTAATCAACTTATGGTTATATATTCGTGTCGCAAAATATACATTGTGCGACATATACTCACTATCCAAATATAAACTCGAGTTTGCTCTACTCTACCGTCATGTTCAAAAATATTTTAGGTCGCTACTGCTTTTGTACTTATTTTATTACACGTGCCTGCTCTATGGCGTCATGAATATAAATGCACCGTGCTGCTAGCGGTCTTGTCGTTCTCACTTGTTTGCTAATTGTTCGGTTTCAATTACGAGCAAAGTGTTCGCAAAGTGTTCACTTGTTGTCTGCTGCGATTTATTCTTCGGCGAGTGTGTAAGTAGCTTTGGCTACTCGCTTGAACTGCGCTTTGCTCTGAAGGTTCAGTAGGATGGTTGTTTCCTTGACGAAGCGACTCTTGAGTACGAGCTTGACGATCTCATCACGATGCAGTGGCTCACCAGCTTGTCGTAGTACGTCTGAGATGATATCAGCGACAGTACCCTTACTGTAGCCCCATTCACGTAGTGCGTAGATGCCGCGCCCAATGAGCACGAAGCGTTTGTCCTTGATGAGTTCGTTGTGGATTGCTTGGGTGGTTACATCTTTTCGTTTGAAATCACTATCTTTGATAGCTTCGGCGATTTCATTGAAGTGCATATGTTGCTTGTTTTCACTTAGGATGACGTAGATTTTGTCGCGGATGTTCTTTGGGTTCACGGTAGGCCATTTGATAAGACCCCAACGGTTATTCAGGGTTGCAAGTTGCTTACTGATGCTCGCAAGGCCGGTTGCAAACTTCTCATTGCTCATTTCGGCGATCTTGTTGACGTCTTTTGCACCGACTGGGCTGCCAGCCTTCTTGATAGCCTCTACGATTTTAGCAACTTCTTTCTTTATGCTAGCAGTATCATGGATCTTACTGTTCCCTGCTGCCTGGAAATAGGTGTCGTCTTCATTGACGACTGCAATATTTGGACAAAGTTCAGTAAGAAATGCAAGACGAGATTGGTCTGTGCGGGTATTCTCGGAGGTAAGTGCTGCTGAAATAGAGGTAATACGAGCGGTCTCCCCCACCTCGCTCAACACAGTTAAGACGTGCTGTTCAACCTCTGCTACGTTTGGTAGGCTCGCACCAGTGCTACGGAGCTTTGTCATGACCGACTTCTCAAGCTGACGTACACGCTCTCTTGTGATGCCAAGGAGCTCGCCGATCTGTTCTAGGGTTTCCTTACGATCAAAAAGACCATAGCGTCGAGCTATGATTTCTCGCTCTCGCTCACGATCTATACTGTTCAAAATGTCTTGAACGATAGCTTCGGTGTCTAGGACGGCATTCTCTGTACTCATAAGTTCCTCTTATTTTATAACTTTTGTTGAATTTAGTCAATCACTTTGTCTAATAATCTTATTGTAGCATAAAATGGCAGCACAAGCGTTATATGTGTTGTAAAAAGTCATTAGAAAATAACTTGATATCCTTACAAATTGTGGAAAAGCTCTTTTTTAAATAATGTGTTCGTTTAGCGACGGGTTCGACGGGGTTTTTTGCTCTTGGCGGGTGCGTCGGCTAGTAGTTTGAGAGCCTTTTCTTGAGTAATAGTTGTCGGGTCGATGTTCTTGGCTATGCGAGCGTTCTTTGTGCCATCGGTGACATATGGGCCCCAGCGCCCCTTCAATACTTTTACTCCATCGTCGAATTCTGCAATGTTTTTCTCTGCTTCAGTTTGTAGCTTCGTGGTATAGAGTTCAAGCGCAGTCTCAAGGCTAATATCGTGTGGATCATGTGGCTTGATGCTGACAAATAACTTGCCTATTAGGATATAGGGGCCAAAACGACCGATGTTTGCACGAATATCTTGCCCGTCTTCGGTCTGGCCGACAAGGCGAGGTAGCTCGAAGGCTTTGAGGGCCTGCTCGAGGGTGACTGTCTCAACACTTGCGCCCTTGGGCATTGGGGCAAATGTTGGCTTTTCTTCTTTGTCGCCACCATCACCGAGCTGTAATAATGGTCCAAATTTCCCGAATCTAGTTAAAATTGGCTTGCCGCTCTTGGGGTCTTTGCCGATTTCTCTTGCTTGTGAGACACTGCTTCGTTCAATATCACCTGATTTCTCGATGAGTTCACGGAATGGCCCGTAAAAGTCGCTCAGCATGCTATTACGGTCCATCTGATTGGCCGCAATCTCATCGAAATGCTTTTCTACGCTGGCAGTAAAGCCATAATCGACAATCTTATCGAAGTAGTCGGTTAAGAAATCGCTAATTAGTAGTCCGCTTGGAGTTGGCACGAGCTTGCCTTTGTCGGCTCCAGTTTTCTCCTGGACGATCTGACGCCCTGTCTGACCGTTTTTGTAGGTTAATTCGATAAGGTCACGGGGTTCGCCTTCTCCATCGCCTCGTTCAGCATAGCCACGAGCCTGAATAGTGCCAATAATCGTCGCATAGGTGCTTGGGCGGCCAATACCGAGTTCTTCGAGTTTCTTTACCAGGCTACCTTCTGTATAGCGGGCCGGTGGTCGGGCGAATAATTGTCGGGCAGTTACTTGGGTAATGTCGAGGACGCTTCCCTCTTCTACGTTCGGAAGGATGGCATCGTCTTTGCTACGGCCATAGACACGCATAAAGCCATCAAATACTAAGACTTCACCTTTAGCCTCGAAACTCAATTCATCTGTCTGCCCAGATGCATGCTCAATCTTGACACTAATTACGGTCTTTTCGAGTTTTGCGGGGGCCATCTGGCTTGCTAGGGTGCGTCGACGGATAAGTTCATAGATCTTCTGGTCGCCAGCTTCACTTGCGCCGAACTCTGCTGAAATATCTGTCGGTCGAATTGCCTCATGAGCTTCTTGAGCATTAGCAGACTTGGTTTTGAAAGCTCGAACCTGTGAATATGACTCGCCGTACTCCTTCGTGATATAACTGGCAGCGCTAGCCATTGCTTGCTTGCTTAGACTGACAGAGTCAGTTCGCATATAGGTAATCTTACCGGCCTGGTAGAGTTTCTGGGCAGCACTCATAGTCGCCCGAGAGCCATAGCCGAGTTTGGAATTGGCGTCTTGCTGGAGGGTACTCGTCGTAAATGGTGCTGCTGGATTTCGGGTGCCAGGACTTTTAGTAATGCTCTGGACCATAAAGCTTGCATCGTTAAGCTTGTCGAGAAAGGCTTGAGCGTCCCTCTCTGTCGAGAAGCGTTCGCTTAACTCTGCCGTAAACGTCTCGTCGCTGCGGGTGAATTCGGCAATAACCTTGAATTGATAACTGCTCTCAAATGCATTGATCTCACGCTCTCGCTCGACGAGCAGCCGTACAGCTGGGCTCTGGACGCGTCCAGCGCTCTTGCCTCCAGGGACTTTCTTCCAGACAACTGGACTGAGTTCAAAGCCAACGATTCGATCGAGGATTTGGCGGGCCTGTTGGGCGTGTACGAGATGCATATCAACAGTGCGAGGGCTTTTTATAGCCTCTTCTATGGCACTCTTGGTAATTTCATGGAAGACAATGCGCTTAGTCTTAGCGGTATCAAGCCCGAGGACTTCACAAAGGTGCCAGGCTATTGCCTCTCCTTCGCGGTCTTCATCGGTAGCGAGCCAGACGGTCTCAGCGGTTTTGACGGCGCTTTTTAGCTCTGCGATAACCTTCTTCTTCTCGGTGTCAACTTCGTAGGTAGTAGCAAAATTGTTCTTCGTATCGATGGGTGGCGTACCATCCTTGGTCTTTTTTGCGATAGATCGAATGTGGCCCACGCTTGAAAGCACCTTGAAATCTTTACCTAAGTATTTCTCGATGGTTTTGGCTTTTGCCGGCGACTCTACTATTACGAGATTTTTTGCCATGCTTGTCATATAAGTATACGTATCGTTCTAGTTGACACAAGGGTTAAGCCTACAACATGTCAAAATTGATTGCAACTACTCCATATAATTTTGTGCGAATTTGTAGCCAGCCCATATGCCGATCAGGCTTCCTATTGTGCCGCCGATGATTCCCCATGCTCTAAAGAAATTGCCTCCGTCGAGCAAAGAACCGAGCCAACTGCCAAGGATACTTCCCATGGTTAACCCGATCCAAATCATAAGCTTCATGTCTCTAGTTTAGCACGGCGCCCAGTGGTTATTGCCCAGCGGGCGAATTTTGCCACTGAGCTCAAGCATCGTAAGTGTTTGCGAGTAGAGGTCTGAACTGAGCTGAGTCTTTTGTAGAAGTTCATGCCCATCCGAGAGCCCGGTATAGAGCAGATCAAGAATTGCCTGTTCTGCCGGGTTGTCGCCCTTATGTATGTAGGATGTCTCCGTGAGGTTGCCCGCCCCGAGTACTTGGAGGATATCTGCTACTGATGTCACCGGTAGAGCACCAGATTTAATAAGATTATTGCAACCGACTGAGTTTGGACTTGTGATATTCCCGGGCACGACTAGGACGTCAATACCCTGCTCGAGAGCAAATCGAGCTGTATGTAGCGTGCCACTTTTCTCGCTGGCCTCTGTTATGAGTAGTGCGTCAGCAAGTCCAGCGACGATTCGATTTCGTGCCACGAAGTGTTGCTTGAAGCTCGGCGTCCCCTCTGGGTACTCACTTATCAGCGCACCGCCTGATTCAAGAATGCGTTTAGCTAGCTGAGTATTGTTTGCTGGGTATATCTTGTCGAGGCCATTTGCTAGGACCGCGATATGAAGCCCACCTGCCCGCACGGCTGCTTCGTGAGCGATAGTGTCAACACCGAGAGCTAGGCCGCTGACAATCGTAATGCCCCGTTCTGCGAGCGCTGTTGCTAGCTGATCGGTAATAGTGTGTCCGTACGGTGTCACCGCCCTGCTACCCACGATAGCCACTCGAGGCCTCTTGAGCCATAAAGTGGGCTCAGCGCCGATGTAATAGAGCTCCTTCGGTGGCGATGCAATCTCACGGAGGGGCGCTGGGTAGGATTTAGCCTGTAATAATACTTTGTTTACTTTCATACAAAATAGTTTATAAGTATTGACATATTGACACTTTTTTGCTAGAATTACAAATTGTAAGTGGTCGTACGTTTTATGGTCACATTAAGTACCTTATATCCCCATTCTAACATTTTGTTAGATTGTTTTAGAACGTGCCATATGGGCCCAAAAGCTCATCAGAACAGTTGTTACCCTCCACTTTTCTTTTCTGGCAAGGTCCCCTCGGGGGCTATTGCGTTCTAAAACAAACTAACCCCTTTAACTGGACCTTTCGTGCTTTTGCAGGTCAGGTCCCCTTAGAAGGAAGCAACGAGCCTAAACGGTTTCTGATATTTCGGTATTAGGAGGCACACCACAATTTGATTAGTGAGTGATGCTTCGTTCCTATCAAGGTGGGTTGAAGGGTGGACGGAGGCGACGTGTTCGCCTCCACAAAAGGTCCGTGAGCGGTGCCCACCCCCTCTCACGGACCTTTTGTGGTTAAATAGAACAATACTTATGGAACGACACGGCGAAAACATATATTTCGATGAGAAAGAGCAGGAACGATTCAACGTCCCCGTTCGCTTAGGCTCGGGTGCTGCACGCTGTGAGTCGATTGCTAGGATGCGAGATGCAGAAGATCGTAGTGCGGCCGCTTTAGTAATCAGGCTGGTGAGTAGTAACCGCGACTGGATGTCTCAAGCCGTTGGCGCTCGTCGTCAGATGGCCGCAGAGCTGGACTTGGAATTTGCTAATAATCTGTACGCTGCTTGCCCCTCGTATACTACTGAGGATTTATAAAAAGTTGCGGGTTTCGGCTGCTACCGGAGCACCGTAGGCATATTCACTCATGATTGAGCTGGTCTCTCGTAAGAGCTTCGGTATATTCTCTCGCTGGTCTGCACTGAATTTTTGTAGTACAAAATCGGCAGAATCGATTTGCTCGGGCATCTTTGGCCCAATGCCAATCCGGATACGGCCATAGCCCTCCCCGAGGTGCTGGGTGATGGATTTAACACCTTTGTGTCCGGCACTGCTGCCACCTACTCGCATGCGAATCTGCCCGAAATCAACATCGAGTTCATCGTGTATCACGATGATATCATCGAGTGGAATCTTATAAAAATGCGCAATCGCCTGCACGGCATCTCCGCTCAAGTTCATAAAGGTTTGCGGCTTGCAGAGCAAAACTCGAGTGTCATTCATAGTAGCTTGTGTGACGTGACATTTCAGGTCTTTTTTGTCTGTCCATGGCTCAAAATTGTTTTTTACGGCGAATTCATCCAGGCACATAAAACCGATATTGTGTCGTGTCATATCGTATTCACCACCTGGGTTACCTAGGCCGACAAAGAGTATCGTCTTGTTCATGCCGTACGTCGTAAAGCTGATGCGACTACCGATATCAGGGCGCTTTACAAACAGTGCCATATTACTTCTGCCTTGCTCGATTTTTTATGTTTTTGCGCTGGATGCCGCTGCGCTCTGGCTTGGTTGGGCTATTGCCATGCTTGTGGCGGTCAGCCTTTTCGATGAACCAGAATTGTACAGCTGTACCTTCGAAGTCGAATTTGTAGCGAAGCTCACGCTCCATGAATCGTTTGTAGCTCCAGTGGAGGAACTTTGTGTGCGAACCGAACACCTTGAAGGCTGGTATCGGGTTGTCGTCTTCCTGAACCATGTAATTGAGCTTTGGTGCACGGTTTTTGAGCCCGGCTGGTGGGTGCTTGGCTATGACGCTGCCGAGCCAAACATTGAGTGTGCGGGTGGTGATACGGGTCTTGCGGCGTTCCGCGATCTGCAAGACTAGATCAAATAACTTAGAGACGTTCTGACCAGTGACACTACTGGTGAAAATCAGTGGCGCCCAAGGTACAAAATCAAAAATGTGTGCAATCTCTGGTGCGAGTGAATCTCTGGTATATGCATCTTTGCCTTCGACAGAATCCCATTTGCTGACGACAAGTACGAGGCCCTTGCCCGCTTCCTTAACCATGCCAGCGATTTTTTGGTCGAGACCAGTATTCATCTCATTTACATCCATTAGCAAGAAACACACATCGGCTTGTTCGATAGCCGCGAGGCTTCGTATGACGCTAAAGTGCTCGATGCCCACACCGATTTTGCCAGGGCGTCTGATACCGGCAGTATCCATAATCTCAAGCTCACGACCTCTGTAGCGGACAACTGCACGATTGATGTCCCTTGTGGTGCCGGCGCGGTCTGCGACGATGGCTTGCTGTTTCTTCGCTAGGGAGTTGAATAGCGCGCTTTTGCCAACATTTGGGCGGCCTAGGAGCGCGACACGGAGACGATCGTTATCTTCTATCTCTGAGGCTTGCGGAATATGTGTGATGAGGCTATCGAGTAGCTCGTCGACGCCCCTGCGCTGGGTGGTGCTGGTCGGGAAGATGGCGCTGATGCCGAGTCGTTTGAAGTCATCGAGGTCGCTGCCTCGGGCTCTATCTACCTTGTTGAGGATTAAGAATACAGGCTTTTTGCTCTTAAGTGCGATGCGGGCGATGCGGCGGTCTTCTTCATTGATGGCGACGTTCGCCTCGACCACAACCCAGATGATATCGGCACTATCTGCTGCCTGCGTGATTTGCTCTTGGATAGTAAACTCGAAGTCATCGGCCGCATCCTTCATACCAGCGGTATCGATGAGCCAGAATTGGTGCTCGTGCCACTGTGCCTTTGATGCAATACTGTCACGTGTCGTACCGGCCTCGCGTGCGACGATGGCTTCGCGGCGTTCGAGGATAGCATTAAAAAGGCTGCTTTTTCCCACATTAGCACGCCCGACAATTGCGACGATCGGTAGTTTTTTACTAATCATTTGTTGTCATTATAACAGATATGAACACAAAATGACACCCCTAGAAGGCCTCTGAATTGCGCGTAGGGATTATTGGCGATTATGGATTTAAGTAGTAGTCACAGACTTGGTTTTACCTAAAGCAAGTGTGTTGAGCGAGTATGGACCGAAGGTTGTACGGTTGAGCTCTGGGACACCGTAGCCGAGGGCAGAAAACGTGCGGCGTATCTGTCGATTACGGCCTTCTCGCATCGTGACACGGATACGTGAGCGGCGGGGATTCAGTATTTCAATCTGGAATGTACTGTTGCCGTCTTCGAGCATGACGCCATGGTCAGATATCATCTGTTGGTGCAGTGGCTCTAGCGGCTGGCTGAGTCTTGCCTCGTACACTTTAACCTTTTGGTATTTCGGGTGCGTTAGCTCGTTGGCAAGGTCACCATCGTCTGTCAAAAGAAGCAGACCTGAAGAAAACTTGTCGAGTCTTCCGACTGGTTGCAGGCGCTCATACGCTTTTGGCAAGATGTCATAAATTGTTTCACTGCCCTGCCCATCCCTGGAGCAAACATAGCCGACAGGCTTATTAAACATAATAGTCGTATGATTCATGACAGGCCGTACGCGAACATCATCTAGTAATACGATGTCTGTATCCCCTACGTCAGCTCCCGGTCCCGGAACATTGTCATTGATAGTTACACGACCATTGGCTATAGCTTCGTCGGCTGCCCGACGACTAAGGGGTGTGCTAGCTGCGATGTATTTGTTGATTCTCACGGTTTAAGCGTACACCAAATGGGCCTAGAGAGCGATGCTATTTGGATCGACGCCCGATCCTGTTTTTTGCTCGGCTTGTGGTTGCTGTGGTTGTTCTGGCTGTTGTGCTACATCTCCAACTTCTGGTGCTGGAGCCTCGGTACCCGCTGTTGCTTCTTCCCTGGCGAGTAATTCATCGAGGTTTGGCCTGGTATTTTCGCCACTGATTGGCTGAATTACTTTTTTGCCCGAGACTTGCTGAAACTCATTATCTGGTGTCGTTGTCTCTGGGCTCGTTGGAGCCCCTGGTGTGGGCGGTGGTGTGACTGACTCAGCTGGTGTGGGTGGAACAGTCTCGGCTGCTACGGGCGCAGGTGGCATGGAGACGGGCTCGCTAGTGTTTACTGCCGGGCCATCGTTTGGTGGCATCTGAGGGGTAATGATCTGCGGTTCAGTAGGACTGCTAGCAGGCGTTTCTGGCATTTCGGGTGCGGGGGTCTCTGCAAGCGCTGGGTCACTATCCGGAGCTGGCTTTTGGCTCGGTGGCAATGCTGGCTCTGGCGGTGCATTGACTGCTTGGGTCAAATCTTTCACTGCTTCGTTTATGAGGTTTTCTTGATTTGTGGATACCGTAGATTCTGGGTTAGCAGATGGTACTGGTTGAGTTGTCGTTTCCTGAGAAGTAGGGTCTGCTGGTTCGACTGGAGCCGTATTCGCAAAGGTGTTAATCTGGTCTTCAACCGTCGCTTCCTCTGAGGCCATAGTTTGAGCCTCTGGAGCGACGATCACTGGTTCGGTGGGTGCTTCTGCCGGTGCTGCTGGCTCAACTGGAGTAGGCTCTGGTGCTTCTGGGGCTGGTGTTTCAGCTACAGGCATCTCTGGGGTGGCTAAAGCTTCTTGTGGAGCGGGCGCTTCGACTGTTTCAGCTGGAGTATCTACGCTTGGCGTGCTGGCGATTTGTGTTTCTGGTGCGGTCTCTGGCGCTGGCGTTACTTCGGCTGGCGCTGGCACAACTTCTGGCATGCTTGACTCGGGCGCAGCTGGCGTAGCAACAACTGCTTGTGGCTCTTCGGCTGGTGTTGTCGCTTCTACGCTGGCAGTTTCCGGCGCTTCAGGTGTTGCGGGTGTCTCTGTGGCTGCCCCTTCGCCTAGAAGTTCCTTGGCGGCATTGACGATATCCTCGAGTGTTACCTGTGATTTTACGAGGTATTTATTTGCACCAAGCTTGTCAGCTCTAGCTTGATCATCAGACTGGCCGAGAGCGGTCAGCATAATGACCTTTATATCTCGAAGCTCATCGGTATTTCGTAAGATATCCAGCATCTCAAAGCCACTAATCCGTGGCATCATTACATCCGAAATTACGAGATCTGGTTTATTTTGCTTCGCAACAACGAGGGCTTCCTCGCCGTTCTGGGCTGTCACTATATCGTAGCCTTCGGCAGCCAGACGGGCTTCATATATCTCTCGGAGGTTGTTGTCGTCTTCTACAAGGAGTATTTTTGCCACTTTTGTTACGCCTTTTCTTGCGTATTACGCTTATGTTTATAGATGTAGTATATCATGCTGTTGCTCCAGGTTGTGTGGTGGGTGTTACGAGGTTTTCTGGTTTTGCGGCAGTTGTGTTTGCGCTGCCAGTTACCTGGGCGTTTGACTCGGCTGCCATAAGTTGTTCGGCGCGCTGCAAGCTTAAACGGGGTAGGTTTATATAAAAGGTACTTCCTTTACCCACTTCGCTCTCTACCCAGATACGCCCCTTATATAACTCAACAATCTTTCGACAGATAAATAGGCCAAGACCGGTACCGCCGATGGTACGGGTGGCGCTATTGTCTACTCGGTAGAACTTCTGAAACAAATGAGGTAAATCTTCGGCAGGAATACCCTGACCGGTGTCCCGAACATACACCTGTACTACGCCATCATTGCCGGTAAGTCCGAGACTAACCTTGCCCTCAGCGGTGTATTTACAAGCATTGTCAAAGATATTTGTGACAACTTCACGAACCCTGTCAGCATCTACATTGACATAGTAGAGAGGGCGAACAACCTTGTTGCCTTCAGTAGAAGTTGCGCTATGGCTTGCATCTTTTATCTCACTATTACCGAAGAGAAACTCGGTAAATAGACCTTTCTTCTCCGCAGAAAAACGTAGATCTTCTGCAAGTTGTTCTATAAATGAGCCCATCTCGACAACGCTTGGGTGGCTAACCAGGCGTCCGTCTTCTGCTTTTGCGCTCGTGAGGAGATCTTGGAAGAGTTGGCCAAGATGCTGTGTGCTCGAATGGGCTTTTTCTAAGTATCCCTTCGCGCGGCCATCGATGGTCGCGACTTTGTCATTTAGAGCTAAACTTAGGTACCCTTCTATTGCCGCAACGGGGGTACGCATCTCATGGCTTGCGGTGCTAATGAACTCAGCTCGCTGATTCTCTTGGGCTCTCTCTTCGCTCACATCACGAAAGACAGCGACAAGCCCCGTAGTGTGTTCTGCTGAATCAGCTAGTGGCGACACACTGAAGCTAGTAGAAATGCTTGTGCCGGATTTGATGAGCATGTTTGCACTATCGTTTCTGGTCTGCTTGCCAGAGCTAAAAACCTTGGCAATAGGAGTTTCCTCTGCGGGTAGCTCCTCACCCTTTGTATCTGTAAATTTGAGTACTGAGCGCCAATCGAGACCTTCAGCCTCGTTCCTCGCCCAACCAGTGGTCGTGACAGCTCCTTGATTGAAATGACGAATGATTTGTTGATCATCAATCAGCACGACGCCGTCTTGAATGGCACCAAGTATGATGGCTGATTTTTCCTTCTCATTTTGCAGGCTGCTCGCAAGGCGATTAGTGCTATTGGCACCCTTGTTGGCTTTACGTTTTTTTGCCAATAGAATAACAACCGCTACAAGTACCAGTAAAACTATCCCACCACCGATAATAAAGATTTGTTGCATATACTAAACGCTTATGTATAGTATCTGTTTTTTGCCTGTTTTATGCAAGCGTCACTAGAGGTTTTGTATGAGCAGGATGAGCGTAAGCGCGAAACCGGTGAGGTAGTTTAGCCACAGGAAGCGCCGCCAAGCAGCGTTTATTGCCGCAGAGGTTCTATCGGTAATAGACAGAAAGGGGGTGAGATTCACTGCATACAGTAAGCCAAAAAGAGCGATTATCACAGTTGGCCCACCCTGGCTTACGATGATACCTGTGGTGATTAAATAAAATATACCTGATAGCCACAACGTTGCGCGGGCGCCAATGTATGTCGCAATAGAGTGTATATGCGCTTTTCTGTCGGGTAGGATATCTTGGATCGCACCAAACGCGTGAGAGGCTATCCCCCACAAACCAAATGCTACAGTGTATTGCAGCCATGCGTCTGGCCAGCTAATAAGACTAAAGCCAAATAGCATCGGCCCAACGAAATGCAGACTGCTGGTGAGCGAGTCAAGACCTGGGCGTTCCTTGAACCGTAGCTTTGGTACTGAATATGCGAGCGCAAGGGCCACGACCCCTAAAAGTAGCAGAGCTGAAGCCACATTACCCGCAAGCAGTAGGTATATTCCAAGCGGCAGATTTACATACCAGGTTGCTCGGATGATAGTCGGATGAAATTTGCGCTGCTCACGCATCCCTTCAATACCGCCCTTTCGTGGGTTTTGTATGTCTGATTCGTAATCAAATACGTCATTTATGCCGTACATCATGAGGTTGTATGGAATCAAAAAATAGAGCGTGCCAATGATGAACGTGATGTCTATCCGGCCGCCAGAGGCGAGATAGGCTGCTGCAAATGGGAATGCCGTGTTTGGCCACGAGATTGGCCGTGAAATCATGAGCAAACGAGTAATTGTGCTACGCATGTGTTTTCTCCTTGCCAAAATGCTTCCAAACTACGGGAGTTATGAACACGGCCAAGATCGGGTAGCAAAAATCTTCAACTGGGGCTGCCCAGATACGTAAGCCGAGAATATAAGAAGAGTTGTAGTCTATGATGCTTTGGAGAACCAGTATAGAGTCAAATATGAGTGTCAACAGTAGGACCAGCCCGAGTGCAATTATATGCGCACGAGACAGTTTAAGGCTGCGTCGTCGAGAAATCAGCAGTGCGGTCGCCATGACCACGATATTTAGGAGGATGTATCGGGCCATCTTCGCTCCATTGTTCTTATCAGCAGCAGTGTTGTGTAGGAAAGTAATACGATGAAGAAGAGCTCTTCGATTGGAAATTCGGGTGCGAGCCGTACCGGCAGTGTGTATTGGCTGTCGCCGTGTAGGAATATACCGAGCGAAATCCCCAGTAAATCCCAAAATACAAAGATGCCCGACATGACCGCCAGAGTTTTGAGGGTTCGTTTGCAATCATACCAAACCGCCAGCTTATATCGCCAATCCAGTACTGCCAGACCGCTAAGAGCCATAAGTAAACTCGCAAGATACACGAACTGCATGCTTACGTACTCGCCTTCTCATCAAATTTGATGTGCGAGATGGGGCCATTGCTTTTATCATCGACGATGCGTTTGTAAACCAGCTCGGCACTGATCAGGCACATCGGCATCCCAACACCGGGTATTGTGGAGCCACCAACGTAGTAGAGGTTCTTGACCTTCTTGCTGTAGTTTTGAGTGCGGAAAATAGCAGTTTGCTTAAGCGTGTGACCCGGACCAAGCATGCTGTACTGCCACGATTGAAATTGTGCTTTGAAGTCGGCTGGTCCCATGGTGTGTTTGTAGACGATTCTTGAAGTCAGGTCGGTTATGCCGGCCATTCGTTCTATCTGCGAAATAGTCTGTGACTCGAGGTTTTTTTGCATTTTGGCAGTGAGTGTGACCCCGGCGGGCAATGGTACTAAAACCACCAGAGCCTCGTGTCCTTTAGGTGCAAGCTCCGGTTCTGTCTCGGTTGTCTTACTGATGTATAAAGACGCAGGGTTCGGGATGGTCTTGGTCTCGTAAATTGCCTCAAAGTTTTCTCTCCAGCTGTCGACGAACAGCAAATCGTGATGAGCGAGCTCAGGCAATTTACCCTTCACGCCCAGGTAGAGCAGTAATGCGCTCGGTCCACTGACTTTCTTGTCCCAGTACGCCTCTGGATAACTTTGCTGTGCTGACGGCAACATGGCAGTTTCAGTGTGGTGCAAATCTGCATTTGATATGACTAGGTCGGCAGAAGCGCTTTTTCCAGAAGCAAGCTGAATGCCGGTAACGTGACCTGCCTGCGTGATAATTTTCTTTACAGTACTACTGTAGTGATACGTAACTCCTGCTTCCTCGCTGAGCTTGGCCATTTTTTCGATAAGCTTGTATATCCCCCCACGCGGATAGTAGACTCCCTGGTCGAAATCGAGCGCACCCATCAGGGTGTAGAGGGCGGGAGTTTTGTACGGCGAG
This sequence comes from Candidatus Saccharimonadota bacterium, assembly GCA_024635495.1. Lineage (GTDB taxonomy): Bacteria > Patescibacteriota > Saccharimonadia > Saccharimonadales > UBA4665 > JAGXIT01. The sequence goes on from JAGXIT010000004.1 coordinate 93,762, forward strand.
GCGCCCAAAAATACACTGCTATATTCGAGTATCATTTTGAGATGCGGGTGCGTGAAATAGTGACTGACTTCTTGATCAAACGAGCGCCCGAGTAGTCTCAAGAACTTCGGGGCATTACGCAGCACTTCGAGACTAAAAATTCCGCGAATTGATTGAAAGTTCGTGTAGAGAAAATGCTTCATCGATAGCTTGTACAGCAACGATGCCTGCGCGGTGTAGCGCCTGAGCTGTTTGCCCGCCCCTGGCTCAGTTATCTCAAATTTTGCTTGGTTTTCAACCTGGTCTGCGCCAATAGTTATCGGGGCGCCATTCTCAAAAAATACTTTATAGGCAGGGTCAAGACGAACGACATCAAGTTGAGCTGCTGTGGTCGTGTTACAGAGCGCAAAAAAATGTTCAAATACTTCGGGCATGAGATACCACGATGGACCAGTATCGAAGCTAAATCCTTCAGCTTGATGTAGGCCAGCACGACCGCCTGGTTTCGCATGCTGTTCGTATAGCTCTACTTCATAACCAGCCTTCGAAAGATATGTTGCGGTGGCGATGCCGCCTATGCCGGCACCGATGACGATCGCCTTTTTGGGTGTACTCACAGCCTGCCTCCTGACACTAGGCTACGAATAGCTAGATATACTTTGACACTCGAAGTTATCCGAATGCGTGATTTTAGGATTTCCTCTGCTGGGGTTGCGCTAAGTTTTTTTGTTAGTGCCATGTACATCGTGTAACTTGCTGCAACTGCTCTGCGCGTACTTTTCGGCAAAATTTGTATGGCTGTTTTCGCGTTGAGTAAATCGTTCTTGATATCGGCGATGATACTATCTCTGTCTGTATTTTGGAAATCATCAATTGAAATATTCGGGAAATACGCTCGACCCAATCTCTCGTAATCATCGGCGAGGTCACGGAGGAAGTTTATCTTTTGATAGGCAGCGCCGAGTGCTCGCGCACCCCGCTCAGTCTCTTTGTATAGTGAAGTATCTCCATCGCAAAATACCTTCAGACACATCAGGCCGATAACTTCAGCTGAGCCGTAAATATAAGCCTCGTAGTCGTCTGCGGTATATGCATTGCCGATATCCATACGCATGCTCGCGAAAAATGGAGCAATGAGCGATTTTTCTATGCCGTACTGTTGGGCTGTTTTTGCAAATGCGTGCACGATTGGGTTCGTGCTATAGCCGTCCGTAAGCGCGCGATATGTTTCTGACTCAAGTGTATCGAGCAGCTTGGCTTGATTGTTGCCTCGGTAGGTATCGACGATTTCGTCTGCGATTCGAACCAGTCCATAAATAGCGTAAATGTGTGGCTGTATATTTTTATCAAACAGGCGACTACTCAAGCTGAAAGATGACGAGTAACGAATAGTGAGCGTACGACTTAGCTCTCTACTAACCTCGTCATATAGTTCCATGCTATGAACTCCGCTTTGTGCATTTTGTGATAAAGGTATCGAAGGCAGCTTTAACCTGCGCTTCAAGGCGTAGATCTTCCATAGTGGCTCGTGCGGCTTGCTCAAGCTCGTGTATTTTTTCTTCTACGATAGACCTTGCCCCCGACTCTATTAGGGCGGATTTTGCGGCACCCTGTTCTGCCGGAGTGGCTGTGGAGACGCCAAAAGCGTTCGCGAAAATTTTCTGTTGAGATTCATCTGCAACCGTATGAAATTGCTCAACTAAGTAGGTGTACTTGCCTTCTCGCAGGTCACTCACGGCACTTTTACCGAGTTCTGCCTCGTCACCAAACATACCCAGTAAATCATCCTGGAGTTGAAATGCTATACCGAGTGACAATCCAAACTTCTGTAGATGTTCGATAGCCTCCTGTGACGCTCCAGCTAGCGTCGCGCCAATTGCCAGTGGCCCACAAAAAGAATATGATGCTGTTTTTTCTTGAGCAATGAGCAGTGGTGATTCACGTGGCTCCATAAACGCAGACTCGGTATCTATGAGCTCACCTCCAGCTACGCGAAATATTGCTTCGTCGAGAAGCATCTGAGCGCTCGTAATTTTAGACCTAGATGCTGTAGTTCGTGAGAGTAAATCGTATGCTCCGGCGATTAGGAGGTCACCAGCCAGTATCGCTGCACTGTCTGCGAAATGTTGACGTTCGATATTGTCTGCGATATGCGGTGCGTACGCATCATATTGCTGTCCGCTTACGTTTCTAATGCCATATCGTATGTAGTCACGATCGATAATATCGTCGTGAACGAGAAGTGCTAAGTGCAACAATTCAACGGCAGATGCAGCATGTTTCCATGTCGACTCGTCTGCTCTGCCGGGATAGGCACTATACGCCAGATACACCATGTACGAACGGAAGCGTTTGCCTCCAGCGATTGCTAAGTTTTCTATAGATCGCCAGAGCGTAGCGTAGGCTGGCGCTATGGTGTTTGCCGCTAATTTTTTTGTACCAATATATTCTTTGAGCTCTTGTGTGACGAGCGTACGGACATCATCTATATCGAGTAGCTCACCACCGGAGGTTTTCTGCATCCTATAAGTATATATTACTGAGGTCAATTCACAATCTATTCAGTTGCTCACCCTATGAATACCCCAAAGAATATGCTACGATAATGCGGCTATTTCATAGCAAAACGTGGCCCCGTCGTCTAGTGGTTCAGGACATCTGGTTCTCATCCAGAAGATCGCGGGTTCGAATCCCGCCGGGGTCACCAAAGAAAAAACGTCACCTTGCGGTGGCGTTTTTTCTTTGTCTTCCTCGGGGGATACGAACCCACAGGGTTCGGCGAATGAGGAGCGCAGAGCAAACGTGTGTTTACATATGTTTGTCGAGCACCGCAAGAAGGAGTGCGCCGAATGGCGCGCGATATCCCGCCGGGATTTAAGCTTGTCAAACATGGCTGCAACGAAAAGCGACGGAATCTGCCTTCTCGCCCTAAAGTAACTTGCTAAAACTTGCAAGTAATGATTAATCGCAGGATAATCAGACACCATGAGTGAAGTTATATTTTTAGACGCACCTACGCACAGAGAACGCCAAGACAATACTCAATCCCGTCGTTCAGAAATTGAATCTTTACTGGCACAGCTTGCAAATAAAGCAATGCCTACGTATGAATTACTACGACCACACTCGAAACATATAGGATCGGCAGCACTAGGTGAACCTTTACGTCATCAGCAAACACGGCATTTTGGCCAAAACCTTGTTAATGAGCTGTTGATAGTTTCATTTGATGAAAATCACGAATTAACACTGTTTCATAATCATGCTGAAAAGCGATTGTTTAGCTGGCAATTCAGACGCTTGGTGACGCTTGACTATTCGACGAAAGAAAACACCACCGTGCACGTAAGGCCTCTACCTCGAAGTCCTGCTGAAGTCGCGAAAGTAGATATGAACTTCGAAAGATATGGTCGTGTTCATGAGCGAAGCCATATCAGGAATGATTATAAAAATGCAGAAATACATATCGAGGCATTTGCAGCCGATTTAGACGAAGCTGCTACTCGTTTTTCGTAGAAACAGTACTCAACACGAACTACGGATAGGTTTAATTTTAAAGGCTTGTTAATGATGATACGGCGTGCCGGCGGTGATGCTGCTGGCGCGGTAGAGTGACTCGAGCAAGATTACCATCGCAAGATCGTGTGGAAATGTCAGTTTTGAAAAGCTCAGCTTGGTCTGAGCTTTTTCTATGACGGCTTGCGGTAGTCCGTCTGGCCCACCGATGATAAAACAAAGCTCCCTACCCTCTAGTGCAGTTTTTTCGAGAAAAGCTGCCAGCTCATGACTTGAGAGCTGCGGACCGTCGATGACGAGAGCGACAAGATGTGCCGTGCCTGTGGTGGCGATGATTTTGTCGCTGTCATTTGCCCACTTATCGGCGAGGTGCGTGACGCGGACCTGATGGAATCGATTGAGGCGCTTGAGATAGTCTTCCCAGCCAAGCTGCGCATAGGCGAGCTTCGGCTTGCCAATAGTGACGAGGTGGAGTTTCATAGTCGAATAACTCCTAAATTGTGGCTTGTTGTGATCTTATCTTGTAGTGTGGTGGGTAGAAACTCATGCACAGCTCTTGCGGCGCCAGGCAATGCCTCGCGGGCATAGTCATCGATAACGATAATACCACCAGCGGCCATGCGCGGCAGTACGAGCTTGAGCGAATCACGGATGCTGGTGTAGAAGTCTCCGTCCAAAAACGCAAACGCTATCTGTGGTGGCACGTCATACTCGCCGAGCGCACTGAACCAGCCCTTGTGAATCACCGGTGGTTTGAGCTTTGCCCGTTGAAACTCGTGCAGAAACTGCTTTTTGCTGACGCTGAGTTCTCCGGCTACGAATTGGTCGCCTGCTGCCGAACCATCTTGGGCGACTTTTTTGGGGAGACCAGCGAATGAATCATAAACATGAAACGGTCGTTCATAATCGGTTTCATTGAGGAGTCTACGGATAAAAAGACTGGTAGTACCGACGTAGCAGCCAAACTCGACGACTGCTCCACTCTGTCCTTGCTCTATGCTGCGCTTGAGCTCGCGCAAGATGACCGCCACCTGCTGTTTTGAGACTTGTGCGGAGATAAGCGGGTGTGAATCGACGAGAGATGTTACGAAGTCAGCCATAAGCGGTCAAAGAGTTCCTTTTGGAGTTGCGCGACGCCTGGATTATCTATGACGATACCTGAGAGTATATTGGTATCGCTCATGGTGATAAAAGCCGTTTTATGGGCATAAATAATAGTGTAGCAATTCGGGGTATCTCCTCTCGTTGATTCGAGCCATCGACGTTCGCTCAACTCATCTTTGTTGCCACCGGAGCCAACTGCGAGAGCTTGGACGGCAATGCCGGCTGCAATTCGTCGCTGTGTGAAATTCTTGAAGTTGACATACATATGCTCTCGAACACGTTTAGTCGTGATAACTCGGTATGATTCTACTCCCTGCTCACGGCAAGTCGAGATGACATCACGCAGGATACCCGCGACGCCCTCGATATCTTCGTAATAGGTGGCGAATGCAACTGATTGCGCTTCATCTGATGGTCTCGGCAAAGTATCGATATACGCATAGGCAGCCTGCTCTGCTAGTTGCGCCTGGGTTTGACGCTCTCGCAGGAGCTCGACGATAGTACGCGGGTCGTTTGCAGTGTAACGCCGCTGTTTGCCGACTTCAATTGAGCCAACTAGCCCCGCATCTGCAAGCTGCTTCATTGATTCATAGACGCTTCCGCGATTTATGCCAGTGACACTGGCGATGCTTCGCAAGCTACTGCCGGGGTGGCCAACGAGCGTCTCGTAGACTTTTTTGTCACGGTTTTCTAGGCCAATTTCTTTGAAATCAAATAAGTGTTCCATAGAACAGATTATATCACGCCTTTAAAACCAGAACATGTGTCAATAAATATCAACCATTTTGTCGGCCCGAGCCACTGGTAGCTCCGCCCAGTCACTTGTATGGCGGGGGCTCAGGAGGTTGCGGCGAGGCTCCCATGACGAGGTTAATGTTTCGGCGGCGGGTCGTATAGCATGGCTACCGTATTTGGCTCTGATTGAGTCAAATGCTTCCATCCGGGCGTTGTCGCGGTTATGCTCCGGTAGATCAACCTCGCCAAATACATCCGTTTGTAGGTGGCTGATTTTCGTGAGACCTGTCAGTAGTACTTCGGCGGCATGATACGACTGGTGTCCAGTACTTAATCGGCTGATGGCCTGAATGAGCTGGCTGCTGATAGTACCAATGTCTGCGGTGGGGCTCGTGAAATGTACTTCAGCAAAGAGCTTAGTGTAGTTTGGTCTCGTGCGATTTGTCCGTAGCGTAACGCTCGCGTGCTGTGTGAGTTGCTGTTCACGGCGCAGCTCGGCAGTAGCCCTGCTTGCGAGTGATGTGACAGCTGCTTCGATGGCATTAAAATCTGTAGTATCCGCACCAAACTGGCGCCCTCGCATAATCATGTATTGTGGCTTCGTCTGCTGCTGCAATGGCAGACAGCGAGTACCACTTAACTCTGCCTGCAGTTGCCTCCCGTGGATACCCATGAGCTGCTGTGCCCGCTTCGGGCGCATGTGAGTGACATCGAGCGCTGTACTAATTCCCTCGGCTCTGAGCAGCGGTGCGAGCTTCCTGCCGATACCCCAGATGTCTTGCACGGGCGTTGCCGCCAGCACATCGGGCATGTCAGCTGGGGTCAGATGGTAGGCGCCGAGCAGCTCAGGATGTTTTTTTGCCTGGTCGGTTGCAATCTTGCAGAGTGTCTTCGTGGGGGCAATACCAATACTGACTGGTATGCCAATGTCGTGGAGAATGCGCGCGCGTACTACTCTGCCCCACTCGGTATAATTGGTGATATCTAATGCTGACAAATCCAGAAAAGACTCGTCGACACTATAGAGCTCGATATGAGGTGTAATGCTGGTGACTAAGCTACTGATACGCTCGCTGATGTCGCCGTAAAGCTCAAAATTTGCGCTAAAACTTACAATGCTCTCCTGTCGGTCATTTGAAGTATGACGCGCATTCTCTCTCTGTGAAGATTTGGGCTCCAAGACCTGAAACCGTTCCTTAAGTTTGAATAATGGCTCACCCATCTTGATCCCGAGAGCCTTGGCTTCATTGCTGCGACTAATAGCACAACCGTCGTTGCTGCTCAGAACGACGACTGGTTTGCCCTCTAGGTCTGGGCGGAATAAGCGCTCACAGCTCACAAAGAAATTGTTTGCATCTATTAGTGCGTACATGAGCTACCAGTTGGTGTGGCGGAGTTGATGAATAGTGGTTGTGATGACGCCCCAGTTCGCTCCAGTACTATCTGGCGACCACGTGCCGATATGGAATGTACCAGTTTCGTCCCAGCCGATGATGGTCGATTGTGCCTGGGGCTTGAGCGAGCGATCAACGATAGCAATATCACCGTCAAATATACCGACTGGCTCCCAGTCATGCCCGCGGACGCGGAAGAGGTAGGTACTAGCTGGATGAGCCACGAGGAGTTTATCGAGGCTGAGTGGTTTGTGGTTGCGATTCGCTGCCGCATTAGGAAAGCCTTTGTGAGTTGCGGCTTCTGTGCCGCTAGCGGCAAGTGACTCTTCGAATAGATTTATAGTATCCACTGCAAAACACCCTTTCCCCAGTTCTCGTTGGGCTGCTCACTTACCTGGAGGAGGCTGATTGGTGTGCGTGGCTGCTTGGGTGTGAGGTCGAACGGCGTGACGAGTGCAACGGGCTTGGCTCCTGGAAAATAACGTCGTATTTGCGCGATGTCCTCTTGCAAGTAGTGGCGAGATTTCATATGCGTACCTCCTGAGCGGTCAGGCCGAGAAGTAGCCATTGTTCGCCATCTTGACGGAGCCGATAGGTCTGTCCATCTTCTGCGCTCATGTCGAAGAGCCGAATAGCCTCAGCACCTCGACGAACAAGGTAGCGTAGACCACTTGCGAAGGTGACGGCTTGGCCCTCATATTCAATAACTTTTGGAAAACTTCGCATTTCTCGACCGGTGAAATACAGGGCGTTTACGTTTACTTCTTGGTTGATAATTTGTGTCATGGATCAGGACTCCTCATTACAATTTAGTAGCTTCTTGTCGGTAGAATTCTTGAACGACAAAAAGCCGAAAACAGATATATTGTTTCGGCAACGGGTTTGGTCTCTTATTGGTAAGAGGATAGGTGCCTGTCACGCCGAGCGACCGTGTCTACGCTGGGGTGGATATAAGGAACCTGATCTGTAATGAGGCGTCGCAGGGGCCGGAGCGTACGAGCCTAGATTGTGTAGTAGTCCGTGCAGAGGAATCTGAGCTATCTCGACTGAGTCACCAAAGAAGCCCACACGTGGCTGTCTTTTACTATACGAGTAGCGTAGTCAAAAGACAAGCTTATGTTTATACTTTTAGCTTATTGAACTGAGGTTTCGAGAGTAGAGAGAAATTCGACGAGTTGGCGCGGGGTAATCTCTGCCTTAACGAGATAGCCATCTGCCTGGCGTTCGATATCTGCACGAACGTCATCACGCTGTTCTAGATTGGTGGTGATGACAATCTTGCCATGGAAGCGTGGCGTCTTAGCCGGGTTTCGTAGTGTGCGGAGTACCTCGATGCCGGTGATATTAGGGATCATAAGGTCCAATAGGATAATGTCGTACGTATCGGCTTGAGCAGCAGCAAGACCCTTCTGGCCGTCGAGCTGTACGTCGACGTCGTATCCAGCCTTCGTGAGCGCGCGAGCATACAATTCGCTAATGAAGTGTTCGTCCTCTATGCAGAGTACTTTTTTGAGTTTCGGGGTGGTTGTTGCGGTGTCTTTATCCATATTTTTATCCTTAATCTCGGTAGAGTGAGTGATTTTTAATCCAGCCGTGCGCCCCACGCGTTATGCTGGTAGTATCCCCTGATTTATCATCTTTCGCAAGTTTTGCGTATGGTAGCAGGGTGAAGGTAAACGTGCTGCCTTCATCGACTTTACTGTTGACTGAAATTTGTCCACTGTGGGCTTGGACAATAGCATGGCTCAGATACAGACCGAGTCCGGTGCCACCTATTTGGGCGCGGTTGCGATGATTGCGATAGAACTTATCGAAGATGTGCGGCAAAATGCTCGAGTCGATACCGAGCCCGAAATCTTTCACACTTGTTTCAACAAAACCGTCTTTATTCAGCGACGCACTGACATAAATTTCCTTTGTACCCTTAGAATACTTGATAGCGTTATCGAGCAGATTCGCGATGACTTCGTAAATGCTATACCTGTCGACCCCGACGGTTGGTAAGTCAGTAGCGATGTCGGTTTTTATAGTAATGCCACGGACACTCGCACGGAGGCTCAAATCATTGATGGCATTCATGAGTACGTCTTCCCACTTCTCTTCGTGGAGCTGCAATGTTAGCTGGTTATCCTCAATCTTTGCGACGTTCAAGATATTATCGACAAAAGCTGATAATTGCTGGGCGGATGCATCCATCTTCTGCATAAAGCCTTTGAGCTCTGGTGTAAGGCTCGGCCCGAGCTCTTCGTCGAATACCTCAATATAGCCTCGGAGCAGCGTTAATGGTGTGCGTAGCTCATGGACGCCAAGCGCCACAAAGCTCATTGATTGGTCATCCTGACTGTAGATATCAGTGTGATCGAATAAGACAAGCAATGTCTCGTAACCCATAGGGTTTGATTTATTATAGTGAGCAGCCATATCGAATTGTTTACCGTCCTTTTGACCCGGCAGGCCAATACGGACACGTTCCCAATTGGCGTTGGCGGTGACGCTATCGTGTCGAGCTTCTTTCAGCCAGCTAGTAAGCGTTTTATCGTTGACGAAGGACATATCAAATGCGGTGTAGACGTTTTTGCCTTCTAGCTCGTCGGCAGGTATCCCGAAATACTTTAGGGACACTTCGTTTACGTACACAATGGTTTCTTTGTCATCAAGCACGATGAGGGGCAATGGGAGCGAGTTTGCAACAAAACTCACGTGCATATCCTGAGCCTGCTTGGCATTAGTCTTCTCGATATCTTCGACCACACTAGCCAGTTGATAGATGTTATTGATCAGGTTTGAGACGAGTTCTTTGCCGATATGCACCTCATCGGCTGACGGAGCTGTGGCAGACTCACCGTGGGGCGAAATGTGTTGGACTGCCTGCCAGATATCTTTGACTGGTTCGATAATGCGGGTAATCGCCGGCACCATGAGGGCACCTGCTAGCGTTGCCACGAAAGACATTAGTGCCAATATGGTCATCATGTTTACGCGCTGACTTACATATAACGCCCAGCCGGTACCAAGTGTGAGAAAGATAAGTAGCGCGACGAACCCCGCGACACGTAGTGTTGCTTGATTGCGGTATTTTGTATAGAAATCCATTGTTTTATTCTTTACTTGTAAGTTAACCGGCCTGTGTCGCCGAGTGCTGTTATCCAGGTTTGACCCGGGTTGAGTGCGATTGGTTTATTGTCTGAGCCGATAAACTTGAGTGCAGCGCCATTACTTGATTTTGACCAGGTCCCAATCTGTACGGTGCCATCCTGGAAGATATACGCTTTGCCTGTGCCCACGGCATTGTAGTCACTGTGATAACCATCTGATTTCAAGCCGTATGGAACAATCATGGCGATGACGACTTTTGGTGTGATTTGAGTCTTGGTGCCCTTGCCGTCGGTTACGTAGTGGGGTGCACCGCCCTCACTCCTTGCATAATTATTCGTCTTTGCCTTATAGGTAAATGCGCTATTGTAAGAAGCACTGGATATGTTGAAATTTATAGTCGTTGCGTTTGGTGTTTTGCTGGCGGTTTCTTTTTTGCGTGTAAATGGAGTGTGTTTCGCTGCGCCGAAGCCCTTCTGTTTCTCGACAGCTTGGAGTTTAGAAATACTTGTGTACATATTGTGAGGTGCATAGCGACTACTAATACGCCAGTAGGCGCCGCTGTTCGCGAACTGGTCAAGATCTTTTACGCCCCAGGCTCTTATGGCGCTGAGCCCTTCTGGGCTACCGCCGACATGCGCGAGTGCACAGTCAAAACTTAAGCACCATTGTGCATAATATGGGCGTACACTCCTGACGGGTCCAATATAATCTGGTTGGGTATCTTGGAATAGTGCAAGAAACCTCGTAATACCCGCCTCAGCAATGGCTTCAAAAACTACACCTGCCTGGTCGAGTCCACTTTGTGGTCGAGCATCGAGACTATTTTCTATCATGACACCTGTCACTGGGCGTTCGTTTATCGCTGGGTCGACCTGAAGCCCGCTCAGGTTACTCGCCACAGTCTTCGGCTCGAACTTGCGATGTTTAACAGCAAAGCTACCACCAGGGTTTTTTATGAAGTAATAGTTGTACGCAGCGAGACTTCCAGTTGATACTAGCGCGAGCAGCACTAATGCTAGTGCGATTGTCCATTTTCTACCGAGCCGCCAATGCCACTGCCAAAATTTGTGTTTCTTTTTGGGCACTGGTTTCTCGGGTGGCGTACTCTCGTCATCTGGACTGGGCTGCTCGTCGCTTTCGTCATTTGTCTCCATGGCTGCGATTTCTTCTGGGGTACGAAACGGTTCCTCAGTGTTAGGAATATCTGTCGTTGAAGCCGACTCATCATCAGTAGACACCTTGCCCGCTTCGGTTGCCGTATGTTCGTCATATAGCTCGTGAATAGATTTTCGCTGGTCTCGCTCAAGGGGTTCAATACGGCGCGGCTTATCGCGCTTTGGCATGAAGTCATCAATCATATAGAGTATTGTAGCAAAACCACAAGCACTATGACCAGAGGGGATTCGTTTTAAGACCGAAGTCGTTGCAGAGTCTTGTCTTTGCCGAGTAATGCGAGGGTGTCGTTTAGCTGAGGACTGAAAGGTGCCCAGGTGGTATAAATACGAATGAGACTAAATAGTATGCCTGGTTTTCGGCCGGTACTCTCGAGCAGCTGGTTGAGTGCGTCCTGGATTGTGCCTGGCTGCCAGTCGTCCAGTGTTGCGAGTGCATCGTGCGCGGCATTGATGAGCGTAGTAACTTCCGACTCAGTGAGCTTCTTGAGCTGTTTGTTTTCAGTGATAAGCGTATCGTCGCGAGTCGGCTCATCGAAGAAGTAGCTTGTCAGCGCCGGTAAATCATTGAGTGTTTTTAGCCGCTCTTGAGCAATCGAGAGCACTTGTTGCTTGTAAGCCACGTCGACGGTATGTGCATTGCTTGGCCAGAATGGTTCGGCGCGCCTCATAAGCTCATCGAGGGGCAGTTCGCGAATAAAATGACCGTTTACCCAAAGCAGTCGCTTCTCGTCGAAGCGGGCACCGCTGCGGCCCACACGATGCAGGTCAAATGTCTCGACAAGCTCATCATGAGTAAACACTTCTTTGGTAGTGCCGTCATTCCAACCTAGCGTTGCAATGAAGCTCACGAGCGCTTCTGGTAGGTAGCCATCTCGGATATAATCGAGGACATCTTTAGCACCGTCACGTTTACCAAGCTTTTTATTACCCTGTTCATTCATGATGTGCGGCATGGTTGCAAAAATCGGGAGTTCAAGCCCAAGTGCTTCATAGAGATTGAGGTAGTTCGGCATCGAAGATAAGAACTCTTGCCCACGAATGACGTGAGTGATCTTCATTTCGGCATCGTCAACGATATGGGCGAAGTTGTAGGTTGGGTATCCGTCCGTCTTGATAAGTATGAAATCATCGATTACTTCTGGGCCGGTCTTTAGATCGCCCATTACGACATCGTGCCACTGGTATTGCTGTGGATCAGCCTTAAAGCGTAGCGGTGTAGAACCATCCCAGACCGGTGGATTTTCTGGACGATGGTTACGGTATAGAAATGGCTTTTTGGCTGCCGCTGCAGCTTCGCGAAATTCTTGTACTTCGGCCGGTGCATACGGGTCGGCATACGCCCTCCCTGCGTCGATGAGCTTCTGCGCCCAACGGTGGTAGGTGTCGAGTCTGTCCGATTGTCGATATGGTCCGTAGTCTCCACCGATATCAGGACCTTCGTCGTAGGAGAGCCCAAGTGTGTTGAGGCTTTCGACAAGGTGCTCGGCTGAACCGGCTACTTCCCTACTTTTGTCGGTATCTTCGAGGCGTAATATAAATTGGCCACCCGCTTGTCGTGCCACGAGGTACGCAAACAGTGCGGTGCGTATGCCGCCGACATGCAAAAAGCCAGTTGGTGAGGGAGCAAAACGAGTTCGGATGGTTGTCATGTGTTCTAGTATACAGACTTCACTAGAAGTATTTAAAAAGTTCGAAGTGAAACCACTAAGTGTTTTTTACTAAAGCACCCAGTTGGTTCTCGCTGAGCGCCTTGTCACCAGTCAGTTGATACCAAATACCACTCTGTATCCAGGTTGCTTCAGTTTCATCTAATTGATAGACAGTTATATCGCCGATAGTAAGTGTACGGTAGTTTGGTTGTCCGCTTGAATCAACTGACCCAACCTGTGCTATCATCTCGGTGCCATTCCAATTTGTCTCCTGTTGAGAAAGCTGGTACCTCGTACCGTCTGAGGTTAGACCAATGACCACACGGGCACCTTGTACGCTGCTGCCATTATAGGCAAATCCACTGGCAGAAAAATCTGGCGTGACGGTCGCAACTCCTGCTTTGTAGCCAGCGAATCGTAGCTGCATACTTGGTGAATTTTGGTAGAGTGCCAGGCCAGCTACTACGAGAATGGCGAGTGTGCCAGCTGTCATGCTGAAGGCATGACGTCGAGCGTGCTTTTTGAAATGTTTTCGTTGGGTTTTGACGTCAACGAAATGAGTTGCGTTCTCGATAGCGTTTTCAAATATGTCGATAGGTTTATTTGTCTGCACCGGTGGTGGTGTCACAGGCGGTTGATTGTTCGGTGCTTTTCTGACGGGTACGTCCGCAAAGATGAAGGATGTATTACTCGGCACGTGGAATCTACCAACCCGTGGGTGGCGTTGAGTCTCGTTAGCCTTCCTCAAACGTTGAGTATCAAGTTGTAGGGCGCTGTGTTTGACGGCGACGTGTTGTGGGTGTGTATGTTCTAGAGCAGCTTGAGCTTTTGCTTGTTTTTTGAGTGAAGGTTCTGGAACCTTGACTGCTCGACGCATCAGAGTTCTGGAAGATTGTTGCGCGTGATGTTTTGCGTGGTTCACTGTTCTTTGTCTCGCTGCTTTGGACGGCGTAGTCACAACAGGCTCAGCAGTATGTATTGGTGTGGCCATTTTCTCGCTTTTTTGTGCAGGCGTAACATCACGTATGACCGAGCCAGTTACTGCGTCAAATGAAGTGCCTTGGAGTGTTATTATTTGTTTGTTCATACTGTTGTGGTGTTTCTCTGTCGCCTTCACGTTCTATGTATTCTCTATAATGATACCGCTTGTGTCTGTTGTCGTGCAAGTGCATATCTGTTCTGTCGGTGTAATTTCCTGGCGAAATCATGCTATTTACGCTATACTTAGCACATAAAACTATGGATTTTTTAGACACCGCCAAGGTGCGACGACACCGAACTGGACTGAAGATAGGCTATGCGTTGATTGGCATTGCCATTGCCTTCGCCAGCATCTTATTACTCTATCAAACGGATGGCTACTGCCTCAATAGCTCGGGTGATGTCGGTAGGTGCGGTTTGGTATTTGTATCGAGCCAGCCTAAGGGCGCTTCTATGTATCTGGATGGCAAGCTTCAGGACCCACGAACAAACACTAAACTAAATCTCGAATCAGGACAATACACACTCAAAATCACCCGAGAGGGATATCGACCATGGCAGCGCGTCATTGAATCTATCGGGGGCGATGTGCGCCGGTATGACTATCCATTTTTGTTTCCCACTACGCTGCAGACCGACATTACGGATACGTTCAATGGGAAGCTGGCGATTGCTAGCCAGAGTCCAGACCAGCGTTGGCTACTCACCGCACAAGAGAACAGGTCGGGGACGTTCACCGTCTATGACCTGCGAGACTCTGCTGTGGTGACCAGTGTGACCAGCGTCATACCAGCGACAGTATTTACCGCCGGAGATGGCGTGCAAAATTGGTCTGTCTCAGAATGGTCAAGGGATAATCGGCACGTCTTACTACTCCATCAATACACTGATAAAAACAAAGCAGCTCATGAATATATTATGTTCGATCGTGAGAACAGCAAGAATAGCCAAAATATCACAAATGCCTTGAGCCTGAGTGACGTAGAAGAGTTGAGCCTTTTTGATGAGCGTTCTGACCAATTCTATGTATACAACAGTACCGATAAGATGCTCGTTACTAGAGCAATAAGTGGCAATGCTTCGGCGCTTTCACTTGAGAATGTTCTGAGCTACAAAACTATTGGTGATGATACGGTGCTGTATATCACTGATACGACACCCGACGGCAAAATAACAGCCGGTAAGGTCAACGCGGTGCTTTTGCAGGGTAACCGCTCGCAGGTAATACGTCAGCTTGATGCGGGCGCCAAGAAGTACCTTATGGAAATGGCACAATATGGGGGCTCTTGGTATATCGTCATCGGTTCATCGAGTCAGACTGGCGTTCGGGTGTATAAAAACCCACTTGATCAGCCATTAGCAGACTCGTCGAGCTTGCCGACACCCCTGCGCTTCCTACATGTCGAAAACCCAACGCATGTTTCATTTTCTTCAAACGCACGTTTTGTGTTGACTGAGAATGGCAGTAAGTTCGCAGTCTATGATGCCGAATACGACAATACTTACCTATACACCGTAGCTCAAAGGGTGGAAAGTAGTACCGGCGCCGCAAGCTGGATGGACGGGCATCGATTGTATTTTGTCAGCAAAGGCTCGGCTATCGTTCGTGACTATGATAATCAAAATGTACAAACACTACAGGCTTCATCGGGACCTTTCGGATTGTTCTTCACGAGTGATTACAGCCGGGTATTCGCTATCTCAACAGATAGTAACGGTATGCAGATCTTGACTACCACGAATCTACGAGCTAAATAATAAGCACTTAGTCCCAAAAGCTAATTGATCGAACGATGCGCGTCCATAGAGTTGGTCCGTTGCTCGTAATCTGCGCTGGTGGTGCGATATCCTTAGGCGCCTGGACTGTATTGGTTGATGGGCTTGGGCTGATCTGTTCACCCCAGACTACGAGTCTGTTGGTGCTAAAACCCGGAGGGTCGCAGGTGATAAGCACGGCGGTAGCCTGCTTACCTTTTGTGTCGTTCAGGACGCTCACCTGGCTCGGTGGTACGATCTCTTTGGCGAACACTTGATAGGAGTAAACTTTGCCGTCATGGATGATACTGAAGACATCGCCTGTCGTCAGTTCTTGTAGCAGCACAAAAGCAAACTTATATTTGCCATTATTGAATATGTTTTGGCTGGAGTGGCCGAAATATGCACCATTGCCGTTTTGTCCAGGAAGTGCAGTGTTTGGATAGTGAACGACCCCATCATTTAATGACCTTTGGACCGCCTCTTCGCTATTGGATGTCAGGTTGAAATCAATCGGAATCTGTATATTTATCTTCGGGACAATGATTGTTGGCTTAGCTGTCGCTGCCTGGATATCAGATACGATGACAGGTGTGGCGCTTACGCTACGGCTTGGTTGGATAAACGGTGCGATCACAAATTCGTTGAAAAACCCAAACAACATAACTACGATAACCAAGAACCCCATGCCGAGCCCAAATAGTATTGATTGCACGTGATGCTTAGCGTTCAGCTTGCCATTGGCGCTGACGGTTTTGCGGATGCGGCTACGAATATCTGAAGCGCTTTGTTCATCTTGTGGCGGCGAAGTATTGAGTTGTTGAGGCGTGACCTCAGGTTTCGCCGCAGCTGTGCTAGTGGTTGTTTGCACGGGTGTATCCCCCTGCATCCTTGAATAGACTGGTTGTTGTTTCTGAAAAAGTTTTTGGTATGGCGTGTGCTGATTGGCTGCGTAGAACTCTTCCCAGACTTCGCGTTTTTCTGTGTCGGGAAGCTGCGTGTAGTAGTGGTGCCATTCTGTTTGAATCTCAGCCAGGCTCTTGCCTGCTCGACTTAGTTCAACGATAAAGGTTTGGTGCTTGCTTGGCCCGCGTTTTTGCTCTGCCTTTGCTAATTCCTGAGTGACTGCCGGTTCTTCACCGAAGGCACGCGCTACCTTATCACGAATAAGCTTCACGGCGGCATCTTCAGACACAACGGGCTGCGACGGGTTGGTATCGGGGAATAATGGATTGCTACTCATAGTTGAACGTGTAACTGCCAGTGGAGCTTTGTATCTGCGTGCCCACTCGCGTTCTATCTCACAGTATAGTACAATACACCCCTGACGACCACGATATCGAGTACTTTTGAAGGGCGAGTGGCGGAATTGGTAGACGCGCCAGACTCAAAATCTTGTGAGCTTTACGCTCGTGAGGGTTCAAGTCCCTCCTCGCCCACCAAAATTACTAGATTAAGAACACGCACTTCAGCTCTTAGACTCTTCTTTTTGTTACACTACGCATATGGAAAAGTTTACGCAAAAATGGGTAATACTCTGCTTACTCGATGAGATAGACGAAGGCTCAGAATTCTATTACACCGATTTTCCGCTCCACGTCACAATCGCTGGAGTGTTTGCTTGCGATAAAAGTGGTGGTGAAATTGCCGAGGGCCTTGCTGAAGTCGTTCGTAACATGCAAAAAGTTGAGATTGTCGGAGAACAACAAGATATGTTTGGTCTTGAGCAAGATATACCTGTGATGAGGGTCAGAAAGACCCCCGAGCTAATGGATTTATACGCGATGGTATATACATGGCTAGAAAACGAAGGTGTAGTATACAATTCTCCAGAATATCAAGCTAGCGGCTACGTGCCTCATTCAACGGTTCAAAAAACTGGCTCACTAGCTCAAGGCGAAAAGCGCGTATTGACGTCTATTTCCCTTGTCGATTTATTTCCACATAATGACGGCTTTCAGCGCAAAATAGTTAAAACTATAGTATTACATTAAACCTTTCTAGTTCACTATTCAGTAACTTTAATCTTTGTGGGGTAAGACCGAGCTTGTAATGGCTTCAAATGGTTTTGCGGGCGTTTGTAGCCACCAGGTTGCAGCTGTTGCGGCTACTGAGGTGAGGCTCGAAGAACTAGCTTTGAGCGGTGTGGTGCTCACTCGCCCACCTATCGAAACGACTATGTTCTCTTCGTAGGTTGTAATGATTGGGCACGATAGATGATTGAGCGTAAACTCGTGTAGCCACTCAGCAAAGCGCACTAATCCGAGGTTAGTCGTAAGTGCCTCGGTCACTTTCAGATTTGTAGCGAGTTTTTGTAATTGGGTAGTATCAAGTACTGCCAGTGTATTTGGACGGTCCACAAAGCTCGTAGGATGCGTACAGAAGAAATCTGCCCCATCTCCCGTAACCACAAGCTGCCCGCTATATTTGCTGGCGAAATTTTCGAGTAGCGCAATCGTTTCGCTATTCTTACCAAAATCACCAGATAGTAAAACGCTGTCAGCCCAATCGCTTTCGCTCAAAAATTCAGAGAAAGCGGTTGTGGCGAAGCCTCCGCTCGGGTTTGTTGGGGCGTATTCAGCCGCTGGGAAGAGCTTATTCACTGTTCGACTCAAACTACTTGGGAGTATAACTCGCACTGTTCCAATTCTGGCGGCCGTTGCTGCTGTATATGCTTCGGCGGGTGCAGCGAAGCTCTGGGTATGGCCACCAAGTATGAGTAGCTTGCCGGCGCCACGCTTCGTCTCGGGCCTCGACCATACGAGATCAGGAAATAGTGGCTCAGTCGTCTGTTTTTGCCAGTATTCAGCCACGGTGGTTTTCCTCTTTCAGACTGTAAGAGCCAGTCTCTGCCGCTAGTCGATATATAACGTTTTTGCGCTCTACTACGATCGGCCAGCCCTTCTGGCGAGCCAACTCATACAGCTCATTCGTAGGGTTGAAAGCAATCGGCTTTTCTACTAGTTCTAGCATAGCTACGTCACTCGGACTATCTCCCACTGCAATGCTTTCATGCCAGCTTAGGTTATGTCGCTCGACAAGCTCTTGTAGGATTTCGCCCTTTCGGGTGTGAGTTAAGGCTATGTGGCCAGTAAAGGCCATATTTTTTTGTTCGTAGCGTGGACCGACAACTTCTTCGAAACCGTAATGTTTGCCAATTTTTTCCAATATAGCTTGTGGTGACCCTGATATCGCGAACAGCTGATAGCCGTCATGTCTTAGTTGTTTGATAAGATCCCTAGTGTAGGTATACACCTGGTCTTTGTACGTTGTGAATACAGAATCAACAGCTGCTTGATACTGATCTATGGGGATATTTGGTAGCGCCTCCTGAAAAACCTCAACCATGGCGGTCTCATAGTTATGATAAGAGTCCTGACTATTGCGATTCTTCCACTCCATGCGAATCTTGTGTAACTGGTCTAGCGAACCCTCCGGTAAGTATCCGAGTTTGCCGAGTTCATGGGTTATCGCATGATAGAGCTGCCAGCGGACAAGCGTACCGTCTATATCAAAAACTGCAAATTTATTTGTCATTGAACTCAGTGACTTCCTGGGCGACCTTATCCATCATATGGTCATCACTATCAAAGGTGAAACTTGTTTCTAGAAGCTTACCCTCTAGCACGAGTGGTAGCCAGTGGATGTCATCATCCCACATCTTTTCATATGGGATGGCGTCTATCTTAAACCATTGCGGAGCCATTTCTTCTGTCTCAACTGGTTCTCCTTCCCACTCCGTGACCAGATAAGCGTCTACCCATTGATGCCAAGGCTCTGCTGTATCGGCGCCGAGTATAAAATCATGGAAAGCGACCTTGCTATAAGCTTTAGGCGTTACCCCTATTTCTTCTTGGCATTCGCGCACCATAGCTTGCTCCATAGTCTCACCCTCTTCAAGTTTACCGCCGACGCCGTTCCATTTATCCGCGCCAAAACCACGTTTCTTCATGGCCAGCAGAATCTGGTCGTCTCGCAAGAGGAATGTTAGCGTGTATTTACGGTCTTTCATGTGCTTTCTTTTGCTCCTGTACTACCGAAACCGCCGCTTCCACGACCGGTTTCATTTAACGTTTCTACTTCGTTCCAAACGACGTGTTCAAACTGAGCTACAACTGCTTGTGCAATGCGATCGCCTCGCTGTACGGTGAACGTTGTCTTGCTTGTGTTGAGCAGAATGACGCCAATCTCCCCGCGATAATCAGCATCTATAGTGCCAACCCCATTTGCCGGCATGATACCAGCTTTGGCTGCTAACCCACTTCGCCCTCGGATTTGTAGCTCGTAGCCTTCTGGAAGTTCTATGTATAAACCTGTCGGGATAATGGCGCGCTCGCCCGGAGTGATGGTGACCGCTGCTCCGATGGCGGCAACGAGGTCCATACCTGCCGATTGTTCGGTTTGGTAGCTTGGTAGCGGTAGTCCGCTAGTATTGCGGATCTTTATCTCAAGGTGTTTCATAGCTCGACCTCTATACTCACAGGACAATGATCTGAGCCCATCACATCGGCGTGAATTTGTGGATTTTTGACCCGCCCGGCAATCGCCTTGCTCGCTAACCAATAATCGATGCGCCAACCAACATTGCGTGCTCGAGCGTTTGCCCAATGCGTCCACCAGGAATATGCCTCAGTTTTTTCAGGGAAGGTAGCACGAAACGTATCGACATAACCCGCCTGCACGAAATCACTGAATCTCTCTCGTTCTTCATTAGTAAAGCCATGCTTCCCGACATTTGACTTAGGATTAGCGAGATCGATTTCTTCGTGTGCAACATTCAAATCCCCACAGAATAGCACCGGCTTCGATGCCTCCAGCTGTTGTACGTATGCCAAGAATGCCGGATCCCACTGCTTGTATCGCAGCTGCAGCCTGCTCAAATCACCTTTGCTGTTTGGTGTGTAGACGGTGACCACCCAAAAGTTATTAAACTCTGCGGCAATTACCCTGCCCTCGAGGTTCGGGTTGCCGTATTCATCACCAGTTACCTTGTACTTTTTGACGATATCCTCTGGGAAGCCGTCTTTATACTGCAATGGCTTCTGCTTAGAAAATATAGCGGTGCCGCTGTAGCCTTTCTTTTGCGCGCTAAAAAAGTGCTCTTCATATTGCGGCAGATCAAACACAACTTGCCCGCGCTCTGCTTTGGTCTCCTGGAGACACAGAACATCCGGGTCATGGTCCTCGATGAATTTTTGCAAGGTTCCCTTATTGAGCACGGCACGTATGCCGTTTACATTCCAACTGTACAACTTCATGTGTATCAGTATACATCCCTACTGCGGCACATGTTCATGTTGTATCTATTTAACCCCGCGCGCTATACTGAGCACTAATGTCATACAAACGAATTCTTCTCAAACTATCAGGTGAACAATTACAGGGCGAACATAATGGCGGTTTTGACGCCAATCGAGTGCAGTGGATTGCTGAGCAAATAAAGCCTGTCGTCGAAGCTGGTACGCAGGTTGCAATCATCGTCGGTGGCGGCAACTATGCCCGCGGCGCGCAGCTAGCTGGCAACGGTATTGCGGAAGTTACTGCCCATAATGCTGGCATGCTCGCAACTATCATGAATGCGATTACCGCAGCGGATGTGTTTAACGCTTCTGGGCTACCGACACGCGCTTTGAGCAATGTCGAAGTAAACCAATTTATCGACCAGTACACGTATCGTCGTGCTATCAGTCATCTTCAAAAAGAGCGGGTTGTCATCATAGGCGGCGGCACTGGGCGGCCGTTTGTGACGACCGACACTGCTGCTGTGAACCTTGCACTTGAGTTGAAGTGCGATGCACTGATTAAGACCACTAAAGTTGACGGAGTGTACGACCGCGACCCAGTGAAATTCCCCGACGCGGTGAAATATGATCAGCTCAGCTACGACGAAGCACTATCGAATGAGAATATACAGGTGATGGATAAGGCTGCACTCGGCATGGCGGTTGAGTACAAGAAGCCACTAATCATTTGTGACCTCTTGACTGATGGCAATATTGCACGGGCAGCGCGTGGTGAGCTGGTTGGTACGACGATTCGACCGTAATCAACTCTTCTTAATTATATATTATAACACAAATTTCAAATTATCGCATATGTGAATGGCGGAGAGACAGGGATTCGAACCCTGGGTACCCTTGCGGGCACACACGCTTTCCAAGCGTGCCAATTAAACCACTCTTGCACCTCTCCTTGTCTGGGGACAAACCTCGCGGTTTTTCTCCACGCGCCGGCAAAAAGACGTGACTTTCTGTCGGGCTTTCTTTTCCTTTCGGAAAAACAAGTTTTAGTATAGCGGAAAATTGGTTACTTTGCCCGTCTGACCAGGAAGCTGGGGCTATTGTGAAAAATACGCTCAAACCGCAATGTTGTGTTGCGCCCCTGTTTCGTCGAGCGTACACTAGATTGTAGTTATGTCTCTTATAGAACTACAAGACGTCAGTAAGCTCTATGGCTTCGGCGATGCTACCAGTGTAGCCCTCGACGAAGTCGCACTTACCATTGAATCCGGTGAGTGTGTTGCTGTGATGGGGCCGAGTGGCTCAGGTAAAAGTACGCTTATGAATATGATTGGCTTGCTTGATAGGCCTACGCATGGCGATTATCTGCTGAACGGCCGTCGAGTTAGCCGGTTGTCAGTTACTCGTCGAGCGAAGATTCGTCGTGACAAGATTGGATTTATTTTTCAATCGTTCAACCTGCTTGGTCGCTTGACCGCACTAGAGAATGTTGCTCTTCCGCTGCTCTATAAGGGGCATTCGATGCCAAAGCGTAATCACGAGGCGCGCACTATTCTCGAGCGTGTTGGTCTGCATGACAAAAGTTATTTTTATCCTCGCCAGCTCTCTGGCGGGCAGACGCAATGTGTTGCTATTGCTCGTGCGCTCGTAAATAAACCTGAGCTAATTATCGCTGATGAGCCAACGGGCAATCTTGATACTGAGAGTTCACGACTAGTCATGGAGCTCCTCGGTGAAATCCACAAAAGTGGAAATACCGTAATATTCGTAACTCATAACCCAGAACTTACCCGCTATGCGACGAGAGTTGTATACATGCAGGACGGTGCTATCAAATACGATGAGCAGACTAAGCTTGGTGAGGTTGGTAGTTATGCTCGAAAAGTTATGTATGCAGTGCCTGATACTACTGAAGACGACGACCTAGCCGGCGTATCAGCGCTGATGAAGATAGAAAAGCCTAACGAAAAAACTACAAAGCCCAAGAAAAAACGAGCGCGTCGTAAGGCCACGAAAAAGAAAACAACAAAACATAAGGCTACGTCATGAGTAGTCTCCATAAGGGTTATCTTCGCCTTGCGATGCAAAGCATTCGAGCTTCGAGAGTGCGCAGCTTCATGACGATGCTCGGGATCGTGATAAGTGTGATGGCGGTTGTCGTCGTGGTTGGTCTTAGCGAGGGGGTCAAGCAACAAGTCGGCAACCAAGCCGAGAGGTATGGTGACAATGTGCTGCTTGTTCGCCCAAATCAGCATGCAAATGCACTTACGGGCAGTGGATTACCTGGCGGGACTGGCGTGTTACTGACTCAGCGAGATGTTCAAGCTGCGAGCGCTAGTGAAGGTGTTTCGATAGTTGTGCCGATGAGCTCAATCGATGGTGACATTTTCGGTGACCAAACAATCAAGAGCGCGACAGTGATCGCCACGACACCAGAACTAGTAGACGTGATTAATCAGGGTATTGATTACGGAGGCTTCCTGGATGCAAGCGATGGTGACCATGTTGCCGTACTTGGCTCTGATGTTGCTCTGCATCTTTTCAACGATAATGCTCCACTCGGACAGAGATTCACTTTTCGTGGTCAAAGTTTCATCATCGTCGGTGTATTCAAGCAGTTCGTGGCAGCACCATTTTCACTCGAGGCAGATTATAATCGTTCCGTATTTATCCCATTGGGATCCACGGAAAAACTACTTGGTACTGCCCCACAGATAAATCAGCTCTTCGTAAAGACGAAAAGCGATGTGAATGTGAAACAAGTTGCAAACAACGTACAGGCAGCAATAACAGCTTCACGTGGAGGAAGTGAAGATACAGTCACTCTCAGCCCTGGAGACAGTGGCGCAAGCTCAAATCAGGTGCTACAGCTTCTTGCACTGATGACGGTTGCAGTTGCATCAGTTGCTTTAGTCGTGGGTGGTGTTGGCATTATGAACATGATGCTCGTTAGTGTCACCGAACGCATCCATGAGATAGGTCTACGTAAAGCTATTGGAGCGACTAATCGTCAAATTCTCCGACAATTCATGACGGAAGCCCTTGCTCTGAGCGTGATTGGTTCGATTCTTGGCTTGGTCGGAGCCGGTGTTGTTATAGCACTACTTCGCTTATATACATCACTGCAGCCAGTGGTTGTGTGGGAATCGGTACTAGTCGCCGTGGTCGTAGCTATAACTACTGGGGTGCTGTTCGGCTCAATACCTGCACTCAAAGCCGCTCGTATGGATCCTATCGAAGCCCTCCGTCACGAGTAGTCTACAACATCGTGTATAGTGCTGCGGCACCAGCCAAAGCCATGATAGTGGTTGTAATCCAACCGATAACTGTCGTTGTTTTGCGGTTTACCCAGTGCCCCATGACTTTTTTGTTGCTACTAAGTCGTACGATGAAAAATAATACAAATGGCGCTACGATGCCATTGAATGCAGCAGAGTAAATAAGGGCCTTGATAGGGTCAATCCCGACGAAGTTTAGGCCGAGCCCAACCAACATAGACATGATGATTATGCCGTAAAAAGCATGTGCCTGCCGAAGTGTTTGATGGAGACCGCTTTTCCAACGTAAGCTCTCTGCTATAGCGTAGCTACTGCTTGCTGCGAGCACCGGGATGGCGAGTAAGCCGGTGCCGATAATGCCAATTGCGAACAAGAAGTATGTGGCATCACCCGCAAACGGACGAAGCGCTTCGGCTGCTTGGGCAGCGCTGGTGATATTTGTGATGCCATTCGGGAATAATACCCAGCCACTAACGGCAATAATGAAGAACATCACGACATTGCTCAAGAACATACCACTCCATACATCGACGCGCATTTTTTTAATCTGTTCTGGGGCGGTTGCACTCCGACGCATGCGGAGGGTCGTTTTGCCGTCCTTAATCTTTTCTTCAACTTCCTGACTTGTTTGCCAGAAAAAGAGATACGGGGAGATGGTCGTCCCGAGGATAGCCGCAATTAACAGGAAGCTATCCTTACCGAGGCTGATATCTGGGAAAAGGGTTTGATGTATCGCCTGCCCCCAATCGATATTCGCAAGGAGCGCAGAGATAATGTAGCTGAACAACACGAGCGCCAACCATTTTAGGTAGCGTGCGTATTTTGCATAGGGAGTAAGTACTTGCAGCATGATACTAAACACGGCAAATCCCACGACTAGCCACCAAAATTTAAGACTTGGGTTCAATAGTTGTGCTGCTTTTGCCATTGCGCCAAGGTCGGCGCCAATATTGAAAGCATTGGCGCTAAATAGCAGTAAAGTAATAAATTTCAGGAGCCTGCGTGAATAATAAATACGAATATTGCCCGCGAGACCTCTGCCTGTCACCATGCCGATGCGAGCGCACATTTCTTGAACGGTGCTCATAAGTGGGAATGTCCAAAGGCTCAGCCACAAAAAGCCGAAGCCGTGTTGGGCACCTGCTTGGCTATAGGTAGCGATGCCCGATGGGTCATCATCGCTCGCCCCTGTCGTAAGGCCAGGACCGAGGGTATGCCAATAATTCTTGGCATGTCTTGAGACCCTATTCTCGGGCAATGAATGTATAAATTGCTGACCCGCCGTCATAGTTTTGTCGAGGGCAATAGCTGGTAGTTCAACACCTTTCGTCAGAAGCTTGTCTGTATCTAGGTGATGTTTCGGTGTTGCGGCCGTTTTGAGCTCTGGCGCGGCTGGGGGTATTTCTTTTTCAGATTTCATGCGTAATTAGTTAAGTACAAGCATTATTGTACCAGCTGTCGTGCAAATCGAAGTAAAAAACTGCTATGAACGTCGAATTTTCTTACCACCCATGGGCAAGTTGAAAAAGGCGGCTATGAGATAAAAATCAAACAATGCTCCGGCAACCATCGCGAGACCAATAATCATTTCATACAGCTGAAGTAGCTCACCCCAGCTTGCCATAGCTATGACGATGAGAAGAGAACCCACAATTATTTGGAGTTGTCTCCCTTTTTGACTGACCAAAAAATGCATAAATTTCATATACCCTCCTGTATGGTTACATCATACACTAGCGGGGATTTATTTTGCAGCAGACAGTGCGGTTTCGAAGCGTGTCCTGTCAAATCCGAGGATTTTTTCCATACGGCCATCTTCATATTCGATGGTCGTGAATGGGACACCCATCTGACCACTGAGCTGCACCATGTTTTGGGCGGCATACTGATTTTGGTCTACTAAATAATCGGTGTAGCCTATCTTCTTGTGGTCAAGCCAACTTTTCAACATGACGCAGTATGGACAAGTAGTAGTGCTGTAAATAGTTATTTTCATAGTAATTCCTCCTTTTATTGTACGATGACCGCGCCGGTAAGCTTCGAGACATTCGACATTGCCCCTAGGTCGTTAACATTTGTATAACCTGCATTTTTTAGTATCGTTGTCGCTTGGCTTGAGCGATTGCCGCTGCGGCAATAAACGTACAAATCCTGGTCTTTGCTTCCGGCCGGCAAGCTGCCCGCCTCTATGTCCTGAAGTGACAAGTTTACCGAGCCTTGTATGTGTGAATCGGCATATTCTTCGCTTGTACGTACGTCGATGAGCTGGCCTCCAGTATCAATTGCCGATTGGATTTTGCTAAAGCTGGTGTCGCTGGCGTTTGGCTGGTTTAATTCGCTTGCGGGCTTACTGGACACAAAAAATGTTCCAATAGCCACGACAAGTATAGCGATGAGTACTAAACCTTTTCTCATGCTATGTCCTTCTGTGTGGTACACGTCTTACAGGTACCAGATACAGTGATGCGGCTCGAGATATCACAGCCGTCAATCTCTGCCATGAGGAGTGGTCGTACTTTGTCCGCAATATCAACATCACGGAGCAAGCCACAGTGAGTGCACATGAAATGATCATGAGGCGTAGTATTTGAGTCGTATCGCATTGCGCCTGTAGGGTCTGCTGGAGCAAGCGAGATTTCTCCCCTACTTGCTAGCCGCGCGGTTGCGCGGTGTACTGTCGTCGCGCTCACGTCCGGGAAAGTTTGATGAAGCTCGGCTAGTATTTCGGCATTTGAGGCGTGGCCAAATTCAGCAATTATACGTTCTATTTGTGTGCAGTATTTCGTCTGCCTTGTTTGCGGTGAAATTGTTTCCATAGTCAACATTATACAGAAACTATTTGCTAATGTAAACAGTTTACATTAATATAGATACGAAGAACGAAAAGAACAAGTAAATAGGAGAATATATGGACAAAGTTATTATTGATGTGCGTGAACCATATGAATATGCATCAGGGCATGTAGCTGGAGCAGTGAACCTGCCTCCTGCGCAACTTATGGCGGGCGCACCCCAGCTTGCGGATGTCCCCAAAGATACACTGCTTGTCCTCTACTGTCGTTCAGGAGCACGTTCAAATGCGAGTATGCACTATTTGCGCCAACTCGGCTTTACGAATCTACAAAACGGCATCAATCAAGGTCACGTTGAGCAGCAGTACCTGTAGACTAGCCAGCGAAGTAGTACCAGAATCGGTTCAAGATGAGTGCGATTATGAGTAGAAAAACAAATGCAATGATATCGAGGTGATGTCGCTGTGAGAAGTTACTAATGCGTTGTAACTTGCCTTTAGCCGAAATATGCCCTGCCCTGATGCCATACAAAAGCGCATACCAAAAACCAACAATGGTTGCGACCCAGCTCAGCATGCAGTATGGGCATAAGTAACCAAGTACGTAGAGGCTTTCGTAGATAAACCAAATTACAGAAAGTAGTCCAAAGCCAAGCCCGACATACATTGCCTGCCACAACCAACGTTTGAAGTTTGCGCCAGCGATAAGAACGACCCCGATGGTAAGTATCGCGCTGAACATAGCAAGCCCAAACACTTGGTTTGGTATGCCTAGGAAGACATGCCCTTGCCAAGCATCCATGGCTGCGCCGCAATTTATGACCGGGTTTAAGTCACAACCGAGTGCGACACCAGGGTTCTTGAGATGAAAAAATTCTTCGACGACGAGCATAAAAGACGCAAAAGCACCCAAGCCCCCGACCGCCAGTAAAATATGACCTATGAATGTATCAAGCCAATTGAGATTGCTCGAAATCGCCTGGCCCGTGTCAGGTATCTTTGCGAGTTTCAGGTGCGTTTTTTGAGGTTTTGTGGTAATTCGTTTTGTCATAATTTATCCATACTTATTCGCTACAGTTACCTGTTCCTTGTTGGTTACTTGAAGTTTTTGCCGCGTTTAGTAGTGCGTCCACCTGATCCACTGTCAGTGCGTATCCGATGTTATTGTACGTCGTTGAGGTTGCAAAGACAATCCCGCGTACCACTCCTTTTGTATCGATGATGGGGCCCCCGGAGTTGCCGGGCATGATAGTCGATTGCAATGTATAAACCGAACGTGTCGTGTGGGACTGTCCATATATATCTTGCCCCAATGCTGTTAGTTGGCCGATAATCACACCAGGCTGTTCTCTGTATTCACCACCGCCCGGATATCCAAGCGCAAAAATTTGTGTACCATTCGGTGCATCTGATGGTTCCAGATTGAGCGCTTTGCCGACTATGTCTTTCGAATACAGCACCGCAATATCATTTTTGGCATCAAAGAGTACGACAGTGGTATTGTGGGTGCCATTTTCATCGGTGATTTTTGGGCTATCTACACCCGCGACAACATGCGCATTCGTTACGACATGATGGTTGCTATATATAAAACCCGTGCCGTCAACGATACCGCCACACCCCAAGCCCTCGATCTTAACGACAGAGGCGCTTGCAGTGGCAAGGACCTGTCGATATTGGGCAATATTCGGTAACGTGTATCTTGCGTCTGGTGAAGGTTCTCTGCCGGAGAACACTAATGGCGACTGGTTGGGGTCTACTAGGCTGTTAAGCGCACTTAGTAGCCGGCTTGCGGGTGGTAGCTCGTGGTTTAGATAGCTTACAATGTGAGAGTTTTTTACGGCAATCTGTACGTTGTTGGTTGGTGCGAGCTGGAATATTGCACCGGCGAGCCAAATACCAAGAATGATAGTAGCAAGGGACAGCACAGAACCGAGAGAATTATCAACTCGCTGTACTGGTTTATTCTTGATAGCGAATTTCAATCGAACTGCGTATAGCTCAGCGATTGTCATTACAAAAAAACAAACCGTTAGGAGCATTGCTAAGCCAATCAGTGGCTTGATAGGACCATCTACTCGAGTCATCACCCAACTTGCCAGCAAGCTACCGGGATATAGACCAATCAAGAATCCGATTGTTGAGCCGAGCTGTCTAATGAAACCGATTTGGTAACCGCGTACAACCGAAGCAACCAGCAGTGCAACGATGATTATGTCAACTACTTGAATATTCATAAGAAGCTTCCTTTATTGTACAGGATTTAGAAAAACGATTTCGGCGTTCCGTCTGTTTCGGGAGCTTCAACTTGGGGCTTTCTGAAACTGCCTATCTTCAACTTATCTTTTGCGTGCATCGAAATCGCAGCTATGAATAATACCCCCAAGAATAGCAAATAGCTCGCTCTGTCTATGATATTTGCAGTGACGATATCGCTAACGGAGACATGATGAAGGTTCTGGGCGAATAGCAAGAATGCTTCACGGATGCCGATGCCATCAGGTGTAAATGACACAAAAACTGCAAAATTAGCAGCTCCGGTATAGGACATAGCCTGCCCGATCGACACGTCAGCTCCGGCTGCTTGCAGCGCAAAGTAAAATCTAATACCGATAAACACCACTTGCATCAGTGTGAGGACGATAAGGCTGCTAATGAGTGTTGGCGTAAGGACAAGTAGCTTTAGCTCTTTTTTGCGCTTTGCTGCAGAGTATCGAATGACAGCAATACTAATAGCAGCTACGGCGAGGCTTGCGAGTGCTGCCTGCCACCATGGTCGAGTACCGATGAGCAAAAAGAAAGCATTAATAATCGCAAATATGGCGTAATAGAATAGTGTGACGATAAAATATGCTTTTAAGCTTACCTTATGTTTTGCCCTGAGATAGCCAGCACGAACTCCTGGGCCGCTTTGTAAGGGTCCAAAGAAATTTGCAATTGAGGAGTAGATTGTCAGGAGTAGATTTTCTTTAGAAGGTAGTCGATTCCCTGTCATGCGTACGAGCACATCATATAGAAGGTTGAGGGCGAAAAAAGCCACTAGATTTGCGCCTACAATAAGGATCAGCCATAGGGGTTGAATGTCATGCAATTGACTTAAATATTCAGGGTGAAGCCGAACATAGTTTGCAAATGCGGCTATAGTCAGGACGAATATTATCGTTGAGATAATAAGCCTTCTCGGAGGTATTCTCATAGTAGATATCGTATCATAACAGGTTTGGGATGTGGTGCTTCTAGTTTTAGGATGTAAGTCCAGCACTGTAAATATCTAGAAAACAGTACATTCCTCAGGATGCTGCCGTCGTCTCCAGCGCCTTAGAGGACGGCTGAGTATGGTACCATAAGCTACGAATACTTATGGTAAAACGTATTAAAGCTAGCGAAATTTTATCTGCACTACGGCGTTTGTGGCATAGGTGGTGTGGGCTCAACCTTGGCACCAAACTTTTTTATGGGGCATTAGTTTTATTTGTGCTCCAAGCATCAATCCTGGCTGCAATCACAAAATTTGGAATACCCCCCGATGAAACAAACCACATAACTTTTATTGATTATTACACCGATCATTCATTGAGCCCTTTTCTCAGCGATCAGCAGCCAACCTTAAACTTGGGCGATAAAACTCGAGAAGTTGATTATATCTATCACTATGCCATGAGTCTAGTGCGTCGCGTACTACCCTTTTCGACTACAGCTGAGCACTATATCATTCGCTATATATCCGTCGCCTTCGCTGTATTGACCTTCTTGGTCTTGCGTCGGGTTTTTCTCCGTTTGGGTTTCTCCGATGCTATAAGCGCACTTACGGTATTGCTTGCATCGTTATTTCCGATGGTACTTATGATGAGTTCATCAGTGAACAATGATGTGCTTGTTTGGCTTATGTTTGCAGTCGGTCTATTACTTCTATTACGGCTGGCTGAGCGACCACGAGCACTCGATATGATCTGGCTTGCATCACTTGTGACCTATGGCGGCCTGGTTAAGCGAACGTTGCTGCCTATTGGGCTGGTGTTTGCGGTAGCCGGCATAGTATTCGTATCGAAGCGTTGGAAACCTATCGCGATAGAACTACGCCGTCCAAAATGGTCAATCGTGATAGCGCTTACTATATTGATATTAGGGTTTGGACTGGTCACCGAACGAATAGGTGGCAATCTATTGCGCTACGGACGAGTAGACCCGACATGTAGTGAAATCAAGGGTGAAGATGCCTGTGAAGTATTCTGGTGGAATATCAGAGAAAAAAATCTGGCTACATTGCCCCCCGAACCGACTATCTCGCCGCTTATTTTTGCCGTGAAATGGGCTCACGAAAGCGCATTTAATATTATTGATATCCAAACCCAAGGTTGGCGCCACGAGACAAAACCACCTTTTTGGCTGGAACCTCTAGTGTTCGTTCCTTTTGTCATCGCAATTATTTACGGCACTGGGTATGAAATAAAGCGGCTCCATCAATACCGGCAGGCGATGCAACGATTGGTAGTCTTGGGCCTGTCGCTCATGTATATCTTCGTTTACTTACTTGTAAATTACAGTGAGTATACACACTCACATGTCTTTGGGTTGGCGCTCAACGGGCGTTATATCTTGGCCGGGTTCTTGCCGCTTATCGGCATGGCGGTTTGGTATTGGTTTATCATGCTGCGCCGCTGGACAGGCCTACGGTATGTACTCCTTGGCGTGATAATACTGGCTATGGCAGTTACGAGTGGACTTTCTTTGCTACTACAAAACCCACAACTAGTTACTTACTGACATACTGCGACGGGGTGAGCCCGCGACCTATAGAGCTACCCTAGTCTCGACGAACTATTACGATTTAGTGTATTCTCGACGGGTTAGCTCTAGCTGTTTCTCTTGAATAATACGGTTTATGCGGGTAAGGTCTGCAATGATTCCAAGAGTGACACTTATGAGCGCGCCAATGAGGAATATGCTTCCGAAGATGAGCGATTGTATGTGCCCACCTGGTTGGCTATCGAAAACCCCCCAAAGAAAACGCCCAAATGGGATGATGCCGAGTACAAATAGGATGCCGCTGAGCGTCAAGAATAATGCATATGGGCGGTACATGACGAATGCGCGGAAAATTGCGCCACCCGATCGCATGACGTGCTCAGCGCTAGAATTAAATAGTCTTGATTCACGCGTTTTCGGGTTCACTTCTATTTTGACGCTCTCGATGGCTACACCATTATTGCCTGCCATGATAATTGTTTCCATTGCGTAACTAAATCGAGTCACAACATTTAACTTCATCGCAGTCTCGCGGCTATAAGCTCTGAAGCCGCTCGGTGCATCTGGGAGATTGGTGTGGGCGGCTTTATTTAGCGTCCAGGTGCCCAGCTTCTGAAATAGTTTTTTACCAAATGAAAAATGAGCAATTTTTTGTACCTGCCGGTCAGCGATAACCATGTCGGCTGTGCCTTTAAGCACTGGCTGAATAAGTCGTGAGATGTCTTCACTTGGGTACTGGTTGTCTCCGTCGGTATTGACGATAATGTCAGCTCCATGCTTGAGCGAGTACAATAGGCCGTCTTGGAACGATTGTGCAAGGCCTCGCCGCTGAGGATGGTGTACGAAGTGTTTCACGCCATGTTTTTTAGCTACTTCTACTGTCTTGTCGTCCGATCCGTCGTTGATCACAAGCACGATAATCTCATCAACTCCAGCAATCTTCTTTGGTATTGTCTTTAAGACGTCTGGTAGTGTCTCGGCCTCATTAAGACATGGTATTTGTACGAATAGTTTCATAACTCTCCTTGTTTCTATGGTATCGTAGCATATTCAGCGTAAGGCTTGCAGCATATACATACAAAAAAGAGGGCTTTTTGCCCTCTTTTGGGTTCAACATAAGCTGAAAGTAGTTAAAACTATCGCTCTTTTGGTCGAGCTTCGTTTACGACTATCGAACGGCCATTGATTTCGCTGTTGTTGAGCTTGTCGATAGCTGCTTTTGCGGCTGCATCGTCATCAAACTCTACGAAACCGAAGCCCTTGCTACGATTTGTGTCACGGTCGATGATGACCTTTGCTGACACGACTTGACCAAACTCAGTGAAGAGTTCTTCGAGTTGTGCGTCGTCAATTGCCCAAGGCAGTGAGCCGACAAATAATTTAGTTGCCATTAGTAGATCCCCTTTACTCGGTTGCTATAGAGGTAATACCGAGAACCGGAATTAGCTGCGCCTCTTCGAACACCATGTACTTATTAAACTTTCTAGAATGTGACCGCTTCTCTCTGCTTGACAGAGCGTTCCGCTCGCAGCTTTCTAGTGGATTAAATATACCATGAATCACCCCTTGTCACAATAGTAATTATCATAGATTGACCCTAAATTTACTTTTGAGTATTTCTTGCCAGTTTTTCTCAGCAAATTTTCCGTTCGTAGGGATACTATTTCGGTAGTGCTTTTACTGAACGTCTGTTCTCCGGACGATGCAATAATAAAAGAAAGGATGTACATATGAAACGCTTCCAGATCATCACAAAGCCAATGAAATTAACCGACCTAACTGACCTCGCTGAGATTGAAACCCGAGAATACGAAGACCGATGGCTCCTTAAGGCGGAAATAGCTGAGCACAAACGCTTCCGTAGGTTCCGCCGCCATCTTGTCGCTCAGTAAACCCCTGCTTAAGACTGTCTCTGTTTAGCCATAGCCTTCACGTTCGCTGCACGGACTCCCAACGCGTAGAGCCCATAAAAGCCTGCGAGTAATGCGATGGGTAGTGCGATATTGGTAATCGTCTGGGACACCGCGACCGCTGAGCCGGAGACGAAAATAGCCACAATCGGTGTGATAATTGAGGTACCGCAAGCTGGACAGCCGAGCCCAATTACGGCAAGTAACCCAACGAATGTTCCGCCTCCAAGTGCGGCAGCATCGAGTTTCGGTTGGTGACGAAGTATGTATGCAAGTAATGCGATGTTTATGCCCTGCACAAGAGACAGGGTAAGCATCAAAGTCGCGGTTAGGCCACTAGTTATGTCTGAAAGCGATATGATAGGGTCGATTAGAAAATGAAGCTTTTCAAGAATAGATAGATTGCCACTGCCGAGAATAACCCCCAATATCTCTAGGTTGAAAAGCCAATAAATAAGCTCAAAAAATACAAATGCAACGATAACTGCCAGTAGGCTATAGCGCCATTGCCGCAGTAGCCAAAAAATTGTTCTTGCGGACAAGCCTAGCTTAAGCCGAATAAATGATAATCGTTGCTGCATTAGTTTACCTATTATAACTGAGAATCTATCAGCGCCTTAACTGTTTCGAGGCTTAAATTACCACCAATCTTGTGGCCGTTAACAAGAAGGTAGGGTGTGCTTGTGATGCCGTAACTATTTGCTGTGTTTGTCGCTTGTGCAATAGCTGACTTCTTGTCACCGGACTCCAGACAGTTAGTGAAGGCTGTGGTATCTAACCCTGCTTGAGCTGAAATAGATTCAATAATCGGTGTGGTAAGTATTGTGGTACTTTTTGGGTCTACCCCTTTTGAAAATGCAGTCGCCCAGACATAGTTATAGATTGCATCGTGATAGTCCCAGAATTTATTTTGATCAATCGCACAGTAGGCACCTTCGCCGGCCGTGGTAGAACCCTGCGCTATGAAGGCCATCGGTCGAAACTCAAACTTTACTTTCCCAGTCTGGATATAATCCGTCTCGATGGTTGGCATAATTTGAGTGGTGAGGTATGAACAGGATGGACACAAAAAATCCGAATATTGGATAAGCGAAACTTTGGCATCGTTATTACCTCTCGTCATAGGCTGAGAAGTAGACACGGTGGTCGGGAGTACAGTGGCTTCACTTTTTGTTGAGCCGCTTGATTGGCCGACGATTACCATAAACCCTATGAGTAATACGATAGCTACAACGATGAATGTCGCCCGTTCCTTGATATACGAATACATATGACCCTCGCTATTATTGTAAATCATTTACAATAATAGCATATGCTTAGAAGCACTATCAAGCTTTTGTTTTATACAGCACAACCATCGGAATGATACAGACAGCAATTAGTAGTGCGAGGCCGGGTATAAAAATCGGAAAGAATTGAGTGTTCGCGACCGGATTATTCTGCCAGATAAATAGCATTGCATTCACAGCGGTAATAACCAAAAACACCGCTGCTATAAGATGCATAAATGCAAACGTCCAGTCCATCCAGTTAATCTTATATTGGTTCGCTCGACCGTAAAATATATATAGATATGCTACGGCTCGAAGACCTAATGCAATTGCAGCGATGAACGTCGTCCAAAATAATGTGTCCGCAAGACGAATCAAGTCTTGGGTAAATGTGACCAGCATCACCAAGGCACAAAAAAGCAGCAGCAAGATAAGTAATTCCCAAGCACCCCCAACATATCCTGCACGACCCTTTTTGGGGTTTCTGAGACGCTTGAAGCTTAGGAATGTTTCGTAGATGAACGCCGCTAGATAGAGTAGCAACGGTACGAGAACTACAATATAGAATATAGTCATAACTTACGGGTTCCCGTTTTAATTTTTTTATTTGCGTTAGCTAACACGATTTTAACTATGCTCCTGCGAAAACACAAGAGCGACATAGGCTGCGAGTGGTACGCTAGCCCTGCCCCGTTTGTCTGTTTGAATGTGATCAACAGTCTTTTCGTGGAAGTCAGGGCTGTAGCCTTTCCAACTGCTATTAAATCGCACTGCCCACTTGCCAGGTATCGGGAACTGCATCTCGTATGAGTCGTAAGGAGTATTACTAAAATTAGCGATAACTATCGTATCATCACCTGCCCCACCTCTGTTCCATCGGTGGTAAGCAATGACGGCATTTGTTTCATCTTGGTGAAAAATTGTAGTCGACTGACCGAGCAGGCCGGCAGTATTTCCGTAGCGATTAAGCCGTAAATCTATTAGATGGCGATGCGCTAATACGATACCACTGTACTTCTCGGCTTTTTTCCATTCCAACTCTCTCCAGTCATTGAAAGCGCCTTGTTGCATGAATTCTTGCCCCTGTAAAAGCATCGGGATGCCGGGACTTGTGAGCGTTATGGCCTCGGCAAGCAGTGTGCGCTCGCGGGCGAAGAGGTCTGCTGCATTGTTATTGCCAGCGGCTTGGTTGAGGCGGACTGAGCCGTTCGCTGCAGTATCGTGCGAATCGCTGAAGATGATTTTTTCGAATGCGTTTCCATTGTATTGTTTCTCGAGTTCGTAGCGTAGCCCCGTAAGGGTCTGTTGACCTGGCTGTTTAATCCCGAGTGCATCTCTGAGGGCGTGTGGAAATCCTAATTCCCATTGGGCATCAAACGCACAGCCACCGTCTTGGCTTGTTTTTGTGATGTAAGCATTGTTTGCACAGTCCTCTGCGATCATGAGTGCTTCGGGTTTAATATTATGAGCCATAGTATTGAGCTTACCCAGTAGGTTCCAGGCATCGCCGATATCATGGTCGGGGTCATTGTCTTGGCCTTCGGTATTGCGCATGAAAATGGTTGAGTCAACGCGCAATCCATCAAGCCGGTATTCGGTCAGCCACATTGCAACATTGTCGGTGATGAATTGCTGTACTTCCGGCCGGCCGTAATCTGGGCGACCACCCCACGGCGTATCCCCTCGCACGTCATTATAAAAGTAGATGCCACCACGCCCATTTTCGCTCCAACCATCGAACTGCCACAGTGAAGTGTCAGACGAAAAGTGGTTATACACGACGTCAAGAACGACGCCGATACCTCGGTCGTGACAGGCCTTTACGAAGCTCAATAGGCCGTGACGTCCACCATAGGCATTCTCGACCGAGAAGATGTGACTCGGGGCATATCCCCAGCCGTAACTATGTGCCATGGTTGTTACGGGCATAAGTTCGATAGTATTAATGCCGAGACTTACCAAATAATCCAGCTTTTCGATGGCATCAGAAAATGTACCGGTTGTCGCCGCATCGGGTCGATTGAAGGTGCCGACATGGAGCTCGTAGATGATCTGCTTCTCGGGCGGGATTGGCGAGAAAACGCCATTACCCCAGTCAAACTCTGGATCTATCACGACAGACGCACCATTATCAGACGAGGTGAGTAGCCGAGCACGCGGATCCGGTTTGTAGAGCGTCTGTTCGCCAGTATTGATGACGTAGACGTAATTATGCCCTGGCTCAACATTTTTTAGGCGCGCCACCCAGTAGCCTTCGTCATCACGCTTCATTGGCTTTGGATTTTCGGCAGTTACCGATCCGGTGATTGATACTGACTGGGCAAATGGCGCCCACATACGAAACTCGGTAAGTTTACCGTGCCTAGAGGCACCCACATTATTTTTACTCGGCCGAGACATTACTTAGAAAGTATGCAAGCTCAAGCGGTATAAGGCAAGCGAATGTAGGATTATTTTGGCACTTTTCACTAAAAGATATGGTTTTTATGGTTTTGTATATGTTATTGCCGTTGAGTAATCCACGCAGGCGGTAGATTCCGTTCCGTCGGTGTAAGCACATATACGCACGTAATAGCTTCCAGGGTTGGATATGATATTTGCGAGATTTACGCTCATGACGGATGGGTTAGAAATATAGGTGCTGCCCGGGTTCTCTTCGCTTGGTTGTGCTGGATATGTAGGGCTTCCGGAGGTGTTCCAGCTTACTTTATACCCGTAGCTGGCTGTGCCGGTATAAGCCCATGTGAGCGTAGAGTCATCAAGCTTTGCAGTCATCTTTCCGTTAGTAACTTTCACTTTTTCTTTATACGGTGCGGTCACCGCCAGGGTATTACTGTAATTCTTGCAAGAATCGTCAGGTCGGTAGGCGCATATTCGGAAATGCCAAACTTTACCGTCAGTGATACTCACGAGGGCAGACGTTGCTTTTGATGATGCAAACGCGGATATGGCGCTGGACTCTTTATACGAAGGCACAGTATCGGCCTGGCTATATACAACCTTGAACCCCCATTGTGTGTCGACACCATTTACTGCCCATCTGAGCACAATTCCTTCATCAGCCGACAACCCTACTGCAATAATTCCTGTACTGCCAGTCGTGGCTATCGCTTCGCCTGTATTACTATTCTGGTTTGCAATTGCATTTTCATCCTCGATATTACGCAAGAAGCCAAGTTGGTCTTTGTAGGCTGGTTCGGCCTCGTCTTGTTGCCTATTCCATTGGATGAAGTCGTCAACTTTCAACTCGCCTAGATTGATGGCCGTCACTACATCACTGAGCGAAGTATCCTCGTGCAGGTTAAAATATTGCTGACCTTCGCTTACCAGTGTTTCCTGTTGGGCTATATTGCGCACGGAAACACTGTGTTGAAATACCCTTACACCCTTTTCCGTATCGTCGTTGATAGTCTCGTAGGCCGTACCGTGAGCTACGAAGTCAATGTCGCCAACCTGCACACGAAATGTTCGTGTATCATCAGTTTTGACGCGGGCATATACATGCCCATGCTCATTCTTTATTGTAATTTCATCGCCAGAAATCCGTTGAATTTTTATTGTGGTATCACTATCAAGTCGTATGATACTCCCATCGATCAATGTCAGGATGAGCCGAGAGTTATCCAGCGTCCGGACCTCACTCGATTCACCGAGGGCCACACTACTATTGAGCGGGATCCATGCGTCGTTCTGAAAATATTCAGCTTCACCTTGAAGATAGGTAATCATGACGTCCTCTGTCTGCTGAACGGTTGCCGTGACGTTTTTGGTAGACGGCGTGTCTTGTTTAGCTATGCGGTTCGCAATAACGATGGTCGTCCCAATCAAGATTGAAGTAACGACAAAGTTAATCGCGATAATAAGCCATACCTTGGAGGTTAAGATGGGGATTTTTTTCTTTGAGGGTTTTACGATAACAGATGTAGTTCTGTCGTATATTGTCGTATTTCGCCGATCATGCATCGCATTGGCATTAGTTATAGTGCGAGTAGGTCTGTGGCTATGTGACACGTTGTTTCATTTCAATAATTCAAACTTTATTCTATAGATATAAGTATAATCGATTTAGTCTCAGGTAACCACCGCAAGGTACGTTATAATAGTGCTAATGCTTTGGTATAGAGAAACAGAACAAAAACTATTTGAAATACTAGAAACTTCAAACCATGGGTTATCTAAGCCTGAAGTCACCCAGCGGCAGAAGGAATATGGCCTTAACCAAGTCGCCGCCAAGAAGGACTCAATCTGGAAGGTAATATTTGAGCCGTTTGCGAACGCGTTCGTAGCAGTATTACTTGCGGCTGCCATAGTCAGCCTCATCAGCCACGAAAAGCTCGACGCGATTATTATTGGAATTATCGTTATCATCAATGCGATTATCTTCTACACCCAACATTATGCGACGTTGCGTGTACTGCGAAGCCTCAAAAAGCATTCCGAGAGTCGAGTTCGTGTCCTCAGAGATGGCCAATCCGTAACCATATCTTCCATACAACTTGTACCGGGCGATATTATTACCCTAGATGAAGGTGGTCGTATCCCTGCTGATGTGCGCATTATTCACACCGACATGATTCAGGTCGACGAATCGGCGCTCACCGGAGAGTCGGTGCCAGTACGCAAGCACGCCTCAACACTGAATTCAGAAAAACAAATCTATGAGCAAGACAATATGGCGTTTCAGGGTACGTATGTTCTGAATGGTAGCGCTACAGCACTTGTCGTTGCGACAGGCATACGGACTGAGTTTGGCAAAATCGCTGATCTTGCCAGCGGTGAGCACGATAAAAGCCCTGTTCAAGCAAAAATAGACCGATTGATATCGTTGCTGATAAAAATTATTGGTGGCGTTGTGGTACTTGTATTTATGCTGTCGATGTACCGAGGTATACCGTTGGGTGAGGCTGTGCGCTTCGTCTTGTCGCTGGCTGTCTCGGCTGTACCCGAAGGGCTACCTGTGGCACTGACCGTGATAATCGTGCTTGGCATGCGCAGGATGGCAAAGAAACATGCACTGGTGCGGTCATTCAAGGCTATCGAGGACGTCGGGCTTATCACGACTATCGCGACCGATAAGACCGGCACCCTGACTAAGAACCATCTTACCGTAATAGAGCATTGGAATAGTGACGATTCGATCGATACCTTACAATCTGCACATCACACTATTGATACTTCGGCTAGTCAGATCGATCCACTCGATATCGCTATCTATGAGAACGTCCCGCGCAAAACCGCTGCGCCCAGTAGAGTGTATCCATTCGATGTTGCCCTGCGGATGAGTGGGGCTTATTTTGCGCATGAAAAAGCCTTGTATATCAAAGGCAGTCCTGAGCATGTTTTGTCCGCATCGGCGACAACAAAAACAATCTATCATAAAGCCGAATCAATCATGCATGAAATGGCATCCAAGGGCTATCGTGTTATCGCAGTCGCAAAGCTTGATGCTGTCGAAAAGGCCCCGGAGGATTTATCTGTCTTACATAAAAAGCCACAGTTTCTTGGGTTTGTAGCGTTTGCAGATGAACTTCGACCAGATACAGCACGTGCTGTAAAAGCTGCCCACGCTGCTGGTATCGACGTCAAAATGATTACTGGCGACCACTATGAGACCGCGTTTAACATCACCAAGGCAGTAGGTATTGCAGAGCATCCAAGCCAAGTTATGTTGGGTAGTGACTTGCCAAAAGATGCAGTTGCACTCCAAGAAGCCGTTCGTACGCATAGCGTTTTTGCGCGTATTTTGCCAGAAGATAAATACCGCATTTTACAGAGCCTGAAAGAGACTGAGATTACTGCCATGACGGGTGACGGTGCAAATGATGTGCCAGCACTCGCGAGTGCGCACGTGGGGTTTGCGATGGGCTCGGGAAATGACATTGCGCGTGATGCGGGTGATATTGTGCTGCTCAAGGATAGCTTTTCTACTATTATCCAAGCTATCGCCGAAGGCCGAAAGATATACGATAATATTCGACGTATGCTTTTCTTCTTGTTGTCGACGACACTTGGCGAGGTCATCACTATGGTTGGGGCGTTGATATTTGGCTTACCATTGCCTGTGACGGCCATCCAAATCCTCTGGGTCAACTTAGTCACCGATACGGCGATGGTACTGCCTCTCGGACTAGAACCAGCCGAAGAGGGTAATATGAAGCGACCACCTCGCCGCCCGAATGAGCCATTGCTTAGCCGACTATTGCTCTCGCGTATGATATTTGTAGCTAGCGCCATTGCTATCGTGGTGCTTGCAGCCGTGTTCACGCTGAACGCTGATGGCTATACTACTCCAGAGATACAGACGGTTGCCTTTATGGCTCTCATCGCGGCCCAGTGGGTAAATGCCCTGAACGCTCGGAGTGAGTACGTCTCAGCCTTCCGCCGCGTCAAGACAATGAATAAAGGCCTTGGTATAGGCTTTTTGGTCGCCTTTTCTCTACAAATGCTCGTGATGTTTGGGCCACTTGCGCATGTCTTCCATATCCAGCCAGTTGCTATCTCGACCCTGCTCTTGTGGGCGGCGTTATCTGGAGCTGCAGTATTGTTCGCTGGTGAGTTGCACAAGCTGATATTAAATAAAAAAGCACCAAAGTAAATCACCTAACGCTCGAGTAGTACACTACTCGGCGAAGTGTGAATGATCGTTAAGCGTCCAGATTCGCCAAGTCGGCTCTTCCTCGAATGCATCGGTGTAGCGCAAAACAGTGATACCAGTATTTTCGAAACTAATTCGTCGTAAGAACTTGTCGAGTAGCTCGGGTGTGAGGGCGTCGCCCAATACTACTTGGGCCGTCAATGCTCGCAGAAAATGGCCATGTGTCACGACCGCGAGCGTGTTCTCAGGCCTGTCGAGTAGATATTTGAGTGCTTCGGCAGTCCTCTGTGTGAAATCATCGTAGTTCTCGCCGTCTGCGACGCGGAGTTCGGGGTTTTGTAGTGACTCTTGCCATTTGCGCCAGAGATTACCAGCTGCAACGTCTGTGTGTGGCTTACCATCAAGCTCACGTGGTTTTCTGCACTCTACAAACAGATCTGAGTGAACGACATCTTTCTCGGCCTTATGCGCGATTATCTCGGCTGTTTCGGCGGCTCTCGGTAGTGGGCTGGAGATGATAGTCTCAAATCCAACCTGGCTCATCCTAGTGGCCAAAGTCATCGCCTGGGCCTTTCCTGTGTCACTTAAAATAGCACTTTCGCCCTGAAATATTGGACTAATATTGTGCTCACTCTGACCGTGACGGACAAGGTATATCGTTTTCGCTACAGGCATGCTCATATAGGCTCATTGTACCATCTAAGATATAGCTACAACATAAAAGCCCGGCACGATACCGCCGGGCTTTACAGGAGAAGTGTATGTATTAGTCGTGTTTGATGCCAACGTACTTGTCATCGCCGAACCCAAGCATCGGATATCCAACGAATGGGAAAAGAACCAGCATGAACACTGACCAGCCGGTGTCTTTACCGAAGTGCTTTCCGAGGTCAAGCGAGACCATAATAAGTACGACTAGATTGACCAGCGGTACAGCTGCCAATAAAAAGCCCCAGCCATTTCTACCGGCAATGCGGAAAAGGGTGTAACTGTTATAGAGAGGTATAATTGACTTCCAGCCTTCTTCACCTGCTTTTGTAAACATCTTCCACATGGCTGCAATCATAAGAACGACCACCGCAAAATATAAAATAATCAATAAAGCCCCTGGCCCGCTACTTGTCGTTGTGTCTGTTGTTGTATATAGCGTAGTCGTCTGCGCCAAAATTGATACTAAATCCATGTGTCCGCCCTCCTAGTTATTGTATTACCAGCATAGCACCAGCTTGCTTTATGTAGCAAGGATGCTCTTTTCGGGGGTCTGCGATCTAATACAAGAAAGACTATGCTTTGAAGGCTATTTTGAGTGACCGAGCTTGAACTGTACGAGTGCTTTGATAATTTCATCAGATGGAAGTTTGTCGTAATCAAAGCGTATCATTCCCTTAGAATGCTCTGCCTCGAGTAGGAGTGCTTTGTTGGCCTCGACGGCTGCCCCGCTGAAAGGGTACACGCTGAGGTGGTTCTTGTTTGCGGCCACAGCGATGATGGGGAAATTGCCATTTTTTATGGCTGGAACACCGTAGCTTATCATTCGCCTTGGATTTGGAATGTACTTAATCGCTATATCCATCACGTGAATAATAGCTTCTTGTTTCGTTTTATCGAGGGTGTCGAGGTATGGCTGCCATTCTGTCATACCTATAGTATCTCACACATGACAATTCTCACACCATGCGCTAGCATATTTAGGCGCAGTTTAGCTAGTTTGCGCTGCCGTTTTTCTCTCTGTGTTGGCAGCCTGCCCAGCAGCACGGTCTGCGCATGCCAGATGACATCTTAGAGAGTCCAACTTCTATGCGGCGCTTGCGTGTTGCTTCTTTCTTTGCCTCTTCTACCCAACAAATCCACTCGTTTCGTGCGAGTGGCGTTATATCTTCCCAGAGTTCAAATACCTTTGGTGAAGACAAGATTGCTCTCTCGAA
The DNA here is from genome assembly GCA_024635495.1 of Candidatus Saccharimonadota bacterium. Taxonomy (GTDB): domain Bacteria; phylum Patescibacteriota; class Saccharimonadia; order Saccharimonadales; family UBA4665; genus JAGXIT01. Next base: position 136,902 of record JAGXIT010000004.1, read on the forward strand.
ATCCTTTGGAAGTGTATGGGCGACGCCATTTGAAATTTCTTTTTTCATAGTCTCAGAATACTAACGTTATTATTTTAAACTTTTAATAGAGGTGAAGCTTCCTTGAGCTTGAAGGTGATGGCCATCACGCCGTACTCTTCCTCGTCTTCTGGGCTATAGAATTTGCGGTAGATAGCGAGGGCGTCTTCTTTCGACTCAGCATCAGGGACTGCCGCTTGAAACTCGATAGTACCGAGCATTTCTTCGAAGTTTTCGAAATACAGGAGTTGTGTGATGACGACGGTAGCCATGCCAGGCATGGAGGTTATAACCTTGCCTTCTTGCCAGACGTCCTCTCGGAGGCTGATTTCGTCACCAACGCGTAGCTTGAGAAATTTCGGTTTTCCGATCCGAACCTCGATAGTTTTTGCGCCGTTCAGTACGGTCTGGAGGAGTGATGATTCGATACCAATTTCTTGCATGGGTACTATGATAACAGACTAGCTGGGGTGATGGCTACTTGGCTCATTGTCTCTGCCAGCTTTCAGCACTTTCGTCATCCACAGCAATTCTACCCAAGCTTTTTCGATGTATTTGCGTACCGCCTCGTTTTGTAGCTCGCCCTCATCGTTGAATAGCTCATTCACTTTCGGAAATTGCATATCGCTGAAGGTGCTCACCATGCCCATCTCGCGCACGGTGCCGACAAGCTGTTCTATAGCTCGCACCCCACCCCATTGGCCGCTGGATACCCCCGCAAAAGCCACTGGCTTATGGATGTAATTCTTCAGCTCACTGTCGAGCATACGCTTCAAGGTGCCCGGGAAGCTGTGGTTATACTCGGGCGACACGATGAAAAAGCCTTGGGCTCGCTCGGTTACTGCAGTGTAGCGTGGGTCTTTGCCTTCTGGGTCATTGCCGTCACCTGGGAAATAGAAGTCTTTCGGATCGACGACTTCGGTTTCGATTTCTTCAAACGTGTTGCCAATTTCTGCCACGAGGCGCGCTGCGAAGATGCTTTTGCGCTGCTCGCGCGTCGTGCCGGCGAGTACGGGGATGTAGAGTTTCTCCATAGCTGGGATTACTCCGATACCTGTACGTCTTGGCCGAAAGTAACGTAACCAGAGAAGTCTTTGTGCATGCGCTCAATCGCACTCGGAAGTGGCTCTGGGTAGCTCCAAGCATTGTCTTTGCTGACGGTGTCACCTTTGCTGATGTCGAAGTATTGGCATACGCCCTTCCATGGGCAGGTGTATGGTGTCGGACTTTTGCTCAAATAATCTTGATTGACTGAGTCGGGTGGAAAATACCAGTTCCCTTCGATAAAAATCAAATCTTCTTTAGTAGCTTCGGCGATTACGGTGTTATTCCAGATTGCTTTCATAGGTGTATCCCCCTCGAGTTATTATGCCCGTTGGCGTTTTTCGCACTACTAGCATTCTAACAAACATAGCCAAGCCACCGAAATATGAAGCCGCCGTGGCACACCACTACCCCGACCCATGTGTCTACCTATTCTTCCCTGTTATTTCACTAGACTTATATAAGTCTTTATATAAGTTAAAACATAAACTTTAGCTCGTTGATTGACAATCAGTGGAGGGTGATTTTGTGCATTTCTGTTAGTTTGGCGAGGGAGTTTTGGAACGTATGACTGCGGTGTGTCCGTAGATGCCGACGAGTAGAATGATGGACATCACGTATCGTTCAAAGGTCGTGCCGAATAGTTGCATGACGAGCCCAAGTACCCAAAACACGGTGATGAAATACAGCGTGCGTTGTTGCCATAGCTTTACCGCGCCGTGCGTAGTTGCAACCTTCCAGACGAATCGAAAGAGGACAGCTGCTAGTATCAGGCTGAGTAGCGATTGCACAGCCTGGTCATCGTAGGACTTGGCCATACCCCCATTTACCCAGTCGTATGGAATAATCTTTGCGATGACGAGTAGATGTGTGGCGATGACGGCGGCGTAAAAGCTCAAGACGAGCTTCTCCCCGAGGTTATTATTCGATATAGATGTTTTGCTCATACAGCAAGTATAACAAAACTGATATTTTGAAATCGGTGATGATTTTTTTAAGGATGTCGTGACTTAAAGCAGAAGCAGCCAGTATTTGAGCTGTTTTTCGCAAATTTCTTGAAAGTGTTTTGGGCCGATGTTGTATTTCTCTGCGATGGTGTGTAGCTTGTGAGTTTTCTTGGGGTTGCGCACTTCGTGCACTTCTCTACTCGCGCCAGCCTTCCGGCCCGCACTCCTGAAGAATAGCCAGCGGCCACTGTACTTCGGGACCATGTAGACAACTCCAAGCGCAAATTGCCACCGAGAAAAAGGAAATGCTATGTCGAAGCCGCCCCATCTCCCACGAGTGCAGGTATATACAACATCGCTCAGCTCACTCCATTTTTTGACAAGCTTTGTTTCTTCGTAATACTCGGCAAGTTCATCGGCTAGGTCATCCTCGTGCCACTTCTTGTCGAACTTTTCCATTTTTAGCCAACCATGCCACGTATTTAACATGCACTCAGTGTACCAAACAAAACACAGTTTGTAATCGTCGTAAATAGATGATATTATATAGTTATTAATATATGGTATAGTTTTGTAAACTATAGCTAAGGAATAAGCAATATATGGTCACTAGGCAAATAGTTTCTGATATCGAAAAGGTAAATGCAGAATTCCAGAGCTTAAACGAAATATTTGTTTGTCCAATATATGACCCAGCCACCCATTTTATAGAGTTGTCTCGTAGTCCATATTATCGTTCAATATTGTCATTAAGGCACGTGATAAAATTGCTTTCTGACGATTATATGGGACGTAAGCAAAACGCTAAAAACATTGATCTATTCATGCTGACTCCCAGCGTATCTTCGCCAATGGGGCCGGGATCTGACTCCGAAGCGATTCCAATTGATTTTGGGGGCTCAAAAAGCTACTTAACGGATTCTTCACAGTTTGGATTTGAGCCAATTCTTATGAATGGCATAGACAAGGTCTATTGCTATCTACCTTCTTTAAGGGGCGAAGAACCGGACAAACGTCATCTTAACCAATTTTTTCACTGTGAGATTGAGTTAAGAGGCACACTTAATGAGGTGATGATTGTTGGTGAAGAGTTTATTAAGTATCTGGCAGATGGTCTTATGAATTGCCCTGCCCTTCTTTCGACGATTAGTTTTAACCCCGAGAAAACCATGAACGCTCTGGAGTTATTGCGTGATAATGATTTTTGTCGTATTGAGTTCAGCGAGGCCTGTGACCTGCTGATCAAGAACGGCTTTAGCAGGTACGTGAATATAACAGAGCATGGACGCGACATAAGCTCAGACGGTGAAATTATGCTGATGAGCCTGCTCAAATGTAAAACACCTTTATGGGTTACGTATTATGATCGAGGAAGAGTCGCATTTTACCAGAAACCCGATCCTGCAGATCCTAAAAGAGTTTTGAACGCTGACCTGCTATTCCCGCCCCTTTCTCCAAGTGGGTTTGGGGGAGAAATTCTTGGAGCAGGACAACGACAGGATGACTCGGATGAAATACGTGAATCGATTTGCTCGCAAGGTCTCGATACTAGTCCGTACGAATGGTATATTGGCTTGAGAGATGATAAATCATATGAAACTACTTCAGGTTTTGGGCTTGGAATAGAAAGATTTATTGCATGGTCTATCGGATGTGGTGACCTGAAAAATGTTATACCCTATCCGCGGCTTAAGGGTGTCATGACTAAGCCGTAGAAGAAAGTTGAGTCTGCAACGCAATATGAAAATTACTCCAGAATTACACGCATCATATGTCAATCACGCACTGACAATGAATGAGCAAGAGGAAGAAATTCGGGCGAAAATTTTACCTGAAATTCCCGATACTATCATTGATAGTCATACCCATGTCTTTGTGCCAGGTTCATTGGATGTTACTGAAATCCCGATTCATATCCAGGATCACATGATGAGTACTTTCCCTGGCTTTACTCTTGAGCAATCGCTAGCCTCTGATCAGCTACTTTTTCAAGGAAAGCAGATTTCAAAGGCTCGATTTGCGCACATTTTTCCAAATATTAATAAAAAAATCGTGAATAGTTTTGTTGGGGGCACATTACCAAAGCAAGGGGACATCCCCGTTTTATTCGGGATTTCAGATAGCAAAGAGGATATAGATTACACTATCGCATCTATAGAGTCAGGCATCTTTAAGGCCATCAAGATGTATTATCTAGCAACTGAACCACCGAAGTATGGATTTCTCGAATATTTTCCAGAAGCGGTCTTAGAATCCGCTGAAAAAAATGAGCATCCAGTAATTGTACATTTACCTCACTCGTTATATAGATCAAGCGACGAGGTTATGGATGTTGCACAACGCCATCCCGACTTAAAAATTATACTGGCACATGTAGGTGTTGCAAATATTGATAAACCAGAGCTTGATGATAGGCTTGCAGCTTTCGCCAAAGCTCCCAACATTTTTGTCGATACTGCGCTCGTGGATGAGTCTAACGTTGTTCTAAAGGCGCTTCAGCATTTAGGCCCAAAGCGAGTACTTTATGGTTCCGATGAGCCCCTGAATCTCATGCGGACTATTACATATTATAATCCTGAGTTGCAAGCGGGGCGAGTGCTAACAGATTATCCATATCATTGGGCTAATAATGAGGAACAAATAAAATATCGTCATTTGGCGAAGCAGCCATTCGTACACAACCACTGGAGGCAGATGCAGGCTCTTATTGGCGCAATTGCGAATATTTCAGATAACCCAGGTGAGCGTCAGGCTAACTCCGATTTAATTTTTGGAGATAACGCTAGATCTCTTTTTGTGTAATCAAAAAATATTTTTTGCAGTACGACCTATAGCCATCCGGATCGATTGTATTCATTATTCTTCAAATTGAGCTAATGGCTAAACGATGGTAGCCTATTTTAGGGCATCTCTTACAAATTGCTCAAGTTGACTATCTGCAATGCGAACCTGTTTCATAGTATCGCGATCCCGTACTGTAACGGTACCATCCTCTAAAGTATCATAATCGACTGTTACGCACATTGGTGTGCCTATCTCATCTTGACGACGATAACGTTTACCTAAATTTGTATTGTCATCATATTCAGTAGCGAATTCCCCTGAAATGGCACTAAATATTCGCTGAGAGCGTTCGACTATATCAGATTTGTTTTTTGCTAATGGCAACACTGCAACCTTAATTGGCGCAAGACTAGGTTTTAGTTGTAACAACGTACGTTCACCGTTTTCAAGTTGTTCTGTTTTGAGGCTATCACACAATACTGCTAACACTGTCCTGCCTACACCACAAGAAGATTCAATAACATGGGGAGTGTACTTCTCTCCAGTATGTGGATCGCGGTAGGAAAGATCACTGCCAGAAGCATTACCGTGTTGGGTCAAGTCATAGTCTCCTCGAGCATGAACGCCCTCTAGCTCGGAGAAACCAAAAGGATATCGATACTCGATGTCCCAAGCGGCATTTGCGTAGAATGCAAGTTTGGAGTGTTGGAACCATTGGAGATTACTTGGTTTGAGGCCAATGTTCTTTATGAAAAAATCCATACGTTCTTGGCGAAGAGTTTCATATTCCTCCATTTCTTTATCTGGTGCTACGAATCGTTGGTTCTCCATCTGTTCAAATTCACGGGTACGGAATATAAATTGACGGGCAGTTATTTCATTCCTGAATGCTTTCCCAATCTGAGCAATCCCAAACGGAGTTTGAACACGAGATGAATTCATAACATTTTTGTAATCTACGTATATTCCCTGGCAAGTTTCTCCACGAAGCCATACAGGGTCTTTATCTAAGTCACCAGTAAAATTCCCAATATTTGTTGCAACCAATAGGTTAAATTGTTTTGCGGGCGTAAAGTCACGGCTACCACAGTTTGGGGTTGGGCATTTGAGTTCAGTTTTGTGATCCGTGAACAGACTGTTGATTTCAGAAAGCTCCATTTTATCATCTGCTATGACGCCGATAGCTTCAAGCAAATGGTCAACTCGTACTCGGGTATTGCAATCACGGCACTCAGCGAGCGGGTCGGCAAAATTAGCTACATGGCCACTTGCTTCCCATACTTTAGGGTTCATAACGATAGCCGCGTCAAGCCCAACGGTATCTTGACGTTTTCTGACGATCTCGTTCCACCAGGTAGCTTTGATGTTGTTCGCTAATTCGACGCCACGTGGTCCATAGTCGTAGACCCCCGCCATTCCATCGTATATTTCAGAAGAAGGATAGACGAAGCCTGCACGCTTTGATAGTGAAACGACTTCAGCCAATGATGGGCCGTTATCTGGTTGTTCTGAAACCATTTCAGGTACATGATTCATGTAATTCTACTACCTTACTTCCTTTTGAGATTATTGTATAACTATATCACAAATGCATAAAACTACCAATATATTTTAAAATATAAATTATCATCAATGTTTAAGTACAAAGATGTCCGCTTTTGCTCCAACCGACATTGCACTTATTCTCGCTTGCCCTCCAACAGGGAACGTAGTTATGGGAGTAGTATGACCAAAATTTGCATTAATAATAACGGGTATTTGATCTAACTCGTGCTTGTCTTTAATAATCCTAACAAGTTGCTCTATCGGTACTTTGCTCTTCCGTTGGAATCTACCTATAACTATTCCCCTAACACCACCAAAATCATTTTGATGAATCAGAGACTGTAGTAGTCGATCGAATAGATTTATATCTGTTTCTTCATCTTCTTCAATAAATAGAATCGCATCTTTTAGCCCTGGCCAATAGGCAGTTCCTTGTAGGGCAGAAAGGCAACGGATGTGCCCCCCGATGATTCTTCCACTGCAATGCCCGGGGTTTACTGTAACGAAACCATCTTTATTTAAGACAAATTTCCTTTCATTCTGGTTAATGAACCAAGCGTCGTCGCTCCAGGTATGACTCGGCTCAAGTGAATATGGCTCGGACGAGGTAAGGCAATCCATAAAAGCCTTGTCCATATATTCTCTACCTCTACTCATCGCCCAACTTGAAAAGTGGGGGCCCGAATATGTCATTAATCCTGTTTTGGCTAAAATTGCATTTGAAAGTACTGTTATGTCAGAAAATCCACATAAAATTTTCGGGTTTGTTCGAATAAGTTCATAATCTATTTTGTGCAACAACTGATTAGAATTATATCCGCCAATTGCAGTCATTATGGCGTCAACAGAGTCATCGCTAAAGGCTTCATGAAGATCATACAGTCTACTATCAACGCTACTTGATGATTGATCGTTGCAGTCTGAGGCATGATCGCTAAAACTTATCGAGAATCCGGCGTCATTAAGCGCTTTTAATGCACCATCGACTACATCTTTCGAAAGAATGCTCATGCTTCTTGAGGGCGCAATTACACGTATTCGACTCCCGACTGTAAGTCGCTTAGGTGTAATGATTCTCATGCTCAGTTTGTCTTCCTTGCCACGTGTAATGCATTAATTATTGCAGCATCTTCCTTACTCACTGTAATGGGTTCAGCTAACCATTGTTCGTAGTGTTGTAACCATATTATCATCTCATCTACGGATAATCCCTCCGAAATTGAAAGTTTATCTGCAACTAGTTTGATTATATCTTGGACACCCTCATAAGAAACGTCTGAGAGTTGCTTATATAAAAAAATTCCTTTCATGTAGCTACGGAGCAGACGTGCACGATTATCGGTGCCAGCTGGCCGGAGGCCCTCAGCGTATAGTACTGTTGATGTCATGACGGTGTCTAACAGCCTGCGTGAAAAGCGTGGCTCAGAGCAATATTTTTCAAGGTTTATGCCATAGGATTCAAGGATATGGTTTAGCCCCAGTAGTTGACCATAAGTCGTCGTGTCGCCAATCGCGAACTCAACAGCAATCGGCCCAGTCTTATTTTCTATCGCAATAATATTCCCAACATCCTTGAAGCTATCATTATGTGGGTTTTTGATGGCTAGGTTTAGGTTATAGCCACGGACACCGTCCATGCCGTAAGTGTGTTGATAGTAGCTGAGCTTTTTGGAATCAATGTTTATATTGCCGATTTCTATATCTCTAATCACATCGACTAAATCTGCGTTCGAACTACTTACATTTGCTTCAATGTCTTCTGGTGAAACTCCAAGATAATCGGTAAAGTACGAAACAGCGTTGCACGCCACTGCGCCAAGCCTGTCATACCGTGAAAGTGCACACATGCCCTTAAAAAAACTTCCATATTCTGGGTCAAGTTTGGTTTCACTTAGGTTATAAACATTATGCGTACGAATACAGTCTTGAATAAGGTACACACCACCTCCAACTAACGTACGCTCTTGGGCTATATATGGCTTCAGCACGCTTATGGGTGCTCCGATCAATCGGACTGTCGGGTCTGCTTTGGAGCTGATTTGAACAGGCGTCTGTTCATAGTATCCAAGTTGGCTAAAATGCCTAGCAAACTCACTGGCTACCAACTGTAACTGTGGCGTTGATGGCTCTACGTTGTCCCCTGTTTCAGCCATTGCCCTAATCTCTGGGAGTGAAATTGAATTGTATTGTGACATTTTAGGTTCTCGGTTGCTCAATTTTTTTCCTTTGTTGAATATTTCTGACCTTACAGCGTATCCACTATTTATCAGTATTGTCTAATGCGGGGGCCGATAGAACTTTTCGTGCTTGCGTAAATGAGCTAACCATAAAAGTAGGACTATACTGCCTCAAGAAATCTCCATCGTAATATGTGCGGTTCCCCTCCGGGTAATACAGTAGGGAGTCTACGCCAATTGCCTGAGCTGCAAGAATATCTGAGTCCGAATCGCCAATCACAAGTGTTTTACGCGGATTTGCTTTCATCAATTGCATTGCCTTAATGAATGGTTCTGGGTCGGGTTTGCGCTTACTAACCATCTCACCAGTAATAACAACGTCGGTGTATGATTCTATGGCAAATTTTTGCAAGGAGTGTTCTATTTGATTTCGGTTGGAGCTGCTGACAAGTGCGGCACGTTGACCGTTATTACGAATTGTACGCAATAAACCAAGAGCACCACTATGTAGCTTTGTGTTTCTGAGCCCTGGTATGGCTAGTGAGACCGCTGATGACATAGCTTCATTTGGGTCCGGATCCATGACACTTTCCATAAGGCCAGTGAACGAGCCGAAGGCGTGACCTATTTCACGATCAGAAAATCGGTGGCCTCTTCCTGTAGCAACGGTTTGATATGCCTCAAGCCAAATGCTTAGAGTATCCGCAAGACAACCATCCCAATCCAACAGGACATGCTGATAATGGAAATTGTTGGTGTTAATTTGTTCGGGAGAAGCCATTATTTTATGATCATCCTTATCATAAGCAAAAATCTGTTACGGGGTAGCAAATAGTTGATAGGTTTGCCAATTAACTTTACAAAAAGATCAGGCGACTCAGTTATAAGAGGGTTCCCCACCCTGAAGGTTTCCGTAAAAATGATTTGCCTGTGAGCCCTGCATGCCGCGTTTTCCATAAGATAAACCAAATCATGTTTCTTGTAGTTTATTTCACTGTCAAGGCGATAGCCCTTGATTTTTGAAAACACTCGGAAGTTAAGGAGCTTTGCTTTGAGAATCGGCAGTGATGCAAAATTTGGAACACCTACAATAATATTACCTCCGGATTTTGTAAGATCCATCATTTCGGTGATAAATCTTATTGCTTCTTTTTCGGGGTAGTGTTCAAGCACACCGATGTTCCAGCATAGGTCGTAGCCACCTTTCTGTAATTGATTATTGAATGCATCGGCTTCTATATATCGTACGTATTTTGAATCTAATTTGCGCGCAAGCTTTCTAGCATACTTTAGTGCTGACTTAGACACATCAAGTAGGTCCTTTTTGTAAGTGGAGTTGAGCAGCAAAGTTGCTTTGCCAGAACCTGAACCAAATTCAATAATTGTTGCACCTTCAGGCAGAAAACTTTCAATATATACTTTAATTTTTGCGTAGTAGTCCTCCCACCAATATGAAGAAAAATCTGGATGTTGTTGCAGCTTTTTACTAATTTCATCTGTAAATACCCTAGACCAATGTTCTTCTTCGTGGCGAACCATGTCATTCAAGTCGAAAGCAGTGTTAGGGCGAAGAGTATGGTTTTTGCGCATATGCATAATAACAATTATTAACATAAAAATAGAAAATTATCAACCAGCAAAAAACACTTTTTGAGTTCTATAATGTATAACTTAATCCCTTGCCCGAAGGGTTATACGATACAAACCCAAAAATTTCGTGTCTAATTGTATGCTATTTGGATTGTAAGTAAGGTTAGTTGCTGACGTGCTGCTGGGCTTTTGCGACGAGTACGGCATCTTCGCGGGTTGGTATCACGTAGACCCCTACTGAAGAGCTGTCTTTTGAAATAGTGCGTGCGTTTTGCTGATTCTTTTCGCTGTCTACCTCTACACCAAGGTACTCGAGACCTTCGAGCACTTGCTCGCGGATGGGTGCGGATCGCTCACCGATGCCAGCCGAGAAAATGATGCTGTCTACGCCGTCGAGTGCAGCTGAGTAGGCGCCAATCTGTTTGCGAATTGTGTAGCAGAAAAGGTCGATAGCGAGCTTTGCGCGTGGGTCAGTTTTGCGGTCTTCGAGAAGCTGTCGCATATCTGCTGTCGTCTCTGACACACCGAGTAAGCCAGATTCTTTGTAGAGTGTGTTTCGGACAGTATCTGGCGATGCACCCTCTTCTTGCATGAGGAAATCAAAGATGCCAGGGTCTACGTCACCACTACGGGTGCTCATGACGATGCCGGAAGCAGGAGTTAGGCCCATAGTCATATCGATAGGCTTGCCGTCTTTGATGGCGGCAATGCTAGCGCCGCTGCCGAGGTGCGCGATGATAACCCGGCTATGTGCCTTGGCTGACTCGCCTTCGTTGTGTACGAAGTGATCGAAGAGGTACTCATATGAGATGCCGTGGAAGCCATAGCGTCGGAGTCCTTGGTCGCGTAGGCGCTTCGGGAGCGCAAGCGTACGAGCCACGTCTGGGATGGAGTGGAAGAATGCCGTGTCGAAGCACGCGACGTGCACGATCGCAGGATAGGCATCTCTAAATGCTCGTATACACGCGACGGCTGCGGGCATGTGGTTCGGTGCCAGTGGTGTGATTTCCTCTAGATAGGAAACGACATCATCATCGATGATGGTTGCGTCCTTGTAGCGATCTCCTCCATGCACGACACGGTACGCTGCGGCGTTGATTGTGTCACCTTCTTCGATTATTCCCCGGAGCCACTCTTTGATGACTGCGGCTGCAGCATGGTGATCAGCTGCAATTATATCGTGCGTCTCTTTTGAGCCGTTGATTTCTGGCACGAGGATTGCTTGGCCTACCCCGATGCCTTCGATTGAGGCCGAGGCATACGCTTCTTCGCTGTCTGTGTTAAATAAAGATACTTTGAGGCTTGATGAGCCAGCATTGATAGTGATAATTTTTTTCATACAGCCCTAAGTATAGTATAGATATCGTGAATTTCGTCATTTTTGTAAAATACATTACAAAAAACTGATAGAACACTGTATACTTCTCCGGTCTACCAGTGTGGTAGTACCATTACAGAATGGATGAATGATGACAGTCGTTGCTTGTACTGAGACACTAGCATTTACCTCGACTTTCACTGCCGATTCGGCATACGAAGGTTTTTCAAAGGTGGCAGTGTCCTTGAGTCAAAGACAGGGCGACTACCTTCGGCACAGGTTTCAGTTGAACAACAGCCGGAAGAGTGACCAGGCTCAAGAGCCCCAGGTGCTTACTGTGTCCGAGCTTGTTGCTGAGTGCGAGATCAAACCCATTGGGTATGTGTTGCTCAGAAACGGGATGGAACTCCATGTTTTCTACGAAAACCCGAACAGTACCGATCCGTATGAGCTTCCTGCCGCTGCGCACATCCGCTTGAAGGGCAAAATCGCAGACGCGATTGCTCAGCGTGATCGTGAATGGCGACGCAATCCAGCGACGCTTTTCACAGAGAAGCGGCAGCGCTAACTAAGGTGGAGTGCTGCCGGTCTGTGTGCAAATATGCATCGGCCGGCAGCCTCCCCACCACCTCTTCAACCATTCTGTATTTTTCTAAGACTTCTTGCCCTCTACGCTGTTATCGAATCTTGAAACCGTACTTTTTAGATAGCGGCTCAAGCTCTGGCTTGCCAAACTTTTTGGCCATCGCTTCAAACTTGAACACCTTATCATCGCCAAATTCAGCGACGCGTTTCTTATACCACTCATAGCTGTTGAAGTACGGTGGCGTCGTCTTGGAGTGAAATTTGTCGGCGTACATGACGAGCAATTCTTCGTCGCTTTCAGCCAAGTAATCGTCCACAGGCAGGGGTAGCTTTTGGCTGACAATGTCTTTTCTAGTTAGGCCAACTCCTGTGTGGTGTGATGCAAACCGCCACATCATTTCCGTAAAACCCTCTTTTTTAAGGATAGCTTCGCCTTCTGTGCCGTGTGTGATGTAGCTAACGCCTGTGCGCAGTTCGCCGCTGGCATCGAATAGTGGATGTACCCCAATGTCGTGAAGGAGGCAGCCTGTCTTGACCAGATCCGCATCGATGTCGAAGTTGTTATTTTCGATGAGCTGCATGGCGATATCCGCTACAATGCAGCAATGTTCCCAGACGAGATCAGATACCCCGTCCGATGGCGCGTATTTTTTGTGCAGCGCCTGTATCTCGTCGATTGTCGGTGAGTCAGCCATGGTTAGCCTACTAGTGTGGCGGCGAAGATTTGCCACGCGAGGAGCGACTTGGCGACGAAGCTTAAGCCGATGTAGGCTTTCTCGCCTCGCAAGTAGTTCGCCCACTTCCCCTTCGCACGGTACTGCTTGTATTGCACGTATGCGAAGCAGTTGAAGAGTACAAAGAGTGAAATCACGATGCCGTAGACGAAGCCCGGCACAGAACCACCAATCTCGCTACCGGGGGTCAGTAGCTGCATGAGGATGATAATCCACGGGATGATGCCGGCGACACAGCCGAAGATAAATGGCAGCATCTGGCCGTCACCTGGCTTGTTGTATTTCTCTTGTAGCCAGCCAAATAGTATCATCGAGACGTTGACGCCGAAGATGGCCAGTAGTGCCGCATAGTCACTGATGCCGTTCAGCTGAGCGATGAGGAAAATCATGACGGATGAGCTAAGTGAGTATTCTACCCAGCGGAAAATATTGCGACTCTGCTTGAGCCCGTCGCTATACTTCTGGAAGTACTTCTTGCTAGAAACGAAGAAGTGAAAGAATGCCGATAGGCCCAGGAAGAGTGCGATGGTGTAGCTCACATTATTATTGAAGAGCAGCACCGGATCTGCGAAGCTAGAGCCGGGAGGGCCTGTCATGTAGGTAGCGGTGACTGGGAGCGCGAAGTTATTTGATAGTGCGAGGACAGCTAGCATCGATGCAAGGTGCAAAAACCCTGCCGAGATATTCCATTTCTTGAGCGGATTAATCTGTGCTGAAGTGAGTTTATTCATAAATTAATCATACCAAACAATAACACCTTGCAGAAATGGCAAAGGGCTTATGCTCGGCTCTTGACGGTGAATGGCATTTGCGCTAATTAAGCGGTGACATGTAGACGAAAGATTATTTAGAATTTACCTTCAAGCACATGGGCTTCTGGTTTATTATCAAGGCCGTTCGCCTTGGTTTCTTCCGTTATGACTACCTGGTTGTAAGATGCTAGATTGTCATTTGATACATAGACTACCGACCATGAGCCTTCAGTCTCTTGAGTTAATTTACCGGTAGAAATGAACCCTTCTGGCCCGACAATCCAGCCCTCATAGAATTTACCTTCAGCTGGTGCACTAATATTTGCAGTCACATTGTGAATATACTCACCAGATATTGTACGTGTAGCGACACCCGTACCTTTGTAATTATTGACCGCTATCAAATCCGCTTCCTCGATAGCTGGGGGCGTGATGTCGTCGCTAGGTTCTGTATTTTTATTTTGGGGTGACTCTTTTGATGACTGTTGAGAGCCTGCTGTGGGCTGATCGTTTACATTATTCCGGGAAATAAAATACCAGACTAAGCTACTACTTGCTAAGACCACCACAAGAACTATTGTTAACCTTTTTTTGTCCATAAAAACTCCAATTAAAATTCTTCTTTATTATAACAAAAAACACTCTGCGAAATGCAAAGTGCTTATGCTTAGCTCAGCATACAGGTCTTGAATGCCCAAAAATTCAGCGCTCAATGGCCCTTTCATATAAGTCTAAGGTGACAGCAGCTGACTGAGCCTGGACGTCACGAAGTATATTCCCAGGAGCAAGTGGATCCTCGAGACATCGTTTCGCATAAAATCCTACTACTGCAGCAAGCATCTCAATATTTAGATAATCAAGCCACGGCGTGACGTCGACACCACGCCTAGACATATCAATTAAAAATTCCGTCGCGCCAAATCCCGCAGTTGCGAACGATGCCCAATTCCAATCGACAAACTTTACCTGACCGGTCGATGAATTGTAAGCAATATTATCACTACGAACATCGCAATGCCCAAAACAGTCATTCGGTTGTTTGATGAGTGAAGTCGCCTTAACCGATAAATCCCTTAGCGCTCTTTCATCCCGCAATATTACCTGCATTCTATGGATTGCTGGATGTAATCTTATAAGCGATTCGTCTTGTGATATCGCCTCATACTTATCTTCAAGCTGGCTTCGAGTTTCTTCGTTCTGAATAATTAAGGCTAGCCCATCATCAAGCGCAAGTTTGTCCCTAAAATATGGATGCAGATTTAGCTCATCAACGGCATCTTTACTAAACTCAACTGTCTCAAGTTTTTTAGTTGCATCAACTACGGCCTGGACATATCTTCGTTGCTCACTTTCGGTTTCTGGTAATGACCATGACCAGCCATTTTCAGCTCGATAGCTAGGCATCAAAAGTACGTGGCCATCTGCAACTAACTTTTCCCACTCAGGTACTAGTTCTGGTACGGTACTAATTAAGGTATTTACACACGCAAAATCTTTATGAATCCATCTTAATTCTTCTATCCCCTCGCTTGGAAGCAGATCAAGATCAACTTCCTTTGCAAAAATCCATCTGCCTGCATAACCTACTAACGAACGACGGTTGCGTGAATAGCCACCATCTACATTAACGAGCTGAATATCAGAAACATTACATCCAAGCTCATCGGCCGAAGCTTCACGACCTTTGATTGTTATGGTGTTGTTAGCCTCTTCCGTTTGTTGCCCCATGTCTATGATTATAACAAAAAGAAAATCCACTAGTGTCAATGCTCAACGGGATAATCTGTAAAATACATGCTCTTGGCTCCGGGGACTGGATATGGCACGGTTTTCGCTTTTCGGTACAATTTAATCACGTGACGTGGCGCACATACATATAAGAGAAGTAGGGCCACACTGAGGATACGAGCTGACATTATTACGCACACCACTAGGGAGGTGTTACCGAAACTGCTAGCCTGTATTCTATAAATTTATAACAGAAAGGTTACGCATGTTAATGACTATTGCAATAATTTTGGCAGTCCTTTGGGCGCTCGGATTTTTCGTTGTGAATATAGGTGGGGGTTTTATACACCTATTACTTGTGATTGCGCTCGTAGTGTTCATCTACAACATGGTCGTGGGCAGACGATCCGTCTGATAGTTGTACTAACGAGCGGTTTGTTATCAAGCCCAATGTGAAGACGAGGCTTAGGTGGTTGTGCCTACGTGCAGAGGTTTGTTGTTGCTCGAGTAGGAAAGGATGTGTAGTAATATGAAAAAAATTAGTGTCTTGCTTTTCACTATTTGCCTTTTAGGTGTTTGTTTTTATGGTCTTTCCACCAATTCTTATTACGTGCAGCTACTCGTCAATCTCAGCACGCCTTATGTATATGTTCGCATTGCAGTAGTTGCAGCCTTGGTGGCCTATGCCTTCATTCCTAGCTTGCGGTTATATGTCACAAGAGCGTTGCTCGGTTTTGGAGGGGGCCTGTTGCTAATTCTTGGGCTGGTAAGCCTCGGTTCGCCGACTGTGCTCGGTTATGCCAGTGGCTACACGCTCATTGGCGACTCGCTCACGCTCATAGAAGGCGGTATTTTGGCCATCGTGTTAAGCACTGAGCTTTCCGCTCGGAGATCCAGTATGTTGGTTAGAAGTTTTGCTTACATACAGTCACTAGTCGTTACTCGACCTAGAAAATTAACACCTTCTCATCGTCTTTTACAGTCAGCAATAATACTCAAAGCACAGATACCAAGCTAGTTTAGCCCGAATCGGCCGAAGATATAGCAGCCCCAAAATTGAAACTGGCTCCGGGGTGAGAAATGCCGGTGGCATTTTGCAGGGAAACCTTCTCTTGAATACATGTTTTCAAAGATGTAAGTTTCGGGGTCGCGGAACGTGTCTGGATAGCGGGCTACGCCCTTCTCCACTGCAGCGTGCTCGGAATAAATTCCTGTGCTCGTCCTCGCTCCACTGAACCAGCGACCTCGCTCACTTCGTTCGCTGGTCTCTGACTCAAATTCAATCTCGATAGCCAAATTAAAACCGCCTCTTTCAAGACGGTCATAATTTGACTCGGTGTGCGGGTCACTAACTCTTATAAATATAATTTTATGTATATGGGTATTAACCAGTTTTAACTATAATGGCACTTGCTAGTACCACTATATACATTATGGTGTTGGCGCTGTACGAAATTATCATTGGTTTTGACTTTATCAGAACTGCATAGACGAACAAGGTACCCGTAAAGAAGACGTAATAAGACCATGAGATTATCGAGATTGCTCGGGCGTGTGGGCTGGACCAAATTTGTACAACTTGAGGGATTGTGGCTACCACATTGATGAGCCCCAGAATTACTATGAGCTGATCAAACCCATCGCGCCAATTATTTTTAACATACTTTCGATATTCTTCGGGTGTCAGCTGGATTAGTTTGGATTTTGCTTTATTAATCACCTATATCTTATACGTTAAGCCCAAGTATTATGCAAGGATACAGCGAACCTTCGTTACCGTTTATTGAATACTCGAATTGTTAACATTGGGTTCGACATACTTTTGGCAGGCCCATAATTTTCATACTGTAAACATAGTTTACAATCTGAAAAATTCTCATGCGAATTGCCGCTGGCAGTCCTTGTCTAATAAAACAGTAGGGTTTTTTGGTTGATAGAGCAGGCATTCGTTAGAGATAACGCATACGTTTCGTTATACTTATGGCTAGATGGATTTACTGCTAGCGCTAGCCCCAATTATCGTTCTGATCACTCTTATCTTGGTCTTCAAAAAGAGTGTGATTTTTTCTGCATTTACCGCACTTTTATCTGTTGTGTACATCGTTCTCTTCAGGGGGGTCGAGGTAGCGACCGTGCTCGCAGCGATGACGAGAGGTGTTTTTGTAGCTTCCGAGATAATACTGATTGTTTTTGGGGCGATTGTTATGCTCTACGTCGTGCGCGCCAGAGGGCTGTTAGCCCATGTACAAAGGCTTTTTATGGATTTGTCGGCAGACTACCGGGTACATGTGTTGCTTGTGTCTTTTGGGGTTGTGTATTTTATTGAGGGAGTGGCTGGTTTTGGTACACCTGCCCTTATTGCAGTGCCGCTTTTTATCGCGCTTGGTTTCAAGCCGCTGTGGTCTGTTGCGCTTGCGCTGATCGCAGATAGCATACCGGTGAGCTTTGGGGCGATTGGCCTACCTGTTATTTTTGGAATTGGCTCTGTTGTTGAGCCGCTCTCGGCAGAGCCCGAATTGATTACCTCACAGGTTTCGATATTAATAGCGGGCATCAATATTGCCTTGACTGTACTGCTAGCGTTGGTGCTCGTAGCTACGGCGGTTCGTCAGCGAGACGGTAGTTTGCGGCATTTCACAGAGTTTATTCCGTTTGCGGTTTTTAGCTCTCTTGCGGTGTCGGTTCCCGCTTTTGCAGCCGCGTATTTTATTGGCCCTGAGCTGCCATCTGTAATAGGTGGACTGTCCGGCATGTTGGTAATTGGCTATTTGGCACATCGACACATTGGTACCCCCAAG
The DNA here is from genome assembly GCA_024635495.1 of Candidatus Saccharimonadota bacterium. GTDB lineage: Bacteria > Patescibacteriota > Saccharimonadia > Saccharimonadales > UBA4665 > JAGXIT01. Next base: position 154,922 of record JAGXIT010000004.1, read on the forward strand.
GACTCTCGTGATGCCGCTGTTGGTCCTGCAGAGGTGCGGGCCGAAGAGAAGGATATTACCCGTGAGGATAGCGCACTTATAAAGGCCGTGTCGCCGTACGCGCTTCTAGTGCTGCTACTCGTCTTAACGAGGTTGCCGTATCTTCCGCTGGGCGATTGGCTCAAGAGCGTGGCTGTTGGCGATACGTCGTTATTTGGCTCCTCTATTCCTTACTCCATCGCGCCGTTATATTCTGCCGCAACAATACTACTGGTATGTGCGGTATTTGCAATATTTATTTTTCGCAAGCTTATTAATACAAAAGAAATCATATCGAGCGCTGTTTATGCAGTGCAGCGTCCGTTTTTTGCACTGCTATTTGTGCTTATGTTTGTGCAGGTGTTTATCTATTCAGAAACTGCAAGCCAGGCTTCGCTGCCGGTGATTATAGCGCAGATACTGAGCGAGACGAGTGGTGCTTTTTGGCCGTTTGTCGCTCCGTTTGTTGGCGCGCTCGGTGCATTTGTGGCAGGAAGCGCGACGGTTTCAAACTTGATATTTTCTGGTTTACAGTACGACATTGCGCTGTCGTCGCAGTTTAATATTGCCCTGATGCTCAGTCTTCAGGCTATGGGTGCGAGCTTTGGCAATGTCATAGCGTTGCATAACGTAGTCGCCGCTTTAACAATAGCTGGCTTGAGTGAACGATACAGCCACCGTATAATTCGCGGCAATCTTACACCAATGATGATTATGTTAGTTGTGTTAGGCGCAGTTGGGCTACTAGCAACGGCGATTATTTATTCGTAATACTGGTTAGCCTGTATTCAGTATAGGCGTAACTCGATACAATCGAATCTGTGCCATAAAAAACTTAGGGCACATGAAAGTGCACTACGCTGGGCTTATATAGATTCAGAAGATGAGGGATTTATCGTTGAAAGTTGTTCTCTTGGCTGGGCATTCGAGATTAGAACCGGTTATGGAACCTGGTCACTTTTTCGGGCGCTTGGTTTCTATGTAGAGAACTGGTCACTAACGAAACCTGCCGTCAGAGGTGAAACGTAAAAAACCGCCATTTCTGACGGTTCCAACGTTTTGCCAGTTGTTTGGGCTGACTATTTTTCTTGCTCGAACAAGAAGTTAATGGGGGAACAGGTCATGGAACCTGGTCAGCCCTTTTCACTGCTTGGTCTGGCTCACAACAATAGAGGAAGTTATAACTGCAATTAAGCAAGACTCACTACAAATAACTATTGCCTATTGAAGGATTTATTCACGTCAATACACGTTTGTATCAAATTCCTGAAGCTAGAATTCAATGAATCAGCGTAGATCTCTACATCGAAATTTCCTTTTGCACCGTTCGGCAATTCTGTGAAGGATTTATCGAGGAAATCAAGTGCGAAACGCGCTTTTTCGAGAGTTCTTTCCGCGTCTCCAACGTCTTTTATGTTGTCATACCTTTCCCTTAAACCTTTTTCAATGTCGACTACTTCTTGCCTGATCGTTCTCAAGCTAAAATCAGTCATTGCCGCACGATCAGAGGTATCTCCATAGACCCAACTATATAACTTCTCAAACGCGTAACCTTGATTGTCCTCACTCAGCTGATCGGTAAACTTCTTCACGTAATCCGTCCTTTTTAATTTCATTTCTTTAAGAATTCGGTTTAACGAATCGATTATATACTTTCGATTAACCGTTATTGCTTGATTAAGATTGATTGATTCCGTTGAGAAGTTCGGATACGTCCATGCCATGATCGACTCTTCCCCTACAGTTACCCGTGCAATGCCATGATAGGTAGTTGCGCCGTCGCGTTTGTACTTATGGTGACCAAAGTACTTGTTTCGGAGCTCTCTAATTCCTCGTGCATCCGGGTCGGTCGAAATATCTATTTTGTTGAGCTTGAAGCCTTCAGCGAAATTTCTTACTGCATCCTGTTGCATAAATATAGCTTGGAAAAGCCCATATATTTTAAGATACTCGAGTCCTTGATTTGAAGAACTGTTTCCATTTTTATAAGCCTGAATTGCAAATGATGTGTCCTCGATCGTATCCATAGCCGCCCACATCAAGTCCCAATTCAGATCAAATCGTTTTATGTTTTCTATAAAAATTGACGAACTTGCTAAGTCGCGTATTTCTCGACATACATCTTCAATAGATTTCTTAGGCATGCTTTTTACCGTGACAATTTTTAAATCGTAAATTTGAACCGCATGGGCACATTTGGTTACGTGCAATTTTCATTCCAGATAATTTTTCATTCAGGCTTTTTTCTATCTGTGCTTGAGCTTCGACGATTTGATCCTCGGTATAATCTCCGATATTAATCTCATCGATGCTGGTGACTTTCAAGCCATTTGTTAGCTCTATATTCACTGACAACCACCTATCTAGACCTATATTGCGCATATAGCCTGCAAGGCGTTGATGTTCCGATTTCAAGGTACCTACCGGAACATGACCGATACTAATGCCCACTTTCATATCTGGTGAACCTATTCGTAAAATTCTACTTCCTTTAGCTCCTGGTTGGCTAAGCACTCTCTGAAGATGTTTAGTTATGCTTTTACGCTGGCTACTGTCGCCGCCAAGCAATATAGATCCTACTTCAAATCGATGAGGTAGATTAGATGACTCCAAAGCATCAATTAAAATACGCATCTCTTTAGGTAATTTTTGTTCGGGACGATCCGGATTATCACCACTCATTTTGTCCATAAAGTAGCGATCGATAGGAAGGCTGTAAGCGTTGAAAAGCATCATCGTAGCCGAATTATCGATATTATTATGGTAATAATTCATCGCATTGTATAAGGCGACATGATCGATCTCGTCACTTTGAGATAGCGCTTTATTTTCGGCGGCTTCAAGCCTTACACGTAAGTAGTGGCTAAACTCCACACTCTTACCGTCAAAAAGCTCTGCTACTGCCCTTAAGTCGTCTGTTGATACATGCCACGGCATATTTTCGTTCAATGTAGGATCTAATACCGATAGGCGAGTCAGTCTCGCTCCTATCCAACCTAAACTCTCGCGTGTAACCACTACTCTGATGACTTTACGGAATTTGCCAACCTCAACACTATGTAGCACTTTCTTACCGGTCTGGTCATAAAAGTCCACTTTATCGGCAGATCTAATATACCGTTCTGCCCTTTCGGACTGTCGCTGGCCTTCGAAGATAAGGTCTTTTAGGTCGTCTTCGATCGAGCCAGGCGCTCCCCTTGCTGCACCCGCAGATATTCCTCCAGATTTCACTTCCACTAGTATTAACGTATCGTCTGCCTCAAGCAAGCCGTCGAGCTCAGTCGGACTACCGTTATCATCAGGATTTGGGTAGTAAAGATTAAGCGCCTGATAATCAGGCTTTAAAATGCCTGAAAGTAACCTTATGGCTTCTGCCTCTATGTAGTCCGATCGAACTTTTTCAATCGATGAGCGTTGTTTGGGAAATTTTTCATTCAAATCATTTTGAATAATCTCAGCTATTCGGTCTTCGAAGCCTGCATGGTAAAAAGTATAGAATTTCCCGTCAACTTCTAAGAACGGCTTATAGTGCTCCACATCAGTCGATAGTGGGCTCAGGTCCTCATGATTATCACCAGTCAATTTACTGAGAGGGTTTTCTCCGGGCTTTACAGAAAGTAAGCTAAGCGCACTTTTAGGGAGCGATGATGCATTGGATATTTCGAATAAATCAACCGTCCATGCGGCTGATACCTTCTTGTTTGCATCTTCGTTTAATTGCTTTAGTTCGTCGATTTCTTCTAGCTGCTTTTTATAATTCTCAGGATCGTTCTCATCAAGACCTAATTCTTCGGCTCGCTTGCGAAGCCTATTCACTGCTTCCATGCTGCTTAAATGTTTTGCCATTATGCCGCGTTTCTGGAATTCGCTTATCTCGCTTAGTCCTTCTATCATTCCTTCGGCATCAATTCCGTATGCTTTAATTAGCAGATTATTATAGGGAGTGAGCGACTCTCTCCAATAGTCTTCCTGAAAATTCGGAAATCTCATTACACGGACGTTAAGCCTCATCTGGTCAATCATTTGAACTAATCCATCTGTTTCAGATGGCGGGCTATTTTTCGTCGGCCTCGTCATTAAATAGCTTAGTGTAGTTTCATTAATGTCGGTTAATCTTGCCCAAATGTCTTCGAGCTCTTGGTCGCTGGGCCGACTGGCATCCTTTACTGCAGGCGTCCTGGCGATTAGATACTGGAGATATTCGATATTCGGCAGAACCTTGCCTTCAGATACATTCATTTCGCTTTCAGTCTTACCCTGCATCAGGAGGCCTAATGCCTTATAGCCCGCGTAGTGCATCAGCTCGAGGGGATCGTACTTGGAAATTTCAGCTTGGAGGCCTTTGATCTTGGCTTCCATGTCTTTAAGCAACTCTTTATTAGCAGCTTTTGCATTCGAGAGTATCTGGGATTGTTGCGTGGGAGTAGCGTTATTTTGCATCACCACGAGCTTTCCAGACCTATAGACTTCGAGCGGACCTTTAGAAAAGTAATCATCGACGGGAAGTCTACCGCTCAAACGCTGAGCTTCACGTTCGAGTCTACGTCTTTTATTAGTCTTTTTTCGCCTATTCATTATTTAAGTTTAGCGTGAAAAGTTATTATCCCATTTATGACTACAGGTAATCAAACGTTCCGCTTACGCCTCTTTCATAATTTATTGCTCGAGATGTCGAAGAACTTACTGAAGAATGCCGATAGCCTATCGAGTACAGTCTCGCGCTTCCTTCCCCGCACCTGGTCTGGGCTGAATCGTGATACAGGTGGCATTATTCTGCTGATGGCCGTGCCACTGGTTTGAACATTGCCGTCACGGAATGCGTTTTCGATAAACTTGTAAGTCTCGTCTTTATCGAGATTTTCTTCTGCAATGATCCTATCAAGTTCCTCAATCTTCTTAGAATTAACGAAGCTCTGCCAATCATCATCTACAGAAGATTCAGCATTGATCGAACTGATAAATTGCTCAATAAGCTCTTTCTTATTTCGCAGCTCAACGCTCGAATCAATCGCTTTGTTAATATCAACGAGCAGCTCTTTGTCTTCTTGATTGCTGGCGTGGTATTTACGGATAAGCTCAAGAATATAGTCGATATTGATTTCGACCTGCTTAATTAGCTCCATTTCAAAAACTAGATCATCATTGATGTTTTCTTTGTCGCCGTCATCAACCTTACGTCGCTCTTCATAGAAATTGATGTACATGCTGTGGTAGTCCTGCACATCTCGATCGGATAGTATCTCACGTCCAGCGAAATCATCAAAAGTCGTGAGTATATTTTTAACTTTCAAAATAGCACCATATAACTTGATGAACTCGGCCTGATTCTGTTCACCTATAATTGGTTCACCCACCGGGAATCGGTCCGTCAGCTCAGATACGAGATCAACGTAGCCTTTAACTGGTTTGCCGTTGTCGTCATAGCCTTCGTAGTATTCACGGAATGACTTCAGAAGTACTATCCCACTTGCTTCCTTATCGCCAAACAATGAGAGTGAATCATTCGTTGCCTTTTCTAAGTTACGGAAAGTAACGATATTGCCGAATGTCTTTATCGAATTCAATATGCGGTTAGTACGTGAGTAGGCTTGTAATAGGCCATGCTGTCGCAAATTCTTATCTACCCATAGCGTGTTCAACGTCGTTGCATCAAATCCTGTGAGGAACATATTCACGACGATAAGTAGATCAATCTCGCGGTTCTTCATTCGCAAACTTACGTCTTTATAGTAGTTCTGGAATTTATCAGAGGATGTATCGTAATTAGTGCCGAACATCTTGTTGTAGTCATCTATCGCACCATCTAAGAAGTCGCGTGAAGACTTATCTAGACCTTCAGTGCTATCGGAATTTTCATCCTCAAGACCGTCCAACTCGTCGTCAGCTTCATTCGCTCCATAGCTGAATATTGTTGCGACTTTTAGACGTGCTAGTTCTGGCACTTCAGCCTGTTGCTTCTTGAACTCTGTGTAGTATTGTTTCGCGACGTTAATCGAACTTACTGCAAATATTGAATTGAATCCACTTAAGCGAATCTTTTCTTTTACCTCTTCGATGGCATTACGATCACGGGCTGAAGCTGCTTCGTGCACGTTAGCAAGGCGAGTATAGGCATACGGCTTGCTGTTACGCTTAGTCTTCTGGTTGAAGTGTTCACGAATGTACTGTACGACGTTAGAGATACGCTCTGGTGCAGCCAAAGCACTCTCACGATCTATATCCCTAACTTGCGATTCATCAACCTCATCGGCTTCACGAATGGTGCGAATATAATCAATGCGAAACGGCAACACGTTCTTATCAGTAATCGCATCAACGATAGTGTAAGTATGTAGCTTCTCACCGAAAGCCTGTTCGGTTGTCTTCAGATCGACTCTACCACCACTAGATGAATTCTTAGCGAAAATTGGCGTACCAGTGAAACCAAATAAGTGATACTTTTTGAAGCTGCTCGTGATTGCATGATGCATATCACCAAACTGAGAACGGTGACACTCATCAAAAATGATTACGATATGATCGCCAAATATCTCGTGATCTTCGTTCATCTTTACGAACTTATCGAGCTTCTGAATCGTGGTGATGATGATACGAGCGTTCGGGTCTTCAAGTTGTTTTTTAAGCTTAGCGGTACTCGTATTGCTGTTAGCGGCACCTTTTTCGAACTTGTCGTACTCTTTCATTGTTTGGTAGTCGAGGTCTTTACGATCAACTACAAACAATACCTTATCCACGTATGACAATTTACTTGCAAGCTGTGCGGTCTTAAAGCTCGTCAGCGTCTTGCCTGACCCCGTCGTATGCCATATGTAGCCACCAGCTTCAATCGTGCCGAGCTTTTTATAGTTGGTCGATACTTCGACTCTGCTCAATATTCGCTCAGTAGCAACAATCTGGTATGGTCGCATTACAAGTAGTGAACGATCGCTCGTAAATACACAGTATTTTGTAAGAACACTTAGTACCGAGTGCTTAGCAAAGAACGTCTGCCCGAAGTCCATTAAGTCAGTGATCGGGCGATTATTCGCATCAGCCCACCAACTCGTAAATTCGTAGCTATTACTCGTCTTCTTACCTCGCTTTTGTTTTGTCTCACTGGCTTCTTTGATGTGCTGGAATCGTACAGTGTTGCTGTAATATTTCGTGAGAGTACCATTACTTATTACGAAAAGCTGAATATATTCGTATAGTCCGTTATCTGCCCAGAAGCTATCTCGCTGATAGCGGTTTATCTGATTGAAGGCTTCTTGCAGTGCAATTCCACGACGCTTTAGCTCTACGTGAACCAATGGCAGTCCATTTACTAGAACGGTCACATCATAACGGTTGGCGTGGTTGCCTTCGGTTTCATATTGGTTAATGACCTGCAAGCTGTTGTTATGAATATTCGATTTATCTATGAGGTAGATATTTTTTACTTCACCATTGTCGCGAGTCAGTAGCTGTACATGATCTTCTTGAATCTTTGCGGTCTTTTCTTCGATGCCTTCATTTTTGTTGGCTATGGTAGTAACAAAAAATCGCTCCCATTCAGTGTCGCTGAACTGGTAATTGTTGAGCTTTTCAAGCTGAGTACGTAAGTTGTTGGTTAGATCAGCATCGCTTGTGATATTCAAAAAGTCATAGGCTTGAGATTCGAGTAATTTAATAAACGCCTGTTCTAGATCAGCTTCACTCTGATAGTTCGTTGCACGAGTCTTAGCAGGAGTAAACTCACCAACTACGGTGCTGTTTGAATTCTCGGCAACCATACTGAACTTGTTCATGCTGGTAGCTCCTGAAATGTTAATAGCTTATTGCTATAATATTCAAATTGCTCGCGTCGAGAAATCAGTTCTGACGGAATGCCCACAGAATCGTCGCTGACAAGATCGTCAAGCTTATCTAACAATCCAACAATTTTATTCTGGTCCTCAAGAGCTGGAACGCGAACAACAAACTTCTCCAGCGTTCGCATACCTAGATTTGGCTGCGAGCCATGGCTTGCTTTCTTTTTCACTTGTGTTTGGATTAAATTACTTCTCAGCAAATGATATAAAAATCTTGGATTATTGGAGCTATTAACCCTCATTGCTGCAATCGGAGACCAAATATTGAAGTCTTCGTCAAAATTCACCATAGCTACTTTCCCAGTAGTTGAACCAGACTTCACCATGAAAACATCACCTTTCCGGGGTTTATACTTTTTTGCACATATAACGTCGTATTCCTTAGTAATATATCCGCGTTTTTTATCAAAATCTATTCTGCCGTCATGAATTGCTTCTGCTGAAATAAACTGCACACCTTGTTCGACAAAATTAGGGGTTTCATGCGGACCGTCAGAAATTGGCTTAGCAAGCATATCGAGAACCGTCATTTCCGGCCAGTTCTGATTACTGATTGTTTTTTCTAAGTAATATTCGTACTGTTTTTTTCGCGCTTCCAGCTCATCCTTTAACTTAGTTTCAAGCTTTGTGAATTTATCGAGGATATTTACAATCTCTTCTTGCACTCCTAGCGGAGGAATGGGGATTATGATTTTTGCAAAGCGCTTTTTAGATATATTAAATCTAGTGACTCCACTTGCCGTCTTGGCGATTTGCTTTCTGATGCCTGTGTCCCTGAATAGATATTTTAGAAATTCAGGCATGAATATATCATTATCATGTAAACGAAAACCGAAACAGAAACTATTTAAGTAAAGTGGTTCCTCGGTATCTTCTATTAGTACAGATGACATGCCACATTCTTCAGGGTTCTCTGACGAACCCGTAAATATAACGTCACCTTTTTTTAGTTGGTGCTGCTTTTCTTGGGGTCCTATCTTTACGAAATCGTCTCTGCTTGCGTCAATCGCTATATTTGAATAAACGTTCATATATGTAACGTATCTAGCGTTACCATCTTCGAAGTCGCCTTTTGATTTACCAGACATTCCTCCGTAAAGCGTGCCCAATTCGTCTAGTTCTTTGAACGCAACACCATTTGGACAAAAGTCCTGAATAAGCTTTTCAATGCTACTCACCCTTATCGCCTTCAATCTCCGCTACAATCTCGTCTATCTCAGTACGGAGTACGTTTTGTTTTTCAACGATGCTAGAGATGCTTATGTTCAGCTCGGTGATGTCGGTTGCAACGGTGGTGTCTAGCTCGTCGATATAGCTACTGACTGCGAGGTTATAGTCATTTTCTGCGATCTCGCTATTTGGTACGAGCTTACCAAAATGTTCGATGTCTTCACGGTTCGTGAATGCTTCGAGTACTTTATCTTGGTTTGCTTGGCTAAGTTTGTTTTTATTGCCACCACGTACAAATTCTGCACTAGCGTTAATGAATAGCGTTGAATTATCTTTCTTGCTCTTTTTTAGCACCACAATACACGTTGAGATAGTGGTACCGAAGAATAGGTCTGGCGGAAGCTGAATAACAGCATCGACAAAGTTGTTATCTATTAAATACTTACGAATCTTAGCTTCTGCACCACCTCGATAAAGCACACCTGGAAATTCAACTATCGCAGCAGTACCGCTAGTCGAGAGCCAATTAAGAATATGTAGCGTAAATGCTAGATCAGCCTTGCTCTTTGGTGCTAAAACCCCTGCTGGTGCAAAACGAGGGTCATTTATTAACAGTGGGTTCGCGTCGCCTTCCCAATTTATAGAATATGGTGGATTAGAAACGATCGCATCAAAAGGTTCGTCGTCCCAATGAGCTGGATCGGTTAATGTGTCACCGTGAGCAATATCGAACTTCTCGTAATTGATGTCGTGCAAATACATGTTAATTCGGCAAAGGTTGTATGTCGTGAGGTTAATCTCCTGCCCAAAGAAGCCTTGTCGCACGTTCTCTTTGCCAAGAACTTTAGCGAACTTCAAAAGTAATGAACCTGAGCCACATGCAGGGTCATAAACTTTATTTACTTCTTTCTTGCCTACTACAGTGATTCGAGCGAGAAGCTCACTAACTTCTTGCGGAGTAAAGAACTCACCACCAGATTTACCTGCTGATGATGCATACATGGTCATAAGGAATTCGTAAGCATCACCGAACGCATCGATAGTATTATCTTCATAGCGTCCTACTTCGAGACTACCAATAGCATCGAGTAGCTTTACGAGTCGTTCATTACGCTTGGCAACTGTTTGTCCTAGCTTGCTGCTGTTAACATCGAGATCGTCAAAGAGCCCTTTGATGTCATCTTCGCTGTCAGCACCCTTAGCAGAGTTCTCAATGTTACGGAAAACACCAGATAAGATTTCGTTGAGATTTTCTTCGTTCTTGGCACGCTTGCGAACATTCTCGAATAGCTCGCTCGGTAAAATGTATAAACCTTTTTCTTTGACAGTATCTTCTCGTCCAAACTCTGCTGCATCGTCGCTCAAATCAGCGTAATTGAAGTCATCAGCACCTGTACGACGCTCTTCAGCGTTAATGTAGTTGCTAAGGTTTTCAGATATAAAACGATAAAACAGTATGCCAAGAACATACTGCTTAAAATCCCAACCGTCTACTGAGCCGCGTAGGTCATTTGCTATCTTCCAAATTGTGCTGTGTAATCGTGCTCGTTCTTGTTCTTTTTTTGTGTCAGTGAGTGTTGTCATAATTGATACTTACTATACCACAAAAGCACACTGATAACAGAGTACGAAAAGCAAGGACGAACATATACTCATCTTTGAGTCAAAAACCGCTCTACGACGCTCTAAATGCGTCCCAGAGCATGTATATAAGCGGGGTTACTCGTTCACTTTTTCACTCTAATGGGCTTAGAGCAAGGGTCCACAAATTTTTTTCTCAATTATTGCTATTGATCACAGGTAAGATGACCGTGATTATTTCGTCAGTATCGATAACTGGTTTCTTCTTTTTAGGCGAATTCATATACCCATAATAACAATCTTTGCCAAAATTTTTTTGTGGCTATAAAAAACAGTAGCGCCATTTATATCGTTCACTAGCTTGACCAAAGCACTAATTAAGTAACGCTACTTTTACTGGAATCGTATACAAAGCGGCTAGTTAATCTAGTAAGTTGTAACAAAATTAAATGACACTTTGTTGCGACACTCCATGGCGTATGTCATCTTCGCTGCAAACGCTGGATCATTGTTCATGTGTCTGTAATAAGTGACCCTGCTGATTTTTGCCCACTTACAGGCATCAGTCACACTGTAATTATTCTTCAGGGCGTCTGCTAACTTCACCATAGTCCTTATATTCATTTTTGTGGGTCTTCCCACGGGATTATTAAAAAGCATAAAACTCCTTTTGTTTTTGTATTAACTCTCTTTTTATTATCTCATTTCAGCTATTTTGGGCAGGTGAACTATAATGATAAACAATCTTATGAAAGCTACAAACAAGACACCACAAACCAATGACTATGCGGTAGCAAAAGCACTAAATGATTTAGTCAAAGGAATAATATTGCTCGTGTATATAGGAAATGGACAGGATTTGGCGAAAGACGGCGATATTGCGGGGCTGAATCGTGCATACATTCTCTTAACCCAAGAGCTTGAAAATATATACTCACTTAATCCAGAGCTTCAAGACCTAAAGCCAGACCCGATTTGGAAGCGTTTCGATGTGCTAAAGGGCTCAAGGGAGGCTATAGCGGATTACATAAATGATAGTGATGACTATGGTGATGCACATTGTCTAAGGGTAGAAAAGCTAAGTATCATCGCAGGTGTTGAGCTGCCCGAATATACGGCCGACCAACTGGAATTGGCTAAATACGCCGATGTCACAACAGAAGATTACGTAAAAAAGCTTAAGAAAACTTTGAAAAGTAAAAAAAGCTCTGCCGAAGTCACGTATGGATCGGAAATCTTTGAATACGGCCTAACCTATAAGCAAGACGGAACTATCCTCATAAACCAAGTATTGAAACTCAAGAAAGTACATGCAGGGTCTATTACTGAAAAGCTGCTAGAACAATCAATCAAGAATCCCAATAAAAAGTTCAAGCCAGATCTAGGAAAGACATCTAGAAATATCAGCACAATAATTAGTAGTGCTGGCTTTACACCCGTTCTAAGAGATTTGTTTTTCCCATCTGTCAGTGGTGACACCGTTGTATTTCGCCCGTATGTATCTAAATTACAAGCAGATCTTGAGCGTATAGACAGAGATGAACTTGATTTAAAACTGAAAGAACTCGGTGCTTTGTGCCGAGTCGTATTTGAACCAAACTGAACCGAAAAGAACCATTCGAAACGACATAAAACCGATACAGCGACCTAAGGCTTCGTAAGATCTTTAATGGTGAACAGGACGAATAATCCGAGTTCACCTAACTTTAATCGTCCCGTTAGGCGAACTCCGCAAAGGGGTTTCCCATGTTAACAAATAAAAAGCTCATACAAAGGTTTCAAGAGCTTCACATATCAAAGTACGGAGTAGAAATAAGCTACGAAGTAGCTGAACATCAGTTAAAAGAGTTAGCGGAGCTAATACGTCTCACTACGAAAGCTGAGGCACTGAAATGAAAGCTTTCAATGTAGAGGCAGAGTACCACATGGCACTAGTGAAGATGGGTGCACATAGGGTCAAGATAAAAGTACTTGATCCTGAAATAGCTATGTACATAAACGGTATGGTTGTATTTCCACCCGATGGAGACAAACACCCAGACTGGACTGTGTACACGCCAAAAGCTGGTAACGCTCGTATTGTTGAGTTCGCAAAAAGCTCAACCTTATGGAAGGAGATCCACGAAGCATGTATCGATGCGGTCAAGCTCGAGGAATCCTACAAGGATATGAATAAGGTCGATGACATGAAGAAGTACGAAAACATGTCTGAGGAAGAATTTAACAAAGATTTCAAAGACGAATTAGATAGGGTCTTTCCTGACTAAATCTATATCAATAAATTAAACAAATCTTTACTTAATACAGGAAATCTTAACTAAAGATAATATCTATTACTTATATAAAGATATTCTTAGTTAAAGGTTTCCTGTAAGTAAAGATATACCCCTGGAAGTAATAGTATACAACCAACTCTAATCCAACTATAATTAAACAATGAAATAGGACACTTGTCCAGAAAAGGAAATTACAATGTACGACAAAAATTTACAGAACTTACGCTATCGCTTATATGCCCGTAAGTCTACGGACACAGAAGATAGGCAGGTTCAATCGCTCGACGATCAAGTAAAGTACATGAAAGAGATAGTAGAGCAGCAAGGACTGCACATAATCGGCGATCCGATTTACGAATCTAAGTCAGCAAAACGACCCAACAATCGTCCACAATTTACAGCAATGTTAGATGAAATTGAGTCTGGCGAAATTGATGGGATTATATGCTGGAAAATTGATCGACTATCACGCAACCCTACTGACAGTGGCCGCATCCAGCAACTATTACAAGACGAAAAAATAAAACACATTCTAGCTATGGATAGGAGCTATTTCCCAGAGGACAACTCTATAGTATTTAGTGTTGAAGCTAGTCAAGCAAACGAGTATGTCCGCAAACTAGCTGTTGATACTAAACGTGGTATGCAGTCAAAAGCCGAAAAAGGAGACAAACCTGGTGTACCACCAGTAGGCTACTTAAATGACCGGATTGAAAAAAAGGTAATCGCTGATCCTGATCGATTTACTTCAATGCGAATACTTTGGGATAAAATGCTTACAGGTACGTATTCTATGGCACAGCTAGTTCATGTAGCCGACAAAGAGCTGCATATAACTACACCAATACGAGGCAAGACGGGTGGAAAGCCAATTGCTTACTCTAGCCTTTGTGTATTGTTCAAGAATCCGTTCTATACAGGACAACTTCCATTTAAGGGTCAGCTCTATCCTGGTAATCATCCTGCAATGATTACTGAAGAAGAATTTGAAAGAGTACAGCAGATTATTGATCCGTCCCATACAACTCGCCCAAAAGACAAGACATATAACTTTCAGCTACGTAATTTATTCCTCTGTGGCGAGTGTGGTTTCGCAATCACTGTTGAGCAGAAGCAGAAACTCATAAAATCAACTGGTGAGACTAAGACTTACATCTACTATCACTGTACGGGCAAAAACAAGAACATAAAATGTACTCAACCAAAGACACATGTTTCGGAAGACGAGTTGCTTAGACAATTGAAGGAAAAGCTGACTAAATTCACGATCGACCCAGACTTTTACGAGTTGGCAATTGAAAGATTAGCTCAAGAAGAAGATGAAGTCGTAGAAAAGAACAATACCAAGACACTAGCTCATGAGAGGGCTATTAAGAAAACTGAAACGTCTATAACAAATCTACGTCGCATGAGGTACTCAGGCGAAGCAGATGACGACTCGTGGTACTTCGCTGAAGTACAGACCCTGGAAGATGAACTAGAACGATTACAGAACGCACGTAATAAAGATGAGTACAGAGCACGTAACTGGCGTGCTGTAGCGGATGAAACATTCACGTTTGCTCGTTACGCAAAAGAAGACTTTGATGGTGATGACTTAGAGAAGAAACGTTCTGTCGTAATGAAGCTAGGAGAAAAGCTTACGATTTTGGATAGAACTATCCAATTTAACCCTAATAAGTACTTCATTCCGCTTGAGCAAATGATTGAAAACGAAAAGCAAGCTAGAGAAATGGTTAGAACCGACGATTTACAGATAAAAACCCCTGCCTTTCAGCACGGGTCTCTATCATGGCTCCGGGGACTGGATTCGAACCAGCGACCTAAACGTTAACAGCGTCCCGCTCTACCACTGAGCTACCCCGGATTACAGGTTATGAGACACCCATCCTGGGTTTCTCATCGCGCAGGCAAAATGGTTCACATTTTGTCTGGCTGCTCTTCCCGGTTGGATGCATTCATATTTAATCTTAGCGCTCCGGGGGCTCTTCCCACTTATAATCCAGGGAACAGCCTCGGAGCTATTAAACTATAAGGTACCTATCTCTGACTTTCGTGAGAAATACAGTCTGTATCATACCTGTTTCACCGAAGTGTGTAAAGTATTTACGCTATCTAATTGCCCTGCATGGTATCGTAGACTTTTTCTTTCATCCTCGGCGTAACGAAGCGTCAGGAGTATGGTGTTGGGCGTGAGCAGTTCATTGCGCTCAACGACGGTTTTGTACATAGGCTCAAGTATAGCGATAAACAAGACTATTAACTGAGAATATGCACTTCTGTTGCGTACGAATTCGCACCAACGGGTAGATATATCTTAATTTCCGATGTGTATTGTTTCGCCGCCGATGTTACGAGCGAAGAAACTATCGTGCGAGATATATATCACGGCGCCGTGGTAATTTCTCAGGGCATCTTCAAGCTCTTCGATGCTTGGCAGATCGAGGTGGTTGGTTGGCTCGTCGAGTAACAATATAGCTGGGTCGTTGGCAAGCATGCGGATAATTTGCAGTCGGGCTTTTTGACCACCGCTCAGCTGGCTGACGAGCTGCTTCCCATCGGTGGTTGGATCAAATAGGTATTCACCCAGAAGCTGCTTAATCTTCTGCTCGCTGATATGGACGTCTTTCTCCATATACGAGTGCTCGATAGCATCATGGAGCGTCATGGTCAGGTACTTCTCGTGAATTTCCTGCTCGTAGAAACCGAGACCAAGCTCTCGTTCGACTGCAACCGTACCAGCAAATACCTTCGAAGGTATTTGTGTATCGGTGCTCCGCGCCAAGATAGCATTGACCAATGTGGTCTTGCCGGCACCATTACGGCCGTGTAGCCGGAGGCGTTCACCCTCGTGCACTGCGAAATCAATACCTTCAAATAGTGGCGCCTCACCGTAGCCGAGGCTGAGGCTATGAACCTGGACGAGCAAGCGTGAGGTGCTACTTGTCTTCCCGTTGGTATTCAGGCGGATGTTTTTGGCTTTGTACTTTTCGTAGGCATTCGTCATCTTGAGATCAAGGTCGCCGGCGCTTTCACGGTCAATCCAGAATGAAGGTTTCTCTGTTTTAGAGAGCTTGCCGAGCTCGTTTTCAGCCTTCTCTTCTTGAGATTTGAAGCGTTTGATAGTGCCGGGGTCACGGGCTTTTTCTTTCATCCGACGGAAGCGGATAATGTCGTTTGACAGGTTATTTATACGTTTCTGAGCGAGGTCGTATTCGTTGACTTGTGAGGCTACCTGGCCTTTATTTATCCGTAAGTATTGTTTGTAATTGCCTTTGAAGCTATAGGCACGACCATCGCGAATTTCGATAATCTTGTCGACCTCAGCCAGTACGTCACGATCGTGCGTGATGACCACGACGGCTTCGTTTGCTGCATTGAGCCACTTGATGAACTCTTTCTTGGCAATATAATCCATGTGGTTGGTTGGCTCGTCGATAAGGGCAAGGTCGCCTTTAGATCGCTGAACTTTGATAAGCTCAACCATACGTTTTTGGCCGCCGCTGAGTTCCTTGAGTGGGCCGTAAAGTTTCTCTACGGGTAACTGATAGGCAGTGAATGCCTGTTCTAGCTCGTCCTCGATCTGGAAGTAGTTCAGCTGGCTAAACCGCTCGAGTGCATTGCTGTAGTGTTGCTGTTTTTTGGCATCTTCACCCATCGTCTCTGGATATGTGCTGAGGATGCGGTGTAATTTGGCAAATTCAGGCAAGTCACCTTGAATGTATTCGAGTACCGATTTCTCTTCGTGACCATGGTGCTCCTGGCGACTCGCCACGATGACTATACCGCGTTTGATAGCGATATCGCCCTGGAAATCTGTGTCAGTGCCAGTGACTATATGGAGTAAAGTTGACTTACCGGTACCGTTCCGGCCGATAATGCCGAGTTTCTCGTTTGGCTGGATATCAAAGCGAAGCTTGTCATATAACAGTTTACTGCCAAAAGATTTTTCGGTGATATCTATCGAGACAATCATTTAACTACGCGCCTTCATTGCTGATTGCATCGCTCGGGTTTCATCGCGTTTCTTGAGTGTCTGACGCTTATCGTAGAGTTTCTTGCCCTTTCCGACTGCGATGCGGAGTTTGATATACCGACCACTGGTGAGAATTTCGAGCGGGACAATGGTGCGGCCTTGGTGTTTTGCATCGATGAGGGCGTCGATTTCGCGGCGCTTGGCGAGTAATTTGCGGGTACGAGTCTGTTCTGACTCGTCAAGTGGCACGCCGCTGGTGCCATTGATAGTGCCATTTAGTAAAAATAATTCGTCGCCTTTGACGGTGACATAGGCACCACGAAGCTGGCCGTGTCCCATACGCAAACTTTTGGTCTCTCTCCCTGTAAGTTGCATGCCCACGACTAATGAGTCACCGAGTTCGTAGTCGTGCCGAGCACGTCTATTCTGGATGACTTTCGCTTGATTCGGCTGGTTCTTGTGGCCGCGACGGCCTACTTTCTTTGCCATAACCTATCTAGTATACAACAGAGGTGGGATATTGACAAATGGCAAAATAGGTATATACTATATTCTTAAGAAGAGTTACTACTGAAACAAAAAAATCGGCTAAGGTTTAAATATGGTTTGAGCGGTCGTCCAGGCTGATTTGTCGCCGAGGACTTGCCAGCGATAGTACCAGTACTCTGCACCCCACATGTCTATATGGCGAATACCAGTTTGTTTTGCGAAGTCGACATTGGTTTGCAGCTGGGTGGCATTAAACGTTTTATTTTGCTCTTCAAGCGAGGTGTCGGTAATCCCCTGCCCGTTTTTTGGCCATGGTTCTGCTTGCAGCTCGTGGATTACCGATGGCTTGCCGCTAGTAATCTGCTGGGCGCCGGCCAGAAAGGCGTAATACCAGCTCGGGAACGGATAGTTGAAATAACCTTTCACCCATGGGCTGTAGACGCGTCGGTATAGTGAGATGCCATGGATATCTGGCAGTGGTTCGCGCACTGGCAGGCCAGCGTAGTTATTGCTCCGGCTGATGATGACAGGGTGTGCTGGATCGAGCCGATGGACGAGGGCGAGCTCGTCGCTGAGCCGTGCCCGGTCGAAGTTTTTGCAGTCGCCAAACGTATTGAAAAACTCATTTTCTAGCTGGTAGCTCGAGATGCTTGGGGAATCTTTGTAGCGTTCGATGACAGCTTGCATATACTTTTCTAGAGCTGGTTGCCAGTTAGGGGTTGGCATTGAAGTATCAATCCAATCTGGTGCGTGACACTCTGGCCAGCGGGGCTGGCGCAGGCCGATCGCGAGGCTCACGCTTGCACCGGCTTTTTCGGCAGCAGCCATTTGCCAGTCGAGTGTGCTGAAATCGTAGGTGCCACGGGTGGGTTCTATTTGGTTCCAGTAGCTCGTGAAGCGGAATTGTCGGACGCCGAGGTCACTTATGATAGCATCGAGTGTCTCGTGCGGCTCGACGCCGAGGTAGCTCGCATAGGACGGGATAAAGGTGACGCCGAGGTCGTATGGCTTGCCGGCTTGTTTGTGCTGATACCACAGCGCGATGCCGTACATCGTGCCGGTCATGACGATAAGAAATGCGGCCGCTACAAGTGCTGTTCGCTTCCAGAAGCTTTTGTGCCCCAAAAAACCGAGGTAGCGACGGATTGCTGCTACGGCAGGCTTGGTGATACTCCCAGGTTTGTGTGCGGACTGCATGGTATCATTATATCGTGTCTAAACCATTTACCATCTCTATTATTATTCCGGCATACAACGAAGCAGAGACTATCCAGCCTTGCCTTGATGCTATTGCCGCGCAAACTGTTCGCCCGCACGAAGTTATTGTCGTAGATAATAATTCGACTGATACGACTGCAGCGTTGGCTGCTCGTTACCCATTTGTACGTGTTATTTACGAACAAAAACAAGGTGTTGTGCACGCACGAAACACTGGTTTTGATGCTGCCACGGGCGATATTCTTGGACGGATTGACGCCGATAGTATCATTGCCGCCGATTGGGTTGAGACATTGCATACAATCTTTGTGTCTGGCGGTCCCGATGCCGTGAGCGGCAGCGTGACGTACCACTCACTGCCCTATGTGCGATTTTGGAATGGAGTTGATTACGTTTTTCGCCGATACTTCGCCTGGGCGCTTGGCCGCGAGTACGCTCTCCAGGGGGCAAATATGGCGCTTCGTAGCAAAGCATGGCGCAAGACCAAACACTCTATATGTAACGCTGGGGGCTTGCATGAAGATTTCGATCTGGCCATCCACCTCCGCGAACAAGGCCACAAGACTGTATTTACCCCGAGATTGCTAGCTTCGCTTACTTTCCGTCAGGCTGGCAGTCGCTGGCGGGACTATTTGAGCTATGTAATGCTCCACTCCGGCACGTATGCACAGCATAAACGTTTGCGTCGGGTAGTGATGTATCCAATCATGCTGCTTGCAATCGTTTTTTATCCGCTCATTCGCATGCTCTATCTTGGGTATGACGCACCACGTGATACTTTTTCATTCAGTAAATTTCTACGAACGCAGGCGGGCGCACGCGTCAATCCAGCGACATTTGTAGATTAATCAGTCAAATCCTCAGTGTGCCATTGACCGGTGCTGCTCTGGTAGGGCGCGCAATTACCCCACAAGCCAACATCGGCCGAGCGAGCTTGGTCCATGGCGGCGAAGAACTCGGCTGAGCGCGAGAACGGGAAACTGTAGGCGAAGGCGTAGCCCTTTTGCACGAGCTCGAGATTAAGTGTAGTGCCGTCCTCAAGTACAACGTAGCGCAGTAAGCGATTGTATCGATCGCGGTCTGTGGTCAGTTCGTCTGAAACAAGGCGGACACGTTGGTCGCCGATACGCTGCTTGGTATAGACAGAAGCGGCCGGGCCATAACACTGTACCGGGCTATTTGGCTTGTGTGTCTCGGGTGTATCCATGCCGATGAAGCGGATGGTCTCCTCGGTCCCCTGCATATCGACGACGATAGTATCACCATCTAAAAAGCGCGCGACTGCGTACGATCCTGGCTCGTAGTGAAGTAGTGCTTTTGAATCAATTGAAGCGAACCACCCCTGTTGCCAACCAAAAAGAAGTAGGCCGATAAATGCGGTGATAAGGATGAAAAGCTGATAGCGTTTAGGGGCGTATCGAGCATAACGAGGAAGCTGCTTAGCGATTTTCTCGAACTGTTTCATCCCTTTTGCGCTCATGAAATCGCTCTAAAAATCAATCCCTTTGTTGGCAAGGAACTTATCGTCGAAGTGGTGCTTGATCTTGTGCATGTCAGTGGCGATATCGGCATGCTTAAGCAGGGACTGAGGGAAATTACGGCCAGTCAGACACAGACTTGTTTTGGGGTGCTTGCTGGTGATGAGTTGTTCGAGCTTTTTTTCGCTGAGGAGGCCGTCGTGGACGGCATTATTGATTTCGTCGCAAATCACGAGATTGTAGTCTCCAGAAGTTGCGGCTTCAAGAGCAATATTGTAGGTTTCGAGCGCGGCAGCTTTGTGCTGGGCGGGCGTAATCTCTGAGGCGCTGAGGTCACCGGCGTCGTAGAAGCCTTTGCCACCCTTGAAGAACAATAAATCGTCTTTGTAAACGGGTAAGATATCGCGGATGAAAGTGTGCTCGCCTACGCCCCAATATTTGATAAATTGCACGTAGGCCACGCGCCAACGATTGCCGAGAGCGCGCACTAATAGACCGAGCGATGCGCTCGTTTTACCCTTGCCTTCGCCGGTGTACACGACGACGACAGATTCTTTAGTCTCAAAATCCTCAAATGCCATGTCTTAGAGTATATAACGCTTTGGGGTGCTTATGAACATCGATTTGCTAATCCGCTACGCTGGCGTGGTAGATTTGTGTACTCGACCCTTACGAGTGCTGTCGTGAGAGCGAGAAGCTCGTGGATTTGCGGTTACCCTAGTCGCTTTGACGCTGCTGTTTGTAGATTTCGACTTCGATGATCCAGCTTTTTCGGCTTCGCTTAGTTCTCGCTTAACGGTTAGAAGGACCAGCAATCGTGCGAGCCGCTTCTCCGGGCGAGTTCCGTATTCTCCGTACGCCTTTATGGCTTCGGCTTCTGTCTCTTCGTCTGAAGTAATCTTTATGTCTGCACTAGTTTCAATGAGGTGATTGACCGCAACATAGTTGTCCTTAAGTGGACCTTCTGGGTCTATAGTCTTGGCTAATGAGTTACTGATTGCATCGATAACAGAATTGGGATTTGCTGCAAATCTATCTTGAAAAGTAGCCATTGCTTCTCGGCGTTCTTCGTCGAGCTCTGCCATGTCTGGCATGATGATCTCTCTCATAGCCTTCTCCCTGTTAGGTACTATATTTACATCTAAGCACATTTTACGGCAATTTTCGATGATATTACGTACAAAAACTATTTTTTGTTTGCGAGAGCGGCGTCGATGCTTGGTCGGTCGAAGCCGACGATGATTTTGCCACCAATGTCGAGTACAGGGATGCCAGTCTGGCCTGACTTTTGCATAGATTCTTCAGCATTGGCACGGTCCTGATCGACGTCTTTCTCGACGTACTTAACACCGAGGCGGTCAAGGTACTGCTTTGCGGCGCCACAAAATCCGCACCAGGGTGCGCTATAGATGGTAACTTGAGGTGTGTCTGACATATATTGCTCCTACTATTATTACTACTATAAAAAGTATAGTACGGCGCATACGTATGTGCAAACTGGTTTCGCTTTCGTCCTTTTGAACTCGTCAGTACGAACACGCATTCGTAGAGCGAAATGACAAGGAGAGGAAGGTAATATAGAGAAAAGAAAAGATGGGGTGCACGCGGCGGGCGTGGTGCCTGTTAGTAGCGCACCACGCCCATCCGTTTATGTCATCTCCTAGACTCGATCGAATTTTTTGACGTTGATGGTCGCTTCAGGGAACGCCACCTTGAACTTGCCGCCGACGATGTCCATGATCTTTTTGCGCTCCGAAAGCTTGACATCGATTTCAATCCTTGCGAAATGTAAGGAGATATTGACGAACGTGACCCCAGGGATCTTAAGGATTCCTTCGAGTAGTGCCAGCTCACGATCGTCCAGAATGACAGTGTTCATGCAGCATAGCTGCTGATCGGCACTGATTTTGGAGCTTGGATCGAGGCGGCCACTGCAGCGTTGGAGCTTGGTGCTGAACTTGAAGCTGACCTGGATCTGTCCCAGTTCCTCGCACTCGATCTCGATGATCTTGTTACTTTGCCCGTCAGTAGCCATGTTACCCTAACTTTCTATAGTAGGTGTCTGGTAGCTCGCGTAGTTTGCGCGAAGTTTGGTTGCTCTCGGCACTTGCAAAACTTATTACACAAGATGAGCTATGAACCCGCGGGCTGGGTGGACTTATAGCTCATCTCGTATTTCCTCTCAACTTGTCAATGTACCTTGGAACCTGTAGATAAAACTACCGCTCAACAAAGCACCACGCATCATACCATTTCACGTCAAAATAATCAACCATATAATATTTATTTCTGTTTGTCCACTACTCTATGTCCGTACACCCCAAAACCTTTTGCGGCGATGGTGCGTATCTGTTACAATTTGTCTACGTAATGGCGGATACCCCAACAGATACAACGCCCAGTCCTCGTAAGGAACCCCAAGATGGTGTTGCCTCTCGCGTGATACTGGATATGGCAGATACTACGTGGCGCATGTTTGTGCCCACAGTAGGCTTATTGCTCGTTGGCCGGTGGTTTGACACACGATATGGCTTCAAGCCATGGCTTATGCTGGTTGGCTTCTCTCTCGGTTCGTTGATCGCAGCGATGCTCATTAAACGTCAATTAGTGCGTGGAGATGGTAACTAGCCGATGAATATTGCTTTATTTGCAGCCGAAAACATTCACATTAGCTTACCCACAGTGAAGCTATTCGAGATTGGCCCTCTCGTTATCACAAATAGTATCGCTCTTGGGCTTGCGGGTATCATCGTCATGATTGCTGTTTTTAGGTATGTCATATACAAGGTGCAACGCAATGAGTACAACCGTTTCGTCGGTATCGTTCAGTGGGCGTTTGAGGGTATGTACAAGCACATCGGCGGTATCATCACTGACGCTAAGATGGCTCGGAGTATTGCGCCACTAGCATTGACGATTTTCTTCACCGTGCTGTTTACCTATTGGCTGAGTATATTGCCAGGGGTCGGCGACTCTATTACCTGGAATGGCGCGCCACTTTTGCGCGGGCTGCCAACCGACCTGAACTTTACACTCGCACTGGCGATAATTAGCATGGTAGCTGTACAGTTTTATGCTATAAAAGCACATGGTTTTTTTGGCAATCTCAGCCGATATTTCATTAATCCGTTCAAGGATCCTATCGGTGCCTTTGAGGGGCTCCTCGAAATCATAGGTGAATTTTCGCGTATGATCGCACTTAGCTTGCGACTTTTTGGCAATGCATTCGCCGGTGAGGTTTTGCTGCTTATTGCCGGTGTGCTCACGAGTTACTTCGCAGCCATTAGCCTGCCATTTTTCATGGCCTTTGAGCTGTTCATCGGGTTTATCCAGGCATACGTATTTTACGTATTGACGCTGATTTTTGCTGCACTCGCGACCGCTGGTCACGGTGATTCACATAGTCATTCCACCGAAGTAACCTCACAGGAGGCTGCCTAGAGAGATGGAGTGTTTTCTTCGCCCCAAGCGAAGTTTTGTTTGTAAAATAATCGATAATCAAATTAAGGAGAACTATATAAATGAATGACGCATTTGCTTTCGGACTAACGTATGCACTACCTGCACTCGGTGCAGCAATCGGTGTTGGGCTTATCGGTCTTGGCGCACTTGGTGCCGCTGGCCGTAACCCAGAAAAAATTGGTGATTTTCGTACACTCATGATTACTGCAATCGTGTTTGCCGATTCACTCGCTATTATTGGTATTATTGTCGCTTTCATCGCAAAAGGTTAAGTACGTAAATGTTGACGCATACCTATTTACTCGCCACTCAGGCCGCAGATGACGGCAATGTTTTGCATACGCTCGGCATCGACGTGCAGCTTTTGATTTTTCAAATCATAGGCTTCATTATCCTCGTGTGGATAATGGCGAAATTTGTCTATCCGGTATTGATCCGGACGATTGATGAGCGTCAAAAGCGCATAGAAACTGGGTTAAGAGAGGCAGCTGAAGCTCGAAAGGCACTTGAGAATGCAGAACTTCACGCCGATAATCTACTAGTCGATGCTCGTAAAGAAGCCGAGACCTTACTACATCGTAGCCAAGAAGAAGCGGCTGAAGCAATATTGCGGGCTGAGACGAAAGCTAAGCAGCGTGCTGATCAAATCGTAAGGGATGCTCGCGCCTCGCTTGATATCGATGTCCGCAAAGCTCGCATTATGCTCAAGAAGGAGATGATCAATTTGGTAGCTGCTGCAACCGAGCAAGTTGTTGGCGAAAAGGTTGATGCGAAGAAAGATAACGAACTCATCGCCAAAGCTGTTGCAAAGGAGACGAAGTAACTTTATGGCACGCGCTAAGCTATCTCGCCGCATTATTGCACAAACGATTGCCGCAAAGCTATTGGATGACTCTGCAGAGCGAGGCCATTGGCTGATGATGGCTGCTGCCTATCTTGTCGAAACAAAGCAGGCAGATCGTGCCGAACAGCTTGTACTCGACATTGCTCGAGAGATACAGGTACAAAGTGGCACACTGCTTGCTCGTGTCATCAGTGCCCACGAGCTGACCACTGAGTTACAAGATGCTATTGCTGCCCTGCTTGCCCAAAAAACTGGTGCCAGTGAAGTGCGCATCGATGCGACAGTAGATGCGGCACTGTTGACTGGTTACGTAGTTCGAACACCTGATTATGAAATGAATACAACTGCCCAGCAGCGCCTGCGGCAATTAAGAAGCTTGGAGGCCTCAAGATGAGTACGGATCTTTCTGTTGCTGAACTATCAAAAGAACTGCAAGCCGCTATCGAAGCGTTACGTACTTCCGAGGGGCTGCAAGCGACTGGCGTGGTAACTCGCGTCGGTGACGGTATCGCGTGGATTTATGGTTTGAGCGAGGCGGGTTTCAACGAAGTCGTCACTATCGAAACGAAGGATGGCTCAACCGTTGAAGCATTTATTCTCAATCTCATGGAAGACGAAATTGGTGCAGTGCTACTCTCTGGCGATGCGACAGTCGTTGCCGGAGCTAATGTGCGGCTAACCGGTAAAGTCCTTGAAGTGCCAGTTGGCCCTGAAATGGTTGGTCGTGTTGTCGACCCGCTTGGTCGCCCACTCGACGGACTTGGCCCAATAAATGCAAAAGAAATCTCACCTATTGAGCGTCCCGCTCCAGGAGTTATGGCTCGTAAGAGTGTCCACGAACCTGTCATGACCGGGATTATGGCTATCGATACAATGATTCCGATTGGTCGTGGCCAACGTGAGCTTATCATTGGTGACCGTCAGACCGGTAAAACAGCTATCGCGATTGATACAATGATTAACCAAAAACGTCAGAATACAGGCATTATTAATGTCTATGTCGCAATTGGCCAGAAACTATCCAAGGTTGCCGCACTTGTTGAGCGCCTCAAGCGCGAAGGCGTGATGGATCAGACTATTATTGTGGCTACAAGCCCGGCCGATCCGGCTCCCCTGCTCTACCTTGCGCCATATGCGGGTTGTGCTATGGGTGAGTGGTTCCGTGACAATAAGCAACATGCACTGATTATCTATGATGATTTATCGAAGCATGCGGTTGCCTACCGACAAATGTCATTATTGCTTCGTCGCCCACCGGGCCGTGAAGCGTATCCGGGTGATGTTTTTTACATTCACTCACGCCTACTTGAGCGTGCTGCGAAGCTGAATGATGAACTTGGTGGCGGCAGTTTGACTGCTTTGCCGATCATCGAGACGCAAGCCGGCGACATTTCAGCCTATATTCCAACCAACGTCATTTCGATTACTGATGGTCAGATATTCCTCGAAACGAGCCTGTTTTATCAGGGTATTCGACCAGCGATTTCTGTTGGCCTGTCAGTCTCTCGCGTCGGTGGATCAGCTCAAACAAAGGCGATTAAGTCAGTCGCTGGTACGCTGAAGCTTAGCCTTGCACAGTTCCGTGAGCTCGCCAGCTTTGCTCAATTCTCCTCAGATCTTGACCCAGAGACGAAACAACAGATTGAGCGTGGTCAACGCTTAACGGAACTCTTTAAACAACGACAGTACACTCCATTAAGCATTGCTGAGCAAGTTGTATCTATCTTGCCAACCGTGAACGGTGTCTTCGATGTCGTGCCAGCGGAAAAAGTGCACGACGCTGCCACTGACCTCAGCGCAGTCATAGCCAAGAATTACAAGAAACTTGAAACGAAGCTAAATCACGGGACTAAACCTGAAGACGAAGACATTAAGACTATTATGGATGAAGCTAAGAAAGTTGCTCGCAGTTTTGCTCCAGCCAAAAAACCTAAACAAGAGGAGCAGCCGAAGGCTTAATCATGGCAAGTCAGCAGCAGATCAAGGGCCGGATCAAAAGCGTGAAGAATACACGCCAGATTACGAAGGCCATGCAGCTTGTGGCGGCGAGCAAACTTCGACGCGCCCAAGACGCCGCCCAGAAGCCAGCAGAGTATGCCTTGCTTGCCCGGCGGATACTGACGCGTTTGCGCCAGCTCGATGAATCAAAGAGCTTCTCTTGGTTCGACCAAAGGCCAATCAAGAACAGACATATCATTGCGGTGTCGAGTAACCTCGGACTCGCGGGTGCCTACGATGGGAACATCATTCGACAGCTGCTTCACGAAGTTAAAGCTGATCGTGATGCTGGTATCAATACGTCTGTCATCTGTGTCGGGCGGAAAATCAGCCAAGCAGCGTCGAGGATTAGTGGGCTACAAGTTGAAGCAGTATACGATACACTCCCTGAGCACCCAAATTCAGATGACCTGAGGCCAATACTGGGGCAAGTAGTTGGGCATTTCCAGGACGGTGAAGCGGATGCAGTTGATATAATATTTACACATTTCATTTCTACGATTAAGACTGAATCTCGTATCCAACGTTTGTTGCCCGCGGGCTTTGAGGCAGAAAAAATCGACGACCAACTGTCGAATGCTGATGCCGAGCCAAATGCAGAAGTCTTGGTAGAAGCGGTTGTGCTCCAATTGCTTGAAAGCCAGCTGTACCAAGCGATGCTTGAGTCTATTGCGAGCGAGCAGAGTATGCGTATGCTCGCGATGAAAAATGCTACTGATAATGCCGGTGATATCATTGAAGACTTGACGCTCGCCTTTAATAACGCTCGACAAGCGTCGATTACGCAAGAATTGGCTGAAATTTCGGGCGGTGCGGAGGCACTGAATGGATAAATTTAATGTGAAACGAAGAATAGTCAGCAAGGATAATATGGAGGAAATATGGCAGTAACAGTAGAAAAAGTAACAGGTAAAATCATCCAGGTAGTCGGTGTCGTCGTCGACGTCGAGTTTAAGGATGCAGATTTACCGCCAATCAATACAGCCCTTGAGGCCACGCTCAATAAGAAGCCACTGGTGCTTGAGGTGGCACAGCACTTGAGTGAATCAGCTGTCCGTACAGTCGCACTTGCAAGTACCGATGGCTTGCGACGAGGTGATGACGTACGAAATACAGGCGCACCTATCCAAGTTCCGGTCGGTCATGCAACTCTCGGTCGTATGTTCAATGTAACTGGCGAGCCTATTGATGGCGTGGAAGGCAAAAATTTCACGCAAAAAGCATCGATTCATCGTGATCCACCTCCCCTTTCTGAGCAGTCTGGATCAGTTGAAATTCTCGAAACAGGCATTAAGGTGATTGACCTTATTTGTCCAGTGACTAAGGGTGGCAAGGTTGGACTCTTTGGTGGTGCTGGTGTCGGCAAGACCGTGCTTATCCAAGAGCTTATCAATAACATTGCAAAATTCCACTCTGGTTACTCGGTTTTTGCCGGTGTCGGTGAACGTACTCGTGAGGGCAATGATTTGTACGAGGAAATGAAAGAAGCGGATGTATTGAAGAATACTGCTTTAGTTTTTGGCCAAATGAATGAGCCGCCAGGGGCACGTCTTCGTGTCGGATTGTCGGGTCTGACGATGGCGGAATCATTCCGTGACGAAGGCAAAGATGTGCTGCTTTTCGTCGATAACATATTTCGCTTCACCCAAGCGGGTAGCGAAGTGTCTGCCCTGCTCGGTCGTTTGCCAAGTGCGGTTGGTTACCAGCCAAACTTGCAACAAGAAATGGGTGCTTTGCAGGAGCGAATTACCTCAACAAAAGAAGGTTCGATTACTTCCGTTCAAGCTGTCTACGTGCCAGCCGATGACTTGACCGACCCAGCCCCAGCTACGACTTTTGCCCACCTTGACTCTACGATTACCCTGAACCGTGCCTTGACAGAGATTGGTATTTACCCCGCTGTCGATCCACTCGATAGTAACTCGACCATTCTTGATCCTGAGATTGTAGGTGAAGAGCACTACAAGGTCGCGCGAGAAGTGCAACGCATCCTGCAGCGCTACAAAGATCTCCAGGATATCATTGCTATTCTTGGTATGGACGAGCTGAGTGATGAAGACAAGCAGACCGTGGCTCGTGCACGTCGTATCCAGCGTTTCTTGAGCCAGCCATTCTATGTTGCCGAGAAGTTTACCGGCAATGATGGTCAGTATGTTAGCCTTAAGGACACTGTGGCTTCATTCCGTGAGATTATCGATGGAAAGCACGATGACAAACCAGAAAGCGCCTTCTACATGAAGGGCAGTATTAAGTCAGTTAAATAACGAAGGCTTAGGACATTCATGAAGCTCCAACTCGTCGCCCTAGATGGCATAAAATTTGAAGAAGAAGCTTATTCAATTACGCTCCCAACTTTGTCGGGCGAAATTACAGTATATAACGATCATATGCCACTGCTGACGGCCCTGCAGTCAGGAATGATTTCAATCCGCCGCAATCAAAAAGATCCAGACCACAAGCAAGAAACATACGCTACTTTTGGCGGGGTGGCTGAGATTAATGCTGAACAAGTCCGTGTACTTGTAGACGAAGCAACCCACGGTGATGAAATCAACTTTGCTGAGGCTGAAAAAGCCCGCGCTGAAGCCGAACGCCGTCTAAAAAATGCAAAGAATCAAGTTGAGCTAGACCAGGCACAGGCACTTGTTGATCGTCAGGCAGTTCGCTTGAATGTTGCAAGCCTGCGACGTCGTCAAAAGAACCGCTAAGTAGCTCATTTGAGATTGGTGATTGCCTGTGTATTGCTCTAATGGCTAAGCCTGAGCTATCGGTGTTCGAATAGAGACTCTTTACAAATTATGCATACCCCTGTAAGCTTGTATTATCAGCAATAAAGTGGAGGTACACTAATAATGTTTCGTAAGAATAAACTCGCGATGCTCGTGAGCGAATTTTTGGGTACGGGTATTTTGACCCTGGCCATTCTCGCTATGAGTCACTCGCAACTAAGCTTGCCATATTTCATCGCAACGACGGCAGGTATAACATTCGCGCTTTTGGTTGTCGCACTGTCTGGTATTTCAGGCGCACTCTTCAACCCTGCGCTCACGATTGGTCTCTGGACTGTTCGTAAAATCAAAACGCTACAAGCAGCAAGCTACATCATCGTACAGTTCCTAGGTGCAGCAGTTGCATGGTACTTGTTTGTGTATTTCACACAAATCGATGGTATTCAGAACAACGGTGCCTATGATGCTCGCGTCCTTGTGGCGGAAGTACTTGGTACGTTTATATTTGGTTTTGCATTTGCAGCAGCTCTCTATCAACGCGTAAACCTTGGTCTCAAGGCAGTTATGATTGGTGGCGGTTTGACTGTCGGTGCTTTGATTGCATCGCTCGGCTCTGCCGGTATCTTGAACCCAGCAGTAGCACTTTCACTTCACCAGTGGGGATGGGGCACATATGTCCTAGGTCCAATACTTGGTTCAGTTGTCGGTTTCAACCTATACAACTTGCTCTTTGTAGAGACTGAAGTTGCGGAAGTCGCAGAAGCAAAGGCTGAAAAGAAGGTTGCAGCTAAGGCAACAAAGCCTGCAGCAAAGAAAACTTCAGCTACCAAGAAGCCAGCTACCAAAAAAGCTCCAGCTAAGAAAAAAGCAGCAGCAAAAAAGTAGTTACTTTTTACTAGGTACATAAAAAACCGCCGGTATAACTGGCGGTTTTTTATGTACGCAAGAAGGCTAATTTATTTTTTTAGAGCGGCAATAAATGCCTTGCTACCAACAACTGAATCTTTATAGTCACTAATGTCTGGCAAATCCAATGACTGAATCATCTGCCATACCGTAGCTACGAGCTGTTTGAATTCTTCGTATGCCGTGTCGTCAAACTCGATCGGCAATGATGGTTGAATATCACCTGCGCCATTTTTGGCCGGTTCGACAAATTCTAGACGAGCTTCACTTACCTTGTACTTGCGCCAAGTCTTGCTACCTTCAATAAGAAGCTTATAAAAGAATAGTTGCTGTTGGTATTTGAGCGACTTCATACTGCTGTCCCACTTACTGAGAGGGGCGCCGGTCTTGTAATCGACTATGCGGACTGTTTTAGCTGCTTCATCTATCTCCAGTCTGTCTATCTTACCGCTGAGCAATGCTTCTCCCAGTACTACGCCCTCACTATAAAAATTAATTTCCGCTTTTGCTGGTCGAGCGAACATGTCGGTACGGGCTGTAATGTATTTCTGTAGGCTGGCTCTACCCTTCGCACGCGCATGGTTACGATCCTGTTCAGTCAGGTAACGGCGGTCTAGCTCTATATCATAGCGTTTAAGCATGTCACTCGTGCCGGGCAAGCTGTTGCCATTTAATTGATTCTGATACCACTCCAGCGTGTTGTGTATCGCCGTACCGTACTCACCGCTGGCGCTTGGTGCTTGAGGAAAACGTAACAGTGTCTGTACGAGGAAACTCTCGGGGCCGCCGTATTCGAGGTCAATGAATGTGTTGAGATGAGTTGGGCTCATTTGGTATGTTTTAAGCCGGTTAGCTAACAGGCTTTTAAAATCAGCAGGTAGGTGAACCTGCCCCGCCTGCCAGAGGGTTTCGATGTCGCCCGCAAGCTGCTCGGTAGCAAGCTGTTCGTGGATGACTGTTTGGGCATGTTCAGGAAGATGCACTGATACGCCGTCAGCCTCAGCAAGGTACTTGAGCGGAGTCGTAGCCTTACCGGTGTCCTTGGTTGTGTGTGAAGTAATATACAAACCATAGCGGGCTCGTGTAATGGCTACAAAGAAGAGTCTGAGCCGCTCATCTTCACTCGTGGTACCATAGCGGATATATTGCAAGTTGGCTGGCAGACTTAGTTTGTTAGAACTACCGGTACTCGCATTTCCCCATATGTCATCATGCGCCTGCAGAATAAAGACGTGGTCAAATTCTAATCCTTTTGCCTTATATGCGGTCATTAGCTGCACGGCGTGAGTGCTCTGGGCGATTGGATGCGAATTGACAAGTGCAGCTTCTGCTGCCTCGTACATCGTGAAGAACTCTAGGAAGTCAGCAAGTTGAAGCTGATGGTCGCTGGCAACTTGGTGATCGCGAAGTTTGGCCCGTATGACGCTGAGGTGTGAAACCGCCTCGTAATACTTTAGAGCGTCTTCTGCTCGTTGCTTCTCACCGAAGTAATATTGCTTGAGTGGAGCGGTTCTGTCACCCTGCGGTGTAGCTACAGGTGAACTTCCGACAAGTTTGTCGAGAGTCAGCTCCAGCGGTTCGGCAGTGGTGACACCAGACAGTGCGAGATAAAACGACACAGCTGGTGCTAGTGACCTTTTCTCAAGTGCAATTTCTGGCCAGGGCCGGGATTCGTCATGCTTAGCAAATTGCCAATTCACTTTCCATATTTCTGCCGGTTCGATGCGCCAGTACGGCAGGTTGAGTACGAGTGGAAAATATTCATTCGTGAGCGCTATATCATTCTTCGAGAGAGCCTGTAATAGCTGAGCGGTGAGCCGAAGTCCTTGCACTATTTCCGTCTCCAGGATATTCTCTCGTTTCTCATAATTAACAGCGATATCGGCTTTATGCAAGAACGGTACAAGGTTTTCAAGTAGGCGGTGTCGAGGTGCAAGTACAGCGATATCTGATGGATCAGTACCAGCACCTACAAGTTCGTTTATCTTGTGAGATACCCATGAGTATTCGCTTGCCTCAGCATCGAAAGCACGACGGCTAATTTCACTTTTTCCCGGCAACGATTCGTTCGCTGCTATAAGTAGCTTATCTATTCCCTCAATCTGTGTATGCAATCGGCCGCTAATCTGGCTTGCAATACGCTCCGCAACTCCCAATATGTCTTGATGTGAGCGGTAATTTTGTG
This sequence comes from Candidatus Saccharimonadota bacterium, assembly GCA_024635495.1. Taxonomy (GTDB): domain Bacteria; phylum Patescibacteriota; class Saccharimonadia; order Saccharimonadales; family UBA4665; genus JAGXIT01. The sequence continues at coordinate 187,081 of JAGXIT010000004.1, forward strand.
TCAGATTGATGATGCTTACATCACGAAATTTGCTCAAGAATTCCTGCATGTTTCCCAGATTAGCACCCTGAAATGCAAAAATAGCCTGATCGTCATCGCCGACAGCCATAATGTTTGGTCTGCCCTCGTGTACCGGGTGGTCGGCTATGCGCCGGACGAGTTCAAATTGTGATGGGTTTGTGTCCTGAAATTCGTCTAGTAAGATGTATTGGTATTGTTCTTGAAGGTTGTAGCGCAATTCGTCATTTTTTGTGATGCCCTCAATCGCCCTCAATATCATATCGTCAAAGTCATAGGCACTTTGACTCTGAAGAGCTGCTTCGTATGCTTCGTAGAGGTTGGCGAGTTCAGCCATCTTCTCACTCCGTGTCGGGTCGGTGAGAGTAAACTCATCCATGTCGTTCTTATGTAGCCAGGCATCTTTCCATTCTCGCAATGGAGTTGGTGAGTTTTGCTCGTCGGCCTTTTCGTGGGCTTGTCTGAGCTCTGAGTATGCCTGCTCGGCTAGATCTCCTTTGATTGTTCCCATGCCATCAAGTAGGCGCTGGTACTGACTCAATTTTTCAATCTTTTTTAGAGATATACCACCGGCGCTATTTACTATATCGTTGATGATGGGCTGCGCGGTCGCAATACAAACGAGGTTATCGTGAGCAATCCGGCGTAAATTATCTGGCGAGATTAGGTGCTGCTTGAGGTCGCTTATGGTGCCGACTACACTTTTTATGTAATAACGCGCTGATAGTAGCGGGCTATCGAACGGTAGTTGACCGACGATATGTTCGATGATTTTGATTTGAGATAGCTCGTCAATCGGTCGTTCCATGCGGACATCGTCAGAACGTTCAAGGCCGACTTGTTGGAAGTATTCGCTGTAGCGTTTGATTATATCGCTGCCGAAGCTGTGATAGGTGCTGATCGTTACATCGTAAGCGGCGCTACCGATGAATCGCGTTAGACGTTCTCGCATGTTTTGTGCTCCATTCTCGGTGAATGTCAGACACAGAATATTAGCCGGATTAACATCTGTTTTCTGGAGAATGTTCGCTACGCGGGCACTCAATAGTTGTGTTTTGCCAGTACCAGGACCAGCCAAGACGAGCAATGGTCCGTCGATCGCATCGACAGCCTCTCGCTGAGCTGTATTCAGGCCCTTGTATACTTTTGCAAACTCACTCATTACCTATATTGTAGCAAGAAGCGAGTAAATACTATTACGAGGTGCCACAGATTGGGCAAAGGTCTTCATGATCAAACTCAGCGGCCCACTGTTCAGCAGCGGCAGGAATAGATTCAAGCTCTAGAAATCCGCGTAAATCAGCGACGTCTCGCAAAAGCCAGCCAGCCCATCCATAGAAATGCATGCTCTTCCATACGAACGACGCCCAACGACGCCCAACGGGTGTGATATAGAATGGTTCTTTTGCTCGGTAAGCCAATTTTGGTCGGCCCTCGCGTTCAAATCGTAAATTGTGCACCACGAAATCTGCATCGTGCAGCGCAGTTTGTGCCATGCCGCTATTTTTCGTCTCAGCATTGTCTCCAATGACAAAAATATCTTTTTGGCCTTCTGCTCGCAAAAACTCATCGACGAGAATTTTTTTGCGGGGGCTAAAAGTGAAATTATCTGGAGTAAAAAATGGATTGTTTGCCATGCCCGCAGTCCAGACGATAGTATGACTGCTAATCGGTTTACCCGACACGGTCAGCTCATTTGCACTAGCTCCCTCGACTTTTGAATTGAGGTATAGTTTTACGCCAAGCTTACGTAATCGACGTTCAATCTTTCGACCAATGTACTTTGGCATACGTGGCATTAGGTGTGGCATTGCTTCGACGAGATCAATATGGACCGCGCGGTGTTTGATATGGTGGCGTCGCATCAACTCTCTCAGGTATGAACCCATGTCGCCCGCAAGTTCGATACCCGTTGGGCCGCCACCAACTATGATGTAATTCAGGTCTGGCTCGTGTGTTGCGATAAGTTGAGAATGCAAATGTCGCTTAAACGCCTCAACTTCGTGCAGTGACTTGATACCATATGAATTCTCAGCTAGTCCTGGTATGCCAAAATAGTTTGTAATAACCCCGAGAGCGATAATGAGCTTGTCATATAAAATCGTCGATTTGTCATCAAGCATGATGGTGTGTCCTGCGGAATCGACACTTTCTAGTCGGGCAATTTTGAGTTCGATACCTTTGTTCTTTACAAGCCTTGCAAGTGGAATGATTGCACTATGCTCCGATCCACCGGTGGCCGTGTGATACAAGCGAGGGTAGAAATAGAAATCTTCCCTGTCAGATACAAGTGTGATCTCGGCAAAACTTTCTTTGGCGAGCTGCAGGGCGGCACGAACGCCGCCAAAACCACCGCCAACAATAACAATCTTTTGTTTTTCGCCACCCTGTTTATCAGACATATTAAACTAATTGTAGCAATAAGCATGAGCAGCTTGCAAATGCATCGTTTTGCCCATAAGCTATAGGTATATGAAAAATCTCAAAGAAGCGCTACAAAAATATGGTTTTCAAGGTGAGCTCGACGACTCAATCGAAGCGCTCGACTGGGCAAGCCATGATGCCAGTATGTATGAATTACGCCCCCAGATTGTGGCTCGTCCTTTAGATAGCCTTGATGTCCAACGCCTAGTGCGTTTCGTGACCGCCAATAAGAAAAAGAATGCTGACCTTTCGCTGACGGGTCGCTCCGCCGGAACTGATATGTCAGGTGGTGCAATCAATGATTCCATCATCGTAGATTTTGGCGCACACCTTACCAAGGTAGGCCCTGTCTCAACCACCAGTGCTGTCACTCAGCCGGGTGTTTACTACCGCAATTTTGAAAAAGAGACCCTCAAGAAGCATTTGATTATGCCCTCCTATCCTGCTTCACGTGAGCTTGCGATGATGGGCGGGTTAGTAGCAAATAACTCTGGTGGAGAAAAATCACTTGAGTACGGAAAAGTTGAAGATTTTGTCATGGAGCTGAAAGTTGTTTTTGCTGATGGTAAAGAATATGTCGTCAAGCCGCTGACAAAAAAAGAGCTAGATGCCAAAATCAATCAAGGTGATTATGAGTCGAAGATTTATAAACGTGTATTTGATCTTTGTGAAGAACACTATGACGAGATTAAGGCCGCCAAACCGGGAGTAAGTAAAAATAGCATGGGTTATATACTGTGGCGTGTCTGGGATCGTGAGACAGGCATATTTGACCTTAGTAAACTCATAGTAGGCTCTGAGGGCACGCTTGGGCTTGTCACTGAAGCGAAGCTTCGACTCGTGCCACATCGTGCACACTCGGGTTTGCTCGTATTGTTCCTCAAGAACATCAACGATCTCGGAGAGCTCATACCAAAAGTACTCGAATCGAAGCCTGCCACCTTTGAGAGCTTTGATGATCAGACACTGCTACTGAGCCTTAGGTTCATGCCAGCATTTTATAAATTGCTTGGATTTAAGCGGTTCATTCACCTGCTCTTCACTCTTATACCGGACGGCTTGCAGCTACTACGTGGGGTCCCTAAGCTTATACTTTTGATTGAGTTTAACGGTCACACAGAAGAAGAGGTCCGCCATAAAGTCCGTACGCTCCATACTACTTTGAAAAAATATCGCGCGCGCTATGAGATTAATGGTTTTGAAGAGGATGCTACAGAAGGTAAAAGTGAAAAGTTCTGGATCATGCGACGAAATAGTTTTCAAATATTACGTAGCAAGGTCAAAGACAAGCACACAGCACCATATATTGATGACTTCGTGGTCCCGCCAGAACACCTAGTCGAATTCTTGCCTGAGTTGCAAAAGATTATCAAGAAATACAAATTGTTTGCCACCATCGCTGGCCATATGGGTGACGGTAACTTCCATGTCATTCCTCTGATGAAAATTGAGGACAAAAAAGAGCGCGCTAAGTTGCAGCCTTCTCAGCGTGAAGTGAATAATCTTGTGCTCAAATATGGTGGTTCACTCAGCGGTGAGCACAATGACGGTATGGTACGTGGCCCGTGGCTCGAAGCGCAGTTCGGCAAGAATGTCTTTCAGATGTTCAAGGAAGTTAAAGAAATCTTCGATCCAGAAAATATATTCAACCCTCACAAAAAAACCGACGCTGATTGGGACTACTCGTTCAAGCACATTCGTGAGCATTTTTAGATGCTAGATTTATAGCATAAACAAGATAGCCAGTGTACAATTGCTATAGATGAAATGGGTGCTCAAGAGATTGTCGCAAATACAAATACCACGAATACCAATCGTGCCTCGCGTGGTTGTCCTTTTGGCTTGGTTACTAGGGCTGTGTTTGATCGCATTTGTCTTGTGGTTCGCTATGCATGGTCAGACAGTTGATGTGCTCCAAACTAGGGGTGAAATAGGTAATAGACAAAGAGATTTGCTCGTTTTCGCAAGCCTACTTGCGGTAGTCGTACTCATGCCTGTCTACATCATGCTTTTTGTGTTTGCCTGGAGATACAAGGAAGGTCATCACCGAAAATATACCCCGAAATGGGATGGCAACAAACGGTATGAAACGATTTGGTGGTCTGTACCTATCCTTATAGTATCGGTGCTTGCAGTCATTACATGGGTCACGTCTCACAGCCTTGATCCATACAAACCACTGGCCTCCGATAAGAAACCATTACAAGTACAAGTTATTGCACTCGATTGGAAATGGCTTTTTATATATCCTGAATATCAAATAGCAAGTGTCAATGAGCTACAGATACCCGTTAACCGACCGGTAGAGTTCACCATTACTTCCGATGCGCCGATGAATTCGTTTTGGATTCCTCAGCTTGGCGGTCAAATTTATGCGATGAGTGGCATGCAAACCAAACTACATCTCATTGCTGACGAGCCGGGAGAATACCGCGGCATGTCAGCCAATATTAGCGGTGAAGGTTTTGCGGATATGCATTTTAAAACTTATGCAGAATCGCAAACTGATTTTAACCAATGGATCGACAAGGTGCATGGCTACGAGAACACCCGAGATCTTGATATGAGTTCATATAGTCATCTCGCGGAACCTGGTACTAGTGTCGTGCAGTATTATCACCTGCAAGACCAACAGCTCTTCTATAATGTTATGATGAAGTATATGGGTCATAGCATCGGAAGAGAGCAAACGAGCGAGATGACTAACATGGAGTACTCAAACTAATGGAATTTTTTGCAAACCTACTTGGACGCATGGATCTGAGCTATTTTTGGCACGGTTGGGTACAATTTGGCGCACAACTTACTCTCATAGGTGCCGTAGTGCTAGTCATTGGCTTGCTGACATATTTCAAAAAATGGAAGTGGCTGTGGCGAGAATGGTTGACGACACAAGATGCAAAACGTATTGGCGTTATGTATATTATTGTCGCGGTTGGGATGTTACTTCGAGGTGCCTCTGATGCTCTGATGCTGCGCCTCCAGCAAGCCCTCGCCAGCGGAAACTCCGAAGGATTTATTAGTTCTGATCACTTCCAGCAGATATTTACAGCTCATGGTACCATTATGATTTTCTTCGTTGCGATGGGGCTTATGTTTGGGCTCATAAACCTAGTCCTACCTCTGATGATTGGCAGTCGAGATGTCGCATTCCCAACACTAAACTCAACAAGCTTCTATCTATTTCTTGCGGGCGTTGTACTAACAAACCTTTCACTTATTTATGGTGAATTCGGTTCAGCTGGCTGGCTAGCATATCCTCCGCTGAGTGAGCTTGCCTATAGCCCCGGGCCAGGTATTGACTATTGGCTTTGGAGCATACAGATAGCCGGTGTCGGCAGTTTACTGAGTGGCATTAATTTCCTGGTCACTATTCTTAAACATCGTGCCAAAGGGATGACACTTATGAAGATGCCAGTCTTCGTCTGGAGTGTCTTGGGTGCAATGATCTTGGTTGTTTTCGCCTTTCCGATACTGACAGGCACGTTATTTATGCTATCACTCGACAGAAGCATGGGAATGCATTTCTTCACATCTGACTTCGGCGGTAACCCAATGATGTATATAAATCTCATTTGGGCATGGGGTCATCCGGAGGTATATATATTGATTTTGCCAGCGTTTGGGCTATTTGGTGAAGTCGTCGCGACCTTCAGCCGCAAGCGTCTATTTGGATACAAGAGCATGGTTTGGGCACTGATGGCTATCACCGTATTATCCTATACCGTTTGGCTACACCACTTCTTTACCATGGGCGCAGGAGGTAACGTGAATGCGTTCTTTGGCATAATGACGATGATTATCGCCGTGCCGACTGGCGTAAAGGTATTTAATTGGCTTTTCACCATGTATCGCGGCAAGATATCGTTTGCCTCGCCGATGTGGTGGTTTATGGCCTTCGTCGCAACCTTCGCTTTGGGCGGTGCAACGGGTGTGCTGCTGTCTATCCCGGCTATCGATTTCCAGGTACACAACAGCCTCTTTTTGGTCGCTCATTTCCACAATGTCATCGTCGGTGGCGTCGTATTTGGCTACTTTGCAGGTCTTACCTATTGGTTCCCGAAGATTTTTGGCTTCCGTTTGCACGAGCGACTAGGCAAGGCTGCGGTAACACTATGGACGAGCGGATTCTTGCTTGCTTTCATTCCTCTGTATATCCTAGGCTTGCTAGGCGCAACACGTCGTCTTGATCATTACGACCCAAGCCTTGGCTGGCAACCGCTCTTTATAGTCTCGGGCATAGGTGCACTGCTCATCGGCCTTGGTATTGTCGTGCAGCTTGCACAGGTTGTCTACAGTATATGGAAGCGTCGCCAGCTGCGAGATACAACTGGGGACCCTTGGGATGGACGTACACTTGAATGGTCAGTTCCCTCGCCTGCCCCACATTATAATTTTGCTCGGTTACCAATAGTCTCAACTCGTGATGCTTGGTACGAAGCGAAACACGGTGGCAATCAGGTGTTTAGTGGCGAGTATAAGGATATAGAACTTCCACGGAATACTGGGTTCGGTGTTTACGTTGGTATTCTCTCGGTACTGTTTGGATTTGGTTTTATTTGGCACCTATGGTGGCTGGTACTGCTCTCGTCAGTTGCTCTCATCTACGTAATCATTCGCCGCACCTATGATGAGAATATCACCTATGTTATTCCTGCCGCGGACGTTGAACGACTTGATACTAGAAAGGCGGCCATATGACTGACGTGAAGAATACTGTCGCGCCGGCGCTGGAAGACGAATCACAAAAACCTTCAATCTTTGGTTTTTGGTTGTACCTCATGACCGACACAGTGCTTTTCGCTAGCTTATTTGCAACATTCATTGTACTCAGGGGGCGCACAGCCGGTGGCGTATCTGGAGAGGAAATATTTAGTCTGCCTTACGTATTCATCGAGACGCTTATACTGCTTATCAGTAGTTTTGTGGCCGGCCTGGCGCTGTTTACGGCTCGTGCTAGGCGTAAGGCTCTCACTATCAGCCTCCTGCTGGTTACTGGGCTGCTTGGGCTCGCCTTCCTCGCTATGGAGATTCATGAGTTCCGCACACTGGTCACAGAAGGTCATGGCTGGGGTACGAGCGCCTTCTTGTCGTCATACTTCACGCTTGTTGGTACACACGGCCTGCACATACTGATTGGTTTAATCTGGCTGGGCGTATCCATTATGTTTATCTTGCAGCGAGGATTTACCGACAGATTTTTGACGAGGCTTACTATGTGGTCAATGTTCTGGCACTTCCTTGATGTCATTTGGATTGGTATTTTCACTATCGTGTATCTCGTGGGGATTGTCTAATGAAAAAGCACATTCAGCCATTACCAGATCACCGTAAGCCTACCATTACTGCCTACATTACCGGCTTTGTGCTGTCGCTCACGCTCAGTGGTGCGGCTTTTGCACTGGTATGGGCATACCACATTAGTGATAACGAGCTGATGAGCCGAGGCTTGCTCCTCGCAATACTCACACTGTTTGCGATTGCGCAGATAGTTGTGCAGGCGACGTATTTCCTCCACATGTCAGCCGAGCGCCGAGCTCGTATGACGCTCGTGTCTGCCGCCTTTACCCTTGTCGTTATTTTTGCAATTATCGTAGGTTCGATGTGGATTATGTACAATCTTGATTACAATATGATACCCGAGGACCCAACTCAGTACATCCAAAACGAAGAAAACATTCACGTCACGAGTCAATAATGAAACAGACCATTCCCTTTCGAGCACTAATCGTGCTCACGAAGCCAGGCATAGTTGTTGGCAATGTGCTGGCGGCCATGGGTGGTTATGCAGTGGGGGCGACTGAGTTTTCATTGGTAACATTCCTGGCAACTATCGTCGGGGTGGCTGCAATAATTGCTGGTTCATGTGTGATAAATAATTATCTTGACCGTGAAATTGACTCGCACATGTCCCGTACCGCTATGCGACCATCAGTGACGGGAGTTGTCTCGATGGCTTTCGGTATGTGGTACGCCGCAGCCCTACTAATTCTTGGTTTTGGTACTTTGCTATGGTTTACACCGTTTCTCACTGCTCTTATCGGACTATTTGGCGCTGTATTTTACGTAGTAGTCTATGGCTATGCAAAAAGAAAAAGCTATTGGGGCACACTGGTTGGAGCGTTGCCTGGAGCGACACCTCCACTCGCTGGTTATGTTGCGGCTACAGCCGGGTTTGATGCCGGCGCATGGCTTCTTTTTCTTATCATGATGGCCTGGCAGATGCCACATTTTTATGCCATCGCAATCTTTCGCCGAAAAGAATATGCTCGAGCTAACATACCTGTTATCTCGGTGGCGAAAAGTATAGCAAGAGCTATATGGGAGATGCGATTCTACGGTGTACTCTTTGTCGTCCTAAACGTGTATTTTGTTTATCTAGGCTATGCAGGTATAGTCTACGCCGTTTCGATGGTAGTTATCAGCCTGTACTGGCTACAGCCACTTCTCGGCAGCAACTGGCAAATTAATCCAGAAAAATCAGCACGTATCGTCTTCAGGCGCTCGCTTCTTGTGCTTTTTGCCTTCAGTATCTTATGGATGGCGACAGGTATCCTACGGTGATATTGCTGTCAGGAAAATCAGCGGTACACTTAGTACATGAGTAAAATACAGTCACATCTGATTCGCTATGTTGTATCACTCTGTGTACTCTCGGGTATTGTATGGCTTGGATGGCGCAATTGGCCTGTTCTTTACGCAAGTTTTTCGGTGATTGCTGATATATCTGTAGCTCACTTTTCGATCGGCATAGGTCTTGTACTACTCACTTTCGTTTTGGCTGCGCTGAGCTACCGAATGCTTGCCTTCCGCCAGTTGCGGTTGAGTGAACTGTTGACCGTCGAACTTGCATCAGCATTTATAAATAGATTAGTTCCTTCGGGTATCGGTGGCCTTAGCATTCATGGTTTATATCTGCACAAACGTAAACATACGGTGGCTGAAGCCACGGCCGTGGTGAGTGTGAACAATCTAACGGGCATAATCGTACATGTAACACTGCTCTGTCTTGTGCTTATACTCGTAGGCGGTGGCGCCCTGTTTTCAGGTGCGTTTACGACTAAGCAACTAGTACTGCCGGCCATACTCCTCACCACCGCCCTCTTTCTCCTATATATACCAAGAGCTAGGGCAAAAGTTGTAGGATTTCTACACAACTTAGGCAAAAGCCTGCGATTATACGCCAAGGAGCCACGCAGGGTACTTTTTGCGGCTTCTGCGCTCGTGGCGCTGACATTCACGAATGTATTAATTCTCTATGTTATGACTCGTGCAGTTGGCATCTCGCTGGAGCTGCCACAGTTATTTATAATATTTAGTGCGGGTATACTTGTCGGTGCAGCCGTGCCTACACCTGGTGGTTTGGCGGGCGTTGAAGCTGGCTTAATTGCAGGCTTCCTTGCTTACGGCGTGGGTAGCGAACTTGCTATCGCCACGACACTCGCATTCCGTCTAATAACCTATTGGTTTCCCCTCGTTCCCGGGGGTATTGTTCTACTTTTTTCGAGAAAGAAATTATTCGGTTAGTCTCCTATAAACAGCTCAGGTTTACCCTTATAAGACATAAGCGCTAGGAAAAATAATGATTCTATGGTATTATTAGTGCAAGCAAGTGGTAATAATACCTCTCCGTCGACATAATTTGTGCTTCAAAATACTTACTATATCATCTTCGGTTAGCGATACTAAGCGCGTGTGATATTAGTTTAAAAAAGGATAAAATTATGTCAATGAAACTATATGTAGGCGGATTGCCTTACTCAAGTACAGAAAAAGAACTAGAAGATTTATTTGCTACGCACGGTACGGTTACCAGCGTAACAATTATCAAGGATCGTGACTCTGGCCAGTCAAAAGGATTTGGCTTTATTGAAATGTCAGAAGACGACGCAGCTCAAGCAGCTATTAAAGCTCTTGATGGTTACGAATTAGGCGGCCGAAAGCTCAATGTTAATCAGGCTCGTGAGCGTGATGACAAAGGTCCTCGTACTGGTGGCGGCTACCGCGACTCTCGCTAATCTAGCTACATACACTATATAAATAGTCAGACACTTCTTGGTGCCTCAAACCTAAAACTTGAAGGTGGATATATAATGCCGAAAATCAATAAGCATATTGAAATCGTGAGCTCTACTCAGAGTGTTCTTAGCTCTATGAGCAAAGAATCGCGAGATGAAATCTACACTGTTCTTTCTCGGCATTATTCGAGGGTTGGCATCACTATTATTAATAATCTGACCGACTTGCAGGCCCTTGTCGCTCTGCGCCCTGACCTTGTATTTCTCGGCATGAAGTTTATTCCTCTGGGCGATGATCTTCGAGGCGATGACAGGATTTGGCTGAGTGACCACCTAGAATCTGAAGGCATCTCACATACTGGGTCTAATAGCTCCGCGCACGAGCTTGAGCTTAATAAGCATTTATCAAAACAGCGCATGAACGATAGCGGCGTTATGACATCACCATCATTTATCTATCGTCAAAATGAGTCCACTATCACAAGCACACGCCTTACCTTTCCGCTTTTTGTGAAACCAAATGACAGAGGTGGCGGGCTAGGTATCGACGCTAATTCAGTAGCTTATGATATAGCTAGCATGAATTCAAAAATTGAGTATATTAGCAGTAAACTTGATTCTGATTCTCTTGTCGAAGAGTATTTGCCTGGCCGTGAGTTTAGCGTAGCGGTACTCAAGGATGAACATTCTGACGAATTTTCAGTCATGCCCATCGAACTAGTGGCTCCTACTGATGCGCAAGGCCACAGCATGCTGAGCGGCAAGGTAAAGATGTCGAATGTCGAGCAGGTGCATGAAGTGACAGACAAAACTCTTAGAGGTGAAGTCTGCACTCTCGCACTCGAAGCCTTTCACGCTCTCGGGGCTCGGGACTATGGGCGTATCGACATTCGCGTAGACGGTGCCGGTGTGCCGCACTTTCTTGAGGCAAATCTGCTACCAAGTTTAATAGGCGGCTACGGCTCCTTCCCTAAGTCTTGTAAGCTAAACCTAGGCCTCCCGCACGAAGCTATGGTCGTCAGGATAGCCAACCTGGGGTTAGCTCATGGAAGCTCTGATACTGCAGATAGCTTCGAGCAAGCACTAAGAAGCTCGTTTTTGCCGCAACTGAAACTCAGTTCTAACTAGCATTTACCGGGCTTTAAAACTTATATAAGGACTTATATAAGTCTGCCAAATATACTCTGTTATTTACGAAAAACTTTCACGATACCTATGAGGACTATCGCGCCGACGACTGCTACCCAGAAACTGTACCAGTTGAACCCAGTTACACCTGTGTTGCCGAACAGCCCGTAGACGAAGCCACCAATGACCGCACCGACGATGCCGGTGAGGATATTGAGTAACACCCCCATAGATTTATCTACGCCCATGACTAAGGACGCCAGCCAGCCAGCGAATCCACCCAAGATTATCCATGATAAAATTCCCATATATCCTCCTGTATTACGTAAACGATGCTAGGTACTTAGAAACAGATTCAAAAAGTTTGTTTTATTTCTTGGTCGACTTAGAAGTAGCGCCAGTCAAGAAGTCTAGTAGTGCGACTAGTAGCAATGCGATTATTGCGTACATGACGATGGCAAATAGTGTCGAGAACTCAAACACAAATTTATTTTCAAATACTGTGGTTGGGAATATTCCTCGAAAAGGTTCAAGCAATACGCTACTCATATTATATAGCCAGCCTACGAATGCATTGCCAGCATTTGCACCGAATAGTTTGAGTATAAACCTCAGACCTAGAAATAGTTCTACGAGACTAAAAACTACGTAGATTAAATTATTCGTCAGATATCGTACATTCATACTACCTCCTTGATTGATACTTTACATTATAGTCCTGTCCGTCAAACCTATGGTATTTGATACCAGTTAACATTCAACCTCAACCTCGCTATTAACAACGAAATAACACCACACGAGGTGGTGTTATTTCGTAGCTGAGAGTCTGGGTCTAGAGCCCAATATGTAGGTTTACTCCAAGTAGCAGAAGTGGCCAGACAACGACTGCAAGTATAGCTGAAAGTAGATCAGGAATTGACCCTAAATCTCCAAAGTATCCTCGATTACTTGCCACGATAACTCCAATAACAAAGTAAATGGTACTGCCTATAGATAAAAGATTCATGACATACCCTTGCTGAGAGATTAATCTCGATTAAGCGTAACCAACCTAACGATTCCCCAGGCAATAAGTGAATAGACTATCATTGCGACCAGAGTATAAACCTCGAAGTGAGAAGTACCATAAGTATAGTTATCGTAGTTGAACAAGCTAAAAAACGGCGCAACAAACGGATGGGACGTGCTATAGACAAAATCAGCGAAGCCATTGGTCGCATTAGCACCGAGTAGAGTTAGTACGAACCTTAGCCCAAGTACTACTAGAAGTAGGCCGGCTATATACCAAACTACTCTTGAGATTACATTTGTCTTATGCTCAGCATCGTCTTGTGAATTACTCGTTTCAGTGTTTTTCTGTACAGTATCACCGGTCCTGGTAGTTGTTTCTCTTACATTCTGCGTATCTTCAGTCATATTAGTCTCCCTTTGTTCTCAAAATAACACCTATCCACGAGTCAGTCTGTGCGCTAGGACACAAAGGCCAGAACAACCCCGTAATTAATAAGCTACTTCACTTCTAAGTCTTTGCTATGCAAGTGCTTGCCGTAGTTTGGATAAATCAAGGATAGTAAGGAGATGGTCTGATTGATCAACTAATCCTTCTTCAAAAAGCACTTCCAATGCTCTGCTTGCCGTCTCCCTGGTCATATTGATAGAGTCGGCAATATCTTGATGAGTTATCGGAGCATTAATTAAGACTTGCTTGCCGTGCTTTTCACCAAATCTTTCAGACAAATTCAATAATTCAGCTATCATCCTTCCACGAGCTGATCTGAATTCTAATGTTTGTATCCTCTGGGTGTAGACAGTAATGATATTAACCGCCTGTCTCATTACTTCTTGAGATAGCCAAGTATTGGTACCCATAGCAGCACGGAGATTTTCTTTAGAAGCTCTGAGAACCGTCACGTCAGTCATCGCCTCGTAGTACAACCCCGTCGTGTGAGCTCCATCTAGGGCCCATGGAAGCGGTATGAATTCATCAGGCTGGTGAATCAATAACAGATTACCATTACCAGCTTTTGATAAAGAAAACGCCTTCACGAAGCCTTCTTTGATGAGATACACTCCTTCAGGCTTATCGATGCCGTTGATTATCGTTTCGCCACTTGTAAACCGCAGCTCTACCCCATCACTAAAATGGGCGACAATACTCTCGTCCTTAGTTTCCTCCGTCGGTATACCAGCCAGTGGACTCATGGTCATGTTATGTAGTATATACCCCTGGACACTTTTTATGTGTGATGTGGCGCACAGACTGCTCGGGGGCAGTTTCGATATGATTATACGTACAAGCTACCATTATGACGTACATCAGGGGGGTAAGGTGCTACGGGGACTGCTGGGCTATGTTCAATAACGAATCCAAATGAAAGGAGACAATTATGTCCCATTCAGTTAGAGTAATATCGAACAAAAACCAAAGGCAATCAAAAGTACATTTTCGACACTACATGGGTAATACTGATGAGCCAGACGATACCTCGTATCCTGGTGCGATGCAAGGGCAGCGAACGAGATCTCTTGAGCAATCAGATGGGTACTACGCGGTTGCGAGGAGACAGATTCGGCGAAGTGCTCAAAAATTAAGGACAAGTTAATAATAAATAAAGGCCTCCAATCACGGAGGCCTTTTAGTCACAAAAAGCCGGGTCAAAAGATCCGACGTTTCGTATGGCTGGGACGTTAGGATAGCGCTTCCCTCGCCTAAGCCGAACCCGTTCTATAGCCCCGAGAGGACTTAGGATAGCATATTTGGGTAAAAAGTTTGTGACTATAAGACTACGGGTTAGTCTGGCCCAGCTGGTGCTTTATGTCTTTTAAGCGCTTATCAATGTCTTTTCGATCGGCTGTGGAAGCAGATGATTCCCGAAGATAATGTCGAGCATTTTTTAGTAAACGTTCTAGTGGCTTGGCATGTGGTCTATCTGGTATTTGTTGAGCAAGTTCCGACAGCACATCTAATAAAGCATGTGTTACTACTATATTCTCACGTGCTTCAGTTTGTATTTGTGCAAAAGATTGGGTTACGAAATCGTCCCAAGTTGGTCTGTTTAGAACGAGCAGCATCTTGCTATCTTTCAGCTCGCGGACCTGGCTAGGAAATTCCCTCTGCAAAAGTTGCGTCAGTCCATCACCCAAATACCATATGCAATAGGTAGCAGTCGTTGGGTCGTTGATTCCTGGAGACATTGCCTTTATGCCTATATCGACAAGTTGCCGTATAGCAAATAAAGGATCTTGTAGAAGTGACCGTTGACCATCTACAGTTACAGCAGAACGGATGAGGTTCCTGTTTTTTTTATCAAGCCGCTTATAGCCATATAGTTTTGCCAATGCTTGACCTTGCATGATAAAATCACCAATTCGCGGCAAGATATGCAATTGGTTGTTCTTCTTCAGGCTAAGTTTTTCTAAGACACCATCACTGATATATAGAACAAACCCAGCAAAGTCCGATTTAATAGTAATAAATTCCTTGCTCTTTGAGGGTGCGCTTATACGCTTTTTTTTGGATGAATCGACTCCTGAACCAATGCGGCTTGGGTATAGCTTGTTAATTTGATTCAACAGCTCACGATGAATCTTTTCTAGGATGGTGTTAGTCTGGAGAGAGGTCGCGGTATGGCTAATAAAATATATCAAAAGCCCGATACATATCAGCGCAAACATGATTGCAGCGGTGGTAGCAATTGGGGGGGCAAAACCTACACCGCCAACTTCTGCAGGGTCACGCACCGCTTTCAATATAAGTAGAGAATAGACAAACGTGGCGACGAAGGCACCAAGCACGATCTGGTTACCCCTGTCTGAGGTGAAATTACGCATAACACGAGGCGTAAACTGTGCTGACGCTTGCTGTAGGGCTATGATGGTCAGCGAAAAGGCTATAGAAATAGTTGTAATAACGGAACCGGCTATTGTAGACAGAACATTTCTCGTGGCGCTTGGTGCGCCACCAAATAGCCACGATAGATTACTGCTCAGGTACGCGCTATATTGTCGGTCAAGATATAGAAGGAAATATGACAGTATAACCGCGAATATAACTAGCACGGTTGGGGTGAACCAGAGCTTGGCTCTGACATTCTCCCACGTAGCACGTAGTTTTGCGAGAGTAACATCCATTTATATATAATACACCAAAAGTTGAATATGTCAATGTATAGTTATTAAGTGGCGCTGGATTATCTGCGTAATAAGAGACCCATTAATTGTGTAATATAACCCCAGAAGTACTGCTGCTGCGATTAACTTGTATGGCCCTATTATATTCGGCTTATACTTGCTCAGCAGTTTATAAATAGCCCAAGTTAAGAAAATAGTCTAATCTCCTAACACAAAGAGAAAGTTTGGACCATTAACGCATATAACAAGTACGATAAAGTCTGGCATCACTGTAAGTTTAGCAGCCTGTATTAGGCGTAAGGCAGTACATTCTTAAAACATCAAAATTCAAAATGGCTGGGACGGTAGGATGCGCTTCGCTTGCACGGTATTCGCTTTTCGGAATACATTCGTGCACACTCATACCTGTACTTCAAATGCATGGTAGGATAGCGCTTCCCTCGCTTGCAGCTCGTCGTTTCTCCTTTCGCTTCGCTCACATACGCCGCCGAATCTATCTTGTTTCAAAAAACTTTTCTGGAGCTCAGATACTCCGACCTAAGCAATAAATAGGCCGAACATGTTGGGCCGTAGCGACTACTATTACTCCCCGTCTTTCGCTCTAGTTATCAAGAGGATTGTCATAATAAACAATAATGCAGTGGCTAAATAATAAATAAAATTACTTTCCGGTTCTGGAAAGAAGAATAGCGTCAGGAGCCCAAGGAACGCTAGGGTTACAGCAATATATTTCTTATTCTTCGTTATAAACTTCATGATACTTAATAATCTTATACCATTACCGATCAGAATACACTATACGTAGGTGGCCCTGGCGCATCTGATCGGTAAATCAGGTTTACGTGAAATAACTAAAAAGCCTCCACCATTACAGTGGAGACTATTTAAAACTTTTGATTGTATAGAAGTTTAGTAAGCTTTTGTTGCGCCGTCTTCTAGTGCTTTTTCGGCATTATCTTTAGACATCATCGCACAAACAGTCGTTCCACAGTGCTCGTGCTTTCCCTTGGCCATGAAACCACCTTTTTTAGTCTGATGAATCTCTGGTGCTGACAAATCAACGCCTTTTTCCTTACATTTGACACAGTATCCTGTAACCATAGCAATCTCCTTTAATTCAATTCACTGCTATTATAGCAGAGTTAATCATACCGCTTTTTCACTATATAGCCTAAACAGAGGTGATACATACAAGCTCTTAAGTAATATGTGACAGTTAAGACCGTGATTCATTCTCGTGGCTGGGGATGTGGGCCAGGAACTTTATAGAATGTGCTTAGCTTCTATGAAATAGAATACCGAAAAACTAGCGCTACTTTTCGACTCTGACGTCTTTGAAGGGAGTCCTATCGGACTTAATTTTAATAAATCTTCCGGTTTTCGTGTCACGCTCTGTATACTTCTTATTTCTGGGATTTAATACCTGCGAGCGCTCTTTAATACGGCCTATTCTTCCGTCACCTTTTGGTCCATTCTTTGCCATAATTACCTCAATCAGTGTGTAATATTCTGCTACTATTATTATAACACCAAGCAGAATAGCTGAACAGGAATCTATTCTGTCTTTGTTTGGACTACTCTTGTAAGCTTAGGCTTTACGGGCTTTTACGACATAGCATCTTTTGGCCGAGCATGTAGGTCTGGTACCAAAAAACCGACTTTGCAGTCGGTTTGATGTTTACTGAGACTTATATCAAAACAGATTGATTTTGCTTAATATGCAATACTGTCATGTTTGGTGCAAGTCGTGGCTGGGACGGTAGGATTCGAACCTACGAATGCCAGTACCAAAAACTGGTGCCTTACCACTTGGCCACGTCCCATTATGTTTTGAATGATTTTAAATTGTTAATGTCAGCAACAGCTTTGGTACTGTTACAAAGTAACTATTATCACGCGCTTTGCACTCGGACAGCCAGTGTCTTACTACTTGGTTTCATCCCATCGGTAAGCGTTTGGTATTATACCGAAAACTGCCGATGATGGCTAGTAAGAAGCACCACCGGACACGTCGAAGTACTCCTCTAATGTCGTAATACCCTGGGTATGCATGTCTGTGGCAAGTTTTGTGCCAATGTATCGGAAATGCCAAGCCTCGTGTTTGTACCCTGTTATCGCTGTCTTATCTGCTGGGTAGCGTAGCAGGAAGCCATATGTATATGCGTTCGCTGCGAGCCACTTCCCCTGTGCAGTATCTGCGAAGCAATTGTCGAGTGAGCAGCCACCGCCCTGAATATCAATTGTTAGACCAGTCTGGTGTTCGCTGTAGCCTGGCCGTGCGCTAAAAGTGTCCGTCTCGGCCATCCCGTATTGCGATACATAGCTATCATAGACTGTTTTTTGGTAAGAATACGAGCGGTAGCCACTCGTTGCCGCAATTGGGGCGTCAGCTGTGGCTGCAGCTGCTTGCATGTTCAGAAAAGCCTCTGCTGCTTCTGTGCGCATTCGCTGGCCATTACCAACGCTCGTGAGAGAAATGGGTGCATAATCGATTTGCTTTAGCGGATGTTGTTTGTTTACGATCACCTGAATACTTTTTGCAGATGTCGTATCATAAGTTGGCTTCACATCAGCGACAGGCTTATTTTGTGTCGGCGTAGTATTCTTCGTGTCTTGGAGGCTTGGGGCTGTGGCTGTGTCTCTGATAAGCATCAAGACTGTGCCAATTACAATGATTCCTACTATGATGATAACAACGGTTCGAATACTTGTATTACGCATAGTCATGTTCTTACTATAGCAAACAAGTCTATAGAGACAGAGGGTTTCAGTACATCTCTGAGGAGTGTTATACTGCCAGTTAGAGAATCTATCAAAACTAAGGATATTGTTGTCACATGATTCAAAATGTAGCAGATGCTGCGGAATTCATTTCGCCGCTCCATATAAATGGCATGGACGGTCGTATGCTCCGCCTGCCAGCCAAAAAGAAGCACACTCGCGAAATACTCGTTATCTACGGACATCACTCATCACTTGAGCGTTGGTGGGGACTGGCGCAGAACTTTAATGATTATGGCGCGGTTACCATGCCAGACCTGCCGGGTTTTGGCGCCATGGATAGTTTCTATAAGATTGGCCGGTCAGCAACTCTCGATAGTTATGCGGATTATCTGGCTGCATTTATCAAAATGCAATATAGACGCAAAAAGGTCACTATTGTAGGAATTTCATTCGGTTTTCTTGTGGCAACACGTATGCTGCAACGCTATCCGGAATTAACATCCAGGGTTGAGCTACTCATAAGTGCTATGGGTTTTATGCATCAGGATAATTTCAAGTTTACAAAAACTCGCTTAAATTTCTATGTGTACAGTGCGAAAATCATCTCGATACTGCCACTGCCTTTTATTTTTCGGCATACACTGCTGACGGCTCCACTGCTTCGTGCGTTTTATGCTCGGACTAGTAATGCAAGACACAAATTTGCTCAAGCGGGTGGTGAAGAAGAAGTCAATGCAATGATGGATATGGAGGTTGACCTCTGGCAAAATAATGATGTGCGAACGTATATGCGTACGACTATTGAGTTATTGACTGTTAATCACACGGAGGAAAAGATAAGTTTGCCAGTTTGGCATGTACACACCCTGAAGGATAATTATTTTGATAATGAGATTATTGAACAGCAAATGAGAGTTATTTTTAGCGAGTTCAACCCCGCTCCAATTACTGCAAGGGCGCATGCACCAAGCGTAGTTGCTACCAAAATAGAATCTGCCGTATTTATTCCTAAGGATGTGCGCAAAATGTTTGGTCTTGCGTCAAAAAAGTCGGTGATGAAACTCAAATGATATACTGGTACCAATCATGAAAATTGGATTAATCTGCCCATACAGTCTGACCAAAGGTGGTGGCGTACAGGAAGTGGTGAAGGCATTGCAAACTGAGTACGAAAAGCTTGGCCACGAAGCTATTATTATTACGCCGCAACCAAAAGAGCCCTATAGTAAACACGATCGAAAGCTCATATTCCTAGGCTCTGCCGCAGACTTTAAGTCACCTCTCGCGACAACTACACAGATTAGTGCCAGTGTGTTGACAGATGAAATAGATGCGATGCTAGAGTACGAGCAATTTGATGTTCTCCATTTTCATGAACCATGGGTGCCGGTACTTAGTCGACAGATTTTGAGTCGAAGTCAAACAGCGAATGTCGCTACGTTTCACGCAAAGCTTCCCGAAACAATTGCGAGCCGTGCTCTTGCAAGAGTCATTACTCCTTACACGAAACCCCTACTGCGACACATAGACTTGTTTACTGCAGTCTCGGATGCTGCCTCAGACTATGTAAAGACTCTCACTGAGGCTGAAATTGAGATTGTGCCAAACGGTATTCACCTGGGTCATTATCGAAAGCCAGCTAATCTACAGCGAGCCCGAGGCCCCAAAACAATTCTTTACATAGGACGACTCGAGAAACGAAAAGGCGTCAAATATTTGCTTCAGGCATTTCAGTTGCTTGAAGAGCAGATCCCGGGTGTACGTTTGCTCATCGGTGGCGACGGCGTTGATCGCGAGAAACTCGAGGAGTTATCGGAAGAGCTTGAGCTAAAAAATATCGAATTTATGGGCTATATCGATGATCAAAAGAAGCGAGAGCTTCTACATACAACCGATTTATTCTGTTCGCCAGCAATCTTCGGAGAAAGTTTCGGTATTGTGCTACTTGAAGCAATGTCGAGTGGGCTAGTGACTGTGGCGGGAAATAATCCTGGCTACACTGCTGTTATGACAGGCCTCGGTCAATTATCTATGGTCGATCCTCGCGATACAAAAGAGTTTGCTCATCGGCTTAATCTATTATTGTCAGATGAAGGCCTCAGAGAACTCTGGAAATCGTGGGCAAAAAAACATGTCAGACAATTTGACTATCCGAAAGTTGCTCGCATGTATATTGATGTCTATGAGCGGGCTATTGTTGAAGCTAATACGTCACAGACGGAGTAACCAATGCGGATTGGCATAGTACTTGATGAATCGCTGGATGGCACCGATGGGGTTCAGCAGTATGTACTGCGGCTGACGGAGAGATTGAGGGCAGAAGGCCACGAAATATTCTATCTGGTTGGTGAGACTAGCAGACAAGACGTACCGAATATTTATAGCCTAAGCAGGAACTTACACGTACGGTTCAATGGCAACAAACTATCAACACCCCTCCCTGCTTCTCGAAAACGCCTAAAAGCACTACTGGCTGAACTAAATCTCGACGTATTGCATGTACAGGTACCCTACAGCCCCTTCTTGGCCGGAAGACTCATGAAACTTGCACCCAAAACTACTGCTGTCGTCGGTACGTTTCATATTTTGCCTTACTCACGCACGGCAACTATAGCTAATTGGATTCTCGGGCGCCTAAATCATCGCACTGCTCATCGTTTTAAAGAAATGATAGCAGTATCCAAGCCGGCTGCAGAGTTTGCGAAGCAGTATTACTCACTTGATTGTCAGGTGATACCAAATTGCTTTGATCTTAAGCATTTTTTGGTCCCGACACCGACCGTAAAAACGAAAAGTATCGTGTTTCTAGGACGGCTTGTTGAGCGTAAAGGGCCAATGGAGCTACTAAAGGCGGTTGCGTGGTTAGTTGAGCATGAACTATGGCCGACCGGCTGGAAGGTTGTACTCGGTGGTAAGGGTGGCCTCATGCCGGCCCTCGCGGCCTACAGCGAACACATAGGCCTGGAGGACATCGTAGAGCTTACAGGATTTATAGCAGAGGAAGACAAGCCCGCATTTCTCGCGCAGGCCGATATCGCAGTATTTCCTAGTATCGCGGGAGAAAGTTTTGGTATAAGTCTACTGGAAGCTATGGCAGCTTCTCGTGGGGTTGTGCTCGCTGGTGATAATCCAGGATATAGATCAGTGATGGTTGGCTTTGAGGACCAATTATTTGACCCTAGACAGACAGAGCAATTTGCTCAGCTATTACACAAGTGGATAGCCAAAAATGATGCACGCTCTGTTGTTTCTCAGGCCCAAAAAACATACGTACATCGCTTTGATGCTGCCGTTGTTGGAGATGAGGTTACCGATATATACACGAAAGCTTTGCAAAAAACCCGCACATCGTGACATAATTACTGTAATGTCAGCACTTTTTTCTCGAAATCCTCAAGATGTTAATCTCAACGTTTCAGTTAGGACAATTGTTCGTATCCTTTTGACTGTATTTGCAGGCTTGCTACTTGTGATAGCTATATCTAATAGTCTCCACAGCCTAACCTTGATTGGCATTGCGTTCTTCCTTAGTCTCGCACTTAACGCACCGGTGCATTGGCTCTCGGAGCATCTTCCTGGCCGACGTCGAGGTAGCCGTACAATGGCAACGGTCATATCAGTACTTCTTATCTTGGGGATTCTCGGTGGCTTTATAACTGCGTTCGCTCCACCACTAGCTCGACAGACGACTAAGTTTATCCAAAGCGTTCCACAAATCGTTAGTGACACCCGAAATGGTGACGGCCCAATTGGTCAATTTGTCGAGCGATATAATCTTCAGCCCCAAGTCGAAAATATATCACAAGATCTATCAAGTCGAGTTGGCAATATAAGTACAACTGCGATCGATGCTGTCGGTAAGGTGGGTAGCAGTATCATATCCGTTTTGACCGTGCTAGTTCTAACTATCATGATGTTGCTCGAAGGACCCCGCTGGCGCTCTTTGTTCGAGAAACTCATACCACCAAAGCAAAAGAAACACGTGTTGAGCCTAGCCGACCAAATGAACAAAGTTATTCAAGGGTTCGTAAATGGACAAGTTACACTAGCTGCAATTGCTGCCGTGCTAATACTACCGGTATTTCTCATTATGGATGTCAGCTATCCTATAGCCTTGATGGTTATTGTGTTCATAGCTGGGCTCATTCCGATGGTTGGCCATATTATCGGCGCAACTATCGTGACCACTGTTTCGCTCTTTCATTCATTGCCTGCAGCGATTGTTGTATTAGGATATTACATCTTGTATCAGCAAATCGAAAATTACGTAGTACAACCCCGTATCCAGGCGAATACAACTAATCTATCGCCTTTGCTTGTGCTGATCTCAGTAGTTATTGGAGTGAACTTCGGTGGCTTACTAGGCGGGCTTGTCTCGATTCCTGTCGCTGGCTGTCTCCGTATCTTGGTTATCGATTATCTTGAGCGTCGAGACATGATAAACCAAGAACCTGTACTTTAGTTTTTTGAGAACCGAACTTATTTAAAGCCAATACCAGAGCGCTCCATTGGAGCTGTCCCGGACCCCAACACCCTGGGTTGTTAATTGTTCTCTGATTGCGTCCGATTGAGCCCAATCTTGTTGTGCTCTAGCCTGCTCACGGCTCTCTATGAGCTGTTTTTGCCCCGGAGTGATGTCTTTCACTGCTGCAAGCTGTAAGCCCAGTAGCCTATCGATTACGTTCAATATAGCGATGAATTCATCTGCGTTCGATACACAGCTACTATCAATTTGGTTAAAGACGGTATCGAGATACGCAAGAGCACCAGGTGTGTCTAGATCGTTCGTTAGTTTTACGAGTAGTTTCGAGCTGACATCTTGAGCATTCAGCGGCATAGGGACGCTGTCTCGAGCGCATGCTTGATAGCGCAACACAACGACCGCTTGCCAATTCTTCAGTCTATTTGCGGCCGCTTCGAGGTTTTCCCACGTAAAATTACCCTCAGTACGATAGTGCTTTGCAAGCGTAAACATACGGAAGTCATCTGTTCCATAGTCTTTATTCAAAATATCTTGAATGGTATAGATATTTCCAATAGATTTAGCCATTTTCTGGCCATCAGCCTTAAGGTGATTGTTGTGTATCCAGAATTGTGAAAATGGTTTGTCGGTGACTGCTTCTGTTTGCGCGATCTCATTGCTGTGGTGGACGGGTATATGATCGATTCCACCGGTGTGTATGTCGATTTGATCGCCGAGGGTTTCTCGTGCAATCGTCGAACATTCTAAGTGCCAACCCGGGAAACCAACTCCCCACGGGCTCTCCCACTCCATGTCACGCTTACTTCCCTTGTGGCTAAATTTCCAGATAGCAAAATCCGTTATATTCTTTTTTCCCTCAACGGGTACACGGGCGCCAGCCTCAAGCCCAGAAATGTCGAGTCGAGCGAGCGCTCCATATTGATCCAGTTTGCTTGTATCAAAATACAGTCCATCGTCAGGAACAACATAGGTGAAGCCTTTTTCCTCAAGTATCTGAGCGAATACGATTTGCTGCTTTATGAAGTCAGTCGCTCGTTCAAGGCGTTCTGGCGGTAGCAGATTTAATAAGTCATATGCTTCGTGATTTGCTACGTCTATATACTTCCGAGCAATATCCCAAGCCGTGACGCCCTCTTGTCGTGCGCCTTTTTCCATCTTATCCTCACCGCTATCGTCGTCACTGGTTAAGTGCCCAACATCGGTGATATTCTGGGTGCGCTGAACTTTGTAACCGTTTGCTAGTAAGGTTCGGACCAATACGTCCCAGTAGATATACCCCAACCAATTACCAATGTGGGGCTGGCTATACACGGTAAGACCGCAAGTATACATTTTGACCGTATTATCTTGTAGGGGCTGTAAGTCGTCTATTTGTCTGGTAAGTGTATTGTACAGTTTCATAGTTATAGTATACCGCTCAAGCGTCTATTTCGTGGGTGAGTTCATCGAGTAGTTCCCCAGCTCGCTTCATGCATGCATTGTAGACTGTATCGTAGTCTCTACCGTCGGTTACTTTGAATCCAGCAGCATGCGCATGACCGCCACCACCTAATGATTCTGCAAGCTTGCCACAGACTGGATAACCGCTATTTGAGCGTAATGCCGCAGTAATGCGACCATCATCGTACGTTTTAAATACAATCGCGAGAGCGACGTCACGAGTCTGCAACATATCGGTTTGGATGAGTGGAGCCGGGTTATAGAGCGGACTGAACTCATAAATTTCAGACTGAGGTATACGCACAGAAGCTATTTGCGTGTCATGCGTAAACGAGGTTCGAGCAAGAAGTACAGCTTTGTAGCGATAAATCTTTTCAGGCATTTTACTGTATTCTCGGCGGGCTTCTTCGAGTGCAGGCCGGTTAACACCAATATCAGTGAGCTCAGCCATAACCCGGTAGGTTTGCGCTGTAGTAAGTTCGTTCGTCAACCCCTGAGTATCACCGAGTATAGAGCTCATTATGAAGCCTCCTGAGACTGCATCAACTGTCCAAGAAAGCTTATTCGCGAGGGTAAATATGATTTCACCTGTTGAAGCAGCCTGCCCGTCAATAATTTGTACGTCAGTAAAGTCCAGTGGCCGTTCGACGGTTGCGTGGTGGTCGAGTACTATGCAAGGCTTCGACTTCACCCAGCTCAACTGCCCTGCGGTATCGAGGCGCTCTAATAAGGTATAAGTGCTTGCATCTACGATGATACTGGCGTCAAATTGGTTCGGAAGGCTATCCACCACCCTGTCCCAACCCAATAAGTGACGAAGATACTCTGGCATCGTGACGCCGCAATACATCGTGATATCCTTGCCAAGATTGCCCAAGATCTGTTCTAGAGCGAGTGCACTGCCTAGTGAATCAGCGTCAGGGTTATCTGCCTGAATAACGACAATATGCTGCGCAGCGCCAATAAGAGACTTAATATTATCTTCCATCTCCTAGTATTGTACCCGCCAAAGCATATAGAAACAAAAAACAATCAAGTTAGAGCACTACTCTATACCAATTATGTAAGTAGCGAGTTACAAAAGTTGTTGTCTACCCTCGAGCGCTCGACTAAGCGAGATTTGGTCAGCATATTCAAGGTCAACACCTATAGCCAATCCTCGAGCAAGTCGTGATATCTTAGTATCCCTATCACCAATTTGCTGTTGAATGTATAGCGCAGTAGACTCACCCTCGACGCTCGCATTTGTTGCGAGAATAATCTCCGTTACTTCATCTTCATCGATACGTTGTATCAGCTCTGCGATACGAAGATGTTCTGGCGTGACATTATCTATAGGAGATACAAGTCCGCCCAAGACGTGGTATGTTCCCTTGAAGCTGCCTGTCTTTTCTATCGCTATGATATCGAGTGGCTCTGCGACGACAGCAACGAGCTTTTTGTCACGCTTCGGGTCGTCGTATAGAGGTGAAACTTTTTCATTTGCGCCGATGATGGCGAATGTTTTTGGGCAATAGGCAATACCATCATGTAAGCTGGTGAGCGCCTCTGCGATTGCGACTGATTTGCGTTGGTCTTGGCGTAGCAGATAATAGGCATATCGCTCTGCTGTGCGCGAGCCTACACCAGGTAGCGTTCCTAGTGTTCGTATCAATTCTTCCAGAGCTGGAGGTAATAAATTCATTGAGTCCTAAATCGGGATTACATACCAAGATTGCCGAGCATACCCATGAACGGCTGCATTTTTTCGGCTGCGATTCGCTGACTCTCGTTGATAGCGTCTTTCACTGCGTCTTCAATCCAACGCTCTAGCTCAGTAATATCTTCTACATCAATACGTGTTGGGTCGATATGAACCTTCTTAATTTTCTGTTCACCAGTAATCTCAACTCTTACTGCGCCATCACCTTGTTCAACGGTAATTGTTAGCTTCTGAAGCTCTTTTTGAACTTTCTTTACTTGCATAAGCATCTTAGCTTGGTCGAATCGGCTCATAGTCTACTCCCTTTATTATTTCAACACTTATTGTACCAGATGTTACTCTGATTTTATGATGTACACCTGCTTGGTTTCTGGTGCGCTTGGCCACGCAACATAGTATGCCCTAAGATGATACATTACCGAAAATGCAACTACGATGATGAGCAATGCGACTCCTGCTGCCCGAGCGATTGGGTTTCTTGGAAAAACAGTCAGCCATTGATCTAGAATGAAATAGATACCTGCAGCGATGGTGAGATAAATAAATGGCATTAGTATTGTGAGATTCATGCCTCCGTTTGCTATCACAAGCAAGAGTGCTATGAGTATCGAACCTAGCAAGAAGTAGTTACTGTGTAGACGTGGACGCAACCACAACGTCACCAAACCTGCGAGTAATAAAGTAACTTCCGCAATGTTAAGTAGCGGTGCGCCATATAGCGTATATTCTGAAGAGTAGTACCCACGATATATAAGCGCTTCGCCAATATTTTTTGCATTATCGACTAGTCGATCCCAACTTGGCATAGTAGACGGCAAACCAGCGGCACCAGTAAATATCGACGTGTCTCTCGCGCCCGCCAAGATAAGCGGTGAAAGAAGTATCAAAAAGAGCAATGTTAATAAAACGGTGTGGAGTAGTCCTTGCTTGCGTATAAATGTAGCGGTTCGTGTGCCAAGTATGATGAGGCCGAGTACGGTGAACCAAATAGCTCCAGGTATGTAGAGTGAAAAACCAATCAATGCAACCAATACATATGCCGCAAGTGTTTGTCTGCGCGTGCGCTGGTACAAGAGTATGCTAGCCACAAGAACCAAAGGCACTAGAGACAGTATGAGTGGTTCACCGTAGCGTGCTACATGAAGAAACATGCTCGAGCCGACAAAGAGTGCAAGCCCAAGGATCGCAATCCTTTTAGAAAACCAATATCGTGCCACCCAGTAAAATAGTGCGACAAAGCCTATCGCAAAGAATCCAGATATAATCCTTGTTGCAGCAAGATTATCTTGCCCGAGTGATGAAAGTCCTAAAACGAGAAGCTTAAACGGTGCATTGATGGGGTTGTGAATGATTGTTTGTAGGCTTGCAGCGTCATTCTTGGCCGCCAACTCACCAGCAGTATACATGCCCTTTGTCGTATCGTTAGTCGCATACAGCAGCGCAGCTACCACTAACAATGCGCATAGTACTGCAACGATCCCTCGCCAATTTCTTTGAGCAAAATTTCGGATTTTATTAATCATATCTGCACGCTCCAGTATACACTACATCTGGTCTGCACCTGGTTATTCAGCGAAAGGATTTGCGTGGTTACTATCGATTGAGCGAATACGTTGCTTCTCTCGGTCGAAGTACAGCTCTATGGCACCTGTTGGCCCATTTCTGTGCTTCTTAATAAGTACATCCATGATGTTTTTGCGTTCACTGTCAGGCTCATAATAATCTTCGCGGTAGAGAAATGCGACAACATCTGCGTCTTGCTCGATAGAGCCAGACTCACGGAGGTCTGCAAGTTGTGGAATTTTAGGAGTACGACTTTCTACCGAGCGACTCAGCTGACTTAGGGCTATAACCGGCACGTTCAATTCGCGGGCAATTCCTTTTAGTCCACGTGATATCTCTGATATTTCCTGTACCCTATTGCCTTCAGATGAAAATCGACTACCTCCACTCATCAGCTGTAAGTAATCAACAATAATAAGCCCAATGTTCTTTGTGTGTGCTTCTCTACGAGATTTTGTACGCAAATCACTGACTGTGATACCAGGGGTATCATCAATAAAAATTTTCGCTTCAGAAAGAGTCCCCATCGCCTCGCCAAGCTTCTCGAAGTCTTTGTCGGTAAGTTTCCCTGTACGAAGTGCCCATGCATCGACGCCAGATTCCATGGCTAGGAGTCGATCAACAAGCTGCTCTTTACTCATCTCGAGGCTGAATAACAGTACTGATTCTTTCGCTTTCGTCGCAATGCTATGTGCGAGGTTAAGCACAAAAGCTGTTTTACCCATCGATGGGCGAGCAGCCAGGATAAATAGGTCTGAACGTTGAAGCCCTGCGAGTATATTATCTAGGTCACGGTAGCCTGTCGGAACGCCTCGAAGTTTATCTTTATCTTTATGTAAATCATCAAGACGTTCAAAACTTTCCGCTAGTACAGACTCAAGACTGACGACAGTTTGTTTGATATGGTTTTGGCTCACCTCAAATAATCGAGATTCAGCTTCTTCTATTAGCTCACGCAAGTCTTTTGACTCGTCTTTGCCCAGATCTGCCATATCTGCACTTGCCGCAATCAGGCGTCGTCGGAGGGACGTTTGAGCGACGATATCAGCGTACTGCTCAACATGAGTGGCTGTCGGTACGAAGTTGGTTAGCTCAGTAAGATAGGTTGGGCCACCTATCATATCCAGGAACCCGCTGCCTTTTAGCTGATTTGCTAGCGTCAGAACATCTATAGGAGTGCGTTTTTCGTATAATGCACTCATCGCTTCATAAATGCGTGCATGTTTTGAGTCAAAAAAATCGGTAGGGTTGATGCTGTCGGCTATCTTAACGATAGCATCGGTATCAATAAGGATCGCACCAAGCAAGCTTGCTTCTGCGTCGGTATTTTGTGGTTGTGCTTGAGTTGTCGCCATATATTTCTAAATCACTTCCCGTGACTATGATTCTAGCAGTTCGGCGCTGCCAAAAATATTGCTTATGGTTTTAACTGAGTCATTTGAGGGGCCATTCTGTGTATTTTTCTCTACGACGACGCATACAATCTTGGTCGGTTTCTTTCGTATCTCTTCAACGATAGCAGAGATAACGGCTCTATTGTTTGGTTCTGTAAATCGTTTCTGATGAAACGCGAATTTGAACTCGAGGGTCAAAGTATCGTCTGATATTTGCGGTTTAGCCATTCGGGCGATCCCATATAGAGTGTTGTGTGACTTCCTGATTGACTCTAGGACGGTCTGCCATAGAGCTGCTTCATCTGCGGACATTTGCTGAGCAGCTTCTTTTTGCCCATCATCTCGCTCTACTAGAACCTCTTGTGATTGAGCCGGTTCTGGCGCGACGGTATCAGTAGCAAGTGGCTTAGGTTCTGGCTTGGGTGGGGTTTGTTTCTGCATCGTGGGATCTTTGGGCTCTGCTGGGGTGGAATCATGAGTAGTACGCTGTTGAATGGGCGTCGTGGCCTCGCCAGCGTAGGCATATTTAAGTATTGTTATTTCAAGAAGCGCCTTGGGCTTCCTGGATGCAGGTACGTCTATAAGATCTTTTAGTATGTCTAACGTATTACGATCGAATGTATTATCTATGATCCCTCCACGAAGTATCTGGCTGATCTGTATTGCAATCATCGCAGGCTCATAGCCCTGGTTGTATAGCTTATCGAGCTCTTGTGTACATTTGGCCGTATCATGACCCAGCATTGCTTCTACGAGTAAACGGATGAGCGTCGTTGGTGCTAGTCCCAAGAGACGCTCGACGTCGGCAACAGTGATAGCATCCGAACTGTTGCTGACTTGGTCAAGTAAGCTAATACTATCGCGGAAGCTACCATCACCGTGCTCTGCTATAAGCGTCAAGGCATCATCGTTAATCTGGATCTTTTCTTTTCCAGCGATATACTTGAGGTGTTCTACAACTTCTTCTGTAGAGACTGGGCGGAAAGTAAAGCGTTGCGTACGGCTTACAATCGTTTCTGGCAATTTGTAGGCCTCTGTTGTCGCTAGAATGAATATAACGTGGGCTGGTGGCTCTTCAAGCGTCTTCAGGAGGGCATTGAATGCAGCTTTGCTGAGCATATGGACCTCATCGATGATAAATACTTTGTATGTAGCGCTGACCGGAGCGGCCGGAATCTTATCGCGCAAATCACGAACGTCCTCAACTCCGTTATTGCTAGCAGCATCGATCTCAATGATATCCAGGTTGGAGTCTTCGCTATAGGGTATGCCGTTGACTTCGTGGGCGAGAATACGAGCTATAGACGTCTTGCCAACACCCTTTGGGCCTGTCAATAAATACGCGTGCGCAATTTTGCCTGATTTCAGTGCGTTTGCGAGCGTGGTAGTGATGTGTTCTTGGCCGATAATTTCATTTAACGACTTCGAACGGTACTTTCGATATAAAGCCTTCCCCATTGCTTTATCTAGTATAGAGGTTTTGCCGCTCAAGAACGAGTGTAGTTATTACAATTGCGCTATTTTACGAGTTTTTTATAACAGTTTGCACACAAGGATTCGTAGTCGACATTATCTTGACCATCTATAGCCACCTGTTCACCTTCGGCGGTAAATATTCCATTAATCTTGCGACCATTAAAGACCGCCTTCTTGCCGCATCGACAAATAGTTTTTATCTCTTGGATATCATGAGCAATCTCCAATAGACGAGATGCGCCCGGAAAACCAATGGTTTGGAAATCGGTTCGAAGCCCGTACGCCATAAACGGGATATTCTTTTCAATAGAAAGCCAAAAAATCTCATCAACTTGTTTTGGGGTTAAAAACTGCGCCTCATCGATAAGTACACATGCGATATCTCGTAAATCACCAAGCTGTTTAGTAACAGACTCGGCCGGACCAACAAGTACATCAACTTCTCTGTCGATTCCAAGCCGTGAGATGATCTTCGTATCACCTTTCGTGTCAGTTGTGGGCTTCATTAAAAGAACGTGCATGCCGCGTTCTTCATAATTGTGAGCTACTTGCATGATAGCAGTCGTTTTACCGCTATTCATTGCACTAAAACGAAAGTATAGTTTTGCCATGCGCTTCCGTATATCTCGCTATAGCGCTGCTTCGAGTGCTGCCCATTCGGCTGCGCCATCGTCTTCTGGCAAGTTTACGCTTACTTGGTCACCTGGCTTAGCTTTGAAATACGTCACACTTGCGAGTAATACTCTGAAATCTTTCTTGCCTACAGTCACGAAATAGTGACCATTCTCAAGCTTAAGACCACCGACGACTTGCTTACGAGGAATTGGCCCAATCTGCTTATACAAAAATGCACCGTCTTCAGCGATAGTAAGTTTAAGGATGTCACCTTGTACAAGTTTAGACTTGCTAGCGTAGTTTGCTGGAACCGGATAGACTTTGCCGTCGCTACCAACCATGTTTTGACCATCAAATACACCTTCGATGATTTTGCCGAGTATTTCATCGCTCACCTTAGCTTGTATTTTATCGTCATCTCCAACTAAACTGATCAGCAGTTCATTCGCTGCAGCTAAATTTGTTTCAGCTTCTTGTAACAAAGCTCGCAATCTTTTGATTTGTTTCTCTGGTATGTCGGCCATACTTGCCTGCTTTCTGTTCTAGTTCCTCACACAGTTTATTGTGTATTCAATAAATCTTACTATAAAAGTATCATAGTGACTACTCCAAGTCAAAATGCTGATTACAAAATACTAACACTTTTTTCCGCGTTTGTGGATAAATAATTTGTTTACAATACTAAATCCACGCCCATTGAGAGCGTGGATTTAGTAGCTTAGATACTAACTTAGCCGAGTTCGACTGTAGCGCCAGCAGCTTCGAGAGCTTTCTTGGCAGCTTCAGCGTCATCTTTGTTAGCCTTTTCGAGGACTACCTTTGGTACGCCGTCGACGATAGCTTTAGCTTCGCCGAGACCGAGACCTGTCAATTCCTTGACAGCCTTAATGACTGCAACTTTTTGCGCGCCTGCGTCCTTAAGTGTGACATCAAATTCACTCTTTTCGTCAGCAGCATCTGCGTCACCTGCAGCGGCAGGACCAGCAACAGCGACAGCTGCAGCAGCTGGCTCGATGCCGTATTCATCCTTGAGGATGGTCTTAAGTTCGTTTACTTCGAGAACGGTAAGCTTGGTTAGCTCTTCGGCGAGTTTCTTTACGTCAGCCATGATTATCTCCTAATTAATTTACGTTATATAACTTAGGCCGAGGCCTTAGCTTCAACACCATCAAGCAACGCATGTAGGTTGCCGGAAAGTGCATTTGTGATGTCATTGACAGGTGAAAGCAGCATGGCGATAGCTTGAGCGATAAGCTGATCCTTGCCAGGCAATACTGCGAGCGCCTTAACATCTTCTGCGCCCATGAAGGTGCCAGCTGCGTCAATCGCACCGACAAATTCTAGGGTTGGGTTTGCCTTAGCGAAGTTGTGCAATGCTTGCGCAGGTGCAACTTCGTCCTCAGCGTTAAACGCGTACAGCAACATACCTTCGAGGGCACTGGTGTCAGCGCCTCTGAGGGCTTCACTTTGCTGTACTGCTTTGATGACCAAGCGGTTCTTGATTACCTTGACCTTCGTGCCATTGTCCTTAGCATCCTTGCGGAGCTGTTGGATTGCCTTCACGGTAGTGCCCTGGTACTTTGCAACCACGGTCATCTTGGAGGATGAAAGTAAGTCAACAATTTCTGCGACTACTTCATCCTTTTGTAGTTTCGATAAAGCCATTCAGTGTTCCTTCCGGCTTTACTTAATATTGTGTGGCGTACGATCGACCGTATACACCCCTGTTACATAAAGAAAACGCTCTTGTGTACCAAAAGCGTTTGTGCAATTCGAAATAATAATTTCATCGCCTCGGTGGCATTCTTAGTCCGTTATTCACGGTCGCCACTGTCTTTGGTAACAGATGCATTATAGCTGTTTTAACTGATTTTTGCAAGAACTGATTTGGCTGCAGCAAGTTTACCTAAGGCAAGTCTATTACGCGGGTATTCATCAAGTATGTCGTTGTACTCCGCGATGGCTTTTGAAAGAAACTCAGTATCTTTTTGTTGAACACCAATCTTTCGTAATTGGTCTGCGGGCCATAGCGCGAGATTTATGTTTGGAATCCCCTCATAACTTTCACTAACATCTGCAATTACTTGCTGAGCGAGAGTGTTATCACCCTTTTTCGCAAGGTGTAAAACAAGACTACCGAGCTGTTTTGCTTTCTGGATATTGCGCGGATCAACCTCTGGATATATGCCCTTCATGAAATGTAATTCAGAAGCAGCTGCCTCGTACTTTCCTCCTTCCAGAAAAAGATACAAGCGGTTGCGCCTCTCGATAATCTGACGTCCAAGAGTGGGGTTATAGAGGGCTACAGTTAGAATATGGTTAAAATATTCCTTCCGTTCGTTAATAGGACGCTTTTCCAGGCGCTCCATCTCAGAACCATGGCTTAACCATGGATTAACAGTAACCAATTCTTCAAATGAACGATTAAACCTTGAGTTTTGGACCACAAAACTACTGTCCATCTTAGCGATGGCTCGACGATTTTCTTCAATCTGTGCTGGAACACTCATGAGTTGTGTCTGTGTAAAAGCGCCTGTAATATTCCCATTGAAATCGGGTGAGTGGGCATCAATAAGATGAGCTAGGGAACCATTATTCACTGCAATCGTGAAGACATGGTCATTCGCAAAAGCAACGTAGTGCGGCACTTTTGCAATTTCTAGCGCTTCAGAAAGCACGATATTGCTACCGTAGCAATTACTCTGCTGAGCTCTGCTGATAGCGTCAGGGCTTATTTCGATAGTACCGGCTCGTGCCCGCATGGGGGTAATACCTGCTCTCACAATATTACATACATCCTGTGCACGCTCAAAAACATCTGGGTCATTACAGGCATTAACCGCTTCAAGCATTGTCGGTTCATCTTCGTTTGGAAGTTTGAGTCTATCAATATACATAGGTTTCTTACGATAAAAAATCGGCTATTTACGCCGAAGCATTTATATATAAAATACCCATGACGTCTCCATGTCAATATTTGAGAAGAGAATGGCGTATACTTTGGTCATGATATCTATGATTGCTGCAGTGAGTGAAAACGGTGTGATTGCACGTAACGGTGCTCTTCCTTGGCGCGTACCCACGGATGTACAATATTTTTTAGACAAAACACTCGGAAAAACAGTACTTACCGGGCGTAAAACCTTTGAAACTATAGTCGCAAAACGTGGTAGTTCGTTTCAGTCTGATAGACGAGTGTATGTCCTGACCCGTGACGTTAGCTATACCTGTTCAGATGTCACGATTCTCCATGACATAGCGGATGTCGATACTACCGGCGACGTGTGGGTGGTGGGTGGTGGTGAGATATACGGTGAAATGATTGAGGATGCCGACAGGCTCTACATCACCGAAATACATACAGTAGTAGACGGAGATACGTACTTTCCTGCTATTGATAAGTCAGTTTGGCATGAAATCTCCCGTGAGCCGCACAAAGCAGATACACAGAACGAGTTTGATTTCGACTTCATCATTTACGAAAGAAAATAGTTATTTAGTATCAAGATTGGTGAGTTTGTACTGCGTGTATCTTTCGGCAGCAAGTCTAGTTAGCTCTGGATCTTCGTCTTTGTTCACAAACTTCATACCCGCCGCAATGAGTGGGTGTACTTCTGCAATCTTCTCGTACATTTCATAGACAAGCTTGCGATAGCCAGGGTGCCCCTGAGGAGCAGTACGCAGCTCAATGAAGTGAAAAGCTTCGCGGGCATTCATAGTGACACGCCAACGCATCTTGTGGCCGAGAAGCGTCGCGTATTGAGCCTCAAGAGCATAACCCGCAGCCTGGAGTTGGCTATAGAGATCAAGACTGATATCGAAACAACGCTCGTACTCATCACTCAAGCCAGCCTCTTCGACAAGTTTTGGTACGTCATAGCCGTGACGAGGTGTTAATTGCTGCCAACGTAGGTCATCGACAATACGGTGACGTTGCAGGTCACGAAAAATGCCGTAGTCACACATAAGATCGAAAGTGTAATGTATGTTTTCGAGGGCTCGTCCCGGGCGGTGGCGACGATTGAGCCGCTCGCCGATGTAACTCTTGAGGATTGATTCCTTCTTCGCGTAGGGCAACGCATCGGTTGCAGTTCTTATATCTGCCATCGATAGCTCGCTGTGGTCGTAGAGAATATCTGCGCTTACCTCTAGCTCATTACGTGGAACGTAAGACACAAGCTCTACCGCAGATGAGTCGCTCGTGGCATGTTTTGTCGACAATACACTATCTGCTATGTCCTTGACTGAATCGCGAGTATTTGCACGGTATGCGACCAATGCTCCACCACGCTCCGGTTTGTCGGCTCGCTCGAGGAAAGCTGGAATGACCTTCCGTGCCTCTTTGAGAATAGCTTTGCCAGTCTTTTGTGCTTCTGGCAGTTCGTCACTCAGCAAGTGCATGATTAGGCTCTCGAGTGCTTGCCCGGAAGCATAAATGCCCACGGTCGATTTGGTTGCGACTGGCAGTATAGGCCTAATTGCATCACAGGCTTGAGCCTTCGTGGCGCTTTTCCACGCACCATCGTGCTCTTCTTGAGGTGTTTTCGAGTTTATGCGGACATATTCCGTCAGTTTCTTAACGAGGTCAGAGTATATCTCGAAGATTGCATCCATCGACTGGACGTAACGTATTCTCACGTCTTTTTTGAGGCCGGTCGGTACGTGATAACGATAGTGACCTTGAGCGTCCTTTTGATCGAAATATATATAGCGAGTTGACTGCTCGAGATAAGCGGCCAGGCGCCCCCACTCAAGCTTCTTCGTTAGAAGGTTGCTCGCGTTCTCAACCACGATGTGCTGGCCCACAAGTTGTTGAACGGAATCATCGCCGTAGGCTGTGATGACGCGGTGCAGGAGTTGGCCATCCTTATCTTCTTTGCCAATAAACTCATCAAGCAGTGTGATGCGCATATCATCACCCCGACGACTTAGCCGGGCCATGGCGGCCGCAACCGTAAGCGGCGCGATATTATTCGTGAAGGCATAGACGTTATCAGTCGTGTTCGTAACAAGTGGAGCAAGTGTTGCACGACCACTATCAGTAATCTCGTTGAGTCCTTGTGAGTTTTTAATGACCAGTGCGTTGTCTACGGAATTTTGTTCCGATGTTGCGGTGGCCACCGGCGGCTCTATAACGGGGGTAGTCTTTGCTGGTGGATTTGCAGCCAGGACTTCGGCAATGGATTGCGGCTCAGATTTTTGTCTTGTTGCCATTGCTGAACTTACGTGTCCCCATACTTCTTTGAATACTTCTTCGATACTGCCTGTTGCATGCACGACCGGTAAATTACGCTGCTTAGCTTCCCAGAGGTAGCCTGCTCGAACTCGTTCGTAGAAACCTTCGTCGAGGTTACCGAACTTGCCATGGCTCACTTTGCGTGCTCCTAATCGGTCGACGAGCACTTGTACTGGCGCATCGAGTACAACCATCATATCTGGCTGCATGTCACCAACGGCAAAGTCAATAATCTCATTAATGCGTTTGTAATCAGTAATGTCGCCACGGCCATAATACTGATTTGCAAGCGTTGTCAGGTAGCTTCTATCAACCAGGCACGTGACCCCATTTGCGACGGCGTTACGAATAACCTCCAGTGACTGCACTCGTGCAGCATTAAAGAGTAGGACTTCAGTTTCGGTCTTAGTGGGATAACGAGGATCAAGTAGTATGTGTCGAAGCGCTCGGGCGGTTAAATCATTTTGGCTGTCTGGTTCGCGCATAATCTTCACCGGTAAGCCAGCTTTTCTGAGCATGTCACCGACCATATTCACCATAGTCGTTTTACCGACACCTTCAGCACCTTCTATGACTATGTATTTACCAATTTGGGTCATATGCTAGTCACCTTTCGAAAGCTATCAGTCATAACTCATGCCTTCGATTTTTGTGGGCATACGTCGCTCGTCACGGTATGCTTGCGGCAGCATGAGACTTGGCGACCAGCTTTTGATAAGTGTATCGATATCTGTGCCTGTCTGGTACTTGCCACTGAAGCCACCGTCACGACCGGCACCGTAATTGCCATCGACTTCGCCGGTTTCGTGGAAGATGATCTGTGCAATGCGTTCGCCTACGGGCAAGACGACCATTTCACGATTGTTCAGGTTGTAGATTTCAAGGGTTAGACGGTTGATATAGCCTGGATCAATCCAGCCTGCATCGAAGCAGACTGCCACGCCATTGCGTCCCCAACTACTTCGGCTGCGTACTTCACAAGCTCCTGGTGGTTTAATGCCGAAAAATTCATGTGTATGTGCGAGAATCCTCTCGCCCGGTTTGAGCGCAATGACTGGATGATCGAGCGGAATGCCCTCTATTGGTCGGTGCCCATTCAGCTTCGCCCACTCACCATGCGCCATGGCTCTATACGGTCCATCGAAATATCGTTCAACATCTTCGCGGTCAAATGGGTTATATATCGTCCGCTCATTAGCAGGCTCAATTCTGTAAAAATAATAACCAAGTGTTACGTCGAGACTAGCATGACTGACATGTTTGTCATCAAAAGGATGGCATACGATGTGGTTGTCATTGATAGCTTGCCGAATCTGTTTATTGCTGTAGACGCTCATAGTGAAGCGAAACCCTCCATTACCTCTTGATGAGCTCCCACCTGCCCTGTTGCTCTCTATTGTAAATTTCAAAAAGATATATAGCAATACAGTCGGCACAATTTTACAACTGGCCGACTGTATAGAGACGAATGAAACTTATTCGTTTGGATTTACGGTTACGCTCGGACCCATCGTGGTAGTGACATGTACAGCCTTGATGTAGACGCCCTTTACGCTAGCTGGCTTAGCATTTTTTATACTAGTCATGACAGCGTTTGCATTTTCGAGTAATCGCTTACCACCGAAGCTTACCTTGCCAATAGCGAGGTGCACGATACCAGTTGTATCGACGCGGAACTCAACTCGCCCGGCCTTGGCTTCTGCTACTGCCCTCTGGAGGTCAGTTGTGACGGTACCACTCTTAGGGTTTGGCATAAGGCCTCGTGGACCAAGCAATCGAGCGTACTTGCCCAACTGAGCCATATTTGCTGGTGTTGAGACAAGAATGTCGAAATCAATTGTGCCCTTTTCAAGCAATTTCTTGATAGTTTCGATGCCCGAGACATCAGCACCTTCGATATTTTCCTCAGCGAATACCGCGACGCGGACGGTTTTACCGGTTCCTTGTGGCAGGGTGAGGTTGGTACGAATGTTTTGATCAGCTTGTCGTGGATCGACGCCAAGGTTTACATGCAGTTCAACGCTCGCGTCGAACTTAACACCGCTAGTCTTGGTCGCTAACTCTACCGCCTCTTTGAGACTGTAGACTTTGTCTTTTTCGATAAGCTCAGCTGATTTGCGGTAACCTTTGCTGCGGCGCTCTAGTAAACTACGAGCTGGTTTGACTGGCTGTTTTGGCTTGTCGGCTGCAGCAGCTTCTGCTTCATCACGGTGTTTTTGGCTTTCAATCTTCTCAGCTTTTGCTTCGGCTTCTTCGAGGCCTTTTGCACTTCGTTTGCCAGCTTTTGCAAGCTTAGTTTCAGCGTCAGCTTCTTCTGCTTGAATCTTTTCACCTTCTTCTGCAACTTCTAAATTGCCTGCCTCGACTGGCTCAACTGGTGTTTGGCTCATTGCAGCGATTGCTGCAGTTATCTGTGCGACGGTGTCTTTGCTCGTAACTTTTAAACCCATTTCCTGAGCCTCTTTAAGTAGATCTGCTTTTTTGACTGCCATGATTATCAACTCCTTTCGTGGTGCATGCGGCGTATCGCCTCCCACGTTAATATTTACTCTATAATTAAGCCTGTAAAATTAGGCTTCTACTTCGACACCCATACTGCGCGCAGTACCAGCTACCATCTTCATGACAGCTTCGACATCATCAGTATTCATGTCCATTGCCTTATCTTCGGCGATTTTGCGTAAGTCAGCTTGGCTGAGCTTCTTTGCGATCTTTTCGCTATTAGGCTTGCCAGAACCCTTTTGTATGCCAAGCGCCGCACGTATGCGGTCGTCGGTTGGTTCTGCGACAACACGGAATGTCATAGTTTTGTCATCATATACAGTGATATGTGCAGTAACCATTTTGCCCATCATGTCTCGAGTAGCATCATTAAACGGATTAATAAAATCCATCATGTTGACTCCGTATTGACCGAGGGTACTACCAACTGGGGGCGCAGCGGATGCCTGGCCACCTTTAATTTTTAGTTTCAAGTTTGCTTTGACGACTTTTGCCATCTATTTCTCCTTATAATTACGAATATTCGCCACCCAGCGAGTGCCGGTTTGAAGCGTGGTTACTAATTCTCCTACCTTTTAGTAGTGCGTAACTGCGTTATTTTAGCAGTTTCTACCATAAAATACTAGGGTGGACAGCTAACACAGAAACTTTTCTTACTATATATTATAACACAAAAGTCAATTGTATCAAAATAGCTTCGTAAACTATACTGCTATATATCATTAGTTTTTTGGGACTGGTGTCTGTATTCCACGGCTAAGGCACTGAGACCGATTCCAGCTAGTGCACAAGCACCCGCTGTTATACCCAAGAACGCGGCCGAAGGCACCGACTCGGCTGTAAAAGCAAAATAGGTAGCAGCTGAACCTGCAACGAAAGCTATCGAAGAAGCACTCGTAAACTCAAGTGACCGTTTTTTGGCATGCTCGGTGTCGATTTCACGAGGTTCTTTTTCGTTCATGGGGCTACACTCGTTTTACTTGAAGGCTGTCGAGTTCGACTGGTGTTTCACGGCCAAACATATTGACGAGAACTTTGAGCTTACCTTTTTGTGGGTCAATCTCATTAACAGATCCGTCGAAGCCTTTGAATGGCCCGTCGATGATACTGACAACTTCGCCAATGGCAAAATCTATCTTGTGCTTTGGTTGCTCGAGGCCCATGCGTTTTTGAATCTTCTCGATTTCATCTGGGTCGACTGGAGTTGGCTCCGTGCCGCTACCGACGAAACCAGTCACGCTTGGAGTGTTACGTACGATGTACCAAGCATCTTCGCTCATCTTCATCTGTACGAGTACGTAGCCCTGGAATATGCGCTTCTCGACGATTTTACGCTTACCATTTTTAATCTCGATCTGCTTTTCTTTCGGTACAAGTGCCTGGAAAATCTTATCTTTCATGTCAAGTGACTCGGCGCGTTGGCGGATACTCTCGGCAACTTTCTCTTCGTAGCCGCTGTAGGTGTGGATTGCATACCACTGCTTGCTTGTGTCGTAACGCTTATTATTCATATCTCTTAGTACTCCTTAATTCAACAATATCTGTCTAAATAATTTATCAAGTCCGTAATCTACCAAAGCAATGAATAAGCCGAAAGCTACTGAAAATATAAGGACTGCGCCGGTAAGCCGGAAGCTTTCGTGCCTGGTTGGCCAAGTAACTTGCTTCAGCTCTTTCCAGCTTGACTTAAAATATCCAAAACCAAGCATGCGGCCAATAAATTGTATGGCTCGGAGGCGGAAGAACCATCGTAGTCCGTGGCCAATTTGCTTGAGAGGTGGCTTGTGACTAACCCATGCAAATACTTTTCCGACGTACTTCAGTGCCTGCAATAAATAACGTACTGGCCAAAAGAAACCAGTCCAAAATGCTTTGCCCAAATCTTGGTTCTCGCTTGTGTTCTTATTAGAAGTTTTCTTCGCCACTCCCTTTTCTCTCTTTCTGGATTTACGTGGCACATGGCGTGCGTTGTCTTACCAAATTAAAAAACCTACAGTTAGTTGTAGGCGTTCATGTCAATAATACGCTATTCGTTAAGGCAAATCAAGATGGTATAGTAGTGTCTATGCACCTATGGCTATTGCTCTGGCTGATTGTAGCCGTCTCTGAAACATTGCTCTATGTATTTTCAAGCACCAGCTTTTTTGCCCGTAAAAACGTACGTGTATTTTTGGGTACGGTACTCCTCATTTCTATACTTGCTACAGCGATTGGGATATTGGCTGCAGACTGGAGGGTTTGGTTGGCGCCAGCTTTCGTGACTCCCTATCGATTAGTTAACGTCGCTCGATATATGAAATACCGTCTGCAGCCAGACAGACTCAGATCAGTTTCGCTACAAGCTCACATATGGCTGATAGTCTTGCAGATTTTGCTATTTGCGATTGGATGGTTTGCCTTTCAAATATCAGTGGTAACGCTTTTCGGCGTCATTTTGAGCGTGCAGCTGGTCGTCATACTAGTACTACTTCGTTCGACTATCCAGACGTGGGAAAACGCCAAGCCTACGAAAACAGAGCACCACTACACCGACAAGGAACTGCCTTCACTGAGTGTGCTGATACCGGCGAGGAATGAAACAGAAGAACTGCAGCGCTGCCTCTCAAGCCTGACGAGAAGTGATTATCCCAAGCTCGAAATCTTAGTCTTGGATGACTGCTCACAAGAAAGACGCACACCTGAGATTATTCGCAGTTTTGCGCAAAGCGGTGTTCGATTCATTAAGGGCGTCGAACCAGAAGAAGCAAACTGGGTTGCAAAAAACCATGCCTGTGAGCAATTGCGCACTGAGGCTAGCGGCTCGATGCTGCTCTTTACTAGTGCAGATACGGAATTTGATCCAGGTACACTTCGTGTCATGGTTGAGCATATGCTCACCGAGAACGACGATATGTTAAGCGTTCTTCCACGAAGGTTGCCGCAGGATGTACGCACTATGTCATTCCTACAGCCCATGCGGTACTATTGGGAGCTTTGTCTGCCGAGGCGCATGTCTAAGCGGCCGCCAGTACTGAGCACCTGTTGGATGATACGCTCAGACAGGCTAGACGAATATGGTGGTTTTGATTCTGTTAGGCAAAGCATATCTCCAGAGTCACATTTTGCTCGCAAGGCAGTGATTGCAGACGCCTACAGTTTCTTGCGCTCAAGTGACGGCTTGGAGGTCTATAGCATTAAAGATCAGGCTACTCAGTACAATACGACGATACGACTTCGCTACCCACAGTTGCATCGAAGACTCGAGCTTGTGACGCTTACATCATTATTTGAATTACTGTTCTTAGCTGGTCCATTTGCCGGTATGGTGCTCAGCTTCTTCTTGCCATACACAATGGCGTT
Organism: Candidatus Saccharimonadota bacterium; assembly: GCA_024635495.1. Classification (GTDB taxonomy): domain Bacteria; phylum Patescibacteriota; class Saccharimonadia; order Saccharimonadales; family UBA4665; genus JAGXIT01. The sequence continues at coordinate 229,274 of JAGXIT010000004.1, forward strand.
TGGACTCGCTTGGGCTGCGGCAGCGCTCGCGATTGAGGTGACATACTATTACGCTGCTGTCGAGACTCGCCATGCCACTTTCTTTGTAGCGTTAGTAACTGCGCCATTCGCAATTCTCGTAGACATTTACATGTTGCACACATCATTGCTCAAATACGAATTCGATGACGTGTATTGGCGCGGTAGAAGCGTTTGTGTACCAGTAATGCGCGTTGAGTCACGCTCAAAAATTTAGATTATTTCATATTTGGGATGAAGATTGTAAAAGTCGAACCTTCATTTAAGACGCTTTCAAGATTGACTTCAGCATGAATTAGGCGCGCTAATTTAAGCGCTACATAGAGACCAAGCCCCGTGCCGCTGGTGCCCTTCAGCCGATAATCTTCTGAGCGATAAAACTTATCAAAGACACGTTCTTGATCTGCTTTACTTATACCAATGCCTGTGTCAGAAACGGTAAAAAGCACGCCGTCTGGTTTAGGCTTTGCACCGATAACCACGCTACCCTTTTCAGTATATTTGATAGAGTTCGTAATGAAATTCTGTAATACCTCACGTACGTACAGCTCACTGGAGGTGATTGATTCGAGGTGCGGGTCAATGTCCCCACGTAGCGCTAATCCTTTAGCTTTAGCCTCTTCCTGATAGCTTTGAATTAGATCTGTTGTAAGCTCGTGTGGATTAATGCTCCCAATTTCAAGAGTAAGCTTGCCTCGCTCGGCACGACTTAGTGTCGATAGATCATTGACCATACCTGCAAGAAATATTACTTGTTCATGGGCTACTTTGAGAGCTTCTGCAACAACAGGGTTAATATTTGGCTCACGGCCGATGATAAACTCAGCGTTGCTAATATTGCCTTCCGCAATTGCAATTGGAGTGCGTAGTTCGTGGCTGACGACACTTATGAACTCATCACGCTCCTCTTCGAGTGATTTCTCGTGCGTAATATCGCGGAGTAGTATGACATAGCCCTTGTCACCCTTTTCGCCGTAGCCTAGGTGTACTGGTGCGATAGAAAGGTACATGTTACTGCGACTACCATCTGTGTAATGGAGTAATAAGTCACGGTTACTTGTCGCGCGTTTGGTGCTTTTTATGAGTTCATCAACTTCAACTACTTGGCCGTTTTTATCGTATAAGTTTAGATATTTACCCAGGCGTCGGCCTTTGATGCTTCCATTTATATCGAGAATATTCAATGCGGCGCCGTTATATAGTACAACTCGAAATGCATCATCGACGGCTATCACGCCATCGGCCATACTACCGATAAGACTTTCGAGGCGCTCGTGCTCTAAGGCCACTTCAAGATTTTCGTTTGTGCCACCCTTGTTCATCATAGTAACTAGTATGCCATATCATCATCTAAAGCAGTAGCACTTTGTCTTGGCGTTAAGGCGGGCTGCGTGTGACGTACCAATTTTGCTGTCGAGCGTGCATAGGGCAGTAGTTCTTCTAAGCGTGCCCAAAAGTCGGGGCCATGATTCATCTGTTCCGTGTGAGTTAACTCGTGAGCTATCACATAGTCGATTTGGCTCCACGGCAGCTGAAGAAGGTATATGTTGAATATGAGGTTTTTGTGGCTGTCACAGCTTCCCCATCTGCGTTTGAGCTCTTTGGCCTGTATAGTCGAATACGTCATATTATGAGCCGCTGCGAAATATGCAACTCTATCTGGGAGAAGCTGTAATGCTTCCTTTTTAAGCGCCCGTTTGGCCGCTGTAGTCGCTCGAAGCTGTACTAGCGAGCTAGTAATTGATTCTCGAGGATGTACACGTATCAGGACTCTTGTACTTGTAACCCTGGAAGAAGTACTCGAGCCTAAAGCTACCGTTTCGAACACGATGGTGTGTTGCTTACCGATTTTGCTGCCATTTTCGAGTAGTGTCTCGACTTGAGCTTGCGGTAGTTTCGCTTGAATCCAGTCTGCTTGCTGGGCGACAAATTTTACTGCTGTCCGGTAGGCAACCCAGGGCGGTAAGGATACTCTCACTCCACTTTGGGTGAGGCTTAGTCGAATAGACCGTGAACTCGCCCGCTTCGTAAATGCAACGCTACCAACTCCGGGTACGTCTATGTGTCTTGCTGGCATAGAATGCCTACTGTATGTTGATATTCCGGCGGTTCATGTCTACTCGACCCGCACCAGGATTAGGTATCAAATTTATGAGTCCAGGCCTGCCGGTTTTCACCGCATGCACATCTAGCTGTATAAGACGTTTTTCCATCAAGTGACGCATAATTGCATTCTTCTGCATATTGAATACATGCTTACCACTCAAAACAACATATCGCTCAGTCATTTCAGGGTTTTGCATACCACTGAGTAGCTCACGGAAAGTAGCGGGGTCAATTTCTTGAGCGTATTTATCATCATGTTTGCGACGATCTCGGTTTGTTGCTCTCTGAAATGCAGAATCTGGATCAATCTGGAGCCAAAGAAGAACTGGTTCTGCGCCGAGCTTTAGTGCCATATTACGAAGTGAACGACGCTGGCTGAGCCGCATAACATTTGTATCGAACACTACGCTCATCCCTGCGCTCAAAAACTCACCAGACATATAGGTCATCAGACTATTTACAATATGGTTTTCGTCATTACTGTACGTGGGCTTCTCGAATAACTCAGCTCGGATGCGGTCAGCCTGTACATGAGCAGCGTTGAGTTGTGAGCAAATTTGACGTGATACGAATGTCTTGCCTGAGCCTGGCATTCCATACAATAAAATCAAAAGGGGTTTGGTGGGCTGTAATTTTGCCATGTCTGCATATATGTATAGCAAAAAACTCCTCTCACGACAAGCAAGCAAATCTATAACTTGTACGCAAGTCGGTTTTCAATGCTAATTATTTCGATAATATACATACAAAAAGCCCATCTTTCGATGGACTCTTTGTATGGTGGGTGATGAGGGACTCGAACCCCCGACCCTCTCGGTGTAAACGAGATGCTCTAGCCAACTGAGCTAATCACCCGTGATTTATGGTGCGAACGAGAGGACTTGAACCTCCACCCATTGCTGGACTACCACCTCAAGGTAGCGCGTCTACCAATTTCGCCACGTCCGCACGAATAAAAAGGAGAATAACTACGTTATGTTATCTGTTTTTTGCTAAAAACTCAAGTGGTACGATGTTTTTTCTTTCTTTGAGTGACTGAGCGTCCCCTGCGGTAGCCTCTGCGAAAGTTTTTGTCATGCATCATACGGCGCTCAGCAAAAGAACTGAGCCCTCGGAGTGCAACGTACAGCCAGATTATGTTTAGTAAACTACTTATGTAGACATGCTTGTTCCAAGTGTAGGTTAGCATTAATACGCTACCCAGTATATTGTCTAACTCGTACCAAGCCGATGATACTTTCCAGTATCCACTATTTATGCGCCAAAAACCAAAGAGTATTAATAAACCACCAGCTAATCCTATGTAATCGTAGTGATCAAAAGACATAGGTGTTTAGCTGCGGGGCATGTGGTTATAGAGGTGTCCAAGGCTATATGAATTGCGTAAAAGTGAACGGACGTTTTCTTTTGTGGCGCTTACTTTGACGCCTGGGTTCATAATCTCATAGGGATCAAATATCTTTTTTAAGGCTTCGAAGATAGCTATGACTTCCGGGCTATACAATGTGCTTAGATATGGTCCGCGCAATCGTCCATCGTTGTGCTGAGCTGAGATTGAGCCACCAAGCTTAGTGACAAGGCTGTAGTATTCATCCATGAGCTTGAATGCCTTTTGCCTATCGCCTATTTCGGACAAGTTCAAGAATGGGTATAGGTGTAAATTACCCTCGCCTATCGGGCCCCAGAGTGCAACCTCAAGTTGCAATGTTTTACAAAGTGCGTACGTAGCGGTAATGAGTTCGTAGAGTTTGTCTACAGGAACTATTGCATCTTCGATGAGTGGTAATGGTTTTACTTCTTTATTACTATGTGACAACAATGTTGCCGTGGCGTGTCGAATCTTCCACAATTTACCTATTTCGTGTGGGTCTGACTCTTCTTTAGTCTCGACCGAATATTCTTCTAGTATTTTTCGAATGTGCTTCAGGGTCTTTTTGCGCTGCCTGTCTGCCGGATCGTCAACCTCTATTATAAGCGCAGCTCCTGGCATGGTTCCGGGCAGTACTTCTTTCAACTGGTTTGGGTTGAGCTCTTGAACTTTTCGGAGTAGATTACCATCAACGAATTCGATAGCGCTTGGTCTTTGTGCCAAGTCACGTAATTTTTTACTAGCATCACAGGCTTTTTGCACCTCATCAAAGAAAGCAGCGAAAACTATTGTTTCGGGGTTGTAAGCTTCAGTTTCACTGGTGATTTCAGTGACAATACCAAGTGTACCTTGCGAACCAACGAATAACGGAGTGAGGTCAAAGCTTCCGTCTTTCAGCTTGATGCCTGCTAGATTATATCCTGCAGTGTTGTAGGCTACGCTGGGATATCCCTTTTCGATAACTTCTTTATGTTCTTCTATGAGCTTGTCGACAGATCGATATATCTCACCCTCGAACGTAGTCAGGCCAAGTTTCTTATTGAACTCGCGCTTATGCAAGCGCTTGGTTTCGATAACTTCTCCGTTCGCCAGCACCACACGGAGTGATTTTACATAGTCACCCGTCACGCCGTATTTAATAGATTTATGACCTGCGGCGTTATTTGCAACTGCTCCACCAATAGTGCTGTACTCGATACTTGCTGGGTAGGCCGGCAAAAACCGTTCGTGCGTGTGAAGCGTTTGCTGCGCACGTCCATAATTAAGGCCAGGTTCCATCGTAATGATGCCTGACTTAGAATCAAGCTCAACAATCCTATTCATATGAGCCGGAAACGCCATGATGATGCCATTTCCTATCGCAGCACCTGTCATATCTGTGCCACTGCCACGGGCTGTGATCGGTATCATTCGACCACGCTCAGCGAGCTGCCAAGCAAAACGTGCAGTCTTGCGGACATCGTTTTCGTTCCGCGGATAGACCACGATACTTGGGGCTAGAGTAAATATACTGTTATCAGTCGCAAAGTGCCGACGGGCATCAGCGCTCGTCATCACTTCACCCAGTAAATGTTCTTGTAGATAATGTGCGACTTTGCTCATGCCTAATCTATTCCTCCAAGTAATGTTTAATCTGTCGTTATCATACCATAACCAGTTTACGCGTGTGTAGGCATAATTTTGGTGCGGACGAGAGGACTTGCATTGATAAGCTCGCTACCGCGCAAAAGCGCTGACTGCTCGGCCAAGCTTTGACTTCGAGCACAGCCACAGGTTATTCACGCCTCCGGTTCAAGTCTTCTAACGACAATACAACAAAACGACCATAAAGGTCGCTTGGTTGTATTGGTGCGGATGAGAGGACTTGAACCTCCACAGAGTTGCCCCTACTAGTCTCTGAAACTAGCGCGTCTACCATTTCGCCACATCCGCATAGTGTCTAAAGCTTAAACTAGACGTTAGTTTACTATCATTACCGACAAAAATAATAACCTAGTGTTGCCAGCCTATGGTAGCCGTTTTTAAGATTATAGGCAAGATTACTTTGGTATTTTGCCGGTTTTGATTTGCCAGTTCTGGACTGAGTAATAACGGTCCGAATCACTATTTATTGAGTGTTCGACAAGCCCAACCACTTTACCTCTAGTAATATAAATATCGTTAGGTTGGAACAATGCGATTGCTGGTACGTCTTTTTGCCATGCTTTTAAGAACGCTGCGTACTTTAACGTACGAGTCGTCGAGTCACTACGGGTTCTGCCCGACTCAAGAGCAGTATCGGCCTCTGCTGAATTGTATTCCGAGAAGTTCAAGCGATTAGCACTTCTGAGATCGGCTTCTGAGCTGTCCCAGTATACGAACACGTCAGGGTCGACTCCTATGGATATGGTGTGAAGGACCGCCGTATAGTCGTGTCGGTTTACGGTTGCTCTAAAGTCAGCAGAAATTTGCGGCACTAATTGCATTTCTACCCCAAGCTTCTTCCAAGCATCTTTCAGGTAGGTACCAACTGCCCGACCCTCTGGTGTATTTTCGATAATAAGCTGAAAGCGTAGGTCCTGCTTTTCTTTACTTCGTATCATACTACCTTCAGAGTATTTCCAGCCGGCCTTGTCGAGAATCGTTTTTGCGCTTTCGAGGTTATAAGACGCTTGATCAAATTTCTTGTCATAGCCTAATTGTCCTATAAGGAGTGGGCCTCGTGCGGGCGTCACCTGAAAATCAAAAATTTTTAAGATCTCTACTTGGCTAACGCTAAGTTGTAGTGCGCTTCGGACAGCCTTATCTTTCATGACACCTTCACTATTTTTGAAAAATACCATTGTTTCGGCGGTAAGTGGAAACCGATACACGTATGAGTCTGAGGTGTAATGTAGCTCTTCGGGAATTGTTTCTAGTCCTGCGATGGCAATAATGGCGCGCTTTTGATACGCAGATACAAGCTGCTCACGAGATTCATAGGTGTGCAATATAAAACTTGCGAGCTTTGGTGCTCCATCATGATACTTATCATAAGGTTTAAGCTGGATAAGATCGGTAGCGATACCTGACGCGGTATCACTACCAAATTGCAATCCATCCCATTCGAATGGCCCGGTGCCAATTGGTGCGGTAGAATTAAATTTACTCGCTTGAATGTCTTCGGCCGGAATACCTGCTAGTTTGTGCTGCGGAACGATGCCAGTGGTAAGACTGTATGGAAATGACGTCAGTATGTTCGGAAGCGTAAAACGTACGCTAAAATCATCTATTTTATCTATGCGGATTCCCTGCCAACTGTTGAAGAATGGCGACTGTACGTCAGGATTTTGGATTAATTTATAGGTGAAAACCACATCATCGGCAGTAAATGGCTTACCGTCATGCCAACGTATATTTTGCTTGAGGTGAACTGTGTATTTTTTGGCACTTGCATCGACATCATAATTTGAAGCGAGGTCACTCACAAGTTTGTTTGAATCATCATACTTGAATAAGCCAGAAAAAATGAGATGCGATACGCTGGCGTCAACCTTGCTGGTCGCAAACAATGGACTTGCGGTTGAATATGTACCTATTATCCCTTCATCATATACACCACCAGGAACAGGCCCTGAAGTCAAAAAGTACTGATTGAGATTTACGGTCTGAAAAACAGTTAATATTGGCAGTAGAAGCACGAGAAAAACCCAACCGACAATGAATCGTTTCACCTGCCAGAGATGTATAAACCTATCGAAAAAGTTGTCGTTAAATCTCTCGTCAGCATACGAGCGAGCTTCCTCGACTTGCTTGCGATGACGACGAAACAACCTGCGCATACGTAAACGGGTTCGTCGATCTACTATCATGTTTCGAAATTACTCCGTTCTAGACTATGATGACACTGAGCAAAAGCGAGAGTGTGAAGACAAGTCCTGTGACAACAGTCAATTGATAGATGGTTTTATCAGTACCACGACGTTCCGTGTTGACTTCACCCGTACTACCAATGCCTGCACCTAAAGACGCGCCTCTTGTCTGCACTAATATCAGTAATGTCAGTAATAACACTGATACGATTGAAACGTAGTTATATATACTCATCGTCTTTCTAGTATAGCGGTCATAAGATAATTTACCAAGCCAATGATCAAACCAGTTAGTACTGCAGCGCCAAAGCCATATATGTGCAATGGATCATACAGTAATGCAGCTAGGTAAACCGTTATGCCATTGATAATTATCATAAATAGACCAAGAGTGAGTACTAGTGCGGGCACACTAATAATGACGAGGATTGGTCGTATGACGGCATTTAGTACTGCCAGGATTGCTCCGGCAATAATAATCACACCCAACTGTTGCTGAAAGTCGATAGCACCATTTAGTAAGCCTGCTGCGATCCATAGGCCAAGGCTGCTCACTAACCAGCGAAGGAGTAGTGAATATAGGATTCCTTTTTGATGACCTGTGCTCATAGCTCTCTATAGTAAAACATATGCACTATGCGAGCAATTGTCACTTAAATTACTATTTCCTGAGGAGGTAATGAGAATATCATCTTCTATCCTGACACCAATGCCCTCTTCTGGAATATATATACCCGGTTCGCAAGTCAACACCATGTTTTCTGCTAGGGGCGCATCGTAGTTACCAACGTCGTGAACGTCTAGGCCTAAGAAATGAGACGTGGCATGAGGATAATAGTGTCTAATCTGATAAATATCTTTGGTATTATCGATAAGTTTTAGGCGAACAAGAGCTTCACCCATATACGCCACGACCGTTTCTTCATAGTCGCGCAACATGGCTCCCGGCTTCAATAGAGCAAGCGCACGTGTTTGCACGCCTGTTACTTCATCTATGACAGCCTGTTGGCGAGCGGATGGTTTGCTCATCGAGACTGTGCGAGTTATATCGGCAGCATAGTGCTCTACTTCGGCGCCAATATCAATAACCGTCAGATCATGAGGGTCAATTACTTGGCTGTTTTCGATATAGTGCAACGTGGTGGCCCTCGAACCGCTTGCTACTATCGGTTGATAAGCATGATTCGCTATACCAGTTGAGCGAAAATGATTCGTGAAGGCCGCTTCAACCCCAAATTCAGTACCGATGTGTTTGAGTGTTTTACTATCACGAAGTGCGTCAAAGGTAGTGGTAGTAATATCTATCGCGTGTCGCATAGCGTCAAGCTCTTGGGGCTGTTTGATTACACGAAGGTCCGAGAGCGCCGTCGTAATATCTTCGATAACGATCGAAGGGTGACCACGCCTCAGAGAGGATACTATTCGTTGTGCTGCAGGATTTGTGTACATACCCTCATCGCTGAGATATTTCTTCTCAGGCGGTATGGTGTACACATGCGCGTGTAAAGCTGCTTGTTCTCCGGCGAGCTTTATACCTTCGGATAGTGAAATAATAGTGTCTATACCAGATATTTCTTGCAGCATTCTTGTGTCTAATGCCCCATCAAATACAGCCTTTGTTTCACTAATATTTGGAACGAGTAGGTATTCAGTACCATTTGCTTCGATGAGTAGCCCAAGATCAGGGATTGAAAGCCCTGTGAGGTACCAGAAATTACTCTCTTGCTGGAACGGATAGCTAGCGTCAGCAGTTCTTTGCAAAAGCCCGTTTCCTACGCAAAGTATTGGGTAAGGGCGTGTGAGTGAGTCTCGTAACTTTTTTCTGTTCAGGGAGAAGAAGTCGCTTGTAAAATGTGATTTCATAGTCGCGCTTAGAGTATATCAGAGATGTGGAATTCGCGAAGCACGCCACCACAAGCTTGGGCCTAAGGCAGCTCTGTCAATAAGAAGCGTTGTACTTGTCCTAATTGCTCCGGCATCTATCTCGAGTGCTCCTAAGGTCACTATATCTGTTCCTATAGTCTCATGGACGGTGTATCTTGTGGAAACTTGGCTCCCTCTCCATCTCAAAATATTGACTGCATATTTCGAGACGATTTGGGTGGTGCTGCCCCATTCAGTCACAACCTTACCAAGCACGTCTCCCTTTTCGATCAATTGAATTGACTCAAAGTTCTGAGCAATACTTTTTACTAATGCCTCGCTACTGGTAATGGCATCAAGCAAGCTAGCTTGCCTCATGACCGCGCCGCTAATCTCAATCGTCTTACCGGCGACACGTATATCTGCCGTAAATGCCAAGGCACCTTGATTGCCATCATTGTTCCCTGTTTTTAAGCCGTTTATGCCACCTACGCCCAGGGCACGATTATAATTGTAAACAAGTCCAACATTCGGCAATTCTACGCTTTTTTTGGCAGCAATCTCCATAATGACCGGTTCTTGTCGGGCTATTTCTGCAAGCTCAGAGATGTCTTCAGCCGTACTGGTCGTAGAAACATCGAGCCCGGATGCGTCGCTACCGACATGAGTCTTAACCAGCTCGTTCCTCAATACAAAGTCATTGGCGTACGAAGCATAGGCATCAAGACTACCAAACGACCAAATTGCGAGGGAGTCTGCAATGTTATTCGCAGATGGGATTAACATAGCTTCGAGCGCTTCATATTCAGTCATCTGGCTACCTTCGTACACTGGAATATTTGAGCCGTTTTGCTCTAGCTGATATTTATATAGTGCGGCATCTCCTCTGCTAAATGTGATGGTTGGGCCCTGTTCGCCAAGCTCGAGCGGATGTTTTTCGAGCACACAAAGTGCAGTGATGACTTTAGCTATGCTTGCTGTTGCCACTGGTGTATTCGGACCGTTTGTACCGAGCAGCCCGTATCCTGTGGCTCGAATAGCAGCTTGACCCGTTGTCGGCCAGGCTAGATTAACTCTCTCGGCTTGTCTTGCGAGCTTGGCTGTGTCTAGCGTCAAGGCTGCCGAAGGTAAGGGTCTCAGGGCATTTATGAACAATAACGAGATAAACAAGCCCGCCACTAGTGCCGTAGAGATACGTAAAGTTCGATTACGTTTACGGACTCGAAGCTGCCGCTTTCTTTTTTCATATACTTTATCTGTGCGTATGAGTCTCATGTATAAATAATAATAGCATTACCTATACTTTGTTTTAGGTGCTTACGGTATACTAGTAGGGTAGACATATAAGCAAGGAGGAATCATGATATTCGCAATAATTATTGTTGTATTCATACTAATCGCCGTATTGGTCGGTATATACAACGGACTCGTACGTACAAACATTCGCACCGAAGAAGCATGGAGTGATATAACAGTACAACTTAAGCGCCGTGCAGATTTGATTCCAAACCTTGTCAGCGCCGTCAAGGGGTACGCAAAGCATGAGAGTAGCGTATTTGATGCTGTTACCAAAGCTCGTTCAGAGACAATCAACGCTACAAATAATGGCCCAGAAGCGACTGCTAAGGCTGAGGGCGGCTTCCAGCAAGCCCTAAAGAGCTTGTTCGCAGTAGCAGAAGCTTACCCAGATCTTAAAGCTTCTACAAACTTTCAGCAGCTACAAACAGAGCTCACCGACACCGAGGATAAAATCCAAGCTTCTCGCCGTTTCTACAACACGTCTGTCCGTGACTTCAATACAAAGCGCAAAGTCTTCCCGTCAAATATTTTTGCAAACATGCTTGGGTTTAAAGTAGACAAAGAGTTCTTCGATGTCGACGAAGCCGAAGCATCCAAGATACAAAACCCAACAGAAGTATCGTTCTAGTTTAAAACTACTATTAAACGAGTAATTTGTCTTTGATATGTATAGTGAAATAGCAAGCAATAAGCGTAAAACCATCTTTATTTTGATTGGTTTTGTCATATTTGTCGGTTTATTGGGTTATCTAATCGGCCTCATGTACGACAGCCCTTCACTGGCAATCGCTGGATTAGTATTTGGGGTGTCATATGCGCTCATTACGTATTTTAGCGGTATGAAGATGAGCCTGTCGGTCAACGGCGCAAAAGAGATACAAAAATCTGACAATCCTAGGTTGTGGCGTGTGGTCGAGAATCTCTCGATAACAGAAGGCATGCCTATGCCACGCGTATTCATCATGGATGACCCTGCCCCGAATGCCTTCGCAACTGGTAGAGACCCCTATCACGCAGCAGTTTGTACTACTACTGGATTGCTCTCTATCATGAACGATGCAGAGCTTGAGGGCGTAATGGCTCACGAGCTCGGACATGTCAAAAATTACGATGTACGTGTCAGTATGATTGCGTTCGCTTTGAGTGCTGCGATAGCTATATTGGCTGACTTCATATTGCGTATGACCTTATTCCGCGACAGAGACAGCAATACTAGCCCAGTCGTATTGCTCATAGGTGTTGCTGCAGCGATAGTTACTCCTCTGATAGCAGTGATGATTCGTATGTCTATTTCACGCAAACGAGAATATCTCGCCGATGCCACCGGCGCAATGACCACAAGATACCCCGAAGGACTTGCAAATGCTCTCGAGAAGATTTCAAGTCATGGCAGTGCGACACGCAAGCAGAATACTTCAACCGCGCATTTATTCTTCGCCAACCCTCTCAAGAAATCAGCTATCAGTAGTATGTTCGCCTCTCATCCGCCTATCGATGACCGGATAGCTAGATTACGAGAGATGAACACTCATGTCTAAAAAACATTCAGGACCCAAAACAAAAACCTCAAAAAGCCCTAGACGACTCGCTGCACCTAAACGTGTACTGTGGCGCCCGAAGACTTGGCGCCGCAAACCTGTAATACAATATCCCAAGCTACCCAAAGCCAGGCTGATACTCGTTGAGGCGTACCGAAATCTTATGCCCATGCGGTATGTCATGCTCGGTATAACTAGCATCTATGGAATCGGTGTATTGCTATTTGTACGAGCGCTGTCGGCAGTGGTAGATATTCAATCATTAAGAAGCGCAGTAAATGACATCACAACCAATGCTTTTGAGTCAAAGATAGTAGAGCTTGGCGTCCTCTTCAACTCAAGCAGCTCATCTGCCAGCAGTAGTGGCACTCTATTTCAGATCATACTATTCATCATCTGTAGCCTTGCTCTTATCTGGGCGCTCCGAACTTCTATAGCGAAACACAAAGTCACAACCAAAGCCTCATTCTATGACGGCATGCAGCAGCTGATACCTTTTAGCCTTGTCTTGCTTATCGTGAGCCTGCAGATGCTGCCACTTATTATTAGTTCGTACCTATACTCGACACTTATTTATAATGGTATTGCCGTGACTGGTTCTGAGCAATTTATCGCGTTCTTGCTGATATCCATGATTGCTCTCTGGTCTCTTCGTATGCTAACTGGCGGTGTATTTGCGCTCTATATCTCAACCTTACCAGCAATGACACCTATTATGGCACTTAGGAGCGCACGCGAGCTTGTACACGGACGAAGACTACTCATCTGGCGTAAGTTTATCTATATTATCTTCGTCATACTATTTGGTACAACCTTGCTTGTATTGCCGTTCTTATTTGCCTGGCCTTCGGCGTCCGTATGGGTATTCTACGTGGCATCAATTTTCTGGCTACCACTCGCCCATGCATATTTGTATAGTCTTTATCGGGACATGCTCAAAAAATGAGTGGTTCTATACCGACGGAGATTCGCGACCGTGTAACGCAGCTACGTGCACTCATAAATGACTATCGATATCACTATCACGTGCTTGATGAGTCTACTATGAGCGAAGCAGCAGCAGATAGCCTCAAACACGAGCTCACACAGCTCGAAACACAGTACCCCGCTCTCGTGACTCCAGATAGCCCGACGCAGCGGGTAGCTGGTGTGGCTCTCGACAAGTTCACCAAGGTTGAGCACCAGATCCCTATGATTAGCCTAAATGATGTTTTTGACCAGAAAGAGGTCGAAGCTTGGTTGGCTCGTATACATAAGCTTCTCCCGCAAGATAAACATGAATTCTTTTGCGATATTAAGATGGACGGCCTCGCTTGTGCGCTCGTCTATGAAGACGGCATGCTCACTCAGGCGATTACGAGGGGTGACAGTCGTGTCGGTGAAGATGTGACGGCAAACATACGAACTATTCAGAATATCCCCCTTAAACTACGTGTGGATGCTGCATATGCGCGTTTGCTCAAGGGACGAACAGAAATTCGCGGTGAGATTATCATGACTAAGTCAGACTTCGCTGCACTAAACGAGCGCCAGCGCGCCGAGGACAAAGCAGAGTTCGCAAACCCTCGCAACTTAGCTGCCGGCACTATCAGGCAGCTTGACCCAAAACTGGTTGCAGCTCGGCCGCTACAGTTCCGTGGCTACGATATGATTCGTGGCGATCAAGCCGATATTCCGAGCTACGATTATGCCTACGCAGCAATGCGAGCACTGGGTATTACTAATAATTCAAACGCAACCACGCTCAATTCACTCGAAGAAGTCATGAGCTATGTACATACCTGGGAAGAAAAACGTCAAAGTCTTGATTTCAATACCGACGGACTTGTCATAAAGATTAATGACAAGAAAATTTACAAAGACTTAGGTGTCGTGGGCAAGACCCCACGTGGTGCCGTCGCTTACAAATATGCCGCCGAAGAAGCTACGACGACCATCACAGACATCGTAATATCTATAGGTCGCACTGGCGCAGCGACTCCTGTCGCAGTATTTAACCCCGTACAGATTGCGGGTACGACCGTGCAGCATGCCAGTCTTCATAACGCCGATGAAATCGAAAGGCTTGATGCCCGGCGCGGGGACACCGTCATCATATATAAAGCTGGCGATATCATCCCGAAAGTTCAAGCGGTGTTGAAAGAACTACGACCGAAGGATACAAAACCTTTTGATTTCAAAGCAGAGCTGAATCGGCAATACCCAGAACTTGAGTTTGAGCGACTCGAGGGTGAAGTGGTCTACAGGGTAAAAGGAACCAATTCTGAGCTTATCTTGATGCGCTCTCTTGAGCACTTTGCATCAAAAGGTGCATTAGATATAGACACGTTAGGAGAAAAGAACGTCGAAGCGCTCGTAAATGCCGGCCTCGTAGAAGACCTAGCGGACATCTACACCCTCACACGAGAGCGACTGCTTGGCATCGACCGTTTTGCGGCTATATCTACTGATAAGCTCATTGCTGCAATTGCCGCCAAGAAAACCCCACCACTCGAACGCTTTCTTTATGGTCTAGGTATCCGCCACGTCGGTGCGCAAACTGCAATCGACCTTGTAAATGCCTTTGGCTCAATCGAAACTCTCGAACATGCTACCCAGGATGAGCTTCTTGCAGTTGATGGCATAGGCGTCGTCGTCGCAGAGTCAATAGAAGCGTGGTTCGCGGACGAAGATAACGTCGCCTTGCTTACAAAGTTCACCGAACTTGGCGTTCGGCCCTATTTCGAGAAAAAGTCCGGGAGCCTAAATGGCAAAAGCTTCGTTGTAACCGGTACACTCGAAAGTATGGGGCGAGATATTGCTGCTGACCGTATACGAGCTCTTGGAGGCACTTTTCAATCTTCAGTGGCGAAAGACACAACCTATCTAGTGGCCGGGGCAAATACTGGCGCTAGCAAACGCAAAAAGGCCGAAGCCTATGGCACTATTATTATCGATGAAGCCTCGTTTCTCGCCCTGCTACAGGCTTAGTAATACTTGACAGTAACACCCTAAAAGGGTTATGTTTATAGTAATTCGTGCGCTCATGCGGCGCTTGAAATAAAAACATTTAAAACAAAATGAGCTTCACCCGCCGCGGGTGGGCGCGCACGAAAAAAGGCCGGATATACGTATTCGGCCTTTTAAATTGAAAATAACTATTTACTATTCTTCGTCACGAACAATTGCTTCAAAGCTGTATCGATTCAAAATGTCTGTATCCGTTGGTGAGCGTTGGGCATTTGAGAGACTATCCCAAATGGCTTGCTGGCTAAACTGAGAAAAATCAGTAATAACTTCATTCACTTCTGCTGCCTCTATTGGAGGTGAAGGATATTGACTTTCAGGGTTGTTCATAGTTTGATACTACTAAATTTGTATTCCTAGCACAAGACCCTATATCTTGGTACAATAACCGTTGTTAGCTCATGTACTTATAGGGGAGTAGCTCAGTTGGTAGAGCACTGGTCTCCAAAACCAGGTGTCGCAGGTTCAAGTCCTGTCTCCCCTGCCATGATTAATTCTAAACCTCCTTCTTGGATGTTTGTTATGATAAGGATATGAAACAAGTAATTGTGATACATGGTGGAACGACGTTTGAAGATTACGACGACTATACGAAGTACCTTGCCACCAAACCAATCTCGCTAGAACGCTTCGCCTACAAACCTATGTGGAAGGAACTTCTCCAAGAAAAGCTTGGGCATGATTATCAAGTCCTCTTACCAAGTATGCCCAACAAGACGAATGCCCGCTACAGCGAGTGGGAAATATGGTTCAAGCACCTGACAGAGCTATTTACAGATGATTGTATACTCATCGGCCACTCAATGGGTGGTATATTCCTAGCGAAGTACCTATCGAAGCACAAGTTTCCAGTCAAGATAAAGGCTACGATACTTATTGCAGCTCCGTACGAAGACGCTACGGAGGAGGACTTAACTGATTTTAAACTCGATGCCATATCTGCTTTGTTCGTTTCACAGGCGGGTGAAACAACGCTATTCTTTGGCTCTGATGATCCAGTTATAGTCATGAGTGAAGTCGAAAAATACCGACATAACCTCCCAGATGCTAGCTTCAATATCATGTCTGCCCCGGACCACTTCATGCGCGCAGAATTTCCTGAGCTTATACAGCATATTCGAAGTGTCTCAGACTGAGCACATAAGCTTAGTTATATTTTGCATTGTGCTCATACTTGCATACTGATCATCTATAGATGACAATACTATAACTATGACTGCATATAGGCCATCTAGACCCGGTACCCCCGAAGGGGGCTATTCTAGCCATGCTCAGAACGTTGGTGCAGAAATGGGTAGTAGATACCCTAACCTAACGAGGAAAATTGCTGCCGCAAAGGCTGATACTGAACGCTCGAAAATTTTCGATGACAATACTCCCATTCAAACAGATATTTCTGCCTTTGCAGCATTAACGCAGGGCGAACTACGATTGTTTGATTCATTCTCACGATGGAGTGACGGCATTGAACATGATAGAGCATTAACACCTGCGAGAGTCAGCCGACGACTCAACAAAGTATCTGAGAGGATAGGTAGCATATCAGTTGAAAATAGTATTCTTATCTTGAGCCAGGCCACACTACTCGAGAAACTTCCACATAAAGAAACGGGCAATGTAACGTTATTGACCAGAAACGCGCTTGCTGAGGCAACGCTCACGGCTAAATACGGGCGAATTGCAGCCGCAGAAATACTCGACATACCTGAGGCTACGATATCGTCACGGTTGAGGGAATCTGTACAGCAGACTGAGATGGTGAACCTGAGCACATTGACGAGAGCTATTTTCAGCAGAGGTATGCTTGAATCGTAATTGTACGCAATCATTAGTTACGAATGCCAAGAATACACTAAGAACTTCTTTAGTAACTTATCAGTACAATTTTATGAAGCATGATTGCACATATGCCGTCTCGTGAGACGTATATTCATACTGTAAATACAGCTATATTGGGAAGCACTGCGTTAGTTTCGAAGCTTCACCCGGAGTCCCCCGATATTATTCCTCAAGTGGCTTACGATAGTATGGCGCACCCTTTGCTTGGATATATTGGAGCGTATGCCGCTTCTAAACTGGTTTCTTATCGACAGACGTTTTGTACTGCTTTTTATATGGCGGGTGCGACGACGGTTAATTTTTTAACTGAAATAAGCCAGGACGCAATACTGAAGCCTGAGCATCCATTTTATAGTCCTAGCCAGATGCCAGAAACTATCAAAGATTATAGTTTTACACTTGGGGGTGCAGCTATATTCGCTGGGATAGACCGGGTTATAAGAAGACGAAAAGAGAGTCAGGAGCTAACGACCATGCAATCTGCTCTAGACAGATAACACTTCCCTGTCGTTAACCATCACGATAAAATTGGCGAACAGCGCCCAAAAAGCCTATACTGACACTATGATTTTCAAGACTGAGGGAGCTTCTGAGGCTGCAAAACATGTCGCCGCAACTATTGATCATGAGCTCAAACAACACCGAAAGGTACTTTGGCTTGTTTCTGGTGGATCTGCCATCGATATTCAAGTTAATGTTATGAGTCTACTCAGTAAATCGCATGAGCGGTATATAGAGAATCTCACCATACTCCCTGTGGATGAAAGATACGGCCCTTTCGATCATAAAGATTCAAATGCTGCACAATTAGGGCAAGCTGGATTCAACCCAACACCTGCATTGTGGCTCGATGTTTTAAGTGATAATTTGTCGTTTGAGCAAACAGTGTCCCGATACGATGCGCTCGCCAAAAAGCTTATCGAAAAATCCGACTATGTCGTCGCTACTCTAGGACTGGGCACAGACGGACACACCGCTGGTATTTTGCCACAGTCCCCCGCCATCAAGGAGGATATGGCAAGTGTCGTTGGCTATATTTGGAGAGATTATAAACGTATGACTATTAGTCCAACCGTCTTTATGCGCATTGATGCGGCATATGTTTTTGCCTACGGCGATAAGAAGCAGGAAGCTCTACAGCGACTGTTTAATAACAGCGAAAGCGTCAGCAAACTGCCAGCAAAACTTCTCTATGATATTACAAATAGTACAGTCTATAATGATTACATAAAAAGTGAGGAGTAACAGATGAAAATTGCTATACACGGCCTTGGTCGTATGGGCATGCAGATTGCACGCAAATTGGCTGAGAGCGGGGACCACGAAGTCATCGTCCATAATCGGAGCAAAGAACCAATCGATTTAGCCGTCACTTATGGTGCAGTTGCAGCCTACTCATCAGAAGACGTCGTAGCGGCTTTCAAAGATGAGCGCGCTATCGTTTGGGTGATGTTACCAGCTGAAATAACTGATGCTGTTGTAGTAGACTGGACCTCGAAGCTCCCGCAGGATTCAATAGTAATCAATGGCGGAAACTCTGATTTTCGGCAGACGAAACTCCTCAACGAAAAAGTGAAAGCCGCAGGTTGCCATCTGATAGATATCGGTGTCAGTGGTGGTGTATGGGGTTATCAGAATGGCTTTCCACTTATGTGCGGTTCCGACGATGAAACTGTTTTTCAAGAAATTGAGTCTGCACTCAAAACATTAGCCCAACCGGGTGGCATGTATAAAAGATTTGGTGAGAGTGGCGCTGGCCACTATGTCAAGATGGTGCACAACGCTATTGAATATGGCATGATGCAATCTCTCGGCGAAGGGTTCCGGATGCTTCACGATGGCCCTTACAAGTCGATTGATTTGGCTGGTGCAGCAGATTTATGGCAGCACCACAGTGTTATTACGAGCTGGCTCACCGAGCTCAGTCGTGATGCTCTCGCTGAAGACCCAGAGCTTAGTACAGTAAGTGGCTACGTCGCTGAAAGCGGTGAGGCGCGTTGGACCCTAGAGGCAGCTAAAGAACTTGGTATTGACCTCCCGGCAATTCAATCTGCTTTCGACGTACGACTGGCGTCTCAGAATGGTGAGACAAACTTTGCTACCAAAGTTGTTGCAGCACAACGAAATAAATTCGGCGGGCACAATCTAAACGGCGAAGGTCGAGCATGAATGAACAGCTAGACACCCCTCTAATCATTATAATATTTGGCATAAGCGGCGACTTGTCTCAGCGTAAGTTATTGCCAGCTCTCTACCACCTCATGAAACGCGATGAACTACCAAGTGATTTACGGATTGTTGGCGTTAGCCGACGCAATATTGAAGTCGCAAGCGTATACGAAAATCTGCATGAGCGTATCGCCGAAGATGACCTTGATAGCGAAACACTGAGCCGCCTACAAGCATCTACTGAAATGTTTCAACTCGATACCGAATCCAAGGAAGCTTATGCAGCGTTCAAGGAACATCTCCGTA
This sequence comes from Candidatus Saccharimonadota bacterium, assembly GCA_024635495.1. Lineage (GTDB taxonomy): Bacteria > Patescibacteriota > Saccharimonadia > Saccharimonadales > UBA4665 > JAGXIT01. The sequence goes on from JAGXIT010000004.1 coordinate 248,617, forward strand.
ATGTGTCGGATAAACTTGGCGATGGAGTTAGCCGTATCTACTACCTCTCTATCCCGGCGCAGGCGTTTATGACTGCGGTGCACTATCTAGGCGAGACCGGTCACCACGAACCCTTCGCAAGCGACAGCGAACGTCCACGAATCCTCATCGAAAAACCATTTGGTTATGACACTCATTCCGCGAAAGAACTAGTCAGCGTCGTCGACGAGCACTTTGGTGAGCTTCAGGCTTATCGAATCGACCACTATCTCGCAAAAGAGACGGCTCAAAATATCCTGACATTTCGATTCCGTAATCCGCTTTTCAAATCAATTTGGAACGCCAAACATATCGAGCAAATAAAAATTGTAGCGCATGAATCAATAGGCATCGAGAACCGTGTCTCTTTTTACGAACAAACGGGGGCCCTACGTGACTTTATTCAGAGCCACCTCATACAATTACTTGCCTTGGTTGTCATGGAAGAGCCTGACAGTTTCGAGAGCCATGACATACACGCCGCAAAGTTGCGACTTCTTGAAGACATCAAGACTATTTCTACAGATGAAGTTTCTGCGATAGCACTCAGGGGCCAATACGATAGCTACCGGCATGAGGTCGGCAACAAAGACAGCCTAACCGAAACGTTTGCACGGTTGACGCTGCACGTGCACAACGCACAGTGGCGGGACATTCCTATGGTACTTGAGACCGGCAAAGGTCTGCGCGACAAGACATCCAAGATACTAGTTACCTTCAAAAATGAAGATCCCGAATGTGGGCCAAATATACTTACCTTCCGTATTCAGCCGAGAGAAGGCATCACCATGTCACTTCAGGCAAAACGACCGGGTCTCGATAAAGACACCGAGACCGTAGAAATGGAATTTGATTACGAAAAATCCTATGGCAATACAACCGAAGCGTACGAAAGAGTGATTATCGATGCGATTCGGGCCGACCAGTCGTTGTTTGCCTCTGCTGACGAAGTTCTTTCGAGTTGGAGAATTATGGAAAATGTACTTACCTCATGGCAAAAAAATAGCCATGATTTGCGTATTTATCCTATCGGATCACCTGCTGAAGAAATAAACTAATTATTTTGTAATTTCTCTTACAAAATTGCTTGTGCTTGTATCGAGAGAAGCGTATAATTCTCGTTGTAAACACAACCGCAATGCGGAAAAGAGAACAGACAAACATATGAAGGTACTTATGCTAGGGTGGGAGCTTCCCCCACATCATACAGGTGGAATGGGTATCGTATGCTATCAAATGTGTAGAGAACTTGCAAAAACTGGTGCCGAAATTGAATTTGTCCTCCCCTATACTGCCGATTTCTCACATATTAATTTTATGAAGATTAACCCCGCTGTACCTCATGATGTCGATGAAATTCACGGTGGGCCTGTTGGCATAGGCAGTACCTACGACAGCCAAGAATTTGAATATATCATGCAGGATGGCACTAAACGTGTTACTCCTATGAACGAGCATCAGTCAAACTACGCAAAGTATGCCGCACAGTTAGTCACGCTTGGAGAATACGATGTCATTCACGCCCACGATTGGCTGACGTTCAGAGCTGCTCTTGCGGCGAAGCAAGTCAGTGGAAAGCCATTATTTGTCCATATCCACTCGACTGAATATGATCGAGCGGGCGGCAAGCATGGCAACCCTCTTGTCGAAGAAATAGAATATATTGGCCTACATCTCGCAGACCGAATTTTCGCTATCAGCGAAGCGACTAAGGCAACTATTATTCGTCACTACGGCATTCCGGCAAGCAAGATCGAGGTTGTACATAACGCAATGGAGTTTGAACCACACGAGCTAGAGTCAGGCACAAATACGAATTCTTTCGTCTACGCTGATACGATGCGTAAAGCCGGCTATCATATCCTCGTGAGTGCTGGTCGTCTTACCGTACAAAAAGGATTGACTCAACTACTGCACGCCTTCCGTAAGGTGGTTGATTTGCGCCCGAAGAGTTTACTCCTCGTCGTTGGATCGGGAGACCAGTACGAAGAGCTTATCGAACTTGCTGCTGATTTAGGCTTGAGTGGAAATGTCATCTTCACTGGTCGACTAAATGGTACTGGGCAGGAATGGCGAGATGCTTTCGCTGTTGGTGATCTATTTATCATGCCAAGCGTATCGGAACCATTTGGTATCACACCGTTTGAGGCACTTGCCCAGAATACGCCGGCGCTCATTAGCCTGCAATCGGGCGTTAGCGAGATACTAAAACATGTACTTAAAGTTGATTTCTGGGACATCGACGAGATGGCAAACAAAATAGTCGCCGTCTTCGACAACCCTGACCTTGCACAAGAATTGACACTCAACGGCCGACGTGAAATGTTCTCACAGTCATGGAAGAAATCTGCTGACTTGATGATGCACCACTATCACCACCATGTTGCATACAGAGCGGAGCCTGCATATGTCTAACGCTCGTGCAATCGTACTATATCTGCACGTTCACCAGCCTTATCGTATTCGCCACTATACCGCCTTCGACGCGGGCAACAAACACGACTATTTTGCTGCGCCCGATGGTAGCCCCCAAAGTAACGCGGACATTGTTCATAAAGTAGCTCAAAAGTCATATCTGCCAACCAACGAGCGTCTTATGCGTATGATTCAGGATAACCCAGAGTTTAAGTTGTCCCTGTCTATCACTGGCACAGTACTTGAACAGTTAGAGCAATATGCCCCAGAAGTCTTGAAAAGTTTTCAAGACTTAGTCGCAACCGGAAAGGTTGAGATAGTTGGCGAGACATATCACCACTCGCTCGCCTTCTTCTATGATAGGAATGAGTTTGAGATCCAGGTACAAATGCACCGCGAAATTATTCAGCGGTTATTTGGGCAGACACCCACAGCCTTCCGAAACACCGAGCTTAGCTACAATAACGATCTTGCCTTTTGGGCCGATCAAGCCGGCTACAAAGCAATTCTGAGCGAGGGTTGGGACCCAGTACTCGCCTGGCGCAGTCCAAACTTCTTGTATCGACCAAAAAACACTGAAAATATACGATTACTTACCAAGAACTATAAACTCAGCGATGATATAGCCTTCCGCTTTAGTAACCAAGATTGGAAAGAATATCCAATGACGGTCACTAAGTTCATGTCTTGGACGAAAGATTCCTGGGATCAACCATTACTCAACCTGTTTATGGACTATGAGACGTTTGGCGAGCACCAGTGGGCTGATAGCGGTATCTTTGACTTCCTTGAGGAACTGCCGAAACAATGGCTGGCCACACCAGAACACACCTTCATGACCGTGTCTGAGGCCTCTGAGGCCTTTGAGCCATCCGATGAGATTGATTGCCCTCAGACAATTACTTGGGCGGATAACGAGCGTGACCTATCTGCTTGGATCGGTAATAGCATGCAACAAGGTGCTATTCACAGTCTCTATGGTCTACATAGCCAGATATTAGGTACGAACGACTTAGTGCTTATCGAAGATTGGCGTAAGCTGCAAACAAGTGACCATTTCTACTACATGTGCACCAAGTGGTTCAATGATGGCGATGTTCATGCCTATTTCAGCCCTTACAAGACCCCCTACGAAGCCTACATATCATTTATCAATTCATATCATGACCTTAAGTTTAGGCTGCACGAAAAAGGCATAGAGGTATAAGTTTGCTGGGTGGGCAACATAATTTTTGCGACAAGAGGCTTAATTAGATGGGGCGCTCTGTAATACTCGGCAATGGCAGTTTGACGGTTGGCCTTGATGAGTTTGGCCTTGTACATGATTTTTATTACCCATATGTTGGTCTTGATAATCTCACGACCGCTCGAAGCTCACAACACAAGATTGGCGTCTATGTTGATGGCATTTTTTCGTGGACTGACACCGATGAATGGGACACGACGGTTGATTTTGATGCAGATGCACTGATTAGTCATATCAATATGACAAACAAGACGCTACAGATTGAGCTTATCCTTCAAGACTTTGTCGATCTAGAGTTCAATGCTTTGTGCAGAAAAATTGAGATTAAAAATAACGCAAACACGCAGCGAACCGTGCGTCTATTTATGCACCAAGTATTCGAGATCTCTCGCGCTGGCCGCGGAGATACTGCTTTGTATGTCCCAGACGGTCCTTATGTACTTGACTACAAGGGTCGTTGCAGCCTGCTCATATATAGCCGCACAGCTGAAGGAACGCCATTTGATAAGTATTCTGTCGGGAACTACGGTATAGAGGGCAAAGAAGGCACCTGGCGAGATGCAGAGGATGGTAAACTCGAAGGCAATCCAGTCGAACATGGGGGAGTTGATTCGGTTATTTCCAATGAGACGACCATCAGCCCAAATGGCAGTGGTGTTATAGAATACTGGGTCATAGCCGCTGATTCTCAATATAACGCAGAGCGTATTCACGAAAAACTAGCATCTTCTGGTGTTCAGAATCGACTTGATGCGACCCGAGCGGGTTGGCACACATGGCTTGGCACAGCCGAAGCAACCATAAACTCTATGCCTCATAGCGACCAGACAGCCATCAGAAAATCACTGCTAGTCATCAAAGCACACACCGATAGGCGTGGCGGAGTTATTGCGAGCTGTGATTCGAGCATCTATAACTATGGTCGTGATTATTATAGTTATGTGTGGCCACGCGATGGTGCCTACGCGATGTGGCCATTAATACGGCTTGGGTATACCGAAGAGCCAAAGCGATTTTTTGAGTTTTGCCGAGACATTATGAACCCAGAGGGCTATATGATGCATAAATACCAACCTGACCGTGCAATTGGTAGTACCTGGCACCCACTAGTCCACGGCAAGCATAGTGAACTTGCCATACAAGAAGATGAAACTGCCATAGTACTATTTATGCTGGCTGAATTTTATGAAGAGACTGAGGATACTGATTTTGTCGAAAGTTTGTACGTCACGATGATACAACCAATGGCAAATTTTATGGCAAGCTATATAGATGAGCAAACAGGGCTTCCGCACGCCAGTTATGATTTATGGGAAGAAAAGTTTCTCACTCACAGCTATACGGCCCTCCTTGTCCACCGTGCACTGGTTGAAGCTGCTGATTTTGCAGAATTATTCAATTATCCAGATGATGCTGTCCGCTGGAAATCTGCTGCTGAAACGATTGCCAAGAACTTTGGAGTATTCATAGACCCTGAACGCAAGCTCATACGCAAAGGCTTCCTCCTGAACGAGAACGGATCACTGACCTTCGATAACACTCTGGACGTCTCGAGTGCCTATGGGGCCTTCATGTTTGCCGCGCGACCTTTTGGCGCAGAACATGTACATAAGTCTTTCTCAGGCATAGAGAAGCTGCTTATGTCCGAAACTCCAGCTGGAGGAAGCCCTCGCTACGAGAATGATACCTATTTCCAGTCTGAACCTGCTCATATGGGGAACCCGTGGTTTGTGACGTCGCTCTGGGTCGCACAGTACTATACTCAAACAAAACGAAACGACGATGCCCGTAGGATTATCGACTGGGCGCTAGCTCACGCTTATTCTAGTGGCGTATTGAGTGAACAAGTAAATCCTAGCAATGGCAGTCCCTTATCCGTTATGCCTCTCGTTTGGAGCCATGCAGAGCTAGTAAACACGTTACTTGATATACACAGCTAAATAACACTGCACTTACTCAATACTAAAAAACCGGCTCACTGCCGGATTATTAGTTGCAAGAATGCACTACCTACTTCTTTGGTTTAACTTCGTTACGACCGAGATTCTTCTTTGTTTCAGTGAAGATAACATGCTTACGCAGCCTCTTGCTGTACTTCTTTAAAGAGAGCTTCTCGGGTGTGTTCTGAGTGTTCTTGCTTGTATAATAAATACGCTCACCAGACTCTTCGCTCACGAGTCCAATCAATTTGCGCTTTTCACCTTTTTTTGCCATATCTCAAGCATTCTAACAGATTCAAGAGTGATTGTAAAACAAAAATACCGGTTGATCAGACCGGTATTTTTGCTTCCTGCAGAAATTGGAGGAGTTTTGCAAAGGTAGGCACCTGTTTTTGCAGATGATTAGTTTGCTTCTGTGCATCTTTGGTTTAGCTTTTGGCCATTCCTAAATGCAACTTTGGTAAGTCTCCGCTTTTTTATGTTCGATTACTTACTAATTTCACATTACTACTATGCTTATGCTTTGTCAAGTCTATATTATGGAGCCACGACTGAGATTTGAACTCAGGACCCCTTCCTTACCATGGAAGTGCTCTACCACTGAGCTATCGCGGCCAATTCATTCGCTTAACAGATAGAATTGTACCAACATATATAGGCTGTGCCAAGTGTATTGTAGACGAATAGGATATCGCCACCTTCGTGGCTCCGCCACTCAAGCGTGCTCGGAGCAAGCTCCTGTGCGTGCTTTCGTTCTGCCGAACCTCTGCTACGCAGTACGGTTCTCATATCTTACACGTACCAATTAAAATACCCTAGGCAAGCTAGGGCGTTTTAATTGGTGCGGGGTGTAGGATTCGAACCTACGAACTCGTAGAGGGCAGATTTACAGTCTGCTGTGTTTGACCGCTTCACTAACCCCGCATAGCACTGGAGCCACCTGTCGGATTCGAACCGACGACCCTCGGTTTACAAAACCGATGCTCTAGCCAACTGAGCTAAGGTGGCATTTTCTTTTATACGAACAGAGCATAGTGTACCAAAACAGGGGTTATATGACAACCCGACGGGGACGCAAAATTCTTTTGGACTTGCCTGCTGGTACTACTAGTTTTTTAAGTTTTTCTGTTACCATGTCCGCCTCAGCTTCCATTCCACGTTCGACATACGCTTTTCGTAGCAATGTGTACGTTTCATGGTTTGGCTCAAGCTCAATGGCTCTTTGAAGGGCTGCAAACATTAGTTTTTCATTACCAAGCTTCTCATTGACTTTTGCGTAGGCAACGTGACGAGCCGCCAAGCTTTCCTCGAGTTTGAGGGCTTGTTCAAAGGCGATGCCAGCCTTTTCATAGTTTTCAGTTTCGTAATATATAAGGCCAAGGTTATGCAGACTTGAAGGAGTTGCCTCTATACTGCTGGCAATCTCGAAACAATCAATCGCATCACGAAACTCTTTTTGTTTAGCATAGAGAATTCCAAGTCGGTTGTAGGCGGCCGCATTCTTCTCGTCTATCTTGAGAATCGTAAGTAAAGCCTTCTCAGCCCGCAGAAAACGGTTTTCACGCATGCCCTGATGCGCAATATCCCAGAGTTTACCAATCTTATCGCCAACTCTGCGAGAAACATTATCTTCTTCGTGGCGTTTGCGAGTGTGAAACAGTCCTAACAGACCGAAGCTACTTACTATTAAGAGTTCATACATATCGTTTTCCTATTGTAGCATAGATTATAGGGTCAGAAATAGCTCACTAAGTATAAGCTTAAGATTACCATTTTTTGCAACTGCTTCTTGTGCAGTCAACACGTGTTTGAGCACTCTAGCCCAACGTTCTACAGCTTCTTCGTCAGATTTTTTAGCGGCTGACTGTATACCCGCGCTAGCGATAGTACTCAGAGCATCAATTAAATCGATTGAATACGTCTTATCTTTCGAAAGTGCTTCGACCTTCAATAATCGGGTATACGCGTCGTCGCGAAGAATTTCTTTTGCGAGGGCTAGGTAGTCTGTAGTCTCGTCTGTTTCGTTACCTTCAAGTAATGCGACTGCTTTGCTGATGTTGCCTTCGCTTTTACGCATAGCTAGCTCTATGTCAGCCGAGCCATAGCCTTTTGGCTCAAGCATACGTACTATCTGACCATTTTCTGGCTGCTGTACGCGTATCGTTTGTGCCCGGGAGCGAATAGTGGGCAGTATGCCGCCTAATCTTGAGGTTGTCATGATGCACACTGTGTTTTCTGGTGGCTCTTCGAGTAGTTTCAAAAAAGCATTTTGTGCCTCTCGAGTCATAGTGTCGATGTCTTCAATTATCACAATGCGCTCAACTGCATGTTTTGCTTGGCTGACAACTTTCAAAGCATAGAAATTGTACAATTCACGAATAGCAGAAATTTTGATAGCGCCATCTTGCGGTGAGATGATGCGGACATGCGGGCTTGATAAAACTTTTGATGGATCTAGCTCAAGTAATGCACTTGCACACTGGTTTGCTATGAGTGTCTTTCCAAGCCCCGAAGGGCCTGCTAGTAACATTGCTTGTGTTGGTTGAGCTACATACTCTTTGAGTGCTTGTTCTGTATCTGGGTGTACTGCAAAATCTTTAAAAGAAATCATGCTGACATTAAATCCTCAAATACATCGGGTAGCGGCGCCTCGAACGTCACTCGTTCGCTGTTTTTAGGAATAGTTATTTCGAGCTTATGTGCGTGTAGGAATAAACGCTCTGCTGGTTCTCCTTTATACAGTGCGTCACCGACGATAGGATGACCTTGCTTCAGTAAATGTACGCGCAATTGGTGAGTACGACCCGTTTCAGGCTTGAGCTCCAAGAGTGAGTAGCCGTTTTTGTGCTCTAGAGTTTCGTACTGTGTCTGGGCAGATTTGCCATTTGGACCAACACGAAATGTCGAAGGCAGCTTGGGGTTACGCTCAATAGGCATATCGATAAGTGCTGCCGGAGGATCCATTTCTCCCTTCACGATTGCAATGTAAGATTTCTTGGTCTTGCGCTGAGAGAACTGCTTTTGGAGCATACTGAGCGCTGCAGGGTTTTTAGCGCAAATCATCACGCCACTAGTCGCACGGTCGAGGCGGTGAACTATGCCAGCTCGTTCCCCTTCCATTTCAGCTACTCTTTTGCGCACGAAGCTAGCGACGCTTGCCTCATCCCAGTACCGACCTCTTGCATGGCTGATAACGCCTGTTGGCTTATTGATTACGATGACATCATCATCTTCGTATAAAATCGGTAGATCAATATCCGGTATGACATCCAGCTCAGCTTCGTCGAAGTTAATCTCTACAGTATCACTCGCCCGTATCTTATAGCCAGCTTTCTGTGTCTGCCCATTTACCTTCACCTGGCCTTCTTCTATGAGCTTAACCGCAAAAGATCGGCTGAGGCGTGGGCGTTCTTGCACGACGAACTGATCGAGACGCATTGACCGGGATATTTCGATATCTGACACTGAGTTACCTTAGGCCAATTGCTTTTTGGACCCGTAGAAGTGACTCGCTGGCGATACTATTCATTTTGGCTTCACTCTCTTCGAGCTTGGCGAGTAGCGCACCACCATCAACTGCAATGAGACGCTCTTGGAAGCTCTGCAAGAAGCTCTGGACGGCTTCTGCTGTATCTGTCTTGAGCGGGCCGTATTGCTCTTGCCCTGCGTAGCTGGCCGTAACTTCATCAAGTGGCGTACCCGTCGTGAGACTCAATATCTGCAGTAGGTTCTGGATACCGGCTTGATCTTGGTTCGCTACATCGATTTTACCAAAGCTATCTGTTGTAGCGCCGCGAATTTTCTTGGCAGCTGCTTCTGGTGAGTCGCCGAGGAATATGATGCCTTTGTCTGAGTCATCGCTCTTGCTCATTTTCTTGGCTGGGTCTACAAGGTCTTTGATACGGAGGCCTTGGTCTTTGCCGAAGAATTCGTGCTGCTTAGCAACTGGCTCTGGCACCGTGAAGAGCTCACCGAACTTGCTATTCATACGCTCAGCGATATCTCGCGTAAACTCCAAGTGCTGACTCTGATCATCACCAACAGGGATAAACTTAGCACCATATAGCAAAATATCCGCCGCCATGAGGACTGGATAATCAAATAGTCCAACTGAAATTTGGTCATCACCAAGCTTCATAGACTTATCTTTATACTGAATCATACGATTCATATGGCCCATGCCACTGAATGAATTTAATATAACCGTCAATTCGCTGTGAGCTGGGATATAGCTCTGGCGGTAGATGTGGACGTTTGAATTGTCGAGTGGGAGGCCAGCAGCGACGAAGAGTCGCAGATTGTGCATGATTTGAGCCTGAAGCTGGCTGTGGTCAATTGGGGTCGTAAAACTGTGCAAGTCTGGCACGAAGAGATTGATTTGGTACTCATCGGACTTATTTTTGGCCATGTCAATAATCGGCAGCAGTGCGCCGAAGTAGTTACCGATGTGCAAATCATTGTTTGCACGAAGCCCAGTTAAAATCACCTGTTTACTCATATTTATAAGTATACCTTATAAAGCTACCAAAATTACAGTCGCACAATAACAGATAGCGTAAGGGGTAGTGACATAAGCGCTATTACCACCCCTGTCAATACCCCATTCTTCATAGCTATTCAATCAAAAACAACACCAGCGATATTCTGATGTTGTTTTCGGGAAGAGCAGCCCGCCAAAATGTGAACCATTTTGCCGGCGCGATGAGAAACCCAGAATGGGTGTCTCATGCTGTTTTAACGCTTTGTAAACTGGCGCTGCTTACGAGCACCCTTGAGACCAAATTTCTTACGCTCACGTTCACGACTGTCGCGACCAAGCAACTCCGCACGACGCAGTGTTGACTTGTAGTTCTCATCCTTCTCAACCAAAGCCTTTGCAATACCGAGACGGATTGCATCGATTTGGCCAGCGTGGCCGCCACCGCTAACGACAACGGTGATATCAAACTTATCGGCAGACAGCTCGAGAGCTGCAAATGGCTTCTGGAGTTCGCTGAGCAACATCTTGCTTTCAGCGAAATACTCGCCTGCTGGCTTGTTGTTTACAACGATTGAGCCTTTACCGTTCATCAGGCGAATACGAGCTGTAGCGCTCTTACGACGTCCGAGAGCGTAATAATAGTGACCTTTTGCAGTTGTTTTAGCTTCAGCCATTACTTTGCTCCTTTCAAGCTCAATGTTTCCGGTTTCTGTGGAGCGTGATCGTGCTCTGGCCCAGCGTATAGCTTCAGACGTGCAAGACGACCATCTCGTAGCTTGTTGATTGGAAGCATACCACGCACAGCTGCAAAGAATACTCGAGTAGAATCCTTCTCCATGACATCTTTGAGCGATGGTGATTTCAAGCCACTTGGGTAGCCACTATAACGGTAGTATTTCTTGCTTTCCATCTTATCACCGGTAGCGATGAGCTTGTCAGTGTTTACGATGATGACGTAGTCACCACAGTCAATGTGACTAGTGAACATTGGCTTTCCCTTACCGGTAAGAAGTGTTGCTGCCCGAGTTGCAATACGACCGATTGGAGCTTCGCTCGCATCAATCACATACCACTTGCGGGTAACCTCATCTGGTTTTGCTGAATAGGTTTTCATTATTTTGTCTCCTTCTCTGTGACTACAGCAGCAGCTTTTGCAACTGGTGCATCAGTAAGACTGTCGACAAAGCTGACTCGAGCTAGTTTTGCATTGTCACCACGACGACTGACAGTACGCTCGATGCGAAGGTGTCCACTCGTGCGGCCAGTAAGCTTTGGTGCAATTTCATCTACGAGCCTGTGTGCGGTAGCGATGGTCTGTAGGTCGGCGATAATTTGGCGACGACTGTGCAGATCGCCTCTCTTTGCTTTCGTAATGAGACGCTCAACATAAGGCGCAACTGCCTTAGCTTTTGGAAGCGTAGTCTCAATACTACCGTGAATAATGAGTGCTTCAGCGAGGCTCTGTATAAGAGCTTCACGTTGGTCACGCTCACGATGGAATTTCGTTCCTTTATATCCGTGTCTGTGCATCTAGAGCTCCAGTTCCGCCAATTTATCTTTGACTTCATCAAGTGCTTTGCTGCCAAAACCTTTCAGGTCTCGAAGTTCAGCATCACTTAGTGCAAACAAATCTTGAATGGTGTGGATATCATTGTTGATGAGAGCGTTCGTAGTACGAGCTGTAAGATTGAGGTCTTCTATGCTCGTATTTAAGATTGAACCTTCATCAACTGCTGCTTCGTCTTCACTTTCTTGTGCGGCTGCAACATCTTGCATAGGCAAGCGAGTTGTACCTGCAAGTGCAGAATACTGGTTAACCAAGATTGCAGCTGCTTCTTCAAATGCGTCATGAGGAGTAATAGTACCGTCGGTGTCGACAGTAAGGCTCAGGCGGTCCAGGTCAATAACCTGACCAACACGAGTCTTATCAACCTTATATCGTACTCGTACAACTGGACTAAATATCGCGTCGATAGCAACAAAGTCACTTTGTTTCTTGGCCGTGCTTTCTTCGATAGTACGATAGCCGCGACCGGTCTCAATAACGAGGTCCATTATAAGGGTCGACTTATCATCATCTATAGTTGCAATCTCTTGATCGGTATTTACGACTTCGACATCAGCGTTTAGTTGAATATCCTTAGCAGTTACAACGCCTTTGCCTTTTTTGACAATACGTACGGTCTGCGCGTCATCACCGTATACACGGAAACGAAGACGCTTGAGGTTTAACATAATAGCGATTACATCTTCTTTTACACCTTTGATTGTGGTGAATTCGTGAGTGATGCCATCGATCTTGAAGCTTGTGACAGCAGCGCCACCAATGCTTGAAAGCAATACACGACGAAGGCTATTGCCGAGCGTCATACCGTAGCCGGTCTGTAGTGGTTCAATGACAAATGTGCTGCTACCCGCGCTGTGGTCATCGACGGCAACAAGTCCTGGAGTGTGAATCATCTTTGACATATTGTTATTTCGCATCCTTCCTAATTAGCGTGAGTAGTACTCTACGATTAGTTGTTCTTTAATCTCCGGCTCAGCGTCTTCGCGGACCGGAAGGTTGGTAATCTTAACTTGTATTTTCTTGCGTTCGACAGCCAACCAGGTTGGAACTGTGCTCGGAGCTGGGCTTACATCATCAAGCTTCTTGAAGTACTCATTTGTCTTGCTGTGTTCGCGGAGCTCAAAACTGTCACCGATACGTAATCGGATTGATGGGATGTCGACACGGCGACCGTTTAGCATAAAGTGACCGTGGGTCACTAGCTGTCGGGCAGCTCGGCGACTTGTCGCAAAACCAGCGCGGTAAACAGCATTGTCTAAGCGGCGCTCAAGGTACTGTAGCAATGTTGAGCCAGATTGACCTGGCGTGCGTGATGCTTCAGCCATGAGGTTGCTGAATTGCTTCTCGAGCAAACCATACAAACGCTTAACTTTTTGCTTCTCACGAAGTTGCAATGAATACTGACTTGGCTTGTTGCGCATACGGCTGTTGGCAGCTTGGCCAGGCATAGTTGTACGCTTCGCAAGTGCTTTGTGAGCCTTAGGGTGAAGGGCATAACCTTCACGCCGTGACATTTTGACGATAGATTGTGTATCTCGTGCCATGGCTATACTCTCCTTGCCTTCTTAGGACGAACACCGCCGTGGGGCACGCCGGTTACATCGGTAATACTTTCGACTTGAATGCCGACGGTTTGCATCGCACGAATTGATGCGTCGCGACCAAGGCCAACACCCTTAACGAAAGCATTTACCTTTGAAAGACCGTATGTTTGCTTTGCGAGATTACCGGCCTTTTCTGCAGCAACTTGGGCTGCATAGGCGGTACCCTTCTTTGAACCACGAAAACCACATGCGCCTGCGCTTGAAGCGGCAAGTGCGCCGCCGTTTACGTCAGTAAGTGTCACGATGGTGTTATTGAAGGTTGCTTGAATATGAAGGTGTCCAGCTGATACGCTGCGCTTCGTCTTTTTCTTCTTTACTGGTGTAGTAGTTGTCTCTGCCATATTAGTTCCTATGTCTTCGATGCTACTTTCTTAGCGGTGCCACCCACAGTTACTTTCTTACCACGGCGTGTACGAGCATTTGTTTTCGTACGTTGACCGCGAGCTGGCAAATTTTGCTTGTGACGAATGCCACGATAGCTTCCAATGTCTTTGAGTCGCTTAATGTTGCCACTGACAACACGCTGCAATTCGCCTTCGACGACTAGTCGCTCGTTGATGTGGTCCTGAATGCGTGCAATTTCTGCATCTGTCAGGTCCTTGGTTCTAACAGTTCGTTCAACCTTAGCGTCAGCCAAGATAGTTTCTGCTGTTTTCGGGCCAACCCCATAGACGTAGGTAAGTGCTACCCATATCTGCTTATCAGCGGGGATGGTTACTCCAGATATTCTTGCCATGACTAACCCTGCCTTTGCTTATGCTTTGGCTTAAATTTATTGATAACATAAACACGCCCCTTGCGACGGACGATTTTATCGTCGGGACTGATTTTTTTAACGCTTGCACGTACTTTCATGTACGGATCATGCTCCTTCCAGCGATGACTCACTGCTTAATAATTGATAGATTGTCGGCCGAACACTCCCTTGGATTGATCCGTACTTCGATACATCATAACTAGAGTATCAGTCCGGATGAATCAATCCGAAGGAAAGTTCAGCCTTTTCGGTACGTTATACGACCTTTTGTGAGGTCGTAAGGAGTTAACTCCACCGTAACCTTGTCACCAGGCACGATACGAATAAAATATTTCCGCATCTTACCAGCGACATGCGCAATAATTCGATGACCATTTTCAAGTTCTACTCGAAATTGAGCCCCTGGTAGGGTCTCGACGATAACGCCTGTTAATTCGATTACTTCTTTACTACTCGCCATAATTACAACGTCAAGTGATTATAGCAGTTTTTACTACGAGTTGTAAAGGGTTTTTTATACTCGTTACTTCTTCGTCTTACTAGATTTTTTCTTTGGTAGGCTTGGATTCATGAATGGTGGAAGGAATCGACGCTTCTTTTTACCACCTAGGGGTCCGTCTTCTCCTTCTGGATCGTGGAAGAAATCATTGCGGCTATATTGGTCATACGTTATCATCAAGGCCTTAGACTCGAGAGCACGCATTGTCTCAAGCGAGACTGCAACAAGGATGAGCACGCTCGTACCACCTATGGCGATATTACCACCAAAATACAACTGTCCGACTATAGGCATGACTGCAAGCAACCCTAGGCTCAACGCACCGAACAGAGTAAGCTTATTGACCGTCTTAGCTAGATAACGTTCGGTTTGGTTTCCTGATCGGACTCCTTCTATGAAGCCTCCCTGTTTTTGTAGGTTCTCTGATATTTCCTGGGTATTAAAGGTGATGCTTGTATAGAAGAAAGTAAAGAGGAAAACGAGCGCGAAATAAGTCATCATATAGATATATGAATGCCAGTCACTAGCGATGAATGTCGACGAGGTTGGCGATTGGAACCAAGTGACGAGCTGTTGGCCAAATTGCTGCCATTGTGGGCTGCCACTCGAACTAAGTAGTGATCCAACGAAACTAGGTACGCTTAAGAATGCTACTGCAAAGATAATTGGGATCACACCTGCGGTAATCAACTTGACCGGCAACATCGTAGTAACGCCACCGTAAGCTCGATTGCCTTGAATTCTTTTGGCGTAATTGACTGTCAACTGCCTTCTAGCCTCATTCAACATTACGACCGCCCACGTCACCAGCAGTACCATAGCTATGACCGCTAAAGAGATCCAAAAGGCTTGTTCGTTAATCGGTAACTCACGGCCAAATAGCTGCCATTTGTCGCCAGTGCCAAATACACTTGAAGATAGCTGGCCGATCAACCCCGGCAGACTGCTAACTATACCTACGGTGATTAATAGGCTGATACCGTTACCGACTGATTTCTCGGTGATTTGCTCACCCATCCACATAAGGAGCATTGAGCCGCCCGTAAGAGCTGCTACCATCAACACCCACTGTCCTATGGAGCTCGTTGCGGTAATATCGCCAATACCGCCAATCTGTTGAGCATACTGTCTGATAAGATAAATCGCGCCAACTGATTGGATGATAGCGAGAGGGAATGTAAGTAAACGCGTGTACTGATTGATCTTCTTCTGGCCGGATTCGCCGTCTTTTCGAAGCTGCTCGAGTTTCGGAATAGCCTTCGTAAGAAGTTGCATGATAATGCTGGCATTAATGTATGGACCAAGACCCACAATCATGATTGAGAAGTTCGCGAGTGCGCCACCACTTAAAATGTTAATAAAACTCAGCAACTCAGGTGTTGAATCTGAGGAGAAAAGATTCTTCAGAACTTGTTGTAGGGTCTCAGGATCGGCAAGAGGCACAGGAATATGCGCCAAAATACGGAAAATAACGATAATAATCAAAACACCGAAAATGCGTTTCCGCATATCGGCCTCTTTGAATGATGCAGCAATAACTTTCCAGTTCACTTTTGTATCTACCCTTTTCTAAACAATCTCTAGAGAGTATACAGGGAAAGAAGGCATTTGGCAAAGACCAGAGATTGTTTTGTTTAAGCTAGCAAAATGACCACCCCTTAGAGTGGTCATTCATATATAGTAAGCTGCCTACTATGCTTATTTTTCTTCTTTTTTGGAAGTCTTTGGACGCATTTGTTGAGGAATTTGCGTAAAAGAGCCACCGGCTGTTTGCACAGCTTCGAGCGCTTTCAAGCTTGTACCCTGCAGTTGCACGTTCACGGCTTTGCTCACTTCGCCACGATACAAGAGCTTTACTCGAACGAAGGGGCTTGAAGTAAGTCCTTTTTCTGCAAGCTTATTGTTGTCAACTGACGCACCAACTTCTGCAAGTTGATCAGTATAGACATTTTCGGCCTTGACTGCGAAGCTACGAAAGCCCCGTAGTTTTGGTAAACGTTGCATAAGTGGGTTCTGACCACCTTCAAATCCCGGTCGTTTACTAAAGCCAGTTCGGGAGCCTTGGCCTTTCGTGCCACGACCTGCCGTTTTACCTTGTCCGGCAGCGATGCCACGACCAACACGTCGACCTGATTTCTTCTTGATGGAAGTGAGATCATGATATTTCATGGTTACTTCTCCTCTTTCTTAGTCGACTTCTTTGCTGCTTTTGTTTCAGCTGCATGTCTTGTGGTGATCCAATTCTTGCTCTCAACAAGACTGTTGAGTGCTTCAATAGTTGCATAGGCAACGTTTGTCTTGTTCGAAGAACCAAGTGATTTACTGAGCGCATTGCTCACACCACCGACTTCAAGGATTGTGCGGACAACACCACCGGCAATAAGACCAGTACCTGGCGCCGCTGGCATAATCAATATGCGCGCACCACTGACTTTTGCATCAACTTCGTGAGGTAAGGTACCCTTGTAGAGTACAACCTTGATGAAGTGCTTCTTTGCAGTTTCAGTCGCTTTGTTGACTGCTGCAGTCACATCAGCACCCTTAGCAGTACCAATGCCGACTTTACCCTTACGGTCGCCAACGACGACGAGCGCACGGAAACGGAAACGGCGACCGCCTTTTACGACACGGGCGACTCGGTCAATACTGAGAACTCTTTCATCAAATTGCTTTTCCTCAGGTGGAACCTGTCCTCGACCACGTGGTGGTCGTGATTCGCGACGTGGAGCTCGCGCTGGAGCAGCCGCATTGTTGGTAGCTGGTGTGCCTGTAGTTTGTGCTTCAGCCATATTAGAACTCCAATCCCTTCTCTCGTGCCGCTTCGGCAAGAGCTTTTACGCGACCGTGGTATTTGCGACCACCTCGGTCGAATACAACGGCTTTAATCTTTGCAGTCTTTGCTTTGCTAGCGATTTGCTCGCCAACCCAAATTGCTTTTTCGGTCAAATTGCCCTTGGCATCTTTTGAGCCAACGGTTGTGACAGCGACAAGTGTCTTGTGCTCATCATCATTAACAATCTGTGCGCTAACGTTGAGATTGCTGATGTAGATGCTCAGGCGAGGACGCTCGGCGGTGCCAGCAACTGTTGCGCGAATTCGATTCTTGCGCTGAAGACGGTTTTTGCGCTTTTGTGCGAGATCACTCATCCTATTTGTCCTTTCCTGACTTACCAGACTTGCGCAAAATGCGTTCGCCTGCATATTTAATACCTTTGCCCTTGTATGGTTCGGGCTTCTTGAGGGAACGAATTTCTGCTGCTACCTGGCCAACTTGTTGCTTGTCTATACCACTGACAGTCATATTGTTTTGTTCAACCAAAACCTGTACACCTTGAGGTACTTTGTACATAACATCGTGGCTAAAGCCAAGATTTAGTTTCAGGTCAGTGCCTTGTGCCGCGACACGATAGCCAACACCATTTAGCTCGAGCTTCTTGCTGTAACCTTCAGTGACACCGACTACCATATTATTGATAAGTGCACGAATTAATCCGTGTTTCGCACGAACCTTTGGTTCGTCGTTTGCACGAGAAACGACAATCTGGCCGTCCACTTGTGCGACGGTAATGCCATCTAGTTGTGGTGTACTCAGCTCACCTTTAGACCCCGCAACCTTGATGGTGCTTGGGTCGAGAGTGATTGTCACACCGCTCGGGATAGCGATTGGTAGTTTTCCAACTCGACTCATACTAGTACCTTTCTTATTCCTTAATAAACCTTACAAATTAATTCGCCGCCAAGACCTTTTGTCTTAGCTTCAACGCCAGTCATCAAGCCCTTGGAAGTACTGACGATGAGGATACCACGACCGTGTTTGACCGTAGGAATTTCGCGTGCATTTGCATACGCACGACGCCCCGGCTTGCTAAGTCGCTTGATCTCTGTAATTCGGGAGTTCTCACCTTCTGAAGTGATAGTGATGTGCAGCTGTTTGCCGACGCTTAAGTCTGTCGTGCTGACGTCCTTCAAGAAACCATTATTTCGTAGGCTTCTAGCAACACTTTCTTTAATCTTACTGTGTGGCAAGCTAATCTCGTGTTTACCGACTGCAATTGCATTGCGGATACGGGTAAGCATATCTGCGATTGGATCTGTTGTAGTGACGCTCATATTACCAGCTCGCTTTCGTTACACCAGGGATTTCACCCTTGCTTGCGTGTTCCCTGAAGGAAATACGGCTCAGACCAAACTGACGCATGTAGCCACGTGGACGACCTGTCTCAACACAGCGATTTTTGCGGCGGGTTGGTGAGCTGTTGCGTGGAAGCTTCGCGAGTCCATCAAAGTCACCTAATTCTTTTAGCTCAGCTCGCTTTGCAGCGTACTGATCAATCATTTTGGCTCGTTTTGCGTCACGAGCAAGCATAGATTTCTTGGCCATTACTTGTTCTCCTTCTCGAACGGCATTCCGAACTTAATTAATAATGCTTTGCTATGTTCGCGCTCTGCGGCTTTAATCACAAAGACAGCTTGCATACCATGTGCGGTTGTCGTTTCTTCAAATGTTAATTCTGGAAATACTGATTGGTCGGTTAGACCAATAGAGAAGTTACCAGATTTGTCAAAGGCCTTGTTGCTGACGCCGTGAAAGTCACGGAGGCGAGGCAAGACAATGTTAATCAAACGGTCCATGAATTCGTACATACGTTCACCACGGAGGGTCAACTTGAGTCCAATCATGTTTCCGTCACGAAGTTTAAAGCCAGCAATAGATTTCTTGGCTACCGTTTCAACTGGTTCTTGGCCAGTAATCTTACGGAGAGTATTCTTGGCAGTTTCTATGACTTTTTTGTCATCCTTCGCACGACCCAATCCGACGTTTATGACGATCTTCTCGAGGCGTGGTACCTGGTGTGGATTAGTTAGCTTCAGTTCCTTCTGGAGCTCAGCGGCATAGGTATCTTTGTAGAGAGCCTTCAGGCGTGAGACATAAGCGATAGACTTCTCAGTCTTCTTGACAGCCGGTTTCTTTGTAGTTGTTTCAGCCATTACTTGATCTCCTTTCCTGATGCTTTAAATACACGAGTTTTATTGCCATCCTTGTCGATCTTGTATCCGATACGGCTTGGCTTCTTGGCGGTTGTATCAACGATAGCAACCTTGCTAACCCAAATTGGTTTCGTAATCTCTAGGATGCCACCTTGTGGGTGAGCGTTGTTTGGCTTCTGGTGTTTCTTGACAATGTTGATACCTTCTACGGTAACTTTGTTTTCACTTGGATGAGTTGCAACGATCTTGCCTTGCTTACCTTTGTACTTACCAGCGAGAACCTGTACGAGGTCTCCCTTTTTGAGTCTAATCTTGAATATTTTGTTCATACTAGAGTACCTCCGGAGCTAAGCTAACGATTTTGGCATAGCCCAAATCACGCAATTCACGTGGAACTGGGCCAAAAATACGAGTACCCTTTGGTTGCTTGTCGTCACCAATGATAACTGCTGCATTGTCGTCAAACTTGATAGTTGAGCCATCTTTACGAGTGATTTCCTTGCGTGTACGAACAACAACTGCACGTACGACAGTCTTTCGCTTAACAGTGCCCGTAGGACTTGCAGCCTTCACGGTTGCGGTGATAATATCGCCAACTCGTGCGTAGCGTCGACGTGTTCCGCCAAGTACGCGGATACAGAGGATTTCTTTAGCGCCGCTGTTATCACAAACGCCGAGACGTGTTTCTTGTTGTATCATTACGCCTTCTCCTCTGTCTTTTCGGTCTTCTTGGCGATTATCTCAGGCTCTGCTTCGACATGTGCAACACCACCGTGCTCAAGAATCGATGCAAGTTTGAAGCTTTTGCGCTTACTGATTGGACGGGTTTCGATGATCACAACCTTATCGCCAACTTGGGCTTCGTTGTTCTCATCATGCGCCATGAACTTTGTATTAGTTGTGTACTGCTTACGATACAGTGGGTGTGTCTTTCGCTCACGAACGGTTACGACAATAGTCTTGTCGGTCTTGTTGCTGCTGACGACACCAGTGATTGATTTCGCCATCTTACTTGGCCTCCTTAACTAGTTGTTCGCTTAAAACCGTCAGCATACGAGCGAGATCTTTACGCTTATTGCGTACCGACCGGACATTCTGGTTGTCACCCATATAAATATGGCGACGAAGTTCGGCAATCTCATCTTTAAGCTTCACGGTTTCTTTCGTCAATTCTTCGGTGCTAAATTTACGAATATCTGCAAGTTTCATCTATGCACCCTCCTTCACCAGGAACTTTGTCTTAATTGGAAGTTTGTGTGCAGCGAGACGCATAGCCTCTCGTGCAACCTCTTCGCTTACGCCCTGCATTTCAAATAGAATTGTGCCAGGACGTACTTTTGCTACGAAAAATTCTGGGTTACCCTTGCCACTACCCATCTTAACGTCGAGTGGTTTACGAGTAACTGGCGTATGAGGAAATATTCGAATCCAGATTTTACCACCACGCTTGATGTAGCGAGTCATCGCTTGTCGAGCTGCCTCGATTTGGCGGCTGGTGATTCTTTCACGACCTTGAGCCTGCAACGCAAACTCACCATAAGCAATGTAATTACCGGATGTCGCAACACCTCGGATTTTGCCCTTACGGACCTTTCGGAATTTGGTTCTCTTTGGAAGCAACATCTTAGTTATCTCCCTTGTAGATCCATACCTTAACGCCAATAACACCTGCAATTGTCTGAGCGCGAACACCCGCATAGTCAATGTTTGCACGTATTGTGTGCAACGGAACTGAGCCTTGAGCTTCTTTTTCGCGTCGGCTCATTTCTGCACCGTTCAAACGGCCAGCGACTTCGATACGAATGCCTTTTGCACCGGCACGCATCGTGGCACCTGCAGCGCTTTTAACGGCACGTCGGAAGCTCATTCGTCGCTCAAGCTGATACGCAATGTTTTCTGCAACGAGCTTAGCGTAGAGGTCGGGCTTCTTGACTTCTTCAATGTTTACACGAGTAGCGATACCAAAAATCTTTTCGATTGCAGCCTTGAGCTCTTGTGCGCCTTGACCACCGCGACCGATAACTACACCTGCTTTTGCAGTTGCAATCGTAACAGTAACGAGGTTGGTTGAACGTTCTATATCTACTTTATTGATAGCACCACGCGAGCCAAACTTATCTTGTATAAGCTTACGAACCTTAAGGTCCTGGCCTAAGTAGGTGGCGTAATCACGCTTACCTACAAACCACTTGCTTCGCCAATCCTTGTTGACTTGCAGGCGCATGCTGATGGGATTTACTTTTTGGCCCATTACTTGCCCTCCTTCTTTTCTACAGCCTTAGTGGTAGCTGGTTTCTTTGCAGGGCGCTGCTCGCCGTCGACGAGTACGCGAATATGACTGCTGCGCTTCATGAATGGCAAGGCGCGGCCCATTGCAGCCGGACGGAAACGCTTCATACGAGGACCGTGGTTGACTGTAATCTCGGTGATACGAAGTGTCTCAGGCTTGTAATTGTGGTTGTGAGCGGCATTTGCCTGTGCACTCTTGATAGTCTTAATGACTGGCAGCGCGGCATGACGTGGGGTATGTTCAAGTATGACAATCGCGTCAGCAACCGTGTGGCCACGGACGAGCGATGCAACTGCGGCCACCTTGCGGGGGCTCATGCGGACACCTTTTGATTCTGCTTTAACTGACATATCCTATTTCCCCTTCGCCAGTTTACCGCCGTGGCTACGGAATTTACGTGTTGGGCTGAATTCACCAAGCTTGTGGCCAACCATGTTTTCAGTCACAAAGACTGGAACATGTACTTTGCCGTTGTGTACGGCGAAAGTCTTACCAACAAAGTCAGGTGCAATCGTGCTAGCACGTGCCCAAGTTTTGATAATTGTGCGATCCTCTGAGCCAAGCGCCGCGACTTTCTTCGCGAGCTTCGGATCTATAAATGGCCCTTTTTTCAGTGAACGACTCATAGTTTATTTCCTCTTGGCCGAGTGACGGCTTCTTACGATCATATTATTAGTAGACTTACGGCGACGAGTCTTGTATCCCAAGGTCTTTTGACCCCAAGGTGTACGAGGCGCTTTCGCCATACGGTGACGACCACCATCTCCACCACCGTGTGGGTGATCAACTGCGTTCATCACGACACCACGAACTGAAGGACGCTTACCAAGGTGACGATTACGACCAGCTTTACCAATCTTGATGTTCTGGTGCTGTTCGTTACCTACAGTACCGATAGTGGCAGTACAAGTCAGGTTAATCTTGCGGACTTCGTTGCTTGGTAGCTTCAAAAATGCATAATCGCCTTCTTTTGCCATAAGTTGAGCGCCGTTACCAGCACTACGAACCATCTGTGCTCCTCGGCCAGGCTTGATTTCAATACCATGGACGGTTGCTCCGACTGGAATATTCTTAAGGGGCAAACGGTTGCCACTCTCGATTGGTGCTTCTTCGTGACCAGCTATTTTCTGGCCAACGTGCATACCGACAGCTGCAAGTATGTAGTGATACGTACCCTTAGTGTCTTTGACACGAGCGATACGAGCTGAGCGGTTTGGATCGTACTCAATGTGCTCAATAGTACCTTCGCCCTGGAAGTTAAAGTTCATAATACGGTAGTGCCTACGAGCACCACCACCCTGGTGACGAGTCGTGATCCGACCCTGGTTGTTCCGACCATTACCGCGACGCTTCGTAACAAGCAATGAACGCACTGGGTGCTTGGTTGTCACCGCGTCAAAGTCTTGGCTGCTCATACCGCGTCGGCCAGGAGTAGTTGGGTTGTATTGCTTAATAGCCATTACTTACTCTCCTTTTTTGCCTTGGCCGGCTTCTTTTCGGCTTTCTTATCTTCTTTTACAGCCTTAGCATCGGTCTTCTTGTCGGTCTTCTTGTCGGTCTTCTTGTCGGTCTTCTTGTCGGTCTTCTTGGCGGCGGATTTCTTTGATTCTTCGTCTGCCTTGGCAATTTCTGCTTCTTCTGCCTCGAAGAATGGCAAGTGACTATCTTTTGCGAGCGTCACATATGCCTTATGTAAGTCAGACTGAGAACCGAGGCGGTTAGTGCTGCGTTTGCCAGTTAAGTTTAGGACGCGCTTGGCCTTGCCCTTGCGGTTAATCGTTCGAACGCGAATAACCTTCACTTCAAACTGTTTTTCGACTGCGTCTGCAATTTCGTGTTTGTTGAGTCCACCCGGAACATCCAATACATACGTATTGTGTGCTTGGCTCAGAGCAAATGCTTTCTCGCTCAGTCGTGGTTTGATGTAATGCATTATTTTGTGCCTCCCAACCAAGTCTCAACACTTTTCAGTGCGTCGGTGGTTATTACGATGTGATGAGCATTCAATAGATCATACACATTTAGGTACTGTGCATTTACAAGGTTAACTTCCTGCAAGTTTTGGCTGGCTCGTACGAGCTCTGGAGTCTTATCGTCTACGATGACAAGTGTTTTTCTAACGGCGCCAAGCTTTGTCATAAGTTTTGCAAAGTCAGCCGTCTTACCTTCTTTGCTTACAAGTTTATCTATGACCATAATTTTATCGTCACTGTTGGCAAGGCTTAGTGCTTGTCGCAATGCGACTCGCTTACTAGTCGTAGAAAGTTTCTTGGTATAGTTTTCTTCGCCGGTTGGACCGAATACGATACCACCGCCACGCCAGATTGGGTTACGGCTAGAGCCGAAACGTGCGCGTCCAGTACCTTTTTGCTTCCATGGCTTCTTACCACCGCCACGGACGAGACCACGAGTCTTGACGACTGCGAGGTTATCACGACCATTGGAGAGATAGGTATCATAGGCTTGCTTGAGTAATTCGTGATTTGTAACGTTCACGTCAAAGATTTCTTTGCTAAGCTTTGCGGCAGTTGTTGCCTTCGCGCCACTTGCGGTGTATGTAGGTACAGACATTATGCGTCTCCCTTCAAAATTACAATGCCCTTGCGTGGACCTGGCACAGCGCCAACGACACCGATATAGCCTTTTTCTGTATCAACAATCGCAACCTTGAGGTTACGAACGGTAACCTGTTCGTGGCCCATATGACCGGCCATTCTCTTACCCTTCAAAATGTGCTGAGGGTACATAGAGCCTATTGAACCAGGCTTACGAGTGTTGCCCTTGCCACCGTGCGTTTTACGCTGTCGGTGGAAGTTGTGTCGTTTGATTGTTCCTGCCCAGCCCTTACCTTTACTTGTACCGGTAACATGCACGTTATCACCAATTGAAAAGACCTCTGCGGTGAGTTCGGAACCAACCTTGAGGTCATCAGTGATTTCTTCGACGCGGAATTCGCGGATAATCTTCGGCATCTTGCCAGAAGGCTTTAGATGATGTTGCTGTGGTTTTGCCACATTGTTTTCCTTAGCGTCTTCAAAACCTACCTGTACAGCGGTATACCCGTCTGTCTCTGCAGTTTTGACCTGTGTAACGACACAGGGACTAGCGGAAAGCAAGGTGACAGCTTGAACCGTACCGTCATCTGCGATGGTACTGGTCATGCCAATCTTTCTTGTAATAAGTGCTTTCATAGTGCTTGGTGCTCCACTAGTTCTATCTCTGTTGGCGCTCGATTGCTACTGGGCCGCGGATTACATACCGCGCTTGTCGCGTATCGACGGCCGAGAGATGTATACTCTTGGCGCACTCTTCCTTCGTAGTTTTATGTAATATTTTTACAAACGCCTCTTGATGTCTTGTACATTGACATTAAGAAAATGGTGGCCGGCGGTTTCACCTCTGTTATTTTCATAACTTTTCGGGACCTACCTCACATCACCAATGTGGAAAATGTTTGTATGTACCTAACAGATTACCATGCTGACGTTACATCTGTCAACCCGTTGCAAAAAGTACATTATAGATTAACGTATAAGCCATACGGGGCAACGAAGCCGAAGAGTGCGGCTATAACAAGAACTGCGTATTCGATCTTGCGATCTATCACAAAGTGCTCGTGACTCGTGAAGAATATGCCTATAAGGAGACCAACGGGGATCGGCACTGTCAGGTCGGTACCTGTTTTCGTAACCTTAATCCAAAGAGAACCCAAAATAACGTAGAGAATCAATTTAAACATAAAAGAACTGTCGTTTTCAGGCTTTTTAGTTCTAGGTTTTGTGGTTGCTTTACGTTTTTTTGCCATGCCTTAAGTGTAGCATAATGCCTATGCTTGTGATGGGTTTTTAACCATAGCTACAAGCTGTGCGCCAATTGGGATTATATCTTTCGTCTCACCGGCAGTTTCAATAATCGCAGCCTCAATACGCGGAGCAATTGCTGCTGCTGCCAAAGTTCTTTTTGCTTTGTCCCAAGTCGGCACGTTTAGAGTACGTTTCTCGTCGTCATTAAAGCGTTGATTTAAATTAAGCATCGTTGAACGCTTAAAAATCAAAATAGGCGATTCGATTCCTGCTATCTCTACATCTGCAACGCGACGGTAACGATCGACCGTAGAGTATCGAACCGCTATCAGATTCCCTCTTTCGTTCATTTCTGGATATGGATAGTATTTGTAGCTAGGAAAGCTTGTGTCGTTTTTGTCATGAAAAGTGACACTATTAATTAAATCCGATCCCTCTAATGTGTCCTCGAGCTTTTCTGTTTCTGCATCTAGTGTTTCCGTAGACTCCCAGTCTCCCCACTGCTGTACAGTTAGTCCCGGGAAGACGGCAAGCCCAACTTTGTTTGGGGCATGGAGATTCACGTAACCTCCACCAATGTTGGTTTTTTCAGTTTTCTCAAATAATACTTTTGAGGCCAAGCCAAGCCAGTGTAAATATTTCGCTACATTTCGGGGGTCTGAAGACAGCTGCTCATATACATCGGCAGCACCTTCACCGAGGAAAGCGAGTGTGTCTGTGGTTTTATTGGTCCCATGAATACTCTGCTTCATAGTGGCAATATGCACTTTCTCAATAATTTCTTCTGATCTATATGGTGACATATCCGTACCATCAAAGCGATCTTGCAATGCTTGTCGGGCGTTATCGGGCATGTGAAACCCATTGGATATCGAACAGGTCTGATCTATATAATCAATACCTGATTCTGATTCTATCTGTCTATTAATTGCTTCTTGGGACATGGTCTTTTCTTTGAGCCGAATTTAATAATCGTTTCGGCTCGGATTTTAAACACGTTAATTACTTCAATATAGTATATTTTAGCATGTTTTGTAGTTTTTGTCTATTCTTAGACTGTCTACATCTTGATTTCGACGTCACAGCCGGCTGGCAATGAAAGGTTCATCAAGTTATCAATCGTCTTTGGCGTTGGCTCAAATACGTCGATAAGGCGCTTGTGTACGCGCATCTCAAACTGCTCACGGCCCTTCTTGTAGACGTGTGGGCTCTTGACCACGGTAAACGTGCTACGACGAGTCGGTAGCGGGATTGGACCAGCTAGGCTAGCGCCGGTGCGTAGTGCAGTGTCTACAATCTGCTTTGCTGCTTGGTCAATGATTTTGTGATCATAAGCCTTGAGACGAATACGAATTCGCTGCTTACCTGGTTCTGGTACTTTGGCATCTGCCATGATATGACTCCTTTGCCAGTTGGCCTGGCTTAGTGCTGTAACATCTTGACGACTCAATAAGTGAACCGGCACGACTTTTAGTCAGCACGATTAGTTTACAAGGGTTGATTATACAAGATAGCGGCCAAAATTGAAAGAATATCAGACATCAACTTACCTATTCTATAAATGAAGTATACTTATTGTACTATGCAGCCAGAAGACGTCAGTAACCAAATTATCTCAGATGTCGAAGCTCATTGGCCTAATTTTAATGTAGAAAAAACCGGTGGGCTGACCTTGCACTATACAGGCGCATTGGCGCGAACTGCATTTCACTTTATGCTTAAGGATGAAGGTCCTGACTCACGATATAGATTAGAGCCTGCTACACCTTTTGTAAAAAGAATTATTGAGTTGAACCTAGAAAAATGGGATTTTTCATTCAGTGCCAAACAACATCAAACTCCTCTTTATAGATTAGGCCGTATAGTTGGCATCCATAGCGTAGAATACAGTATGCGAGTCGGCGTACTACCGCCGCATCCAGGACCAATACCTCTGAATCCTTCAGAATAAAAAATACCCCTCCAGTAATGGAGGGGTATTTTCGTGTAAGTTAGAACTGGTTACTTAACAACCTTGGTAACAACACCAGCACCAACAGTACGACCACCTTCACGGATAGCAATACGTTGACCCTGAGCCATTGCGATTGGAGTAAGAAGCTTAACCTTAAACGTTACAGTATCACCAGGCATGACCATTTCTTTGTCAGCTGGGAGTTCAACTTCACCAGTTACATCCGTAGTTTGGAAGTAGAACTGAGGCTTGTAGCCCTTGAAGAATGGTGTGTGACGACCGCCCTCTTCTTTACTGAGGATGTAGACTTCTGCATCAAACTCAGTGTGAGGAGTGACTGTACCAGGCTTACAAATAACCTGACCACGTTCGATGTCATCACGCTCGATACCGCGGAGAAGGATACCAGCGTTGTCGCCAGCTTGACCTTGGTCAAGTGACTTCTTGAACGCTTCGATACCAGTTACAACTGATTTTCGAGTATCTCGGATACCGACGATTTCAACTTCGTCGTTGACCTTGACGATACCTGTTTCAATACGGCCCGTAGCAACGGTGCCACGACCCTTGATTGAGAATACGTCTTCAACTGGCATCATGAAAGGCTTATCAAGATCGCGTACTGGCTGTGGAACATAGTCGTCCATAGCTTTTACGAGTTCCATGACAGCGTCTTCGTTTGCTGCATCGCCTTCGAGGGCTTTAGTAGCTGAACCCTTGATAATAGGACAATCTCGGTCAAAACCGTTCTTCTCTAGGAGATCACGAATTTCTTCTTCGACGAGCTCAACGAGGTCAGCATCAGCGAGGTCCATCTTGTTCATGAAAACAAGAATCTTTGGCACACCAACTTGCTTAGCAAGTAGGACGTGCTCACGAGTCTGTGGCATAGGGCCATCAGCTGCTGATACGACAAGGATAGCACCGTCAACTTGGGCAGCACCGGTAATCATGTTCTTGACGTAGTCGGCGTGACCTGGCATGTCAACGTGAGCGTAGTGACGCTTTTCGCTTTCATACTCTTGGTGTGAGGTAGCAATGGTAATACCACGTGCTTTTTCCTCTGGTGCGTTATCGATTTGGTCATAAGCAATTGGCTTATTTACTTCACCTGGAAGTTTCTTTGCGAGCACAGAAGTGATCGCTGCTGTGAGAGTTGTCTTGCCGTGGTCAACGTGGCCCATAGTACCAACGTTAACGTGAGGCTTAGTTCGGTCAAATTTGCCTGCCATAAGAGGTAGAACTCCTTATTTGATTAATTATTACGTTTATCTAGTTGTTCACGCGGTCCATATTGCTTTAGATTAATCCACTAGAGCAACGCCCTCACGCGAGATACCGAAAATAGTATAGGGGAAACATGCCTATTTGTAAAGCAACTTTTGATCCCCCTACATCTGTCAAATATTGCTATTTGCTGTTTTTTGCAATGATTGCTTCAGCGACGTGATTTGGCACGTCAGAATAGTGAGCCAGCTCCATGCTTGAGCTTGCTCGACCTTGCGTGTTTGAACGCAGGGTCGTCGTGTAGCCAAACATTTCACCAAGTGGTACAAAGGCGGTTATTTCCTTGATACCAGAACTCAGATCTTCCATCGATTCGATACGGCCACGTTTACTGTTTAGGTCGCCGATAACGTCACCCATGAATGCTTCTGGGGTTACGACAACGACTTTCATGACAGGTTCGAGTAATGTTGGAGATGCCTTTTTGACACCTTCTTGTAGCGCCATAGATCCAGCGATTGAAAAGGCCATTTCGCTCGAGTCAACATCGTGATAGCTTCCGTCATAGAGTTCAGCTTTGATATCAACGACTGGGTAACCAGCGATAACGCCGTTACTCATAGCTTCCTCGATACCTTTACGAACTGGTGTGATGTATTCACTTGGAACGACACCACCCTTGATAGCATTGATGAACTCGAAACCTTTACCCGCTTCATTTTGGCTCAGGCGAAGCCAAACGTCACCATATTGGCCGCGACCACCGGATTGACGGACAAATTTACCCTGAACTTCAACGGCATCTTTGCGAATCGTTTCGCGGTATGCAACTTGTGGTTGCCCGATGTTTGCCTCGACGGTAAACTCACGTTTCATACGGTCAACGAGGATTTCAAGGTGAAGCTCACCCATGCCAGAGATAATCGTCTGGCCAGTCTCGTCATCGACACGAACACGGAACGTTGGGTCTTCTTCTGCGAGTCTCTGCAGTGCAAGACTCATCTTTTCCTGGTCAGCCTTCGTTTTTGGCTCAATTGCAATAGACACAGGAGGCTCTGGGAATGTGATATTTTCAAGTACGATTGGGTCCGTTAGGTCTGAAAGTGTATGACCAGTCGTCGTTCCCTTCAGGCCTACAATTGCAGCAATATCGCCTGCGACAACTTGTTCGATTTCTTCTCGCTTATCAGCTTGCATACGGACGATACGTCCAACGCGCTCTTTTGTGCCAGTAGAACTATTGAGTACGTACGAGCCCGCCTTCAGCACACCAGAGTAAACTCGGAAATATGCAAGTTTACCAACAAATGGATCTGTCGTAATCTTGAAAGCTAAACCGGCAAGCGGCTCAGCTTCTGAGGCTTTACGCTCGATTTTATCACCAGTTTTTGGATGCGTTCCCCAAGTAGAACCAGTTTCACTAGGACTTGGAAGAAAGTCATTCACCATATCGAGTACTTTCTCGACGATAACGCCACGACCATCACCACCGGTGACAGCATAGAATTTACCACCAAGTACGGCAGCACGAACTGCGTGACGGACTTCATCCTCGGTAAGACCATCCTCACCAACTTCGAAATACTTCTCAAGCATAGCTTCGTCTTCTGAAACGGCATTTTCGATAAGCAAGCTACGATATTTTTTAACCTGATCCATCATGTCGGCTGGGATTTCGCCCATAACCAACTCATGGTCATGAAACTCAGTGTAGGTATATGCTTTCATGCTGACGAGATCAACGATACCGTTGATACTCTGCTCAAAGCCGATTGGCAGGTGTACAGGAAATGCACGCTTGCTCAAGCGGTTGTGAATACTTTCGAGTGACTTGTAGAAATCACCACCAGTTTGGTTGATCTTGTTGATGAAGCAGATACGTGGCACTTTGTACTTATCAGCCTGACGCCAAACAGTCTCGGATTGACTTTCTACGCCCATCTTACCGTCAAAAACGACACAGGCACCGTCAAGCACACGCAATGAGCGTTCTACTTCTGCAGTGAAGTCAATGTGACCTGGAGTATCAATAATGTTGATTTGATGACCCTTCCAGTAGCAGGTTACGGCCGCTGACACGATAGTAATGCCACGTTCGCGCTCTTGATCCATCCAGTCAGTGGTCGTTCCACCTTCGTGAACGGCACCAATTTTGTGCTTCAGACCAGTACGATAGAGGATACCCTCTGTAGTTGTGGTCTTGCCTGCGTCAATATGAGCAATAATGCCAATATTACGGATTTTGCCCATTTCTGGTTTCTTTTCAGCCATATGAATTAGCTCCTCGCGAAGTGCGCAAACGCACGGTTAGCATCTGCCATCTTATGCGTATCTTCACGCTTCTTGACGGCTGAACCCTGGTTGTTATAGGCATCCATCAGCTCTGCTGCGATGCGGTCAGCCATACTAATACCCTTGCGGGCACGGCAGGCGGCGACAAACCACATAGTGGTGAGGTGATTCTGGCGTTGACCCTTCACTTCGAAAGGAATTTGGTAGTTTGCACCACCAACACGACGAGAACGAGTTTCGACATTTGGGCGAATGTTTGCAAATGCTTGATCAAAAACTTCGACAGGATTTTCTACCTTAAGTTTCTTCGCAGCGGTCTGCATACCATCGTATACAAGTCGTTCTGCGATTTGCTTCTTACCATCGCGCATCACACGGTTGATAAGACGCTGAACCTGCACGCTACCGTAGATACGGTCTGCAGGAATATCTCGAACAAGTGAGGATGTGACTTTTCGTGGCATTACTTGCTCTCCTTCTTAGCGCCGTACTTAGAACGGCCTTGTTTACGGCCCTGTACACCCTGGAGGTCGAGTGCACCACGGACGATGTGATAACGAACACCTGGAAGGTCCTTTACGCGACCACCACGTACCATGACAACTGCGTGTTCCTGTAGGTTGTGACCTTCGCCGCCGATGTATGCCCATACTTCGTAGCCATTGCCGAGACGTACACGAGCAACTTTACGAAGTGCTGAGTTTGGCTTCTTTGGTGTTTTAGTAGTGACCTTGACACAAACACCGCGCTTAAATGGCGCAGCCTTCTCGTAGTTTCTGGTCTTTAGTGTGTTAGTGACGCGTTGCAACGCTGGCGACTTACTCTTAGTTGTCACCTTCTTGCGTGGTTTACGCACCAACTGATTAATTGTTGGCATAGGCCAATTCCTTTCCTGAGCGTAGTACACGCTCCCACTTATATTCGCTGAAGAGAATACTTCTCCTCTACCGCCAAGATCTGAGTGTTACCCCAAATCAGCTCGAATTTGATAGTTAACAGATGTATTGTACGCTATTTGATGCTGTTTCGCAATGGCCAGAGTGTATTAACGAGTTTCGATTTTTAGGAGGGCATCGTAGGTACTGAATGGTTGTGGGCCGGTGACTTTGCGGGCTCCGATGATAATTGATGGCGTCGCTTGCACCGAATCGGGTCCGGCGAGGGCAACTGCCGCGTTATAGGTGTCGCCATAAGTTTTACCACCGGCACACGTAGTAAAGCTAGCTTTATCCAAGCCAGCTTCTCCGGCGAGCTTTCCGAGTTTCTCTATAGAGAATATTTGTTTTGATTCGACGCTATAGTCACCGTCTTTGTAATAATTCTGCCACATGAAGTCAAACAATCTATCGTGATAGGCAGTGAACTTACCCTGCTCTGCTGCGCAGTATGAAGCGTAGAGTGCGAGACCAGAATCTTCACCAAAGAGTGGAAATGGGCGAAACTCTATATTTGCCTTGCCTGTGTCGACGTACTGTTTCCGAATATCCTTGCCAGCTCCTTGGTACAATTTGTTGCACTCCGGGCACTTGTAATCTGAGTATTCGATGATCGTTACTGGAGCATCGGGGCTACCAATAATAAGCTTTGAGATGGTCTTATCCTCAGCCATTTTTTTTGAGGTAGACGCATCTACAGTTGACGTTTCTGGTTGCGTGCTCTTCATCGCGTCATTCGCTGGCTCGTCTTGTCGGCTACTATACGATAGCCAGTATAGGCCTCCGACACCTACAATGAATAGCACAATTGATACGACGTAAATTTTCTTCATATCCGGCCATTGTATCATATAGAAATAACCCCGCAATGACGGGGTTATTTTGCTGAATTATATAATCACTTATATAACTCTCTCAGTTGAGCAAAGCGAACCTGCGCCATACGCAGGTTTTAGCTCGGGTGGATAGCTCTTTTGAGTATATTTCAAAAGAGTGAGGAGGGCTGCTAAGCCCTCCTGTACGCACTGCTATCCTTCAGCGCGGAATATCTGGTCGTTGTGATATCCCTCTGTCTCCTCAGGTTCGTCACCTTCATCGAGTGCATTTGATGCACCGTAGCCAGTACCGACAGGAATCTTACGACCAAGGATAACGTTCTCCTTGAGACCGAAGAGCTTGTCGACACGACCACTAGTTGCAGCGCCAATCAGTACACGGGTTGTGTCCTGGAAACTGGCGGCACTCAAGAATGAGTCTGTGCTCAAGCTTGCCTTGGTGATACCAAGGAGAAGCTGTGTGACCTTAGCTGGGGTCTTCTTAGCGTTAACAAGTGCTTCGTTAGCCTCAGCTACAGCGAGCTTGCTGACTACATCGCCAGTCACGAATTCGCTATCACCAGCATCTTCGACTTGAACACGGCTGAACATCTGACGCACAATGATTTCAAGGTGCTTGTCTGAGATGTTTTGACCCTGACCGGCAAAGATACCGAGAATTTCGTTCATGATGTAGCGCTGAGTTTGTTCAACACCCTGTAATCGAACGAGGTCATGCAAGTTAATTGAACCATTCGTCAGGCGCTGACCAGGGACTACGTTGTCGCCGTCTTTGACCATCAACTGTTTGAAGCCAGGGATTTCGTAGCGAACAAGGCTCTTGGCGGTTGGTGTAATGACAACTGTTTTGTCGGTAAATTCAACCTTACCACTCATAGGTGCAATGATTGGTTGTTCACCGCCATCTTCAGCTGCGACGACATCGCCGATAGCGACATCACTACCACCAGCTACCATTGCAATGCGAACGCCAAGTTCAATCGAGACAATGTCTTCATCTTCAGCAGTGACTTGTACGATGTAGTGATCACCCTCTTCCCATGCATTGACGTTGCCACCGATATCAGTCAAGTAAGCTTGACCCTTAGGTGTACGAGCTTCGAAGAGTTCTTCGATACGGCTCAAGCCTTGGGCAGTATCATCAGCAACAGCTGCACCAGAACGGTGCTTAGAGTCGAGGCTTAGCTGTGTACCTGGCTCACCAATACTCTGTGCGGCAATCACACCGATTGGGTTATGGCTCGTGACAAGATTACCAGTTGCGGGGTCGACTCCGTAGCTCTTTTGCGGTACACCGTGAACCGATGTTGCACTGAGAGCGCTACGAATCTTAATACCATCGATTGCGTCATTCGCATCGATTGTGGCTGCAATCTCAGGAGTGAATAGTTCACCAGATTTGATGAGACCCTTGACATCTTCAGCGGCAAAACGACCTTCGAGGCGGCTTGCATAGCTGACGCCAATTGCGGCCGCATCGATGCGAAGCAGTGCAAATCCTGGATCGCTTTCACTACCAGCCTCGTCATCAATCGTAAACACATCTTGTGAAACGTCGACGAGACGACGAGTTAAGTAACCTGCATCGGCAGTTTTAAGAGCAATATCGATGACGGCTTTTCGGGTACCACGAGTACCAGTAAAGTACTCAAGTGGTGTCAGGCCCTGCATGTAACCAGACTTCACTGGCAGCTCAATGATGTTTCCACCAGCATCCTGGAAGACTCCAAGCATACCGACTGACATCTTCATCTGCGAGATGTTACCACGAGCACCAGAGGTGATAGCAATCGCCATCGAACCATCTTGGTCTTTCATCTGATCGGCAAGCATATTTTGAACTTTGCTATCGATTTTGGTCCAGTTTTCAACAGTCAGACGGTGACGTTCATCATTCGTAATGAAACCTTGTTCAAACTGATCGCTAATCGCTGCACTCTTGTCTTCACCATCAGAGATGACACCTTCAAGCCCATTGATTGGTTCAAAGTCACCCATGCCCATACTGAGTCCAGACAGGGTTGCATAACGGAACCCAAGGTCTTTGAGGTTGTCGGCAATTTCAGCAGTCTTATCTTGACCGTATTCTTGATAGACTTCTGCCATTACTTTTTGGAGACGTTTCTTCGTCATAGGCTCGTCCTGGAACGCAAAGTCTTCTGGCAAAATTTCGTTGAAATAGAGACGACCGAGTGTTGTATCACGGATTTCACCACGGAATGGTACAAGCACGCGACTTTGCAGTGTTATCGCACCACCATCAAATGCCATCGAAGCTTCATTGAGGCTTGAAAGCGGTCGTGGCTTTGGATCGTTACTTGGACGCTCATATGTAAGGTAGTAACAACCAAGCACGATATCTTGTTCGATGTGCAGGATTGGTGAGCCATCAGCTGGCTTCAATAGGTTGCGGTTTGCTGCCATGATATCTCGAGCCTCAGCCTGAGCTGCGTCTGATAGCGGCAAGTGAACCGCCATCTGGTCACCATCGAAGTCGGCGTTGAAGCCCTTACAAACGAGTGGGTGAAGCTGGATGGCACGTCCCTCGATGAGTACTGGCTGGAAGGCCTGAATGCTCAAGCGGTGGAGTGATGGCGCACGGTTGAGAAGTACATATTTATTTTTAATGACTTCATCGAGTGCATCCCATACTTCGATCTCGCCCATTTCAATCATGCGAGTTGCAGATCGAATGTTGTGCGCTTGCTCACGAGCAATCAATTCACCAATAACAAACGGTTTAAACAGTTCAAGCGCCATCATCTTAGGCATACCACACTGATTAATCTTCAGCTCTGGTCCGGCTACGATAACTGAACGACCAGAATAGTCGACACGCTTACCGAGCAAGTTCTGTCGGAAACGACCCTGCTTACCCTTAAGCATATCGCTCAAGCTCTTGAGGCGACGACGTTGACCGGTAGCAGCTACGGCGCGACCTGAACGGGCATTATTATTGTCGATGAGTGCATCAACAGCTTCTTGAAGCATACGTTGCTCGTTGCGACGGATAACTTCAGGTGCATTGAGCTCCATAAGTTTCTTAAGGCGGTTATTTCGGTTAATGACACGACGGTACAGGTCATTTAGGTCTGATGTTGCAAAACGACCACCTGTGAGTTGAACCATTGGACGTAGGTCAGGAGGAATTACCGGTAATACAGTTAGGCACATACTTTCTGGCTCGATACCGGCGCGCTGCATACTCTCGAGTAGTCGAAGACGCTTCATGAGTTTCTTCTTGCGTTGACCTTTGGCTTCTTCAGCTTCTGCACTCAATGTTTCGATGAGCGTATCGAGATCAATCTCAATCAATAGATCGCGCAATGCTGCGCCACCCATACCCACGCTAACCATACTACGAAGGTCAGATGGCAGATTACGATATTCAGTTTCACCAATGAGGCTGCACTTCACGAGGCCATCAAGTTGCGCCTTGAGCACTTCCCAGTCTTTAGCTAGGTCTTCGAGTTCTTTCGTCTGAGCCTCGGCGAGTGCCTTGACGTCAGCGTTTTCAGCTTCGGCTTCTTTCTCATAGCGAATCTTAATGGCTTGCTGTCCAGCTTGCCATTCAGCTTCTTTGTCAGTGCGATACTGGTCACGGACTGCCTTATCGACAGATTTGATGACATAGCTTGCAAAGTAAGCAACGCGCTCAAGATTCTTAACTGTCATACCGAGTAGGAGACCAACAGCACTTGGCGTTCCGCGAAGGAACCAAATGTGTGCAACGGGCACTGCGAGGTTGATGTGGCCCATTCGCTCACGACGGACGATGCTACGAGTTACCAGCTCACCGTTTTTATCAACGGCAGCTTCGCGACTACGTACACCTTTGTACTTTGCGTCGTGTGGGTTGATATCTTTGACTGGGCCAAAGATACGCTCACAGAAAAGACCATCACGCTCAGGCTTTTGCGTACGATAGTTAATCGTCTCAGGCTTGAGTACTTCGCCGTAGCTCCATGCCTCAATATCCTTTGAGCTAGCAACTGCTAGTCGGACTGCATTAAAGTCAGCAATATTTGTTCCGTATGAATAGCGTCGCATATTAGACCTCCTCCCCTTCGTCAGTGTCTGTTGTATCTTTATCTCCAGGTGTGCTCACGAGAGTTTCTTCTTCGTCGCCAAATTCTTCGCTTGGATTACCTTTTGAATCTTGTAGTTCAAAACCTTCACTGGCTGCTTCTTCGTTCGTAACATCAATATCTGATATTGAAGAGGTTGGTGCTTCGACATTAGCAGGATGTAATGCTTCGTCTTCAATGTTCGAGGCAAGGACCGCTTCTGCATCGACAAGTTGATCGGATGATATGAGATCAACCTTGAGCCCCAAGCCTTGCAGCTCTTTCACGAGCACATTGAAGCTCTCAGGGACTTTCGGACCAACGATCTGTGTCTGCTTGATGATGCTTTCGTAAGCCTTTGAGCGCCCGTAGACGTCGTCGGATTTAATTGTAAGCATCTCCTGAAGAGTGTTGGCTGCGCCATACGCTTCAAGTGCCCACACCTCCATCTCACCAAATCGCTGTCCACCATTTTGCGCTTTACCACCGAGTGGTTGCTGCGTGACCATAGTGTACGGACCGGTTGAACGGGCGTGAATCTTATCTGCAACCATGTGGTTGAGCTTAATCATGTACATACAACCAACGGTTGTGCGTTCCTTGAAGGCGCCACCGGTACGGCCGTCGAAGAGTTGTTGCTTACCGTCTTCTGGGAAACCGGCTTCCTTGAGCAGTTCTTGGATCTTAGATACTGGTACACCATTGAATGATGGACTAGCTACTTTCATACCAAGAGCTTGCGCGGCCATACCTAGGTGAGTCTCAAATAGCTGACCAATGTTCATACGACTTGGCACACCGAGCGGGTTAAGCACGATGTCAACAGGTGTACCGTCTTCCATGAACGGCATGTCTTCGACAGGAAGGATTCGGGCAATAACACCCTTGTTACCATGACGACCACCGAGTTTGTCACCAACGCTAATCTTACGCATTTGTGCAACGAAAACCTGGATCTGCATGAGTACACCAGCTTTGAGCTCGTGACCATTTTCACGACTGAATACTTTTACGCCGACAACTTTGCCGTGCTTGCCATTGCTCATGCGTTGTGAAGTATCACGGACTTCTTTTGCTTTCTCGCCGAAGATTGCGCGAAGCAATCGTTCTTCTGAGCTGAGCTCTTGTTCACCCTTAGGAGTAATCTTACCTACGAGGATGTCACCTGGGTGCACTTCGGCACCGATGCGAACAATGCCGTCATCATCAAGGTGGCGCAGAGCGTCTTCAGATACATTTGGAATGTCTCGAGTAACAATTTCTGGACCAAGCTTCGTTTCACGAACCTCAATCATGTAGTCAACAATGTGAACACTTGTCAACGTATCGTCTTCGACAAGTTTGCGACTAATAACGATAGCATCTTCGAAGTTATACCCTGCCCATGGCATAAATGCCACGACGAGGTCTTTTCCAAGTGCGAGTTCGCCACCTTGGATGCTCATACCTTCGATGAGCGGGTCACCGGCTTTGACTTTGTCGCCAGTATTCACGACAACCGTCTGGTTGATGCTCGTACCTTCGTTGCTGCGAACAAAGTGCTGTGGACGATAGGTAACATTACCTTCTTTGTAGGCTACGGTGACTTCTTCGGCTGTTGCCTTCAAGACTTCACCACTTCCCTCTGCTACGATCAGCTGACCGGTATTGTGTGCAGCAGCGGTTTCAACGCCAGTACCTACAATTGGTGACTCTGGCTTGATGAGTGGTACCGCTTGGCGTTGCTGGTTACTACCCATAAGTGCTCGATACACATAGTTCTTTTCAATGAATGGGATGAGCCCAGCGCTTGTACCAATAATCTGGTTTTGTGCGCCATCGACGTGAGTTACATCATCAGAATCGACTTCACCTGCCTTGAGGTTACTACGAGCGCTAACGCGTTCTTGCACGAAGTAGCCATCCTTAGTAGGGACACCTGCTCCGGCGATTGCGGCGGTTTCTTCATCAGCTGCATCTAGATACTCAATTTCGTCGGTAATTTTTGCTTTGACTGGCCATGTTTTCTGAGTGGTTACTTTTGCGAGCTTGTCGGCATCAGCCTTGGTAATTTTTGCCCCAGCTTTGACGACGACTCTACCTTTTTCGTCTTCAAGGTTCACTGATGCAATATGACCAGGTAGATCCTTGGGTACTGCGGCGTTAATGACCTTACGATATGGCGTCTCGATGAAACCATAGTCATTGATACGGGCAAAGTTTGCGAGGTTCAGTACGAGCCCAACGTTAGCGCCTTCTGGGGTCTCAACGGCACAGATACGGCCGTAGTGAGTTGCATGAGCGTCACGTACTTCGAAACCTGCACGTTCACGGCTCAATCCACCGGGACCCATTGAGCTCAAGCGACGCTTGTGAGCAAGCTCGCTGAGTGGGTTAATCTGGTCCATGAACTGGCTTAGCTGAGAGCTGGCGAAGAATTCGCGAACAGCTGCGACAACTGGACGAGCGTTGATAAGCTGACCAGGTTGTACTGTTTCAATTTCGCTCATGCTCATACGGTCTTGAGTATTGCGAACCATACGAAGCAGACCAATGCGGAATTGGCGCTGTACAAGCTCGCCAACCATCTTGATACGACGGTTACTTAGTGAATCGATGTCGTCACCTGGTTCTTGTGTCACATTCATTCGGATAAGTTCTCCGATGATGGCTACAAGATCTTCAAGTCGCATGACACGATTCTCTGTAGTGTTTGCGATGTCGAGGTTGAGACGCTTATTTATCTTGTAGCGGCCAACACGGCTAAAGTCGAAGCGTTTGAAGTTGTAAAACATGTTTTCCAACAAGCTGCGTGCGTTATCGACAGTTGCAAGGTCTCCCGGGCGAAGGCGTCGGTACACTTCGATGAGTGCTTCGGCGTGACCCTTGGTTGGATCTTTTTCGAGGGTAGCGTCGAGGTAGCTTGAGTCGGCGTTATCAACATGCTTGAAGGCTTCCTTCATGTGTGAGTCGGTCATACCGAGGGCACGAAGCAGTGTCGTAACGGGAATTTTACGCTTACGGTCAATCTTTACGTAGAGTGCGTGGTTTGCAGCAGTCTCAAACTCAAGCCATGCGCCACGGCCTGGAATGACCTTTGCTGAGTAGAGATTATGCGTACCACTTAGTTCTGCAGTATAAAAAACACCAGCTGATCGAATCAACTGGCTTACAACTACACGCTCTGCGCCATTAATCACAAAAGTACCGCGATCAGTCATCCAAGGGAAATCACCTAGGTAGATCTCCTGCTCTTTGACTTCGCCGGTGACTTTGTTCGTCAGCTCAACAGTAGCTTTAAGCGGAGCGTCAAAGCTAATATTGTTTTCTTTGGCTTCCGCCTCAGTTGTTTTAGGATCTTCAAAGTGATAGTCCTTGAAGGCAAGACTTAGTTTTGTACCGGTGTAGTCGTCGATTGGGCTGATTTCGGCAAGCAATTCACCGAGACCTTCGTCTACTAACCATTGAAATGATTTATTTTGGTGGTCTACAAGATTAGGTAGCTTCAGACCGTCGTCTGGGCTATCAGTAAAGTAGACACGAGTTGCTTTAGTGGTAGTACTATTTGGCATACGCGTCAATAATCCCCTCTTATTGTAAGGTTTGATAAATATATTGTTTTTAGTTGTTCGCTTCGAAGATACCTAAGCGGGAGATTTTGGTGCTGACAACTCAATACTGAGTTGTTGACTGCTTTGGCGCCACAGCAGCACAGCCCCAACTTACACTACTTCTTAACAGATAAGTCTACAGTAGTTCGTCCGGTGTTGTCAAGCGCCCACCATCTACGATTTTGGTGGGTTTGAGATGACTTTGTCCACGAGGCCGTATTTGAGCGCTTCTTCTGATGTCATCCAGCGGTCACGTTCCATATCTTCGTGTATCTGGGCGTGCTTCTGGCCAGTATTTTTAGCCATGATATCTTCAAGCAGCTTTTTGATACGGAGAGATTCACGGAGATCAATCTCTTGATCCGTAACTTTACCCCTGGTGCCACTACTGGGTTGGTGAATCATAACAGTGCTATTTGGTAGGAGTGAACGTTTGCCCTTAGTTCCGCTACTCAGCAAGAACGCGGCTGCACTTGCTTGCACACCGATACCAACTGTTTGCACGTCATTAGTGATGTACTGCATCGTGTCATAGATGGCCAGTGCATCGTATACGCTACCTCCAGGGCTATTTATGTATAGATAAATGTCTTTTTTCGCATCCTCAGCCTGTAGGAATAACAGTTGCGCCACAATCAGGTTTGCCGATGTTTCGTTCACGTCGGTGCCCATAAAGATGATGCGGTCCTTCAACAGTCGGCTATAAATATCATAAGCGCGCTCGTAGCGGCCTTCACTTTCAATCACGGTTGGGATTAATACGCTCATTCAAGTACTCCTAGTTATGTATCTATGATAAGAAATTAGCACTCAAAGGTCAAGAGTGCTAATTGTTTTTTTACCGGATTCTATTTTGTGGCGTACTGGAGTAGCTTCGTGATAGTCTTTTCGGTCAGAATGCGACTCGCAATATCGCGCTGGTTTTCTGGCTTGTCGAGCTCAGCTCGCATCTGTTGGTCTTCATACTGCTGCTTGAGTTCTGCGATCCGAGCTTGTAGCTCCTGATCGTTTACATCAATCTTCTCAATTTGCGCTACTTCTCCGAGTACGATGCCGGTTTTAACTCGTTGCAATGCATCAGTTTTAAGACCATCATGATGTTGTTCTTCAGTTTTGCCTTCTGCATCTAGGTGTTCTTGCCAAGTTTGGCCACGATACATGAGATTTCGCTTTTCTTCGGTTTCCATTCGTTCAACTTCGGCTTCGATAAGCGCCTCGGGCACTTCAACTTTTGACTTGTCGGCCAGCGTTTGTAGCATATCGTTCTCGATTTTTCGTTGGGCTTGAGTGTCTTTCTCAGCTTCGATTTGCTTACGGATATCAGCCTTTAGCTCGGCGACTGTCTTGAACGGACCAACTTTGCTGGCGAATGTATCGTCAAGCTTAGGCTTAATAACAGATTTCACTATTTTTACAGTGACCGTAAACGTGACTTTCTTATTCTGTAACGCTTCTGCGCCATAGTTCTTTGGAAATGTGACATCAAATGTTTTCTCTTCTCCAGCCTTAAGGCCGATAAGTTCAGGTTCGAATCCTGGGATAAAGGTGTTACTTCCGATGATAAGCGGAAAATCATTGCCGGAGCCTCCAGAAATTGCCTCTTTAGATTTAGCGTCAACGCCACTGAAGTCTACGGTGACTTCGTCACCTTCTACTGCTGCTTGTGTTACTTCTTTTTTCTCTGCATCACGAGACAATAAATCATTCAGCACTGCATCAATATCTTTGTCAGTTGTGGCCTCTACCTGCTTAATGAATGACAGTTTTTTGTAGTCACCGAGTGTTACGGCCCCAACTGCCTCTACAGTTGCTTTGATCTCAACTTCTGTAAATGGTACAAACTTGCTAACATTTACTTCTGGTTGTGCAACAGCTCGAATCTGCTCCTTAGCGAGAGCTTGTGAATACATGTCATTAAGCAAGACATCGAGGAATTTGCTTTGCAATAAGTTTTGATCTACGGATTTTTCGACAAGGTGCATTGGAGCGTGTCCCTTGCGGAAACCTGCAAGGCTAACGTCTTTGCCAAGTTCTTTGAGGGCATTTGACTTTGCGCCGTCAATTTGCGACTGGTCAGCTACAAGTGTGAGCTCTATTTTAGTAGGGTTGAGTTTCTTGGTAGTGATTTGCATAAGTACATACTCTAACAGATTAGCTTATGATTTGCCACAGCACCGAAAGAGTCACCACAAGCCAAACGCCTTCTATCCAGATTCCCCATGGTCTTTCGCCCCACTGGATGTTGTGATGAAACTGAGAGAACCAGTCTTTACTTATCGATGTATCACCACTACCTACAAACCGAATGTAACGAGTCACTGACCAAAGGTCAGGGCTCGCGCATAGCACGCCAGCGGCCACGATGATTGGCCAACTGTCTGGTCGAAGAATAAATATACCTGCAAGTACGATAAGCGCTATGGTCGCGTCAAGTGGCAGAAACCACCGTAGGCGGTGGAGTGCCTTGTCGGGGTGTTTGAGATCACCGTAGTGTGGTAATGAATCCAAAACAAAGTGGAGTAGAAATGCCACCGGCAAGATAACCCACCAGGGCAAGACGCTCACTGTCACCGCAGCAAATAGAGCCCCTGTCGTGACGTGATTAGTAGCTATCATGCGTCTTGGTCGTTATCAGAGCTAGCATTAGGGGCTATGTGGCCGCGGCGTGAATCGAGCAGATTCGCAACGATTCGCTCGACACTGTGCGAGTCTTCTTTTCCCGATACTAGATTCTTGAGTTTGTAGCGCTTATCTGCGAGCTCTGTTTCACCTATGAAAATAACGTGCTCGATACCTTTTTTAGACGCAGCTTTGATCTGCTTTTCTACCTTGCGCCCAGTCGTATCGACCGCGAGTCGCACACCCTCGGCTCGAAGAGTGTCGA
Source organism: Candidatus Saccharimonadota bacterium (assembly GCA_024635495.1). Lineage (GTDB taxonomy): Bacteria > Patescibacteriota > Saccharimonadia > Saccharimonadales > UBA4665 > JAGXIT01. Next base: position 292,010 of record JAGXIT010000004.1, read on the forward strand.
GTACTGGCTGCACCTGTTCGTAGGTGTTCTCACCGAGCAAGATGACATATGCGTCCACTTCTGTCTGAAGCTTCGGTAGCAGCTCGTGTGCCTCGAGGAAGTTCTGTAGTGTCACGTCGCCCATGCCAAAACCAACTGTCGGCACTGGCTCTACGCCAAAAAGCCCAACCAAGCCGTCATAACGACCACCGCCAAACATGGCTCGATTATTACTTGGGTCTGTATCGAATACTTCAAATACGACATCAGTATAGTAATCAAACCCGCGCATGAGGCTTACATCGAACTTCACATTCGTGACATGTGAAGCATCGAGCAGGTCCTGTAATTGCATGAGTCCTAGGACTGACGGCAGTTTCTCGGCTCCAGACGGCAAATCATTGAGTTTCTCGGCTTTCAACAGTTGCAAAAGACTATCCAGTGCGCCTGATTCGCGTTGTTCTGGGGTGAATATTGCATCTGCCTGGGCAATGAAACTATCCTGCTCAATTTTGTGCATTCGGTCGATAAGACGGATGATTGTGCTTTGTTGAGTCTCGCTTAGCTTGAGGTATGTGCCAAAAAGCCAGTTCGTGAGCTGCCTGCTATTCACCCGAACGGTATACATGTCTGGTGTGGCTCCAAACGCTTTCATGATACGATCGGCGACGACAATCATTTCGTGGTCAGCTTCGATGCCTTGCACACCGAAGATATCGACATTGAGTTGCCAGAATTCTCGGAGTCGACCACGCTGGGTGCGCTCGTAGCGCCAAAGGTTCGGGATGCTGTACCAACGCAGAGGATAGGCCAGCTCTTGACGCTTGGCTGCCACCATACGACTAACGGTCGGTGTCATCTCAGTGCGAATCGTGACGCTGCGCTTGCCACGGTCCTGGAAGGTATACGTCTGTTCGTCGATAATCTCTTGATTTCCTTTAGCAAGGAATAGATCTGTTGGCTCTAAGATTGGGGCATCATATGGCTCATAGCCGAAGCTTTCACATACTTGCCGCATAGTGCTAAACATATAGTTTTGGATACGTTTGTCTTCTGGATAGAAATCCCGGGCGCCTTTGTATGGTTGGGTCGAGAGTGTCATATTGCTATTAGTATACCTGTTTTTACGCTTATGTGAATGTTTCTAGTCAAAACAAAAGCCAGCCTTACGGCTGGCACTTGTTTTGGTGCGTGAGAGAGGACTTGAACCTCCACGCCTTGCGGCACCAGTTCCTAAAACTGGCGTGTCTACCATTCCACCACTCACGCGCGCTATCTGGAGACAAACCTACGGTTTTTCTCCACGCGCGGGGCAAAAAATGCGATTTTTGCTCCGACTCTCTTTTCCCTAAACTCAGGAAAAGACATTGAGGTAGTTTACTAAATTTTGCGGTAAAAGACTAGCTGTATATCACCGAGAGATTTGTGCGCAACCTGCTCAGTAGTTGGAAAGGCGCGGATTTTTTCTTTGCCTGGCCACGAGAGGACGAAGAGGCCTCCAGGTTTAACGTGTACTATAAGCTTTGCGAGCACAGATGGGATAATGTCATGATACGGCGGGTCTGCCACGACGATGTCAAATGCGTCAGCCTTATGGTTCGAGGACCAGCCGCTAATGTTTTTGCGCAGGACTCGTATGTCATCTTCTAGCCCGAATGTTTCTACAGCCGCACTTATGGATTTAACTGCATCAATATCGATGTCGATTGCGAGAGCTGAGGTCGCGCCTCGGCTTATCGCCTCGATCGCGATAGCACCACTGCCCGCATAGGCATCGAGGAATGTCAGGCCGGTGACATCACCAAGCGCGTTGAAGAGCGCACCTCGCGCCTTTTCACTCATAGGGTGTGTACGATTACCGCGCGGGCTGTCAAATGTCCTACCGCCGAGTCGGCCAGCTATGACTCTCATTTCTTCTTCCTTTGCTGCGAAGCTTCCAGTACGGCGCCATACCAGTAGACGACTAGTGTTTCTATGATGATAGGCAACAGCTCGCGTCGTATTCGTTTAGCAAGGCCGATAGTCCATGCGCGCTTATAATATTGTTCGTAGAGATTGAGATTTGCGATTCGCTTTGCTTGACCAGCAAAATATTCTTCATAATTATCCTTTTCCGCAACAGCTTTGATGCGTCTTTTTGGCACAGCAAACTTATCAGTCCTCATTGGCTTAAGTAATATTGCAATCCCCCACTCAAAGGATAAGTGTGTAGCCAGCAGACCTTTGTCTCCCCACATTTCCCAATTATTGTTCATCCTCTCTCTTATAGTATTGCCGGGCAAAACTAATTTATCCTTTGGTGTTACCCTTGTTTCGAGGCTTTTACCACCACGAAGTCTAATAAGCTCTTTTTCATACGGATAATGATGTGCTGGAGTCAGACCGTCAACAAGCGCGTGAGCAAGCCAGGCTGCCTCAAAACTTGCTCTGGTAGTGTTCTCCTCTTTTAGTGCCGCCATCAACTTACCTCGATGCTCTGCCAGAATCTCGAATAGCTTAGTGTCGGATTTGTCGTATGGGTCAAAATAGTGCCACGGCTCATCCTGGGCTGGCGTCTTCCGCTTGATAGCATCTGGGCCATCCATACCCTCGAAGCTAACTATCTGTTTCGCGTTTGGAAACTTTTGGTCCAACTCATCAGTCAACAATTGTGATAGTAATTTTCGGGCATGACGATCTATATTCTGGTGTGCGCCAAACCAAGAATCAAGATTGCGAAATTGCTTTAGAGTTGTGCCTGCGTACATTTAGTTCAAATTCGTAACAGCGCGCAGTTTAGTGATGCGCTCTGAAAGTTCCTTGTATTGTACCAAATCCTCCCTGGTTTCGATGAATCGAGTTACAGCCGCTCGAGCGTCGGCCAGCAATTGCGTGTCACTAAGCTGCACAATGCGAAGGTCAAGCTCACCATGCTGAAAAGCTCCATAAATAGCGCCCGGCCCACGAATTTCTAGATCGAGCTCAGCCAAACGGAAGCCGTCATTGCTGCTTTCGATAGCCCGTAAACGGCGAGTCGGCTGCTTGTCGGCATCGAGCAGTAGATAACACTGCGCCGCGTCACTGCCTCTTCCGATTCGTCCCCTGAGCTGATGGAGTTGGCTCAGGCCAAAGCTATCAGCAGACTCGATGACCATGATAGAGGCATTTGGCACGTCGACGCCGACTTCTATTACTGTAGTAGCCACCAACACGTCTAGTTTTTGCGCTACAAAGGCTTGCATGATTGCATCTTTCTCTTCAGCACTAAGTCTCCCATGCAATAAACCGATGCGATAGCCCTTAAGCAGCTTGTCATGTAGCTCGGCGTAGACAGCCTCGACTGAGCTTTTATCAAGTGCGGTCGACTCGGCGATAAGTGGACATACTACGAATGCCTGTCGTCCGACAGACAGCTCTGTGGCGAGAGATTTGTATAGCTTCTCTCTTTTTAGTACCGGTACAAGCTCAGTGTGAATGGGTTGGCGCCCAGCCGGCTTCTCTTTGAGCAATGAAATATCGAGTTCCCCATAAAGCGTCAGTGCCAAACTTCGTGGGATTGGTGTCGCGGTAAAGGAGAGGACATGCGGCATATGACCAGCCTTCGCCATCAAGGTTTTACGCTGCTGCACACCGAACCGGTGTTGCTCATCGACTATGACAAGTCCGAGCTTGTGCATATCGACCTTATCTTGGATAAGTGCGTGCGTACCGACAATCATACCTGCTTTGCCGCTGGCAATTAGCTCATGGGCTGCGCGCTTTTTGCTGGCGCTCAGACTGCCGACGAGTAGGTGAGGCTCAACGCCAAGAGGCTTGAGTAAAGTGGCCAGTGTCTTGTCATGTTGGCGAGCGAGCAGCTCGGTCGGTGCCATGAATGCCACCTGATAGCCTTCTTTGATTGCCATGAGCGCCGCCATCACTGCGACGACCGTCTTGCCAGAACCGACATCGCCTTCAACCAGTCGATTCATTGGCTGGGTTTTTTGCATATCTTGATAAATCTGCCAAACGACCTTCCGTTGGTCGTCGGTCAGTGTAAATGGCAAGTTCGCTACAAATTCTTTGGCCAGTCTCTCGTCAAATGGAATCTGCAAGGAGCTTTCTGAAGAATTCTCTAGCTTGTTAAGTTGGCTAGCCAGTATCAGCTCAAACGCTTCCTCGAAGCCCAGGCGACGCCTGGCTGCAGCAAGCTGTTCGCTCGACTCGGGGAAATGCATCGCCCGAATCGCCTCGTTCCGCGCTTGCAACCGATACTTCGTCAATAGCCAGGTGGGCAGCGTTTCTGGGAGCTCGTCAAGTAGCTGCACGCATGCACCGATAAATTTGCGTATCTGATTCGAGGTAACCGTTTTGGATTGTTTATAGATAGGGACGATGCGGGCAGTATTAAGCGGGAAATCTTTTACGAGCTCTGCACTCGGATTCATAATCTGGAAACGTTGGTTACTTAATTCATATTTTCCAGATATGTAGTATTCCTGACCAATTTTGAGTGCTGCCGCTCTATACGGCTGGTTGAACCACACGACCCGCATACTGTCTGAATCGTCACTTACGACCGCTTCGGTGATGTGCATGCCACGGCGTACATAATGTCCCTTCGCATGCTTGATAACAGCTCGAATAGTGACTGGGCCTGGTCGAAGCTGCTTTATAGAGGTTATTTCAGAATAATCTTCGTATTTTCGTGGCAAATAGTCGAGCAAATCAAAAACAGTTTGCAGCTTAAGCAGGTGCAATTGTTTTGCAGTACTTGGGCCGACACCCGGCACAAACTCGATACTATCCGATAGTTTCACTCTACTATGGTAGCACTAGCGCGGCCGTTTTGCCGCTGTCTGTTGTGCTTGTAGCTCTACTGCATCATCTAACAGCTCTAGAGTGAGCGGACCGTATTTGCGCTCAAGAGCAAGCTTGAGTAGTTCATCGGCAAATTCTGGGTTCTTAACAAGCATCGGGCCATGGCTATAGGAGCCAAACACATTGTGGACGCGACAGCCCTCGGTTTTATCCGTGCCATTATTGCCATCACCGTGCACGACAGAGCCAAAAGCCAGTGAGGTATCGTCAAGTACTGTCACTCCACTATGGTTTTCGTAGCCGACGATTCGCCCAAATGGCGTGTCATATACAGTATTGCCGATCATACGCACATCACCGCCAGATGTTTCGAGCGGTAAGATGCCGACACCTTTTATAGTTTCGTCTTCGTGGGTTTGGAATTGCCGACCAAAAAGTTGATACATGCCACAAATCATCAACATGACTGTGCCTGCATTGGCCAATTCATGCAGCTTTTTCGATTTAGTTTGCAAATCGTCTTGAATTTTACCTTGGCCAGCGTCTTGTCCGCCACCGCCAATAATAATATCAACACCCTCTGGTATAGCATCACCCGCACTAATATGGTGTATATCTACTTTGATTCCGCGCCATTCGGCCCGCTTCTGAAGCACTAATCGATTGCCTGTATCGCCGTAAATATTCATCTCCTTAGGGTAAAGGTGTGCGATCGTAAGCTGCATTTGTGTATCGCTCATACACTGTCCTCCTCGTCTAGGCCGGAGTGATTGCCGAGATATAATCCCCGTAGTTTTAGCATTGCGGTATAGGTACAAAACAAGATAGCATTTGTTCCGGCTGGCACAGCGGCATCAAGCTGCTCGGCATACTTTTCAAGACGTGATTCTGTGCTTGCAGATTTCACGTCGTCATATTTCAATCTGTTTGCCATATCGGCTGCTCGAGTACCACCACATAGGATCGGTGCCCCGCCCGTCAGACCAGTGAAATCTACATCCCATAGCCAGGAAACGTCACGGCCATCGGGATAATCATCATTGATAGCAATCGCGACGGTTTCATAATGTTTGAGGCTCAACATGCGAAGTGCCTGGGTGAAACCTCCTGGATTTTTGACAAGCTGCAAAGTCAAACCGCCGCCCGATGGCAACTCTACAATCTCACCTCGGCCAAATGCAGGGCGTAAGTCCCGTAAACACTGAGTTACTTCAGCCTCGTCCAGCTTAGGTACTACAGCTACTAGCACCGATAGTGCTGCGGCTAGATTTTGGGCGTTGTGCCCACCCTGAAGAGCAAATTCATAGTGCTGTTTCTTTTTACCTACTTGTAGCGTGACATGACCATTATCGTACGATTCAAGTAAAACTATCGGCTTGGCGGCCAGTGCATAGGCGGTCGACTCGGCATGATAGAGTTGATCGTCAGTTAAGAAATTCTGCTGCAAGTCTTCGTGGTGGGCGTACCAATATGCCTGAACACCTTTATCGGGGGTGAGTTGACTTATTCGCTCGTCATTTGCATTCAAGACAACCCATTCGGTTGCCGCCGAGACAAGTTGCTGCAGCATTTGCCTAGTTGTATCGATTTCACCAAATCTATCCATTTGGTCGCGCATCACGTTGAGCGCGACGACTCCGCGCGGTTTTACTATATGTGCAAATTTAACTGCATGAGCCTCGTCCTGTTCGAATACCGCTATATCGTATGGCAATGTGCCCGCCCACATCGTTTTATCGACGACCGCACTGATGACACCCCTCACGAAATTGCTTCCCGTTCGGTTTGTAAGCACCCTGAGCCCCTGTGATTCCAGTAATGACACCGCGATTTTCGTAGTCGTGGTTTTGCCGTTTGTACCGGAGATGATAATGACACCTTGTGGTAATCGTGCGAGTTGATGCACTAAGAAAGTCGGATTAAACTTTTCGATAACAAGCCCGGGTAATGCAGAGCCGGTACGACCTAGCAGGCGTAGCAGCGCAAAAATTGTTTTACCAAGTGCAATAGTTATAAGTTGCATACCGTATAGTTACCCAAGCTCGACAAGGGCACTATCTTTATATGCCTTGCCTCGACGCAGCAATATACGACCGTTCTGGAAGTCAGCCGGCTCAAACTGTTCACGAGAGATTTTCGCGCCGTTGAGCGCAATGGCATTACCAGAAATTAAACGGCGAGCCTCGCTATTTGAGCTAGCAAGGCCAGTACTGACAAGCGCTTCAACCACCGAACCGGATTCTTGGCTCGCGAAAGATGGAATCTCCTCACGAAGCACAGCGATTGCTTCATCGCTCGCTTCGGCAATATTTGTACGTCCCGTCAGACAGTCGGTAGCCTGCTTCGCACTATTCAAGGCATCGTCGCCGTGGATAAGACGCGTGACCTCTTCGGCCAAGCGAGTTTGTGCGTATCGTGCACCCGGGCTGTCTTGCTGAATACGGAGTATATCCTCGATTTCATCTTTACTAAGCAAGGTAAATATCTTCAGGTAATTTTCAACACCTATATCATCTGCGCTAATCCAGAATTGATAAAACTTAGTCGGCGAGGTTTTCGCGGAGTCGAGCCATACAGCACCGCCTTCAGACTTGCCAAATTTCACCCCTGTGGCCTTATTGACAATAAGTGGCATAGACCATACGTTTGCTTCACCACCTTCGATACGGCGAATCAGGTCGACGCCAGCGATACTATTACCCCACTGGTCAGCGCCACAGAGCTGCAGTGTTGCATTCTTTTCACGGTACAAGTGAAGAAAATCAAAGCCCTGAATGAGTGAGTAGCTAAACTCTGCATAGGATATACCAGCACCGTCTTCACTGAGTCGTGATTGTACGAATTCCCGACCAAGCATCTGTCGTATTGGGACATGCTTGCCGATATCTCGCAAGAATTCTAGATAGCTCATGCCCTTAAACCAATCGTAATTGTCAACCACTTCAAACTCTTGATCAGCATAGACTGTTTTATATTGCGCGGCGATTACCGCCTTGTTGTGTTCTACTTCTTCGACGGTCCTTGGTTTGCGTTCTTCTTTTTTGCCATCGGGGTCACCAATAAGCCCGGTTGCACCGCCAACGAGCAAGATAGCTTTATGCCCGTGGTCTATAAAGTGCCTGGTCATCATAGCTGCTGCCAGGTTCCCAATTTGTAAACTATCTGCGCTCGGGTCGACGCCAAAGTAGAAAGTTATTGGATTGGACTTGTCATCAAGTGCGGTAGAGTCTTTATAGGTTGTTTGGTTGGTGAAGCCGCGCCACACCAGTTCTTCTGATAATGTCATGCCTGTAAGTATACCCGATAATTTACTGGCTCACAGCCCACTATTTGTATTACTGAGTGTTTGCTGAGTGTTTGCTGTAAAAACCATAGGTACTATTGCGTGAAATAGCCTGCGATTTGCTATACTGTGTGGGATATATTAGTGGAGAAACAACTTAGTCCAATACGCTTATGAGTGAAAAATCATCTCGACCACGCCGTTCAAAGGCGAAGAAGAATACGTTTATTACCCGCAGTGGTAAATCTATCAAGATTAACCACTCCTTTAAGGACCGCTATCAGGCTAGCAAAGAGGCAAAAGCCAAGCGAAGAGCTGTGTATCTCAGCGGCCTTCCAAAAGAACCATTAAAGCGGTTTTTGTACCGCATAAACCCTAAAAGATTGTCGAAATTTTGGTTTAGCCGAGAGGGCGCTCTTACGGCGCTCAAGATTACTGGCGTTGCTTTTGTTATTGGCTTTTTGCTGATTGTCGGTATTTTTGCATATTTCCGAAAAGATTTGCCTCAGATTAAGGACATATCAGGTAATAATTTTGGTGGCAGCATTACATATTACGACCGCACCGGTAAAACTGTGCTGTTCCAAGATTATACTGACCGAAAAAGAATACCTGTTGAAGGCGATAACATTGCGCAATATATGAGAGATGCGACTGTAGCAGTAGAAGATAAAAACTTCTATAACCATGGAGCATTCGATACAAAAGGTATCTTGAGAGCCGCCTGGCGTGACGTAACAAAAGCTAGCGGTCCGGTCGAAGGTGGATCTACTATTACTCAGCAACTGGTCAAGATTAATGAAGGTTGGACAAACGATCAAACCATATCTCGTAAAGTGAAAGAGCTAATTCTTGCCGTTGAGCTTGAACGCGAGTACAGCAAGGAAGATATCCTCACTGGCTATCTCAATATGGCTCCTTACGGTGGCGTCGACTACGGGGTAGAGGCTGCAGCGCAAGATTACTTCGCTACAACGGCGAAGGAACTGTCACTTGCCGAGGCGGCGATGTTGGCAGCCATCCCGAAAGCACCAGGGAGTTTTTCGCCGTATAGCAGCCCTGTATACAACAAGGGAGTTGCCACGAATTATTTTGATAGCATTGGGCTTATTGATAGGCAGCATTACATTCTTGACCTCATGGTGGATCAAGGTTATATCAACAAAGAGCAAGCCGCTGATGCCAAAGATGTCGATATCCTTGCAGAAGTACAACCACTCAAATCCCACTACGCCAACATCAAAGCACCGTATTTTGTGCTTGAGGCTCGTAGTCAGCTCCGTGGCGAGTTCCCTGCAGCTGTCGTAGACAGAGGTGGCTGGAAGATAACAACCACGCTTGATATGGATATGCAGAAGATCGCTGAAAAGGCGGTCAGTGACGGCAAAGCCCAAATGGACCGCCAGAATGCTGATAGCGTCGCTTTCATCGCAGAAGATAATGTTACTGGACAAGTTGTTGCGCTCATCGGTGGATCCGACTTCAACAACCCAAATTATGGTCAAATAAATTACGCAACAGATGTGAATATATCACCGGGTTCGAGTATCAAGCCATACGACTACGTCACGTTTATAGATAACAATAAAAGCGTCGGTGCGGGTAGTATATTGTACGATACGGTTGGTCCGCTGCCTGGCTATCCGTGTACCCAGAAAGAACGAAGTGGTGGTAACTGTCTCAATAACTTTGACTTCCGTTCGATAGGCCCGACGACGCTTCGTTATGCGCTTGGTGGTTCACGAAACATCCCTGCAGTCAAAGCAATGCTTTCGGCAGTGCCCGATGACACGAGTAGCCTCAAAACTACCTCTATCAATAAGGTTGTCGATACCGCGAGTGCTCTCATGGCTAAAGAAGATGGTTATCGCTGTTACGTTCCAGGCACAGATGTGACGACCGCTACTAAAGCAGACCAGACGCAGTGTTATGCAGCAGCCGGTATTGGTGATGGCGCCTACCTTCACCTTTCCGATCACGTGAATGGTATCGCAAGCATCGCTCGCATGGGCAAGGCTATCCCTCAGAGCTATATACTCGAAGTTAAGAACTCAAGCGGTAAGGTCTTGAAGAAATGGGAACAATCAGAGGGCAAGCAAGTCGTAAAACCCGACTCAGCTTATATCATCAACGATATAGCCTCAGATCCGTACGCTTCATATCTTGGCGGTAGTTGTACTAGTACTAACTGTTACGGCAATAAGTTCCACCTGTATAAGGGTTGGAAAAACGGTATCAAAACTGGTACGACAAATGACCAGTACGACGGTCTGATGATGAGTTGGAACACAAAATATACGGCAGGAATTTGGGTTGGTAACCACTCAAGAACTGTTTCATATAGCGGCCAGCCAGAGTATATGACTGATCCAATCATGCAACAGTTTATGAAGGGCGCGATCGACAAACTCGGCAACGTACCTGCAGCCAACTGGCAAAAACCTGATGGGCTTAAAACTCTGCCGGCTTACGTGATGTACAATCCGCCATATTCAACTCAAAGACGCCCTTCACCAAGCACCGATTTGTTCCCATCATGGTACGTCGGTAGTAGTGCTGCCGCTAAAAGCCAGGAATTTGACAAAGTAAGCGGCTTACTCGCCACAAGCTGTACACCTGACGCCGCGAAAGAAAAACGGAATAATAGTAATGTTGCAAAATGGAACGTTGATATCTTCAAGGGCGGCACGACATCAGGCACCTCGACGACTACTGACGCGACAGATAACGTACATAATTGTAACGATACAAAACCTAGTGCCCAGATTACGTCCGTCAACGTGGGCAACTCTCCTGTGCTTGATAGTTCGGGCAACTATACTTGTCCCCTCACTGGTTGTACAATCATGATTCGTGTCGATCAAGGTACTCATTCGCTGACGGATAGCAAATATGCTGAGTTCCCGGGTACTGTCTCTCTTCTCATTAACGGCAAATCAGTGCAGTCTAAAGCCGTTAGCTCAAATAGCACCGTGCAGTTCACCTATGTACCTTCGTCATCGGGAACTATTACTATTGGGGCCCAAGTCACCGACAGCGTACTATACGCAGGCACTGACAGCGTCAAAGCTACGGTACCTGATGAGGCCCCACCTTCTGATAGCGGCACTCCTCCACCCTCTGGCGATACCTGAAAGCATAAAAAACCCTAGCAAAAAAGAGCACTATTCTTAGTGCTCTAGAAACTCGTTTAACGCCGCGCGCACATCTGGCACGCTATGGAGAAAGCTTGTTTGCTTCTTGGCGCCTCGCTGCTTCGGTCCAATAGCAACTTCGAATCCAAGTTTCTTCGCCTCGGCAATGCGCTTATCAATAGCAGGCACGTGCCGTACTTCGCCAGACAAACCAACCTCACCGAACACGACGGCGTTCTTTTTGAGTTGCATACCTTTCGCAGCAGACGCAATCGCCATACAGACCGCCAGATCCGCTGCCTGATCTTGTAAACGTAACCCGCCCACGATATTCACATAGATATCACTATCGCTCAAACTAAGCTTGGTGCGCCGCTCAAGCATGGCTACCAGCAGGTTCAATCGGTTCAAATCAAAGCCGCTCGCGGCTCGTTTGGCATATCCGTAGCTTGTCTTGTTTACTAGTGCTTGAACTTCAACCAAGATTGGACGCGTACCTTCGACAGTTGCCAGTACGACAGATCCATCTGTCACCTGCCGTTCTTCGAGTAGTGCCTCTGATGGATTCAAAACTGGGTGCAGGCCTTTTTCATCCATTTCCATGATTGCGGCTTCAGTCGTAGGGCCGAATCGATTTTTTGCAGCTCTGAGGAGTTTATAGCCGCCATATGCATCGCCTTCAAGCTGCAATACAACATCGACGATGTGCTCAAGCAGTTTCGGACCGGCAATACTACCCTCCTTAGTGACGTGCCCGACGATAATCAACGCAACGTTAGATTGCTTCGCAGCCTGAAGCAGCAGGTTCGTGCTATTGGTTATTTGGCTGACACTTCCGGTTGCAGAATTAACACCAGCTGCAGTCATAGTCTGGATTGAATCAACAATCACCAGGTCAAATTCTTTAGTCGAAATTGTTGCCGCTATATCATCAGCTTGGTTGCTGGCGCTTAGAGATAATCCATCACCCTGCACTCCTAATCGAGAAGCACGCATACTCACTTGATGCTCAGACTCTTCCCCACTGACGTATAGAACGCTCTTCTGCGCTGCCACAAGGCCCGCTAGCTGCATTAGCAAGGTACTTTTACCAATGCCAGGCTGTCCAGCAATAAGGACGACACTGCCACGTACAATCCCGCCACCAAGCACCAAATCGACATCTGCCATTGAAGTAGTCAGTCGTTCTTCCTGTGTTTCTTTGGCATCTTGAAGTGATTTGGGCTGCAAGACAGCAGCCTGCCTATTACTTCGAGCGGTGCTGGTAAGTTGCACTTCTTCTTGCAGAGTGTTCCACTCACCACACTGGGAGCAACGCCCTGCCCATGCACTTGATTGTGCGCCACAATTTGTACATGCATACCGAACTGTCTGCTTGGCCATATTCTTGAACCCCTTTTCTGCGTACTAGTATAGATGATTATTTTGCCGAAGGTAAATTCTGCGGAGACAATGCCTGCACTAGCTCTTGCTGCTCGATAGCAACGGCATTTCTTTTCTCGACGATTTGGTTATGACGCTCTATTAGACTCTTGGTTTGTGCAAGAAGCGTATTGTAACTATCGACGGCTTGATTGTAGGCCGCAACCTTTACATTGTACTCACTGGCAGGTATTGAGTTTCGACTTGCATTTAGATCACGAGATTGTGCATTTAGCTGAGAACGTTGAGCCTCAAGTAGCGCGGTATTTGTGTCAATTTGCTGTTTCATAGATTGTAGTTCAGTATCATATGCATCGATTTGATTTGTACGCTTCGTGAATTCGTTTTCGTACCGTGCAACCGTATTAACTACGGCAGACCGATCATCAAAATATTTGCTATAGTACGTTTCAAGTTCAGTTGGTAGGTTCGGTAATTCTGTACCGAATACTGAGTGCATTTCATTGAGTATCTCGGTCGGCTCAGACTCACGGTATGATTCAATCACCTTGCGGATACGAGCATCCTTCAAATCATTGTCATAATAATCCTGCAAGAGCGCATTGACACGCGTCTTCTCAGCTTCACTGAGCCTGTCATAGCCTGCGTGCAACATCTCATGAGCAGCGGTAGCCTCAATAACACCGTTCAGCCTTACATCTGTGACCTTATAGAGAAAGATGCCGTTGTCACCCCCTACATAACACCCGAGGACAACCGTTTTTTCTGAGCCAGCAGGACAATTGCTCGAGAAGTCAGCCCCCGAAATAATTTCGGGTTTGTTTACATAGAATAGATGGTCGCCAAGATCAGTAAAATCATCTGCGTTTGTTATTGCTACGATTGACGCAGTTGGAGTATAGCCACGGAGTTTCAACCAATCGATAACTTCTTGGCGTCTCGTAAATACTAAGAGACCAAGCAAAATCCAGATTATCGCAAGAATCGCCAGTGCTACACCTGATGCTACCGAATGTTTCTTTGTGTGCATGGAATTAGTATAGTTTACTCAGCCGCGGTCGAGTAGCTCAATGTGCTATCTTTTGTAGAAACTTTGACTATGTCACCTTTATTGTACTGATCTTCGAGTAGACTCATCGCAAGTTGATCTTCGATCGTATCTTGTATGAGACGACGCAACGGTCGCACGCCATTTCGTGGATCATAGCCATGTTTCAGTAAGTATTGCTTGGCACTTGTCGTGAGCTGTACGCTTATACCAAGCTTTTGTAGTCGGGTTTTTAGATCTGTAATCTGGAGGTCAATGATTTTGAATATGTCCTTCTTAGTTAGACCACGGAATACAATCACCTTGTCGATGCGATTGAGGAGCTCCGGACGCAACTCTTTTTTGAGGCGATCAAGTACATTATCTTTATTCTGTTCGTGCATGACATCGAGGTCATCAAAGTCGCTTGGTCGCTCAGCACGGAAGCCGAAACTAGCCTCTTTTTGCAACCTATCTGCACCAATATTGCTGGTCATAATGACGATGGTATTTGTAAAGTCGATACGTCGACCCCTTGCGTCAGTCAAATAACCATCTTCTAGCATTTGTAGCAGCATGTTGAATACATCGGGATGGGCTTTTTCGATTTCATCAAAGAGCACAAGACTATATGGCTGGCGTCGAATCTTGTCCGTCAATTGGCCGCCATCGTCATAGCCAACATAGCCGGCAGGCGCCCCGACAAGTCGTGAAATATTATGATGCTCGCCAAATTCACTCATATCAATTTTGACGAGAGCGTTTTCTGAACCGAAAAACTCTCTAGCCAGCACGCGGGCAAGCTCTGTCTTGCCAACGCCCGTAGGACCGAGGAAAATAAACGAGCCAATCGGTCGTGTCACTGAGCTGACACCACTACGATTTCGTCGTATAGCCTTACTGACAGCCGCAACCGCTTCAGATTGTCCAATAACGTGCTTAGCAATGTTTGGCTCGAGCTGTAGCAGATACTTCGCTTCACTCTTGATAACTTTGCGCACCGGAACTCCGGTCATTCGGGAGACTACTTCTGCGACGTCGTCGCTCGTCATGACCAACTGCTTGTCATTTTTCGATGCCTTCAGTTCTACTTCGAGTTCTTTTTGCAACTGAGATGCTCGAGTTTTGTTCCGAGCAGCTCGTTCGTAGTCTTCTTGATCAACAGCCTCGTCGATACGCGCATTCAGTAGCTTGAGTTCTTTCTGTAGTTTTCGTACCTCGGGGCTTGTCCTGCCTTTTTCTACACGGAGATGTGCTGCAGTTTCGTCGAGTAGATCTATCGCCTTATCGGGCATGAAACGATCTTGTATATAGCGCTTGGCAAAATGCACGGTATCTATCAATACCTCGTCAGGAACATCGACGCCATGGAATTTTTCGTAATGAGAGCGCAAACCTTTGAGAATTAAGATCGACTCGGTCACGGTCGTTTCGGGCACTTGTATCGGCTGGAAGCGACGTTCGAGCGCTGCATCTTTTTCGACATGCTTCGTGTATTCAGCCGTAGTGGTCGCGCCAATAACCTGTATCTTACCCCGAGCAAGCGCTGGCTTGAGCATATTTCCTGCATCCATTGAGCCCTCGGCAGCACCCGCACCAACTATCAAATGCAGCTCATCTATAAAGACAATCGTATGGGTATCTTCCTCTAACTCGGCCATGACCTTCTTGAGGCGCTCTTCGAATTCACCACGATATTTTGTACCGGCAATCATGCTGGCGAGATCAAGTACCATGATTCGCTTGTCGAGCAAGCTATCAGGCACGTCTTCACTGATTATTCTTTGAGCAAGCCCCTCGACAATAGCTGTCTTGCCCACGCCGGGCTCACCGATTAGTACAGGGTTATTCTTTGTACGTCGGTTGAGTATAGTAACAACACGCTTGATTTGCGCTTCACGTCCGACGACAGGATCGAGTTTGCCGCCACGAGCGAGCGCGGTCAAATCAGTGCCATAATAATCAAGAGTGCTTTTGCCATTTTTGCCACGTCGAGCGTTCTTCCTATTGGCGGCATTTGGAGTATCACCTCGCTCGGTTTCGTCCAGCTGGCGGCTCAAGAAATTTTCGAGCTCTCTTAAGACGCTATCTGTGTTGACGCTCATGTCTCGCAATAAGACTGTCGCTCTAGCATTTTTTTGCGAAAGGATACTGTAGAGAATATGCTCAGTGCCGCAATAATCTTGGCCATAGTCTTGGGCTACATCATAGGCCATACGTAGGGTAAGTTTTGCTGTCTCACTGTAGCCTTTTGCACCCATATTGATAATGATATTTTGTGGCGTAGTTTTCAGTGAAACACGAGCTTTTTCGAGTGTAACTCCTGATTCTTCGAGTACCTTCCCTCCGGTACTTCCGGCTTGCGCGAGTACACCCAGCAGAAGGTGTTCAGTGCCGATATATGCATTTCCAAGTCCGCGAGCAATTGTACTGGCGTGAGCAAGGCTCTGGCGGGCATTCTCAGTCAGAAAGTTTGAAAATTCTTGATAATCAGGTGAATTTGGTTGCATATACGTACCCTCATATTACTCATTGTGCCTGAGAATTACCTGTGCCTTGTAGCAACAGGAATAGACAGTGCTTTCATAATACGAAATTAGCACTCAAAGGTCAAGAGTGCTAATTTATTGTTTTCAAGAAGGAGTAGCTCGACAAAAGTCACGTCTTTTTGACGGCGCGATAAGGGAACCTATTCCGGTTCCCTTATTACTGCTTACTCGCCGTGTTCTTCGATAGCCTCAAGTAGTGAGCTTTCGAGCTGCTCTTTCTTTTTCAGCTTGTGTGGTTGCTGCTGTTGTTTTGGCTTTTCGGGAGCTGCTTCAGGTGTTTTTGCTGCTGGAGCTGGAGCTGAAGCCGGTGCAGGAGCCGGAGTTGACGTTACTGCAACCTCTTCAGTCTTAGCTTCAGGTGCTGTCCCGTTTTCTGCTTCAATATCAAGCTCATATCCCGTCAACTTGCTAGCGAGTCGTACGTTTTGACCGCCACGACCGATAGCGATGCTGAGTTGATCTTCGGGGACGATGACTTTTGCTCGCTTGGTGTCTTTTTCTATAACAACCTTGCTCACCTTAGTTGGGCTTAGAGCGTTCATAATGTATTGCTCTGGATTTTCATCCCAAACGATGATATCAATCTTCTCTTGCTCGCCGACTTCACCGACGACTGCGTTCACACGCGTACCGTGTCCACCGACGAATGTACCGACTGGGTCAACGCCTTGGACTGAACTTGCGACTGCAATTTTGCTGCGAACACCCGCTTCACGAGAAATATTTTTGATTTCAACGGCGCCGGCTTCGAGCTCTGGCACTTCTGCACGGAATAACCATTCCATAAACTCGGTGTTGCCACGGCTCACGACGAGCTGCGGACCACGCTGACCGCGCTCGACGTCTTTTAAGAATACTTTGAGGCGTTGACTTGGGTAGTAGCGCTCACCCTGGATTTGTTCACTCTTCGGCATGATACCTTGGGCCTTACCAAGCTCTAAGCGGACAATCATGCCCTCTACGCGGGACACCATCGCATTGATAACTGTGCCGATTTTGTCTTCGTACTCAGCCAGGACGATTTCTCGCTCCGCTTCACGCAAACGCTGCAAGATAACTTGCTTAGCAGTCTGTGCAGCTACACGACCGAAGGTCGTAACCTTTTCGTGCAGTTCGACAGTGTCACCTACTGCAGCATCTTTCTTAATTTTCTTGGCATCAGCCACGCTGATCTCAAAATCTGCGTTTTCGACTGTCTCGACGACTTCCTTTGATACAAAGGCATCAACCTCAGCGCTGTGAAGGTTCATCGTCACGCGAACTTCTTGCTCGCGGTCTCCATAGTCACGACGATAGGCAGCTGCCAATGCCTGTTCTACTACTTCTTGCACTGCTTCTTCTGGCAAGTTTTTTTCCTCTGCGATTGCCTGAATAGCAAGCGCCAGTTGTTTAAAATCCATTTCCATTTTTATCTCCTTTACTCTTATATGTATGCGTCTTCTCATGAAAAAAGCCGACCTGCCGGCCGACCTATCTACACCTTGAATTCTACGCTATAGAGTGCCTGTTGTCAAATAACAACACCCGTCCTAACGCACAGTTTCATGCGAACTTATGCCACTTATGCCGCCGTTGGCTATGTTCTCGATTTGCGTATGGTAAATCTGTTCCGCACGCCTACCATCATTATCAGCCATTGTCCGCAAGATCGAACCTATTCCAACTATAACCGCACCTGCCAGCGCAGGCCCCTGTAAATCTGCATTTGCGCGAATTACCTCCATCTCAGAGCCAACTGCAAAAAGGGACCCAATCGACCCCACGAACACGGGCGCCATCCTACTTATCATTGGTACTCCGCTTCCGTACAGCCCTGAAAATGATGCGCTCGGGTCCGCCTGTTCAGTCACTACTAGTTGCCCCTCTGCGTCGATAGATAAATGCTCTCGCGTATATGCTGCAGCCTCTTTAGATTTCGTCTTTGCGGCAAAATCCTTAATAACTTTGTCATTGTCCCTTTTGGCTCGCAGACCTTCAATACCCGCTGCTAATATAAGCACTCCAGCTGTAGCATTTGCTCCGATAAATGCATCTTGTGAATGTTCTGTGCCGCTATTTATATTCAGTCCACTTAGAGCTCCCGCCGCTACGCCCGCGACAAATAATCCACGTTGAATCTGCCTCGACACTTTTGTTCGTCTAGCTATGCGATCTTCGAGGCTTTCTTGGGGGACCTCGCCATTAGTCTCAATGGGCGTTAGGTCTCGACCTAGATTATTTTGTTCACTCATGTTGATAATTATTATAGCATTTTTTTGGATTTTGTCTATATCACTAATATAGTGGTTTTCTTCTGTTATACTACTCTGATATGGGAAAAACAGTCACAAGATTATACAAACAATTTCAGCCTGAATCATACGATATCAAGTGGAACATTGACGAAAAAACCATGCGTTTTCGTGGTCACGTCACCATCAAGGGCAAAAAAGTCGGTCGGCCAAGCCAGAGGCTCACCTTCCACGCCAATGGACTCAAAATCAGCGAGGCAACCATCACGTCTCATAGCAAAAAGGGCGATCAAGTGCTCGCCATTACGCGTATCAATGCCCACAAAAGCTTCCATGAGCTTCGTCTCCATACCGAAGAGATGGTCTATCCAGGTGCTTACACCGTAGATATCAGCTTCGAAGCACCGATTACTGATGGCATGACGGGTATTTATCCCTGCTCCTTCAAGGACGGATCTGAAAATAAAAAACTTTTCGCAACGCAATTCGAAAGCCATCATGCCCGAGAGGCTTTCCCATGTATCGATGAGCCGGAAGCCAAGGCAGTATTCACCACGACAGTCGTGACAGAACCCGGGCTAGTAACCCTCGGCAATACTCCCATAGCTACACAGTTAGAGGCTAAGGGCAGGCTCGTCACCACGTTTGAACCATCGCCAAAGATGAGCTCGTATCTGCTCGCGTTCGTCGTCGGCGATATGCATAAAAAATCAGCCAAGACCAAGAGCGGTGTAGACGTAAATATATGGGCTACAACCGCCCAGCCAGCCAATGCGCTCGAAGCAGCGCTGGAATTTGCCGTTGGCTCGATTGAGTACTTCGAAGAATACTTTGACGTGCCATATCCGTTGAAGAAAGCCGACCACGTCGCACTCCCAGATTTTAGTAGCGGTGCGATGGAAAACTGGGGGCTCATCACCTACCGCGAGCGTGTACTACTCGCTTATCCGGATGAGACTTCACAGAGCACCATAGAGCAAATCGCACTTGTCATCGCACACGAAACAAGCCATCAGTGGTTTGGCAATCTCGTGACCATGCGCTGGTGGGATGACTTATGGCTCAATGAAAGCTTCGCAAATATGATGGAATACCAGGCTATTGATTCAATGAGGCCCGACTGGCATGTGTGGCATGAGTTTGTTGCCGCAGAGGGCTTGAGCGCCTTCCGTCGTGATGCAGTCGCAGGTGTCCAGGCCGTGCATGTAGATGTGAATCACCCCGACGAAATCAGCTCCTTGTTTGACCCAAGTATTGTATATGCCAAGGGCGGCCGACTTCTGTACATGCTCAAGAATTACATCGGTGAAAATGCTTTCCGAGCGGGTCTCAGCGCCTACTTTGCTAAGCATAAATACAGCAATACTACTGGTGATGATCTGTGGGCCGCGTTATCTGAAGCCAGCCATAAAGACATCAGCAGTTTTATGAGTCCATGGCTTGGTCGCTCGGGCTTTCCACTTTTGACCGTAGATCAAGAGGGTTCGAACGTCACGATTTCTCAGCAACAATTCCTCGATGATCCGAGCAAAGTCGACACCGAGCGTTTGTGGCCGGTACCATTATTTTCGAATGATACTTCGCAAGACATCATGACTGAGCGCGAAACCAGCCTAACCACTAAGCTACCAAGCTTCCTCGTGAATACTGGCGCACGTGGACATTACGTCGTCGATTACCGCTCTCCCGAAACAGAGCACTCAATCATCAAGAGCATACAAAACTTGTCTTTTGACGAGCCAGACAGGCTGATACTACTCAATAGCAGCTCTATGCTCGCGAAGGCTGGCATCGAGAGCTTCGGTCTGACCCTGGAATTGCTAGCCGCCTATGAGAACGAAGAAAGTGACCCGGTGTGGGGTATCATCGGCCTCGTAGTCGGAGAGGCTCGTCGTTTTATCAGTCTCGACGCGACACTCGAAGATGACGTCAAGGCATTCATACGAACACTTATTGCAAAGCAATACAAACGGCTCGGCTGGCAGGGTGAAGCGAGCGAATCGACAGCAGACCAGAAACTCCGCAGCCTCATTATCGGGCTTGGAGCGTACGCAGAATATAGTGATATTACTGCCAAGGCTACAAAACTATTTGCCGACTATACAGAGAAAGATACCGCACTTACCCCAGAGCTCCGCAGCACTATCATGTCTATTCCAGTGCGAGATGGCGATACGAAGGCCGTCGATTTCCTCGTTGGTCTCCACGACAGCACAAACAATAGTGAGCTCCAGAGCGATATATGTGATGCTCTCACCGATACCAAAGATCCCTCAGTGGCTGCACAGCTACTTGTACGACTGAAAGATTCAAAGCTGGTCAAGCCGCAAGACGTCGACCGCTGGCTCATCTATCTCATGCGGAATCGCTACACCCGCGATGTGGCATGGCAATGGATGGTTGATAACTGGGCTTGGCTCGAAGAGACGTTCGGCAACGATAAGACCTACGACTATCTCCCCCGCTATGCCGCCAGTGTTGTGAGCACGCGCGCCTACGAGAAGAAATTCCACGATCTGTTTGATAGCAAGATAAACCAACCTATCCTCAAGCGGAACATCACCCTCGGTGGCGAAGAAATCGCCACACGCCTCGCCTGGCTAGAACGCGACCTCCCCGCCGTCCAAACCTTCTTCAAAAATTAACGTTGTCTTTGTCCGCCCGGGCATGCCGCCAGTTGAGCGCTACTATTTTATAACCATGAGTTTCCAGATACTCAGCCGCAATCTTCTCGGCATCGTGGCCATGACTATAATTCGTCAGGCCTGCCCTACAATCTTCTTGATCGGCTTGTACGACATCCGGTGGATGCTGCAAACCCCATGCGCTTGCAATGCCGCGATGTGTACGGCCGTGCCGTAGCCGACGTGCTTCTCGAACCCATACTGCGGATATTTTGCAGCCATATCTATCATGTAATTGTCACGAGCGACCTTGGCAATGATACTGCCCGCACTCGCACTAGGCTCTGTTAGGTCAGCCTTGATGACCGCGCGCGCCATCGGCTCATCGGGCAAGTAATTGCTATTGCCGTCTATGATAATCTCGACATCGCCAAGTGGCTCGCCGTGCACTTCTTCGTATCTCGTCCGCAAATCGTCCAATGCGCGGCTCATAGCCGTCTTGACAGCGGTGGTAATACCGCTTGTGTCAATATCCCCCGGGTCAACCCACCCCAGGCCGTACCCAAGGGATTCCTCTCGTATAACGACATCAAGTACATCTCGTCTCTTTTTGCTGAGAAGCTTCGAGTCTTTGAGCCCCTCAATCGGCTCGTCGAGCAGCACGGCACCAGCCACGAGTGGCCCAGCCCAGCACCCCCTCCCAACTTCATCTATCCCAATTGTCATAGCCTAAGGCTAGCGAATTTTCCGCACAAAAGCAAAACTCCCGAGAGATTCGGGAGTTTTTGGAGTCAACTGACTTATATAAGTGCTTATAAAGTTTTAGGCTTCTTTTTCGGAGTCTTCGTGAGCCGCGACAACAGCATCTTGCTTCGCTTTGAGCGCTGCTTCTTCTGCAGCCTTTTCGGCTTCGTGAATCTCAGCAAGCTTCGCATTTTCTTCGGCAAGCTTAGCTTCTTCCTCTTCAGCGTGTTTATCGACGACACCATTGACGGTCTGTCGGTCGAAGTCTACACCACTCAGTCGAGCAGCCTTACCGGAAAGCTTACGCATGTAGCTGAGGTAGTTTCGGCGAACTTTACTTCGCTTGGTTACTTCAATCTTCAGCACAAGTGGACTGTGGAGCAAAAAGCTCTTTTCTACACCGATACCGCTGGCGATACGTCGTACAGTGATACGGCTGGTGTGGCTATTTTTGCGCTCGGTTCGGATAACGAGACCCTGGAAGATCTGCACACGCTCTTTGGCACCTTCTTTAATTTTTTGGTGCACTTTAACCGTGTCACCACTGCGCACGTCGACGACTGCGCCTTTTTTAAATGTATTGTCTAAGTCTTTGATAATTTCCATAGTTGTGTGGACACCTTTAATAAATCTTTGCGTTCAATCAATTCTATCGCATTTCACCCCTTAAAGCAAGTCTCTTCGAATTATTCGATGACGCGGAAGACTTCTTGGAATGAAGTCTCGCCGGCTATCACGTGCAATATGGCATCGTGCATCATTGTGCGCATACCACTTGCAACGGCCGCTTCTTCGATATCTTGACTCGAAATAATCTTCGTCCGGTCTTCGAGTAGTGCCCTGAGTGCCCCGGTCATCTGGAATTGCTCACGAATGGCGATTTGCCCCTTGTAGCCATAGGGATTTTCGGCCGAGCTGCCCGGCTTGTAGAAAGTCACACTGTCGAGGTTTGGCTTTTCGGTGCCTTCGGGCAGTGAATCTACAACCTTGCGGACGATTTCGAGCTCATGTTCGTTTGGCTCGTATGGTTGCTTGGTATTATCGTCGAGTTTACGTATCAATCGCTGCGCCATCACGAGGCGAATCGCCGAGACGAATAATGGGTTCTGGCCTATCACATCACTGAGGCGGGTCAAGGCAGCGGCAGCTGAAGATGCGTGGAATGTCGATAGCACGAGGTGGCCGGTCAGGCTTGCCTGTAATGCAGTGCGGGCAGTGTCATTGTCTCGAATCTCGCCGACCATCACAATATCTGGGTCAAGGCGCAAGATGGCTCTTAGCTTCTCGGCGAATGATGTATCATCGTCTTTTTTCTCCTTGGTATTTACCGGTATCTGGGTAATGCCATCAAACTGGTATTCGACTGGATCTTCGATGGTGATAATCTTGCGCTCATCGTTAGATAGGCTATTGAGCATTGAGTACAGTGTCGTGGTTTTACCTGAGCCGGTTGGACCAACTGCAAGTACAAGGCCACTTGGCTTCGCGATGATGCCATCGACTACCTTTCGCTGATCGTCACTGAGGCCGAGTCTATCGAGTGTATACATCGCTCGGTCCATATTGAAAAGCCGCATCACGACATCCATGTTATGGATGGTAGGCACAGTCTCGAGACGAACATTGACGTCGACATCGGTACCATCGGCCATTTTGACCTTCTGGGCAATATGGCCTTGCTGTGCGTAATCGGCGGCTGTGCTGACATTGCCAGAGCTGGCAACCGCGCCTATCAGCATGCGGTATTTATCTGCGTTGAGCGTGGCGATTGGGTGCAACACCCCGTCTATTCTTAGTCGTATACGAGTATCACCGGAGGTTGTCTCGATATGAATATCACTGGCGTTCAATCGGTGTGCCTGACTGACAAGGTAGGCCAGCATGTCATCGGCTCGGACTTGATTGAGCATTTCAGAGATTTCACCGACTAACGCCTTGGAATCGCCCTCGTTAATCTCGATATCTTGGTAGACCACCTTCTTCGGTGGGTCGTATAGATTCATATAGTCCTTGAACCCTGCATCGGAGATGAGATTGAAGCGAATCTTTTGATCAGTAAAATGATTCGTCAGCGAATTCATCGTCTGCTGTGATGTCGTGGTCGTGATGCCGAAGAGAATATTGCTCTTGTCGGTCTCTAGGGGGATGATGCGATACTGCCGCATCTGATCGATACTGATGACGTCACGAAACAGTGGCTTTTCAGCCATAGCCGACGTATCGGTGTACGCGACATTCAGCAATTGTGCACGGCGTTGGGTGGCCTGCTCTTCGTCATGGCGAGCGTCTTGACTCATATGCATGTAGTATAGCGGTTATGCTTCAGGAGTAAAAGTAGCTAGTGGAGTTTTGAGCAGAATCGACCAAACGACGTATACTGAGATACTATGACAGACATCGTCCTTATCGCCCACGATATACGCAGCACACATAATGTGGGCGCCCTACTACGTACGGCAGAGTGCATGGGTGTCAGCCATATCTACTTCACCGGCTACACACCGTATCCTGAGGCACCACATGATGAACGCCTGCCGCACGAACGGAGAAAGTTGAGCAGCCAAATAGACAAAACTGCGCTCGGAGCTGCAAAGCTCGTCGACTGGTCACACGAAACGGATATCGATGAGCTACTTGCGCGTATCAAAGAGCAGGGCTGCGTTGTGGCGGCACTGGAGCAGACGAAAGATAGTTTGTCACTGCCCTCTTGGCAGCCACCTACGAGAGTTGCGCTCATCATCGGGCGTGAAGTCGAAGGCATCGACCCTTCACTCTTGGCGCAGTGCGATGTAACACTTGAAATACCACAATTTGGTAAAAAAGAATCGCTCAATGTTATCCAAGCAACAGCGATGGCGTTATACCATATGCGGTTTGCGCCGAAGCCCTAAGTATGCTATGTTAAATCATAGGTAACGATTAAATACAAATGACACTCACTAAGACAAAACAACGTCGCCCAGCTGCGCATCAAAAGAAGCGAGCCGCCATGCATCACAAGCGGTCGAGTCGCTATGCCAACACGTATTGGCCGTATTTGCCTATCGTCGCTATTGTCACCCTGGGAGTTGTACTGAATTCATGGCTCGGCGGGATGAACCGAAACGTACTCGGCTATGCTACCGACATGACTGTCTCTGGCCTGCTAACTGGTACCAATCAGCAACGTGCTGCCAATGGCCTCGGGGCACTTGCGCTCAATACCAAGCTCAATTCTGCCGCTCAAGCCAAAGCCCAAGACATGATGAATAATGATTACTGGTCACACATCTCACCGACTGGTGTCACTCCTTGGTACTGGATAACACAGGCCGGCTACAGCTACTTGGCCGCTGGCGAAAACTTAGCCTACGGATTCGCAACTTCATCAGATACCATGACTGGCTGGATGAACAGCCCGGGTCACCGTGCAAATATCCTCAATACTTCCTACAAAGAAGTTGGCTTCGGTGTCGTCAATGCACCAAACTACCAATCGACTGGGCCGCAAACTATCGTCGTTGCCATGTACGGCGATCCATATGTTGCACCAATCGCAAAAGCTACCACACCAACCACCACAACGACCACAACTACGACGACTCAACAGACCACTCCTGCTCCAACTCCAACCCCAACCCCAACCCCAGAACCAAAGCCAGTTACCGGCCCAACCAAGGCAGATACCGATACCGCCACTCCAGAAAACACCAAGACCACCAACGGCAACACCAAAGAATATGCATCAACCGGCGGAACATCAGCTGCCGAGCCGGTCAGCTCAAAAGGTGTCAGTCGTATCGAAGTGCTGAACGCAGCAAATGTCTCGTTTTCACAATTTGCGATCAGCATGATTGTATCGATAGCCCTACTACTCTTCTTGCTCCGTCATAGCCTTGCTTGGCATAAAGTAATTGTGAGAGGTGAGAAATTCATCCTGCACCACCCACTGCTCGATATTGCATTCGTCGCAATTATCACACTCGGCGTAATACTCATGCAGACTACTGGCACAATTCGATAGATTACTTTACTGTAAGCGGACGTTTTCGGTACCAACTAGGTTCGATAGCGCTTCGATTGTGTCCTCGTCTGCCATGACTTTGCTCGGTAGTTTTACTGCTTGTTTGGCGGTGTCAGGTCCGAGCACTAGAACTACTTCGAGAGGGCCCGACCGCTCATCTACCAGCACTTTTAACTTCTGTAGCAGATCAGTATCATTGCTATTAATTAGACGAATATATAGTCTCTCTGGCGTTTTTCTCTCAACCTTGTCCGCGGCAACAACCTTCTTCAACTTAACAGGTTTGGGTACTTTCTTTTTGTGCCCAGTGGCCTCATAAGCAGCAGCCTGTTCATGAGTAATCTCTCGTGCTTCGTCAACCATAACTTTTACTTCTTTACTCTGGGTGCCATCACGCTCCTTGGCGCTGACTTTTCCGCGGATGATAACGACTCTATCGCGCTCCCATAGGCCAAGCGTCTGCTGAAATGCCGAGGGAAATAATATGACTTCAATCTCACCATATTCGTCTTCGAGTTTCACGAAAGCCATTTTCTGGCCCTTCTTGGTGACTATTTCACGGGCATCGGTAATTGATCCGCCGATGACAACCGCGCGACTATCATGCTCTGGCTTGATAAGATTAATCGGTGTCGTTTGCTCAGCCAATATAGCTGAAAAGGAATCAAGCGGGCGCTGGCTCAAATATAGGCCAAGAAGCTCGCGCTCCCATAACAGGAGTTCTCGTGGCGTGTGAGTCACATCTGGCGCAAGTAGTTTGAGTGTTGGGCGAGCCGACAGACCATTGTCCATAGCCACGCCAAACAAATCTGTTTGTCCGCTCGCTCGTTCTTTTTGCAGCCGCTGCCCATAGGCGAGGATAGTCTCTAGATTGTGGAGTAGCGTCGAACGATCAGTAAACACATCAAATGCGCCTGCTCGAGCCAGACTCTCGAGAGCCTTGCGATTTACAACCCGTGTATTTACAGCTGCGATAAAGTCTTCGATGGTCTTGAACTCCCCGATATCTTCACGAGCTCGCAGTATTTCGTCAACCGCGCCGTGGCCAACATTTTTGATGGCATTCATACCGAATCGAATTTGTTTCTTGTCTTTGACGATGGCAAATTCACCAAACGATTCATTGACGTCGGGAGATAATACTTCGATACCCATCTTTTTACATTCTGCGATTTCGATAGCTAATCTATCGGTATCATCAAAATCACTCGTCATAAGAGCTGCCATGAAGGCATCCGGATAGTGTGCCTTGAGGTAGGCAGTCTGATACGCGATTAGACCATAGCAAGCAGCGTGCGATTTATTAAAACAATAGGCAGCAAAATCTTCGAGCTGTTTCCAGAATTGCTCCATCTTTGTTTGATCTGCGCCTGAGTGCGAAACAGCTCCGTCGATGAAATCCTTTTTCATCTTTCGGAGTACATCCATTTTCTTTTTTCCGATGGCCTTACGGAGCGTGTCAGCCTGGCCACCCGTAAAACCAGAGAGGTCTTTGCTGATTTGCATGACTTGCTCCTGATAAACAAGCACGCCATAGGTGCTCTCAAGGGAGTCTTTCATTCCTGAATGTACGTAGGTGATTTTACTTTCACCGTGTTTGCGGGCAATGAATTCATCGATAAACTGCATTGGTCCAGGTCGGTAGAGGGCTACCATTGCGATAATGTCCTCGAAAACAGATGGTTTCAGTTGCTTGAGGTACCGCTTCATACCGGCTGATTCTAATTGAAAGACACCGGTTGTTTCTCCGCGACTGAGCAGTTCGAAAGTTGCTTCGTCATCAAGCGGGATCGTATTGATATCGATATCATCGCCATACACTCTTTTGACTATTCGAAGAGCATTCTTGATAGTCGTCAGGTTGGATAAGCCTAAGAAGTCCATCTTAAGTAAGCCGATCTCTTCGATCGGGCCCATCGGATATTGTGTAGCAATGACGCCCTTCTGTGCCATCTCAAGAGGCACAAACTTCACAATGTCATCAGGGGCAATCACAACTCCTGCTGCATGGACACCATGGCTTCGGACTGTACCCTCGAGGATGATAGCTTCATCAAGCACACGCTTGCTCGTGTCGTTCGTTTCGTACTCGCGTCGTAAGTCGACATCGTCCTTTATGGAATCAGTCAATGGAATATGGCGACCCTGAACTGGCTGCGGGATCATCTTGGCAAGACGATCGGCTTCCGAATATGGGACTTCGAGTACGCGCGATACATCACGCACAGCGTTACGGGCATACATTCGACCGAATGTGACGATATTTGCGACACGCTCTTTGCCATATTTCTCTACACAATATTGGATGACTTCGTCACGACGAGTGTCTTGTATATCGATATCCACATCTGGCATCGATATACGATCCGGGTTCAGAAAACGCTCGAACAGCAAGTCATATTTGAGAGGGTCAAGCTCGGTAATTTTTAATCCATAGGACACAATTGAACCGGCGGCGCTGCCACGGCCCGGCCCAAAGACGATACCGCGGTCTTTACCCCAATTGATAAAATCTTGAACAATCAAGAAATAGCCATCAAAACCCATGCTTTCGATGATGCCAAGTTCGTACTCTACCCGCTCAAGTACTTCTTTATGTAGATGTTTTTTGGCGGCAGCAATGGTCATAGATTCGGTCTTTTGCTCACTGACGTCGCCATAGCGCCAAGCCAAACCACGGTAGACAAGCTCCTTAAGATACGAGTTCTCGCTCTCCCCCGACGGAACTGGGAATTTAGGGATAAGTATTTTTCCGAGCTCGATCTCAATATTGCAGCGATCGGCCACTATTTTTGTATTAGAGATGACCTCTGGGTGATCCTTGCCCCAACGCTCGATAAGGTCCTTGGGCGGAATGACATGCAGTTGGTAATTTTTGAGGCTCATTCGCTTCTCGTCTGACAAATATGCACCAGTACCCACGCACAGTAGGATTTCATGAGCCTCTTGGTCTTCATGCTTCAAATAGTGTGCATCACAGGTCAATACAACAGAGATATCTAGCTCTTTGCTGAGCTTAAAGATACCGTCGTTGACCTTCTTCTGCTCGGGACTGAAGAGTGGCGTATCTGGGTGGCCATGGTCTTGGACCTCGAAGTAATATCTATCCCCGAACACTCCCTTGTACCATGTGGCGACTTCTTTCGCCTTTGTGTAATCATCACTCTTGAGCGCATCGGCAATTTCTCCACCTAGACAGGCACTTGAAGCTATCAAACCTTCGTTGTACTGCTCGAGCAGCTCATGATCTATGCGCGGAAAATAATAAAAACCATCAAGGTTTGCGATGGTGCTTAACCGCATGAGATTCTGGTAGCCAGTTTCATTCATGGCAAGTAAGACTAAGTGATAGCGATTTTTGTCTTTTTGCGGATCTTTGTCAGTATGACGGCGTTGAGCAACATAAGTTTCAATCCCAATGATTGGCTTAATATCTTGTGCTCTTGCCTCTTTATAGAAGTCAATCGTCCCGCTTAGCGTACCGTGATCGGTCATAGCAACCGCTGACATGCCCTCTTCTTTTACGAAGTTGATGAGTTTTGGCACTTTCGTCAGGCCATCGAGTAAGCTGTATTCGGTGTGGTTATGTAGGTGCACGAAATCTGAAGCCTGCAAGGCTTCGCTCGTCGTCTTTGAATCGGCGGTTTTTTTTGCTACCGCCACTATATCTGTCCCCTCATAACTACTCTAAATTATAACGTACAGTAGCTCTTGGCGTGCATTTCTCTTTTACAACAGCAAACCGCATACGGTGTATGCGGTTTGAAGTAAGTGTATAGATCGTTATTTCTTGAGATACGTGCGAAGATTCTCGATAGCTTTTGTAGCCTCAACAATCGCCTTCTGGAGGTCTTTGTCTTCTGCTTCACCGCTCTGGAGACTTTCGAGTACTGCAGTCGCTTTAAGCTTCGCGGTCTTGCCTTTTTCTACAGCTTCATCGAGTGAAATTTGGCCCTTGCCACGAAGGCTGCTTATGCGTTCAGTGCCTTCTGCGATGATATCATCGAGCTCAACATGCAGTTTCTTTAGCTCAGTTTCTGCGGCTGCATATGTTTCGGTTGCTTTCGCTTTGATGTCACCTCGAGTTTCTTTACCGCTCTTCGGTGCCGTCAAAATTCCCGCTACAAATCCAACTGCTGCTGCAAATGCGGCACCAATAGCAACATTCTTTGTTGCATTACCACTTTTCTTTGACTTGCCCATGTGTACTCCTTATTTCTTCTTGTTAGCGACTTTTGTCACGAATGAAAGTAATGTTTTAAGTATTACCGTAGCGCCAGCGTTGCGCTTAAGTGTTTCGCTGAGTTTCTCGGCAGCATCAACCAGCTGTTCACCCTTGGTCACCATCTGTCGGAGCGCTCTTACGAGTGCAACTGCCATTGAGACAACTACGATTGATAAAACGAGGAAAATACCAAGCAAGATACTTAGTATGAGTACGAGTATTTCAAATGCATCCATGCTTGTACTATACCACGGCTACCAGGAGTGTAAACAGTATAGGTGCCTAATTATTGGCTAATCGATTTTTGATATGCTCATGAAATGCCGGACCAAGCTCTGTATCAGCGAGTGCGAAGTCAACCACGGTCTTAAGATACTCAAGCTTATCGCCCGTATCATACCGCTTACCCTTAATCTCGCAGGCGTAGAAATCATAGCCATCTTTAAGCATTGGATCTATGAGTGAATCTGTGACATAAAACTCTTGATTGGGCTGTAGAGTACTTAGCCCTTGTTCGATGTATTTGAAAACATCTGGGGTCAAGAGATAGCCGCCCACTGCCGCAAAATCACTCGGTGCCCTATCTTTGCCCGGCTTCTCTATCACGCCGGTCATCTTCATGACATCATCTGTTATTTGCTCACCGGCAACGACACCATATTTCGCATAGTCACCATCCTGTTCTATACGCATACACGGTACGATACCCTGCCCGTACGTTTCATAGTGCGTAATCATCTGCTGAAACGCGTTTGGCTGGCCAACGGTTATGTCATCCGCAAATGCATAGATGAATGGCTCGTCGCCAAGAAGATGCGCTGCGTTCATCACCGGCGTAGCAGTTCCATATGGACCCTTCTGTCGGATATACACAAAATTGGCGAGCTCTGAAATTTTTTCTATTTTGTCGATATACGGCTGTTTTTTTGGACCACCCGCACGCAGGTTGCTTAGTAAATCTTCGTTTGGCAAGTCAAAGTGATCTTCGATAGCTCGCTTGTTGCTACTGCCTACGATTATGATATCCCTAATACCTGCCGCGACCAGATCCTCAACAATATATTGGATGATTGGCTTGTCGATGAGCGGTAGCATTTCCTTGGGCATCGCCTTCGTTTGGGGTAAAAATCGAGTGCCGAATCCTGCCGCTGCGATAACTGCTTTTGTGACTGGTTTATGCATCAAATCTCCTTGGCTTTATATGCCTAATTGCTTTTTAATCAACTGAGTAGCGAGGGCTGGGTTTGCCTTACCCTGGCTTGCTTTCATAACTTGGCCCACGAGAAATCCGATCGCTTTCATCTCGCCATTCTTGACATCTTCTGCCGCCTTGGCATTATCTGCCAGAACTTGCGTGACGATTTCTGCCATAGCGCCTTCGTCTGATACTTGTATCAGGTTCTTTGATTCCGCAATTTTCTCTGGATCTTCGCCTGATTTGAGCATGTCACTCAAAACTTCTTTGGCGGCAGTCGAGCTAAGCTTGTTCTCACCGACCATCTCCGAAAGTGCCACTAATTTTTCTACGTCTACATCTACGACGACATCCTCGCCCTCTGGCTCTTCGCTCTGTGGCTGCATCAGCCAAAATGCAATGCGCTTGGCGTGTTCAGCACCGAAGCTTATGGCGCGCATGACCATTTTGGCAATAACTGGAGTCGCAAGAATGTCTTCACTAACAGCACCGGTTAAGCCAATTCCATCAAAGGCTTTTCGATAATCATCGGGTAAATCGGGCATAGATTTTTCAATTTCTCGTATGTAGGACTCCTCTAGGGTGACGGGCGGCAAATCTGGATCTGGCATGTAGCGATAATCGTGGGCATCTTCTTTGCTACGCTGCGAGAAAGTCTTGAGCTTAGCGTCGTCCCAGCCACGAGTTTCCTGGATGATTGGTTGACCCTTCTCTAGTAGTTCAATCTGGCGAGCTACTTCGTATTCGACAGATTTTTCGACACTCTTGAAACTGTTCAAGTTCTTCGTCTCGGTACGGGTACCCAGTTCATCTGTTTTACTGACCGATACGTTCACGTCGAAACGCATATTACCGTAGTAAAGGTTCGCGTCTGATACGTCAGCATAGCGCATACGCAGATAGAGCTCATGGGCATAGGCTTTTGCTTCAGCCGAGCTATGCATATCTGGTTCGCTCACGATTTCGAGTAGTGGTGTACCAGCACGGTTCAAGTCGACGAGGCTGTAATCGCTTCCGACAGGATGTGTTGATTTACCCGCGTCTGCTTCGAGGTGGGCGCGAGTGATGCCGATGCGCCTCTTCTCGCCGTCGACGATAATATCGACGTGACCCCCAAGTACGATTGGCTCATCAAATTGTGTAATCTGATAGCCCATCGGCAAGTCTGGGTAGAAATAGTGTTTACGATCAAATTTACTAAAGAGCTGTGGCTTCGTATCGAGTGCAAAGGCCGCCTTGGTCGCAAGCTCAACTGCTTTTTCATTGAGGACTGGTAGTGCCCCAGGTAAACCAAAATCGATATGATTCACAAGTGTATTTGGCGCAGCCGCGCGTGCATCATTATTCGCACCGCTAAAGAGTTTTGTCTTCGTCTTGAGTTGCACGTGACACTCGATGCCGATAGCGACTGTGTATTGATTACGGATGTCTTCGTTGCTCATATTTATAGTGCCCCCAGATCTTTGAGCGCATGCTTGATACCGAGCAAGGCGTCTTTCATATCACGCTCTTTGAGTCTGACATCATGCTCATGCACGAGGCGATTTCGCAGTTTATGACCAAACCAAACATCGTCATTATCACTGATTTCGTGCTGAGCAGCGACTAGTCGCTCGCCCATTGTCTTCCCCTTATATTTGTGGGCCTTGAGCGCATGATCAAGCAGTTTGTCTGCATCGATAATAGCGAGCGGCCATGTCGCCTGATCGCCAAGTAGTTTCTGGAGTTCTAGCCATTTTTCTTGGTAGTAGGGGGTGTTTAACTTACGTGAGCGTTTGGCGAAGATACTGGCAAAAATGAGCAAGAGTACGATGGCTATTCCCGCTGCTATTGCCGCTATTGAGAGCATTTGGTTATCCATGAAGCAGCTCCTCTGTCTTGGCAGCAAAATTCAGAAGCTGGCGATCTTTTTTCTGCGCAGCGAAAAGCTGCAAGCCAACCGGTAGCCCATCAACCTCACCGCAAGGCAGGCTGATAGCCGGTATGCCAGCAAGATTTGCCGATACGGTCATAATATCACTCAGATACATCTGCAGTGGGTCGTCTGTATTTGCACCAATCTTGAAAGCGGGCATCGGCGCAGTGGGCCCAAGTAGGAAGTCATAGCTCTTGAACGCCGCTTCAAATTCATTGATAACTTTCGTACGGACGGTTTGAGCCTTTTTATAATACGCATCGTAATAGCCGCTACTCAGCACATAGGTGCCTATCATGATTCGTCGCTTCGCTTCTGCCCCAAAACCTAGCTCACGCGTCTTGGTGTAGCTGTCGTGAAGGTCTGTTGCACCTGGCGTATTGTGACCGTAGCGTTGTCCATCATAACGGCTCAGGTTGCTACTGACTTCTGCTGGCGTCAAGACATAATAGACAGCTAACCCAAGCGGTAACGATGGCAGGCTTACTTCTTCTAGCTCAGCACCTGCTTGCCTCAATGATTCGATTGCAGCTCGTATTCGCTCTGCTACCTTAGGGTCTAAACCCTCGCCCATATATTCAGTGATGATACCGACTTTTTTGCCAGAAATATCGATATTTTCGAGATCGTAGCCCTTTGGGTCACGTTCTATCGTCGTACTGTCACGTGAGTCTTTGCCCGCCATAATCTCGAGCACTAGTGCTGTGTCTTCGACACTGTTAGCGAGTGGGCCAACACAATCTAGGCTGCTGCCCATCGCAACCACACCGCTACGGCTGACAAGTCCATAGGTTGGCTTGTAGCCGACACAACCAGTGAAGCTGGCCGGTAAACGAATTGAGCCACCCGTGTCTGTTCCAAGTGCGAAAGGGACTAGCTCTAGCACGACACTTGCCGCTGAACCACCAGATGAACCACCCGGAACACGTGTCTTATCGCGAGGATTAAGGGTCGTGAAAAAGTCTGAGTTTTCGGTGCTTGAACCGTGAGCAAATGCATCGAGGTTCGCCTTGGCAACGCAGATTGCGCCCTCGGCTTCAAGTTTTTCGATGGCAGTCGACTGATATGGTGCGTTGAAACCACGCAGAATGTTACTTGCTGCTGTTGTCTCTGCTCCAAACACGAGGAAATTATCTTTAGCGATAAATGGGACACCCGCGAGGCGGCCTACCTGCTCACCGGTTGCAACTCGAGCGTCAATTTTGACTGCGCGTTCACGGGCGGCAGCATCAAGCGTCACAATAATCGCCTTAAACTCTTCGTGTTTTGCGATAGCTGCAAGTGCTTGCTCGACGAGCTCAGTTGCCTTAGCTTGACCAGCGTTAACCTTAGCGGCTATCGTCGAGATAGACTGCCAACTACTCATCCAATCATCCTTTTGACTTTGAGCTGGCTTTTTTCGACAGAAGGGGCATTTTCTAGTAATTTCTCTGGGGCATATCCGTAATCGATGACTTCGTCCTTGCGCATCACATTTTTGAGACCAGTTACTTGGTTGGTTGGCTTTAGTCCTTCGACGTCAACGGTCGAAAGCTGCTCAACATATTGCAATATCTCACTTAACTCATTAGCGTAGGTTTCAACCTCTTGCTCGGTCAGATCTATGCGAGCAAGCCGAGCCAATTTTAAGACATCATCACGAGATAGTTTTGCCATTTAACCTAGTATAACAGCGATGTGAGAATCGAACAATGAATGCTATTTACATCTTGGCTTTGATGTCTGCAATGAGGTCGCGGAGCTCAGCTGCCTGCTCAAATTGCAAATTTGCTGCCGCAAGCTCCATCTGTCCGTTTAGGTCCTTTACGAGCGTTGCGTACTCATCTTTCGGTATTTTTTTGAGATCAATTTTGGCACGTTTCGCCTCTGCTGACATTGTTGATTGCATGCGCTCTTCCACGATTCGCTTGATGCCCTCAGGCGTAATGCCATGTGCGGTATTGTAAGCTTCCTGGATCGCTCGCCGACGATTTGTCTCGTCGATTGCTCGCTTCATACTTTTCGTCACTTTATCTGCGTACATAATCACGTGGCCTTCGATGTGTCGTGCGGCGCGGCCGATTGTCTGTACAAGTGCTTGCTCACTTCGGAGGAAGCCTTCTTTATCAGCATCAAGAATAGCGACAAGCGATACTTCCGGCAGGTCGAGCCCTTCCCGGAGAAGGTTGATCCCGACCAGTACGTCATAGACACCAAGGCGCAAATCACGCAAGATGTCGGTGCGATCAAGTGTGTCCACATCGCTGTGCAAATACGCTACCTTCATGTTTAATTCTTGGAGATATTCGGTGAGATCTTCGCTCATCCGCTTCGTCAAGGTTGTTATAAGCACACGCTGGCCTTTAGCAACCGTGTCTCGAATTTCCGCAATAAGATCATCAATCTGCCCTTCAATCGGCCGAACTTCAATATTCGGGTCAATCAGCCCTGTCGGGCGAATCACCTGCTGGGCAGGCTCCGGACTGCGGCTAAGCTCATATTCTGCAGGTGTTGCGCTCACGTAGACGACTTGGTTAACGTGTCGCTCAAACTCGGTGAATGTCAGTGGCCGGTTATCAAGCGCGCTTGGCAGCCGAAAACCATGCTCAACCAGAACTTCCTTACGGGCCCGGTCGCCATTGAACATGCCTCGCACCTGCGGAATGCTCATGTGGCTTTCATCAACTAACATCAAAAAGTCATCCGGGAAATAATCAAGCAAGGTTGCTGGCTGCTCACCCGGCTCACGGTCAGTCAAATAACGGCTATAGTTTTCAATGCCCTTCACGAAGCCTGTTTCTTCGAGCATCTCAATATCAAAGCGAGTGCGTTGTGCAAGCCGCTGCGCCTCAAGTAGTTTATCCTGCTTCTTGAATGTGCCAAGCTGATCGGCAAGCTCATGTTCGATCTTGCCCAGTGCTACCTTGAGCTTTTCCTGTGGCGTGACATAGTGGCTGCCTGGGAATATTTTGTACTCGTCGAGATTCGCCATAATCTCACCAGTGAGTGGGTCAATCTTGACGATACGATCAACGTCATCTCCAAAAAACTCAAAACGATAGGCCCATTCTTCGCCGGCTGGGAATACATCTACGACGTCGCCACGTACACGAAAGGTGCTGCGGTGAAAATCTATATCATTGCGTTGGTATTGGATATCTGTCAGCAATCGTAAGAAACGATCTCGTTTGAGTTTGCCGCCCTTTTTTACTTCAATCGAGAGCCCGTTGTAGTCTTCGACGGAACCAATGCCATATATACAACTCACGCTGGCGACAATAAGCACGTCATCGCGGCTCAAGAGAGCGTCAGTTGCGGCGTGACGCAAACGGTCAATTTCTTCATTAATCGCGCTGTCCTTTTCGATGTATGTATCGCTTCGGGCGATATACGCCTCAGGCTGATAATAGTCGAAGTAACTGACAAAATAGTGCACAGCATTGTCGGGGAAAAAGTTTTTGAATTCGGTATACAGCTGTGCGGCGAGTGTTTTGTTGTGGCTAAGCACGAGTGTAGGCTTCTGTACGTTTTGTACGAGGTTTGCCATCGTAAACGTCTTGCCAGAGCCGGTCACACCAAGTAACGTCTGTTCCTTGGTACCTTTATTCAGACCATCCGTCAGTGCGGCAATCGCACTTGGTTGGTCTCCGGTTGGCTTGTAGTCACTACGAAGTCTGAATTTTGCCATCTTTACAGTATACGACGTGGTAGCCCCTATAGCCATCGCACTGATAGGTGTTTTAAAATTAGCCATAAGCACGTAGAATATGTAGGTGATGAAAGATACAGAACAAAAAGTATGGGAAATCAGTGGCGAGCAAAAGTCAGTGATAGCCAGATCAACTCGTAAGCTTCGCACAAGTGATGAAGAGTTTGAAGACGCATTCAAAATTCTAAAGAAGTATCCCAAGCGTGTCACCTTCTTTGGCTCCGCTCGATTGTCCCCTCGGACGAAATACTACAAAATGGCACGCGAGCTTGCAGCCGAGCTGGCCGATGACGGGTTTGCCATTATTTCTGGTGGTGGTAATGGCATTATGGCAGCGAGTAATAGGGGTGCATTTGATGGGCTTGATGCTTCTATTGGCTTTAATATCAAGTTGCCCCACGAGCAGACCCTCAACCCCTACACGACAGACAACTTGCAATTTAACTATTTCTTTACCCGCAAGGTGATGATGACATTTTATACCCACGCCATTATCTGCTTTCCGGGTGGTTTTGGTACATTAGACGAAACATTTGAAGTCATTACACTTATTCAAACAGGCAAGATGGAGCGCATCCCCGTCATCCTCGTCGGCAAAAAATATTGGAAACCGATCGACAAATTCATTAAAAGCCATTTAGTTAAACCTGGCCTGATATCATCTGGTGACGAACGCATTTATACCGTCACTGAGGATTTTCGCGAAATACGCAAACTTATCAATAAAAGCTATAACTCATAGCTACTTTTAGTTTTCAAATTCAAGCTCAGGCGAAAGCTCATCATCAAGACTGGTCACCATGACTGTCTGTAAATTGTCTTGATGTAGATACCGAGCCAACAGCTCGCGTCCGAGTGACTCACGCATGTTGTTGAGTACTCGTCCGGTGTATTCTATTTTGTTACACACGCCGAGAGCGACATCTAATATATTCAATGAGATGGCATCATCCCCATAGAGCAATCCCAGCATCTCGGTCTCTTCCCAGAATGACAATGCCGGATGCAGTTCTGATACAGCCGCTTCAATATTATGCCAGGCTAGATCTTCTGGCTGCACGTGCGGTTCAAACACATCTGGGTGGTAGGCCGCATGACCGTGCCCATAAAACCAGTGCACCGATTTCCAAGACAGTTTATCGCCGCCTACTTCAACTTCCGTGAGGGGCTCGTGAGCAATCGCGCCACTAACATTTTTGCCGAAATCTGGATGTACTTGCTGGAGTTTGATATACGCGCTCAGTGCTCGCATGTCGTTCAACGCATGGAGAGCGAGTACAAAGGTCGTAATCGCAAGACCAGGCACATCCTGGCTCATAGGCAGTAAGACGACCGTACCAAGCTCAGGAACATTTATAATGGTATGTCTGTGCTGTAAGGCATGGCTATCGGCAATACTTGGCCACTGTTTCGTACTAGGCATGACGAAATTTGGTCGTTTCGGCTCAAAATCTTTGGGCTGTAACTTTTCATATTCATGTATTCGCGCTTCTTGCCAATCAGCAGATTCAGTCATCTGGCAGGCGGCGAGTAGCTGTGCCATCGGCTCGTGCTTGAGCATACTGTCCATACTGCGGTAACCCAACCTCTTCATAGTTGCTTTTGGCTTGAGTTTTTTGATGATTTGTTTCATCTTGCTCTGCTTGATGACGTACAAATCACTGTGTTGGTCTAGAGTTTTGAGCTTACGCTGTATATTTTGCAGAATCTCTACTGGCGGCATATCAGCTCGTATATCCAGACTCGCCCGTACACGAACTTCGTCTTTTCGCAGTCTTGCCTGTAGAGCTTCGTATAGTTCCGGACCTGTAGTATCTGCCGGGTCGAAACCAAGCTCCCGAATTTTTTGGCGTGTGGCGTGCATTATTTGTGTGGCAAGTCGTATGTCAGCACTCGGCGTGCCAGCAGCACGTTCAAGCTGCTGCAGTTGCAGTCGAAACGAAACCTCGTGTGCGCCCAATAATGTGCCTAATACCCTCGACATAGTTACCTCTAGATTATCACAAGCACAAACGTATCGGAAGAAATGCTCTACATGTCACTGACGTGGTACCAGTCCGGTGCTTTGGCGAGCCATTCTTCTAACTCATGTTCACTGAGTAAACCTGCTTGTGCGCCGACCTTCTGAACAACGTTCATTGAATTGATTGGCGCCCATTGCAGTGCGCCCTCAAGGCCGTGGCCTTTTACGATAGCAGCGACAAATGTACTCGCAAACGCATCGCCCGCCCCAGTTCGGTCAACAGGGTCAGCTGGGTCAGGATAGAGTGGCATCTTGTAGCGATGCTCACCGTCAGACGCATAGGCACCATCAGGCCCATCAGTCACGATTACGATTCGTGGCCCGAGCGCGTGCAACTTATCTATAAGGTCGTTGACATCTTCGTGGTTGCCACCGCCGACAACAACGGCTTCTTCGCGGTTAAGCACAAGCAGTTCTGAGCGTTCGTAGACTCGCTTTAGGCGTTCAGCACCCGCAGCCATCTGGAATGTACCTGGCTGGAATGCCATCTTGACGTCTGGGTGTTTGTCGAGCCAATCACAAACCTCGTCATGATAATCAATCGCGTGCTCGCTGATAGAGCTGAAGTATACCCAAGCTGGTATATCTTTATCGTGTAGTTGAGGCCAACGGTAGTCGTATTCTTCGTGTTTAATGAGAATCGTACGTTCACTGTCGTAGCGCAGCACGAAGTGATAATTACTGGCTTTGTTTTTATGAGTCAAGACGAAACGCGTATCGACGTGCTCAGCGTGCAGTGCTGTAACGATGTCGCGACCATACTGATCATCACCGACGTTCGATGCAAAAGCTGTTTCGAGTCCTAAGCGGGTAAAGGCAACTGCTGCGTTACTCGCATTACCGACCGCATTAATAACGTCACGTCCGGAATATGGAATCTTCGTACCGAACTCCATGGCCAGTACTTTTTTACCATTTTCGTCCGTATAGGTCCACGCTTGGTCTTCTTGCAGATCAATAAAATCATCGATAACTACGTCACCGATACTAATGATGTCTAGTTTTTTAGTCACATTCCCACCTTTTTACTCATATTGCTTACGCTTATTGTGCCATAGTTACAAGCTAAGTCGCAAGCCCACATACTTTGTGGCTTAGACGACGGCTCGACCAGCGGAATTGAAAGTAGCAAGTTTCTCTTCGACAACCTCCTGAACCGCCTCGACAACTTCACCATTCACGAGCTTTGAAACGCTGTACTCATCGGGGTGCTCAGTAAGCACCTTTTCGAGGGTTCTACGATAGGCGACACGCATATCACTATTGATATTTATCTTCGTCACGCCGATCTTGACCGCTGATTCAAAGAAGTGCCCGGGTGTACCGCTTCCGCCGTGTAGACTGATATTACAGTTCAGTGCATCACGAATCTGTTGGAGAAGCTCTAAGTCTAGCTTTTTAGGCACAGGGTATTTACCGTGAAGGTTGCCGACCGCGGCAGCATAGGTATCAATACCCGTTGCTTCTACAAATGCCCGCGCGCCATCAGGTGTACTAAAGGTCTTTTTGATTTCTTCATAATCGATGTCCTCGGTATGCAGGTTTGATGAGCCGCCAAAATAATGTGGCTCGCTCTCAACCAGCGCACCAGTAAACTTAGCATACTCAACTACTTCTTTGGTCGCGGCAATAATTTCTTCGTCACTTGCATCATGGTTAGCTTGGCTGACGTCAATATGAATAAACTCGTAGCCAGCATCGATACCTTTTTTTGCTTCTTCGACGGATGGACTATGGTCAAGATTAATATATATCTCTACGCCAAATTCATGCTTGATATTGTCGACGAGGTCCCGGACATTCTCAAGGCCAATGTCACTCACCTCTCCGTGACTAACTTCAACCAGCACAGGCGCATTCAGCTTCTGAGCAGCACGAGCGACGGCTTTGAGCGTCGGCTCGTCGTCGAGGTTAAATGCACCGAAGGCCCAATGCTCATTGCGAGCCTGTTCCATGCGGGCACGTGCTTTTGTACAGTTTGTTCTGACTTGTTGTAGTGTTATCGGCATAGTTTCTCCCTATTTTCTCTCATTTTTTTGCTCATGTACGTGGTGGGCGGCGAGGCGAATATGCTTGGCGTCGAGCCCAAAGTGCGCAAGTAGCTCAGCCGGTTCGCCTGATTCGCCGTAGCGGTCCTGCATACCGATTCGCTTCATTGGTGCTGGATAGTTTTCGCCGAGTAGTTCAGCGATAGCGCTACCCAGCCCACCGATAATTTGCGCCTCTTCCACCGTGACGGCACAGCCCGTTTTACGCACGCTCTTCAGTATCGTTTCGGTGTCGAGCGGCTTGATGGTTGGCACATGCACAACCTCAGCATCGATACCATCCTTGAATAACTTCTCGGCAGCTTCCATAGCTGGCGCTGTCATCGTACCGGTCGAAATAATTGTCACATCGCTTCCTTCTGCAAATACGTACGACTTGCCGATTTCAAACGGTGTTTTATCGGTCGTGATCACTGGCGTAGCCTCGCGGGCAACCCGCATGTAATTTGGCCTGTCGTCTTTTGCCATAGCGAGCGTCATCTTTTCGGCTTCAACTGCGTCACATGGGGCCATAACGACCATGCCTGGCATAGCGCGCATCAGCGCGATATCTTCGAGCATTTGGTGGGTTGCGCCGTCAGGACCGGTATAGAGCCCGGCATGGGCGCCAATCACCTTGACGGGGACATGGTTTAGGCACGCGGTGGTCTTGATTTGTTCCCAGTTGCGCCCCGGGCTGAAGGCGGCATAGCTTGCAGTAAATGGCACTTTGCCAGTGAGCGCCAAACCTGCGGCGATAGTCACGAGATTTTGCTCGCCAATCCCTACTTCGAAAAAGCGCTCAGGAAAAGCTGTGGCGAAACCATCCATTTTGACAGAACCAGTCAGGTCAGCGCAGAGTGCCACGACA
Source organism: Candidatus Saccharimonadota bacterium (assembly GCA_024635495.1). GTDB lineage: Bacteria > Patescibacteriota > Saccharimonadia > Saccharimonadales > UBA4665 > JAGXIT01. The sequence continues at coordinate 333,690 of JAGXIT010000004.1, forward strand.
TTTGTGTCTAGTTCGCCGGCTTTTACTAGCCCCGTACCGAATCCGACGCGGATTGGGACCATGGCCAGCTTGTCTGAAAATTCAAGGATATGTAAGTCTTTCATTATTCGTGCTCCCCCCGGATCTTGCCGCGAAGTGTGCGGAGCTCATGGAGCGCCTGCTTGGCCTGTTCGTGGTTCGGTGGCACACCGTGCCAATGATAATCTTGCTCCATAAAGTCGACACCCTTACCGGGAATAGTGTAGGCGATTATACACACCGGCTTCTCGACGATAGCTTTCGCCATAGTGAGGGCATCGATAACGGTTTCGATGTCGTTGCCATCTATCTCGAGTACGTGCCAGCCGAAGCTCTCCCACTTTTTCTTGAGATCTTCGAGCGGCATCACAACTTCAGTCGGGCCATCAATCTGGATATTATTGCGGTCAACGATTACGGTCAGATTATTCAGGTTGTACTTCGGTGCAAACATAGCTGCTTCCCATATATTGCCCTCATTAAGCTCGCCATCACCTGTCACGACATAGACATGACGCTGCTTTTGCTTGTCGAGGCGCATGCCGAGCGCTATGCCACAGCCTTGGCTCAAGCCACTGCCGAGTGGTCCGCTAGTGTTCTCAAGTCCTGGCAATTTCAAACGCTCTGGATGACCCTGAAGTCGCGAACCAAACTTGCGTAGTGTCAGGAGCTCTGATTTCGGGAAATAACCAGCTTCTGCCATAGTGGCGTACTGGACCGGCACACAATGGCCATTGCTGAGTAGCAATATATCACGTTCTTCCCAGGTGGGATTCTTCGGATCGATGCGCATGACGTCGAAATACAATGCCGTAAAGATATCAGCCAGACCGAGCGGACCAGCGCTGTGCCCACTCCCAGCATGCTCGAGCATGCGAATAATACTTTCACGTATGTTGACTGCTTTTTCCTCGAGCTGGATGATACTTTGTGTATTACTCATTCTGCTTACGATTATACATTGTTAGAAGGAGGTGGTACACCCCTCCTCAATAGTCCAGGAGCTATGCGGCGTCTGTGCCGAGTGCGCGATGAATCTTGCGCCAGGCATCAAGTGGATCCTTACCGTGTAGATAGCCCCCGCAATTAATGACATCGACGCCGCCATTGGCAAGCTGACGGGCATTTTCATCATTTGCGCCGCCATCCCAGCCAAACTCGAGCTGCGGCTTGATCTGCTTGAGTTGTGCAATCTTATGTAGTAATCGAAAATCTGCTTTTCCACCGTTCTGGCCCAGTGAGCCTGAAAATATCAGCACATGGTCAATCACCTCAATCGCTGGGGTTATTGCCTCAACTGGGGTGTCTTGCAGTAGTGCCACGCCCACTTCTATGCCATGACCATGCATTTCTCGGGCAAATGCGAAGAAATCACCGTCAGCTTCGGCGTGAATTATTACCATTTGTGGCGTCAGTGCCTTGAAGGCGGCGACATGCTCGAAAGGGTGCTTGAACATGACGTGTAGGTCGGCTCGGACTCCGGCCGGCCACCAGATATCTTCAACGGCTATTAGTTTTTTAGCAAATTCTCCATCGCCAAGGTCAATATGCACGCGCGTCGCATACTTAGCAATCTGCTCCATTTGCCTACGGTACTCGTCCTGATCATCAATCATGACCGTCGGGCAAACCGATATACCCACCGTTCCTGACATATTAGTGCCGTTTCTTTCGACTTAGGATTGCAATAACTCCGGTAAATATCGTCAAACCGCCAAGCATCAGCGCCCAGTTAAAGCCAAATGCGACCCAGATACTTTGGCTTGCATAGCTCGGAGTAATCCAAACGCTTATAACCGAAGCGACTGCGCTGTATGTCAGGAAGCCAACGGCCCCCAGTAAGCAGCCGAAAAAGAAGCGCTCGAGTAAACGATGGTATTGTTTCCATATAAAACTGAGACCTAGTAACAGATACAGTACTGGCAACAGCCAGACCGTCAACTGGTAGTATGTCCATGTATCCGTACTGACGTATGTAGAGGAACTCAGGTAGTTCTGAATAACAACCCCAATGTTAAAAAGATAGTACAACGCAATTGCAAACAAAAACGCAAGCTGCAAACGAGGGGAGACTAGGTCTTCTCGCGACATGACGCCCTGTTGAGTAATGCCAGATTCTTGATCAAGCTTCTTGATTCTTCGGACGTGTCGCTCCTGGCCGCTAAACGGCTCGGTCAACCACAGGGACAAAGCTCGCTTCATCTGCTCGGTATCGAGGAAGCGGCTCGATAAGCTCAATACGTTTGCATCATTATGCTGTCGAGATAAACGTACTATCTCATACGGGTCAGTGCCTTTATGCCCTTCGGCATCGACTGGAGTTTTGGCTTTCTCGGGGCCGTAGAATACGGCTGCTCGAACTCCTGGCACACGGTTCGCCACCATAGCTTCACCTTGGCCACTGCCACCCATAATAATAGCTCTTTCGCAGTCGCCCTGAGCCACTGCGTAAGCGGCTGGAAATATATAATCAGGGTAGTCATCATACGCGTCAAATTCTTTTGGGCCGAAGTAGACACACTCGTGGTTCTGACTTTCCAAATACGCTATCAGCTCTTTGATTGCCTCATACCCCGCGTGGTCAGTGGTAACTGCGATCTTCATATCTATACCTAATACCCGAGCTCGTCGAGCTCCTCTATACGCCGTTTAAATCGTGGGGCACCCGCAAATGGCGTCATTAGCCACGTATGCATAATCCCAACTAGCTGTTCAAAGTCCAAATCAGACGACAAACACAGCACATTTACATCATTATCATTTCGGGCAGTGCGTACATCGTCTTGGCTCCAGCCAACACAGGCCCTAATTCCCTTGAAGCGATTGGCAGCAATCGCCATTCCTTGACCGTGCCCAGAGACGAGAATACCTCGAACCTCGGTCGACGGGTCGCCTGCCATTCCCTGCACAACCTGTCCGGCGAATTGTGGGAAATCATTGTCCGGGTGCTTTTCATTGTCACCCTCATCGGCTACCTCATATCCGCCTCTGGCAAGATAATCGAGCAGTGTTTCCTTGAGGTCAAAGCCATTATGATCTGCACCGATATATATTTTCATACTCTGCATTCCCACTTTTTATAAACTGTTACGTATATAGAATACCATGAGCGGAATCCAACCTAGCACACCATATGCTCCGAGTGCGTAGACAATTATGAGTAAGCCTGCTGCAAAGATACCATCGCCAAGGTTTGTAACAAAAAGATTCAGCAGCAATGCGAGTGGGATGGCTACCAACCATGTCGTCAGTATGATGCTGAAACGTTTCTTGTTTCTTACGGTGGGCATGTAACCATCGACAACACCTGCCTTATAGCGATTAACTGGCCGCTTGCTCTCTTCAGCAGCTTGGGCCGCTTCGGCAGCATCAGCCGATTCTCTTGCACGTAGCTCGGCAACGGCAGCCGCTACCGGTGCTTCTGGGTCAACATCTGTCGGTGCAATCACTTCGCCCTGCACGTCTGGCGCATCTTTTTTCACAGCACCATGTCGGGTCATCATGCGATCAAGCACTTCGCGAATCTCATCCATATGGACGGCAATAAACTGCGCGTCCGCCTCCTGGGTCGCTGTGTCGTGGGGAGACTTTGCTGGGTGAGCGTGAGCGGCAATATTGTGTGACTGCTCAGCGTCCGATACTGATGTACCGTTATCTTGACTACCTGGTGTGACCGTGCCGGGCTGGGCTAACTGATTTGTGTAGCGAGCTAGAGCCTCATCAATCCGACGTTTCTTCTCTGCTTCTTGCTGTTCCTTTGTGGGCACACTCTGAGTAGCGACCGGTTGTACCTGCGGTTTGATAAGCTTGACTTGCTCATCCGACACGTCCACTGCTGCTACTCCTTATTTACTTGACTAGCTCTTGTGCAATGCTTTGCCAGCATCTGCGACAACTTCAACCAGACGGTTGCTGTAACCCCACTCATTGTCGTACCAGACCATGACTTTTATCAGGTTTCCGTCGACGACTTTTGTGAGCAACAGGTCGACGATACCGCTGTGGCTATTACCGATGTAGTCAGAGCTAACCAACGGTTCTTCACTGACGCCCAAAATACCTTGGTAGTACGGCTCTTTTGCAGCCTTTTTGAAGGCATTGTTCACGTCTTCGACGCTTACACTGCGCTTGAGGAGCGCCGTCACATCGCTGAGCGACACAACAGGTGTCGGTACACGAATACTCAGGCCATCGAACTTGCCCTTGAGCTGTGGCAGTGTCAACGCAGTAGCGATAGCAGCACCGGTCGTCGTTGGGACGATGTTTTCTGAAGCATTACGGCCCTCGCGCAAGTCTTTGGCTGGGGCATCTTGCAAGACCTGGCTTGCAGTGTAGCTGTGTATGGTTGTGAGCATGGATTTTTCGATACCGAATTCAGCATCGAGTACTGCCATGACCGCACCGAGCGAATTGGTCGTACAGCTTGCGTTGCTGATAACTTCGGTTGCACCTTCGAGCTTGTCATCATTTGCACCCAATACAATCGTATCGACGCCCTCGCTTTTGGTTGGTCCAGATATGACGACTCGTTTCGCACCCGCAGTGATGTGCTGTGACGCGCCATCTTTGTCAGCGAATCGGCCGGTACTCTCTATGACGACATCGACACCCATTTTGCCCCATGGCAGTTGGCTCGGATCACGCTCCGAGAGAACACGAATGGCCTGCCCATCGACAATGATATTTTCATCGTCATGACTAACTTCACGGTCATAAGCGCCGTAGTTACTATCGTGCTTGAGCAGGTAGGCTAATGTCTTTGTATCGGTTAGGTCGTTTACAGCGACAACTTCTACGTCATCTCTAGCGAAGGCGATTTTGAAGGCGTTGCGCCCAATTCGCCCAAATCCGTTTATTGCTACTTTTGTCTTCATAAATTTCCCCACATAATTAGACTGGTTTTATAGTGCTTACGGTTTCATTGTAGTCAATCGGAACACTACTGACAAGGGGGTACATTTTTAGATGCCGGCTATTTATAGTTGCGCTTGGTCTACGATGTCCACACTGACCAGGCCACTCAATGGGAAAGTGTAGCCGATTGGAGAGAACCTTTCAGGAGGAGTCTGTAGTTCAGTATTCGAAGCGATTTCTATTTTACCGTCAGCGCTAAGATTCACAACACGACCTTGGGATGAATGTAGTTGAGGTGCTTCAGAGCTTGGACCCACCGGAACGCTTGTTCTCTGAGGGCGATTCTTATCTGAGTGGGGCGTGGAAAATAGTGCAAACGCAGTGTAGCCTTTAACTTCCACGAATTCGCCCACAACACTACCGAGGCTTTTAATTAGCTCAGTACGTACTCGTTCAGCATCTTTGAGTAACGCACGTCGTCTTTCTATTTGGCTATTGATAGTATTTGGGGTATCTGTCATAGCTATTTCTTGTAGCGTTCGATTGATTCGGCGATGATAGCCTTGGCAGCCTCGGCATCACCCCAACCTTCTACGACGGTCGTTCCGGGCTTCTTGAGGTCTTTGTAATGGCTAAAGTGTTCGGCAACCATCTGTTTCCAGCGCGCGCCCAAATCGTCGAGGGACTGAATCGAGTCACCGGTATTGCGGTCATCTGCCGGTACGACAACGACCTTGTGGTCAGCCTCACCGTCATCAATGAAGTTCATAACACCAATCACCCGAGCTTCAAGCCAAACGCCGGTTGGAATTGGCTCTGCGCAGACGACAAGCGTATCGAGCTCGTCACCATCTTCGTCGAGCGTCTGCGGGATGAAACCATAGTTCACCGGCTTGGCATAAATGCTTGGCTCCACGCGATCGAGCATGAAAGCAGCTCGCTTGCGATCCCACTCGATCTTCAGGAAGCTTCCTTGTGGAATCTCGACGACGGTATTGACGGTGCCATTTTGGTAATCGCCCGTTTCTAGTACTTTATTAAAATCTGCCATATATTCTCCTTTTGACTGCCTTTGCTATGTTCTATGAGAAGAATACATACGCTTCTTGCTCACAGGTGCTGATTTTATTGTACACTAAAGTTATGAAAATCATTGGACACCGCGGCGCACGCCATTTACGACCAGACAATACTATCTCTGGTATCACCAAAGCCATCGAGCATCACGTCGACGCCGTAGAAGTAGATGTCCGCATGACCAAAGATCACGTAGCGGTCTTGCATCACGACGCGTATGTATCAGACCCAGATGGAGCTGAGCTAAGCATCCACAATACAACCTATGCAGAGCTGCTCCGGCACAAGGCTGACCTTACACCGCTTGACCATGCTATCCGTGCGATTGGACACCGCTGCACGCTCATCATCGAGATTAAGCCAGGCGAGAAACCCCATAAAACTATCGAGATTATTCAGTACTACCTGGCAAAAGGTTGGCAGCTCGATGAGTTTGCGATTGCCTCGTTTGATCTCGCAATTTTGCAAAAAGTGAAGCGTGAGCTACCGCATGTACAACTAATCGTCAACGAAAATTGGTCGAGCATGAGAGCACGAAGCCGTGCCAATAGACTCGGCACGAAGCGCATCAATATGAGCCAACGCTGGTTGTGGCGAGGCTTCTTACGCATGATGTACCAGGGCGGCTGGGAGCTAAGTAGTTATCCATACCGGAAACATGGTCCTGAAGTACCACGTAGTTGGCACCGCTACCTCTACGCGACCATTACCGACCGACCGGAATCATATAGCAAAGCGTATTAAGCAAGCTCGCCGCTGGTGATGCTACACTAATGCCATGCAAGTGACGTTCATAGATAAACAAGAGCTGGCACCCCAGGTGTGGCTCTACCGTTTTAAGCCGAAATCAACCCTCGATTTTACGCCGGGGCAATATGCCCGCTTCACGTTTCCGTTTCATGTGGCCGATCCGCACGACCAGCAGCACCGAACGTTTTCGTTTGTATCTCACCCAAATAGTCCAGAGCTTTCTATCCTAACTCGCCTCGAAAAGCCCTACAGCGTATTCAAACAACCTCTCAGCCAGCTCGAATCGGGTGATATCATGCATATCGATGAGCCACACGGCGATACGATTCTCCCCCGGCTCGATACTGTGCCGCTCGTATTTGTCGCGCAAGGTATCGCCCTCGCTTCGTATATCGCTATGTTGCAAGAGATTGCAGACCAGAAGCTCACACACCCGACCACCTTGCTCTGGGCCCACCGTGCAGACGATGCGCCACTAATAGGGCTTATGCCAGGAGGCGTACCGCTACAAGCCCGCCGCGAATTCACCTACCCAGAGAAGCTGACCGGGACACACATCGCCGAATATGACACACCGGATAGTCTCATCTACCTCTCTGGTGGGCAGCACTTCGTCGAGTCACTCGGAGCCGAGCTCGAAGCCAGCGGCATACCGCGCGAGCGGATTATCTATGATTACTATGAGGGCTATGCGGAGTTATAGCGTCACCCCCAAACGGATCCCCATTTGGGAAATCATCAGCGCCCAGCCATGCTAGAGCGCCGATAGTACGTCTCATATATTTATCGAGTTGTTCAGTTGTTTCAATGTTGCCGTTACGATCTATTTGGCGGGCATACTTAACTGGTATTGGTTCACCAAGTAGCCACTCGTCTGTCTTGTCGATTTCATGAAGATTAAGGCGTAGCCCGTCCGAGTCTTCGTAGTTACTCAAAATAATACTGGTCTTTCGTACAATCGTGCGATTCAGGTTTATCCTAGCTGCAATCTTACTAAGGACGCTCATCGGCACACTTGTCGCTTGTTCTGGCGTCCAGATTGCGAGTTTGATCTCTGCGGCGGGTTGCTGAGCTTGCGGATATCTCTTCTGATCAGTTCCGCGATGAGTGGTTGCAACTTGAGTGTAACCTGCTTCAACCATTTCTCGGTCAAAATATTGTTGCACCCTATCACTGACTTGCTGCGATAAATCAGCAAATGCTTCGGTGACGTATTCGTGTGAGAGCTCTGACATACTTCAGATTATATCTATTTGTTAGGCGTTAACCATGTGCGTTTTACTGATTAGGCTTCAAGCTGGATATCGTGGTGCCCCTCGAGGTACTCACGAATCTTGAGGGCTGCTGTAGCACCTTCGCCGACCGCGCTCGCGACCTGCATAGTCGCGCCACTACGGATATCGCCCGCTACAAAGACGCCTGGGATATTACTCATCAGGTTTTCATCGGTCTTCAGTAATCCAATCTCGTCGCTATCAATCTGGCCGTTCAGAAATTCGTTGTTTGGCTTGAGCCCGACGAAGACGAAGACGCCATCGGTTTCGATTTCTACTTGCTTACCTGCCTTCGTGTCAGTTCCGACCACCTTGAGTACCTTCGCTTCGTCACCGACGATCTCGTCGGTTGTCGTTGCGAGATGCACCGTAATCTTGCCGTCATCGACAAACTTTTGGAGCTCTTGCTGCAATACTTCTGAGGCACGCATTTTGCTACGTACCATAAGGTCGATGTGTGTGGCGAAACGGGTCAGGAACATTGCCTCTTGTACGGCAGAGTTGCCGCCACCGACTACAACTAGTCTTTTATCACGATAAAACGCGCCATCGCAGGTAGCACAGTAGTGTACGCCACGGGCGTAGTATTTAGCCTCACCAGGAACACCAAGCTTCTTGTAATCACTGCCGGTCGCAATCAATACAACCTTGGCGTACATGTCACCAGAAGTTGTTTCGAGCTTTTTCCACTCGCCTTCATCCTTCAGTGAGCTCACCTCAGCGAAGTCGATGACCGCTCCAAAGCGCTCGGCTTGCTTCTGGAGATTCGCAGCAAGCGTCAAGCCCTCGATACCATCAGGAAACCCTGGGTAGTTATCTACCATGTCGGTGACAGCTGCGAGGCCACCTGGCACGCCTTTTTCAAGCAATAAGGTGTCGATATCTTCTCTTGTCGTATAAATCGCTGCGCTCAAAGCCGCAGGACCTGCGCCAACCATTATCACATCATGTTTGTTCTTCGTGTCACTCACTCTAATACCCCTCTCGTTTTCTCTATTGTACGCTACCCTTACGGCAACTGTATATTTCTATTTGCTAATGTAAATAATTTACATTAAGCTCGTCCATTTGTCCAGTCTTTGGCTATAAAAAAGGCGCCGAGACTGTGCGTGGGCGCCTTAAATTTCAAGGTATGGCTAGCTATGCAATCGCTGGTGCAAGCTTCGCGAGGTTGTACCCGACCACGATGTGCTGACTCTCGTCCTGGCGAGTTACTACGGTAACAGGCACGGTCATTGCACCTGAAATCGCAAGTGCTTCCTGGCGGCGATGCGGTTCATCATCGAGATTAATCTCGTCGTAGGTGAAGCCTTTTGCCGCAAGGTATTTTTTAACCATTGGGCAGTAAGCGCAGGTTTTTGTAGTGAATATAGTTATATTTTTGACCATTTGAGTGTCCCCTCCACTTGGGATTCCAATTGATTTATTTTCGTTTTGGCAGTTGTGTATTTTCACTGTCTAAACTCGTACTAGGGAGTATACATAGCGTAAGCGATATCGTCAAGACGCTATATATTGTGTTTTTGTATACAATATTGCTGTATACCACTGATTCATAGTGCAGCTCTATTTGCCGCTTAAAGTGCGATTACCCGTCGATTGAGACGAGTTCTATGTCAAAGACCAAATCGGCGTCTGCCGGGATGCCCGAGCCGTAGGGTGGCGTGCTGCCGTAGGCTTGATCGGCTGGGATGAGTAGGCGGCGCGTACCACCGACTTTCATGCCAGGTACGCCATCTGTCCAACCCTTAATAACACCACTCAACGGGAAGCTGATAGGGCGACCAAAATCCTTTGAGCTCTGAAATACTCCGCCGGTCTTCGCCACTGCACCTGTGTAGTGACAGGTTACGGTCGCACCGGGTTGTACTGTGTCGCCAGTGCCCTCTACTCTATCTGTAGTTTGTAGCTCTGCTACGCTATCCACTGGGGTAAAATCATCAAGCATTGTGCCTCCTTATTGAACGATATTTATGAGTCTCACGACAAATACGAGATCAGCGTTAGCTGGAATGATGCCAGCGCCAGCTTCACCGTAAGCCAGATTAGATGGGATCACGAGGCGACGGACACCGCCCTCTTTCATCCCAGAAACACCCACATCCCAACCAGGGATAACTTGGCCACCACCGAGCTCAAATTGGAAAAGATTATTCACACCGTAGTTATCGTCGAACTTCGTGCCATCGCTGGCCAGCGTACCGTAATATTTAACCTGTACACAGCTACCAATTTTGGCTGTTGCGCCATCGCCGACCTTCAAATCGGTCGTCTTGACATCAGTGATGTCACCGTCAGGTATAAAGGTGTCGGGCGGGCCAAGCTTGATATCTGTCGCGATGTTGCCATCGATAGCACAAGTGCTGGTCGTATCGTTTGCTGCAGTAGTGGTGCTGGCAGTATTGCCTCTCGTCATATCAACAATAACTCCAATAGTTAGAGCAAGCGAGGTGACGAGAAATACCGCAGCTCCGACTCCAGCAAAAATTCTTTGTCTCAGTGGCGTTGTAGCCATAGTATGTAACCCTCCGATTTAGTCTTATGTAGTGTGCCACAAAATGTGCTTGCGAGACAAGATGGTGGCACGAAAGCACAACAACAGTATCTGTCGGCGTGATAGCTAGCCTACAGAGATTCTGAACCACAAAATGGCGATCAGCACCGCTGCGCCGAGCACCTTGCGAAACTGCGTTGAGCCAGCCGTCATCTCGAGCCAGCACCAGGTGAAGATAGCCCCGAAAAATACCAAACCAAACAAGTCAGACAGCTTGCCTGTCGTAAATAGCTGCAGAAAAGCTCCGGACATCGCGATGATGAGTGGCAAATTAGGCGTCTCGGCGAGAATAAGCTCGTTCTGTTCATTGCGAAAAAAACGGTGTGTCAAGCTGCGCTGTTGCGTAAGATTGCGACGTTCAGTCCTCATGAGAATCCCTTCTATATTAGCTTAGGAAGTATAGCACCAAACGTATAGTAGCAAGTGGCGTACGCGATAAACCCAACTTAAGTTTGACTTACATAGGGTTTATGACGCGATTATCGTTATTATTCAGACTGAGGATCGCTTTCGATAAGCTTCAATAGCTCACCGTCCCAATCGATTTCGATATCTGTCCCGATATCAGTCGTGAGGAGTAAGCCGTCTTGTAATATGCGCTCTGCGCCTTGTTCGCCCATATCACCCCGAAGACCTTTGTCGCTCGCGATTCTATATATGAGCCCAAAGGCTCGACGTATGTACCGCTGACTCTCAGCGTCTACGGTAATGATTTGACACTGATCCATGATGAGTTTTCTAAGATCAGGATTACTGCGCAGCCCAATATCGCTATAATCTTCAAGAGATTTTCTGAAACTGGAACCACTAGGATCATCCTGGTTATTTGATGCTTTTTCTGCCTTTTTCACGAGGTTGTTGACATACTGCGTCATGCTGCTATCTGCTCCCTCCCTAGGAAAAAGACCAAGAGCAACCTCTAGGCCAAGCACCACACCGCGCATGTAGTTGTGTACTTCTGGGGGTATTTCTTCTTCGGTATCATAGGTAACGTCACATATAAAATGTGCCAGCATGAACGTCTGCTCAAAAACTTGCGCATTTTGATATTTATCGATGAGCTCGTCGGTGTACTGCTTGGGCCCATGTAGGGTGAGTTGGAGCCAAAGCGCTTCGGCTGAGTTTTTTGGGCTGAGATATTCTTCGCCACTCATATATGTATACTGCCGTATCTATCACGAAATGTGACTTAGTGTCTTACCTCTGGTGTTTGATTGAAATGATTGATCAGCTCTGGGTCTAGGTTCAAGCCCTCAACAACTTCTATAAAAGCAATGTCGCGCCGAAGCCTATCCGCAACACCGCGACCCTGGGCCGCATATGCACTGTGGTGTCCCCAGGTGATGTGATGCATGATTCCAAACCCACTGCGCGCCAACTTTGCACCCTCTGCAGTTCTTGCCAACTGCATACTTATGGTTTCCATCGGCTTGCTATACTGCGGCACTCGATCTGCTAGCTCCCCAAGCCCTCGGCTAACCACCGTGCGCCTCTTACTACGTGCATTCTCCTCGGGGCTACCATACGATAAACTATCATTAAGAATAGCGAGAATAATTTCAATTGAGTGAGCAATTTTTGCATCTTCTCTTGAATCCGGGATGCCCACCGAGGTAAATACCCCAAGGCTTGTTCCTCTAGTGTAGTTGATTGTCGGCATATGGGTCAGCTCATCCTTCGTCTCTCCGCAGGCAATCGCAGCCAGTCTGAGTAGTGGCTCATGAAACTGAAAGCTTCTGAAGCCGGTGCGCAGCGTATCCGTAAAGGCTTGCATGCCTTGGGCGCGCAACTGCTCAACGAGCACATCGGGTGGCTGTTGGTCGCTATACGGTAAAGATTCTGATGACATATGCCATACGATACCATAAATATGTAATAAAGTAAATATAGCGAACGGCTGTAACTTGTCTATGAATAACTAATCTTGACTTAGTATAAACGCAGTGGCTAGGCTGTGCTCTTTTCCGCTGGCGTGGATGGCGGTTTGCAGTTCCGCCAGCTCTCTGCCCAGAAGCTCTTGATCATACGGAGTGGTATCGCGGATAACCATATCTGGTTCGTTGGGCTCAACGAAATTCGGGTGCTCGACCACGCTTGATCCGCTCTCGCGGTCCGCACCATAGAATTCTAAAGTGTATGTATTTTGCAGACCATGATTTTCGAATCCCGCTTGGAGCAGAATTGTGCGTATAGCCACCGTATATGTTTCATGAGTATGCGTACCCGGGCTTCTGTCGTGCATATAGGTGATGTCAAATCGTTTTCCTGCGAATGACCATATTCGACCCGAGCCACTATCTTTTGCTAAATATTCAAACAAACGGTGTACATATATGCCCTGACTGTCACACTCCGCGTTGGTATCTAAGGTCACGTTTGAGCTCAGTGACTCATGCAGTACGCTGTCGATGGCATGCGCAATAACCCCACATGACTGAAATTTCTCTAGTGGAGTTTGGGTATACTCTTCTTTGCCGCCAAATGGTGGCTGGTGGAGCGCTTCTACAGACATAGGAAGTAATATAACCCCAATCTATAAAAAATGAAAAGAAAATACTTTGACAGGTTGTGGGATAATAATTTTATGGCAATACAGCCCAATATCCCGCGCGAACCTATGCCGACGCTCATGACTAAAAAGATGAAAGCACGAGCAAATAGTATATTTGGCGCCGACAGTCAGGAAAAAAGTGCCCATCACTTACGAGCAATTACCCTAGGGTTGGCTTCTGTCGCAATCCGAGTTGATCAAAGTAAAGAAGATTGGTGGCGCATACGACGCCTGAAGGCTAGCGCACTCCTATTTGATGCTTGGAAAAAGACATTGACTGTACAACAATACGAGATACTTCTGGAAAATAAAGAGCCGAAAAGACGCTTTCTGTATGCGCCATTCTCCGCTACGTTCGCCTACAATCCGGCAGCACCAGACACAGAGCCCCGACATCTTCGGAGATTTGAGGACGATGCCAGAAAGGTTCGCAAATGCCAGCAAATACTGAAGCGCGTCGAGGGAGGCTCCCAGCGACACGACCCATTTCAGAACGACGGCGCACGCGCCTTGCTATCGGAGCTAGTGGAAGAGGCCTTACTGTACCAGCAACTCGGTGATCATGGAACCGAACCATATTTTGATCCGCAAATCATGGCTCAATTCGCCTTAGGCATCACCACCCTCGAAGCGCCCTCGAAGCCAAACGAAATAACACGAGCTGGCAATATTTAACTTTTTGTGGTGTTGTGTGGCATAATGGCATGATGACACAACCAAAACCCATGAGTGAAAAGCTGGTGCATGCTGCAAAAAGCATCTTAAATCCGGGCGAAAACGACCGGTCGCACAAAATTAGAGCCGTCGAGGTACCACTGGGGCTGCTCGCGGTGCGGGTTGACCCGCCGAAGATAAGTCTCTATCGCGGGCACGGAACTTTCATCTGGGCTATCGTGGCAGATACCGAGAACCAAATACTGACGGTACAAAAGCACGAGAAGCTGCCGGGCAAAAATCAAGTATTCAATACACACTTTAGACGAAATTTTGTACTGGACCCAGCCATCTTAGGGACTGGTCCTAGCGAAGTACCCTCAGGAAGACTACCCAAAAGTGACCGCACGGCAATAGCGACAAGCTTGAAAATAGCTGGCCGGTTCATCGATGGCTATAAAAGTCATGATCCATTCCAAGATGCCTGCGCTCGTAACTATTTCCTCGATATGGCCGGGCCTCTACACGAGGACGAGAAACTACTCACCGAGCTAAATTTCCACCCAGCAGTTATCGAACAGTACCCTACCCTCGTAGCTAAACACGAGCTAGAACCCGAACAACATTAGACCCCCGGATTAGTGCAGACCCGGGACTCGGTGAGGGAGTTGCGGAGCCTCCGTGTAGTGCGAACTGATGACTCTACTCATGACCGCCACTTTATTATCACTTTGTACTTCTTTAATTGGCTTTTCATGATAGCCTTTGAGCTCCTCGAGTGCTGCATCGATTTGTTCTGGCGAAAAGCCCTGGAAGTGCATATCCTCCCGAATAAGTGGCGTATCGTGCAGGCCAGAGTAAAGTATCTCCCTCGGCGCTGGGTCCATCACGATGTGTTGAGCGACCTTTGCCGCCGGTGAGGCTTCTGGGTGCTCAAGTCGAGACCAGTTCCTGAACTTAAACTCCCGCTCGAGTATTGCCAAAATTGGCAGAGTATACTGTCTATCTTCATAGAAAACTGTGTCAGGGTCAACCTTGGCGTCTTTCGCCACATCTTCCGGCACAATCGGGTAGTTGAAGTTGCCGACACTATAGCGTTCACGATAGTGTGGCCCCGTACTGTCCAGAACAACCAGCCTAGGACCGTTGGTAGCGTGCACAGTTTTTGGCAATACTATGCCTTGCGCTTTCCTTGTCTCAGCTTCAAAGTGCCTGCCAGATCTGACCATTATGGGCAAGAGGTCGCCCTCCAACTCATTGTAGGCGTCCATAACAACCTTGCCGATTCTCTCGGGCTGGACGATTTCATCTGGGCGCTCAACCATGGTTTGCAGCATTTTACTGACTGACTGTTCGTATGTCTCGTGTTGTACTACTGACTCATGATGCGGCGCTATTGTGCCTTGTTGGACTTCTACGGCAAAAGTTGTCATTCCGATATTCCTTCTGTATACCGCCATACGCCGCTAGTTTGTATGTAGTGAGCGTAATGGTGGTGTTTGCTATACATGATGTGTTTATTTTGTAACCCTCATTAGCAACGTTACACCCCCTTCTCAGCTTTTTCTGTGAGATACATTACAAACAACACTTTTAACGGGGGTAAAAATGCTTATGTGATATTGACTACTTTTTTATATTGTTTTAGAATAATTAATTATGATATCTTTTGATAAACGGATAGAGATAGAAAGCTTTGAAATGCCTGCGGATATTGACGAGGCGCGTCACTCGCCCATCGGTGGACAGGTATTGAATTTACTATACGAGACGACCCAATCTAGAAACCCGAAATTTGATAACAATGTAGCCGATGCACTTGCGGAGTTGGCCGATTCTGAGCTACTTGTCGCCTCGCCTCACAAATACAGGGATTATGTGTTGGGATTTGTGGCTACCCGTGCGACAGAATCTGACTCAGCTTTATCCATGGTTGAAGTTGTGCCATTTTTACGATCGAATCTCGATACTAAGCTAGCTGGAAGTGCTCTGAATGCATTACTCCGGACGGCCGAAGGCAATGCGACAGAAAACGACGCCGGTATAGTAGCCATACCGACACCAAAACATTCACACAACAAGAATCTACTTAGCTCTCGAGGTTACAAACCAGTCGGCGGTTGGTGGCATAAGCACATGGAACTAGACCTCATCCATAGCTAGGCTATCGCATCACTAGTCTCAAGACCCGTCTAGCTATGACTGTTATACTGAAGAGTATGCAATATCGTACATTTTCAAATACCACACAAAAAGTTTCAGAAATAGGGCTCGGCACCTGGCAAATTGGCGGCTCTTGGGGTGACGTCGAGGACACCGAGGCGCACGCTATCCTACAAATGGCCGTCGACAATGGCGTCACGTTCTTCGACACCGCCGATGTCTACGGCGATGGTCGCAGCGAGCGTTTGATTGGTGATTTCCTCAAATCTACCAATGCCGATATCTTCGTCGCCACCAAGCTTGGACGTGGCGGCAGTCCAGGCTGGCCTGAAAACTTCGAGCTCGACACCATGCGCGCTCATGCCCAGGCATCTGCCAAACGACTGGGCGTCGATACCCTAGACCTCATCCAATTGCACTGCATCCCGACAGAGGTTATGCGTGAGGGTGTCGTCTTTGACCACCTCCGCACCCTACAGTCCGAAGGCGTCATCACGCATTTCGGCGCCAGCGTCGAATCTGTCGAGGAGGGCCTCATCTGTCTCGAGCAAGAGGACTTAAGCTCACTCCAAGTTATCTTCAATATCTACCGCCAGAAGCCGATTACCGAGTTATTCGAACAAGCCAAGGCCAAGAACGTGTCGATTATCGTGCGCTTACCACTCGCGAGCGGCTTACTGAGTGGCAAGATGACCAAATCGACGACATTTGGCGCCGAAGACCACCGCAATTTCAACCGCGACGGCAAGTCCTTCAATGTCGGCGAGACATTCGCGGGGCTTCCATTCGAAAAGGGTGTAGAGCTCGCCGACGAGCTCAAGACGATGCTTCCAGACGGTATGACTATGCCGCAGCTTGCGCTGCGCTGGATACTCGACTTCGATGCCGTCACGACCGTAATACCTGGCGCCAGCCGCGAGTCACAAGTACTATCAAATACGTCCGCTTCAGATCTCCCGCCACTCTCACCTGAGCTTCACGCGAAGCTATCGAGCTGGTACGATGAAAGTGTCAAAGCCCACATCCGTGGCAAATATTAAAAAGTAACAGATAGGATCTACATGCACGTACAGAACAAAGTTATCGTAGTCACCGGAGCCGGTGGTGGTATCGGCGGTGAGCTCGTCCGCAGCCTACTCGCTCGCGGAGCTAAAGTCGCAGCTGTCGACTTGCGTGAGGAGCCCCTACATCAACTTGCTGATGGCGTTGGCCAGAATATCTCCATCCACGCCATGAATATCACGGATAAAGACGCCGTGGCTAAGCTACCCCAGCAAGTCATCGACGCTCACGGCTCTATCGACGGCGTCATCAACTGCGCCGGCATCATCCAGCCCTTCGTGAAGGTAAACGATCTCGCCTACGATGCGATAGATAAGGTTGTGCAGGTGAATTTCTATGGCACGCTCTATATGACCAAGGCATTTCTCCCCCACCTGCTCAAACGACCAGAAGCTCACATCGTCAATGTCTCGAGCATGGGCGGCTTCTTGCCAGTGCCAGGCCAAAGCATTTATGGCGCCTCGAAGGCAGCGGTCAAACTCCTGACCGAAGGTTTGTATGCCGAGCTGCTCGACACGAATGTGCGTGTGAGTGTCGTATTCCCGGGTGCCACCAAGACGAACATTTCTGATAATTCTGGCGTCCCAGCTCCTGCCATGCCAGATGGTGACAAAGCCCAAGATTTCCCGATGCTCTCAGCAGAAGCCGCTGCAAAGATTATCGTCGATGGCATGGAGAAGAACAAGCCGCAGATATTCACTGGCAAAGATTCCAAGATGATGAATCGGCTCTACCGTCTGAACCCTGTCTCCGCGACCAAGCTTATCGCCAAGCAGATGAAGTCTCTACTGTCGTAGCACCACAAGCCGCCGACTCAGCTCAAGATTCGGTAATTATTTCGACGCTACTTCGTAGCTTGCACGAGTTACTTCTTGTCTGTAGCAACGAGAAGTAACCAAGAAGTGCCAAGGCACACTGGGGCTGTGTACTACTTCTTCTAGCCTTTGATGACGAGAAAAACTACTGATTATTAGCCTTCACGTTTTTGTAGCCGCTGGAGCAACATAATTGCTCGTTCTACATGCTCTTCGCGGGCTTTCGCTTCTGCTGTTTCACGACGTAACTCGTGCGTTACCCTTTCGACGGAACCATCCTCCAATGCAGCAAGCTCTAGTCCGTAGCTTTTCTCAGGATCTGACTCGGTCGCATCCATGTAGGGCCACGTCCTGCCGCCTTTGCCCTGACCGGTAGGAACGTATACTGCAGATGCTGCAAACATATTTAGGGTACTCGCTCGCATCTGGCCCTCTAAGGCTGCAACTCTTTGTCTAGATTCAACGAACACGCCAGGGACCTTTGCTGCGGGTATATCCGAAAATACTGTCAATCTACGAGCCATCCGTTGATCCTCTGTTGAGATTTCTTTCATCGCACGACGCACTACTCGAGCAAGCTCAATCTGAGTTCTAGTGGTCTCTTGCATAGTCGCGTCTGGCAAAAGTATATTTTTTACGGCTGGGGCGAGGCCATTGTTTGCCTCACGCAGCGCATTGATGATGTTTAGATTGTAGTAGATATATGGATAATATTTTTCTAGGTCGTGTTCCCGGAGCTTCGTCTTTATTGTGTCTATCAGTTCGGCACTGCCCACCACCCACGTCTTCTCGTTCGGGTCGATTCGACCCATACGATTGTTCCGAATGAGTGAGGCGCCCTGTCCGGTCTCGGTTGCGATATGCCTTTGTATGCCATTCATGGCCACAGTACCTTCAGCGACGATGATTGGTACGTACACCCCTGTTGCCGCTTCGAACCCATTGTCATTGTCCACATACGATGCTTCACCGTCGAGTTCGTAATGCTCTAGACTAGCGCCCGACTCACCTACGGTTGCAGTGGCGACATTTACCATTTTTATGCCTGGGTCTACGGGTGCATCTTGGACCGAAATCCAGCCCACGCGCTCACCGGCCAGCTCTGCTGAAAACTCTTTATCGACAACTTTCGTAAGCCTTTCCATGAAACTCCCTTGTTATGTAATTGCACTCATTATCTGTTTGCGGTCATGTATTTGCAAGCATAACCACAATCAGGCGAACTATTTGTCGAGCACTTTTGCCATGAGTACGCTACGCTCGGTAGCTTCACGCTCTACAGTGAAACCCATTTTCTGATAAAAGGGCGCTGCATCGTGCCATACAGATGCGAGCACAATATCTGCCTGAGACGTCATGCCCTCTAGAGCTGTGGTCATGAGCGTACGAGCTATACCGCGGTACCGCGCATCCTCATCGACTGCGATATCCTCGATTTTGGCACACCTTCGCTCCGAGAAGACATCGTAGTGCACCATGCCAGCTATTTCACTATCCGGGCCTCTCACGACCCGATACTCGCCATAGTCCATGTAGAAACGCTCTGGCGCTAACGCTTCGCTACCTGCGGCTATGCCACATAGGCGGAGCACTTGTGCCACGTCCGCCCGGCGTGCGGCTGATTCTTGATCCATCTCGGTCAAGCAGAAGTTTTCTACCAACATGAAATATTATTATACCAGTTTTTATCCATTCCGCAACGTGTAGCCATCCCTTTACCGTTGAAAGGTCAGGACAAACCATATCACGAGCACCACAATCGTTATGATGCCTGAAGTTGAAAGCCCTTTCTTGAGCTTCCTACCCTGAGGTGCGACTATATTCATTGCTCGATTGCCGATTCGATCATCACTGTAGTTGTCTGCCTGTTTATCGATTTGTGGCAGTACTTTCTCTAGGACTGCGAAGAAATCTTTCAGGCGCGTCAAGATGCCAGCTTGTGTCGACGCAAGCGCAGATTTTTTTTGGCTGTAGAAATACAGTTTGTCATCGATTATCTCGGCATCAAACGCCCTCGAATCATCAATAAGCACCGCCATGACATCCGGCGTGAAGATATAGCGTGCGTCTACTTGGTATTCACGCGGTCCATACAGAGTGAAATACTGGTCGAAATCGCCTTCCAGCGATATCACTTGGTTTTTGGCGATGTCGCTCGCGATATTACTCATGATATCCACGCCGAAAGCTCGCGTGTTATTTGCCTTGGCATCGAGCAGCATGTGCGGCAGCTTACGTTCTAGGCGCACGCACATATACAGCCAATCATATGTGTGGCTATTTTTCCCATAGCCAGTTGTGTACGTATATTTACCCATTTCTATAGCTGTATTGCCCTCTGCATCCAGCTTCTGTAGAATCTGACTCGCTGATCTTGAATGACCACTCTGAAAAATCTTACCGTTATGAACTGGATCCTTGGCGAAGAGCGTGAATACAAAGCCATTCTGGCTAGCAAACTTACTCAGTCGGATGCTTATCGCTTGGCCCGACTGAATAGCAACTAGTATGCCACCAATAATAGCCACAAAAGCACCAGCCAATATGAGCCCTTGCCCAAAAGCGGCCAGGGTCGCGGCTGCAGCTACGAGGCCGCCGACCCACAGAAAAAACCCTACTACTAGCCCACCTATCACGCCAATATTGACAAGCTTTTTACCGACGTGTGGCCCAATCCTCAGAACCGAACCGTACTTGGCAGTGTATGCAGCAGTATCTTCACTTACTACTGGGTCAGCCAGTGCAGAATAATCAATCTTTTGCATTGTTTGCGCCGTAGCTGGCGCTTGCGGTGGCGGCGTCGGCTGGATTGGTTGCGGAGCTGGGGTTGGTTGAATCGGCGTTGGGGTTTGTGGTATTAGTGTTGGTTCCATTTGCTCTTAAGTATACCGCGACTTGCGATACTGCTAATAATTATTTTTCCCAGTCTTTGATTATGAGGGTTTTGCCTATAAGCGAGGGGGTGTACGGCGCTTAACCGACGAGGTCAATTTCATGCTCACCGTGGAGCATTCGCTTTGCGACCACAGCATTCTGCAGAAGCTCCATAGCAGACACACCTATTGCTTCGCAGCGCTCTGCGTATGTCAATTGGCCAAGATACGGGCTATTATGGCTGAAATTGCGATGTATTTGCAAAAGCTTCGGTAGATAAGCCTTCGCTAGTGCCATATGCAGTTCGTTGGAGATAAACCTACCACTCTCTAGCAGATTCGCTTCTGCCAGTAGAGTCGAGTGCTTCAGGCTATCTTTTCTTGATAGTGAAGCCGTGCCCATCAAGCTATCGTTTGGCATCTCTTCTAGCGTATGGTGCACCATATCTATGCTAAATAACGCCACTTCGCTTTCTTCTGGCTCGTAGGTAAACCCGAGCGGCTCCATAGTATCAGCGTACACATGCTCAATCATTCAGTGTATTATATAACAACCCACAGTTTTTGCAAGCTTGTCATATTTAGTGGCTACTCCTCGCTTGCCGGGATAGGGTTCTAGCCTGTCTGTTTATCGCTCGGAAATGTTGGCCGTTATATTGACTGTTTAGCATTTGTATTTTATTATATGGCTTATGCCTAGACCTGATGAATTTGATACGACTCGAGTCATGATGCTTGCGGATTTTAATGCGCAAGCACACGAAGCGTACCTCACTGCCTACGAAACCTATTTTGGCGATGAAATCCACGCAGCATATATCGGCAAACCGCTCGGTGCGCTGACGTTATCTGTGGCAAAAGTACTGACAGATCCGGAGCACCGCGATGATCCCATTCGCGGTCAGCGGCTGACCGTAAGGCCTATGAGCAATGAAGATGCTGCTTTTGTACCAGCCCACCAAACGATGGGTAGCATGCCAGAAGACGTGCACCGCTACTACGCGGCGACTGCAGCCAGCGTTTCGTCTATTCCAGTCCAGAAGAATCTTGATATCCGGTCCACCTTCCCTGTCGCAGGTGTCGCAGCAGATTACAAGGCAGCACTTACCGACGAATTGTTTAAGGGCCCCACTCATCACGTTGAAACGTTCTGGTTTATGGAGGAGCCCACCGAACACGGCCTTGCCCTCGGCAAGAAGTTTGCCAAGGAATCTCAGATGTACGCCAAGGCACGCGCACTCGATATACGAGCCAAATCGCCTGATTACGGTAGGGCTATCATGAACGCTACTGGTATTAATATCGGGTTTGAGCTCGAGATGAGTAGTGACCTCCCTCTGAATGGTCATGAGCCAAAACCATGGCTCAATGCCTATGCAACCCAGATGGCCATAAACGCACAAACGTACGGCGCCATAGTTGAACGCTATGAAGCGCAAAATGGTATGGATGCAATCGTAGCGGACTATCGAAATAAATACGATACAGCGCTTGCAGCTTACAACCGAGCCGAAAAGCTACTCGGCTAGCGCCATGGCTTGTCAATTATACTCAGTAGAGGAACGGGAGGAGGCGTTTGGTGCGGAGAGCGTAGGCTTTGTAGTCGGGGAATTTCTGCTTGAGCAGCATTTCTTCGTAGCGTAACTTCGCCAGTAAATTTATAAGCAGTGCCAGCCACATCACCCACGCCAGCGTATCGGGACTATTCAGAACCCAGGCAAGTGTGGCGAGTAGTACGGAAGTGTACATCGGGTGGCGGATGAAGCGGTATGGTCCGCCCGTGTAAAGCCGCTGGCTGGTACGCACATCGGGGAAGACATTCACCTTGAGTCGCATAGTAGTGATAGCCCAGACACCGAGGGCAATCGCTAGAATCGTCATAGTATTTTGGACCGCACCGCCCCGCACGCCAGCATGTAGCGCGATAGCGAATATCAGTATAAACTGCAGAGAGACAAAGAGGATTGAGTGCGGTCTGGATGCAGATTTTTTGTGTTGGTTTGGTGCCTCTATCATGAGCGTGATTTTAGCATAAGCCAAACACGAACAGAAATGGATCGTGCCTCGCTACGTGTATTCACCTGGGCACGTTCGCGATTTAAATTGCCCGGTGTATTATCTTGGAACTTCAAAAGCGTCTAGCTTTGGCACGAGTATCGGATCATCAGCCATCAGTTCATTCCTGAACTCAATCGCTTCTTTGGCGTCACGTATTATGCGCTGGGCGGCGTCCAGGCTCGTAGAGTCATACATGCCCGCTAGCTCTGGGGTCTGGCTCGCGGCAAGTGTAAAGTGGTGCGCCAGCACGATGCCGCCAAGAACTAGGCGCTGTTCTGCCGCGTTAGGTGTGAGTAATTTAGTTGCGGAAATCATAGTGTCACCACTGTCAGATAGCTGACGAGAGATTTCACTTTCGGTTCCTAAAGCCAGGAATTCTTCCCGACTGAGTTTCGTGCCGGGAGCCTTTTCTGTCCGCTCACGAAGACTTCTCTGTATATATCTAGTGAGATGTAAGTCTGTGTGTTTTGGCAAGAAACCAACTGTATTCGTCAGACTAAGTGCGACCCCGCGCATAGCATGGCGACCTTCCGGTAAATATTCCGAGTCAAAACCACCGAGTGCTCGCCTAATGACCCTAGCAATAATGCCGTGTGATTCGCGTCCAACAAATCGATCACTCAGTGCCTCTGTATATTCTATCGGCCCGTATGCTTGCAATTGATCCAGCAGCGCCTGACCTGGAGTTAATCCAGTTTGTACTATTTCGGTTGACATGATTTGTACAATACCATAAATGCTACTGCTTGTAAATGGTTTAACCCCGTTGACGCTCAGTATGTTTGCCCGAACGAACCGCTATTCGGCGATAGCGGACGCTATGCGCTCTAAGTACGACGTAACGTCGCTGTCTCTCAGCGTACTGGTGCTACTTGTGACTTTTATGCGCAGGGTAATTGTCTTCGACGTGTCATCTTCTGGTTGATAGATACTGACTACGTTTATTTGAGCAGAAACGTCAGGTTGTAAGCTGTCGTCGAGGGTTTTGCGCGCCAGTGCG
This sequence comes from Candidatus Saccharimonadota bacterium, assembly GCA_024635495.1. Classification (GTDB taxonomy): domain Bacteria; phylum Patescibacteriota; class Saccharimonadia; order Saccharimonadales; family UBA4665; genus JAGXIT01. The sequence continues at coordinate 357,393 of JAGXIT010000004.1, forward strand.
TTGACATGTGCAAAGCTCGTATCTGCTGAAACCTTGAGTGAAATGTCTTGCGTGACATGAGGGAAACGACTGAGTGGGGTGTAGGTTTTGCCCTGCTGGAGGACGAGCAGCTTCGGTACGCTCAGCTCAAAGCCGGCGCAGTAGTCTGGGAGCTTGAAGGCCTTGCGCACACTTGGCAGGAATTCGCCGATGCGACCAATCGGCTCATCGCCAATCATGACAGTCGTAGTACGACCCGGCGCAAAGTAAGCGGCCTTGGCGGCCATGCCTTTAGGCTCAAATGGCGCGTAACTGACTTGGTCGAGGACACCGAGTGAGTCGAGTAGCTCCTCGGCGAGGCGTTTCGCCTGGTAGAAGGCTGCTCCGTCGGCTTTCTTCGCTGCGACGACGCTCGCAACACACTCATATTCCTTCGGCAGGCCTTCGTCGTCGAGTTCACCCTTGGTGTGGCCTTTGCCGAGTTCAAATAAGGCAAACTGGTCATGGCCCGTCTTGATATTGGCATGGATGTGATCGAGTAGGCTCGGGATAAGCGTGAGGCGGTAGTACTGGAGATCTGGGCTGAGGGCGTTGCCGAGGCTGTAGGCGGTGGCTGGATCTTGGCCAGCACCCTTGAGCGTGCGCTCGTGCACGAAACTATAGGTCAGTACTTCGTTGGCACCAGCGCCAGCGAGTACCTGGCGGATTGACTGCTTGAGCGCAATGCTCTGATTGCGTGAGGTTGGCTTGATGCTGCGCTGCGGGAGTTCACGAGGGAGCTTATCGAAGCCGTAGAGTCGGCCGACTTCTTCGACGATGTCTTCTGGTAGCTCGATATCTGTTCGCCAGAATGGCGCTGTCACGTGTAGTCCGTCGTCTTCGGGTACGCAGGCGAATTCAACATTGCGGAGTAGCCCGGCGATCGCTTCGTTGTCGAGTGAGAGTCCGAGTCGTTCGTTTATGAACGCCGGTGTGATTACCTGCTCGGCATGTATAGTCTGATCATCATGGGTAGCTTGAGGGTGAAGTAAGTCATGTACTGGGCTGGCCTGTGTGCCGCCGGCAACGTCAAAGATTGAGTTGAGCGCCAAGCCAACAGTTCGATCATTTTGCAGTGGCGATTGACCCTTATTGAACCTAGTGACAGCATCGGTGAAGAGACCGTGGCGCATACTCGTCTTGCGGATGGTATACATATCGAACGTGGCGGCCTCGAGCACGATGTGTTTGGTCTCACTCGAGACTTCACTATTGCCGCCACCCATGACACCACCGAGTCCGACTGGGCCTTCGCCGTCCACGATCACAATATCGTCTGCGGTGAGTTTGTACGTCTTATCATTGAGTAGCGTTACTCGCTCGCCATCACGAGCCATACGGGCACCAAGCGTGTGACCGCGTAGTTTGTCGTAGTCATACGCGTGGAGTGGCTGGCCGGTTATGAGCATGACGTAATTCGTGACATCGACGATATTATTTATCGGCTTGCTGCCGAGGGCGACAAGTGCGCACTGGAGCCAGAGCGGGCTGGGGCGTACTTCGATGTCTTTGATGGCGACCGCCATGAAGCGCGGTACCTTCTCGGTTGCGTCATTGGTAACTTCAAGCTCGAGACCTTCGCCGCTCGCAAAGCTTGGTAGTTTCCAGTACCAATCAGGGCTGGTGAATTTCTGGTGCTGGATACCGGCGATTTCGCGGGCGACACCAAGCTGCCCAAAGCAATCTGGGCGGTGGGTAAACATCTTGTTTTCGATATCAATAATAGTGTCATTGAGGCCAAACGCTTCAGCGAAGCTGGCACCGGGCTTGATAGGCGTAGTATATGGTCGCCACTCGTCGGCATTAATCTCGATAATGCCCTCGTGGTCAGAACCAATCGCCAGCTCATCGGCGGCGGCGAGCATGCCATTGCTCTTCACACCGCGGATTTCACGGGCATCGAGCACAAACGGCTTCTCGTCATCGAAGCTAGACGGCACAGTACTCTTGGGCGGTAACCACACAGCAAGCATGCCAGTGTGAGCATTCGGCGCGCCACAGACTATCTGGACGTGACCATCGCTATCGCGCTCGACATCATCCACGACACCATCGTCATCGACGATACAGACACTGAGCTTATCGGCATTGTCATGCTTGACGGCACTCAGGACTTTTACGATGACTGCGTCTTTGTACTTGGTCGCGAGGTCGGTAACTGCCTCGACACCGCCCAGCTGCTGATTGAGCATATGGACGAGTTCATCTACTGGCACATCGACGGTAGTGTATTGTTTGACGGTATTTAGGCTAACTTTCATGATTGTACGCTCCGTATTTTTGCCTGAATGGCATCGAGTTTTGCATCGTCCATGCGTGGGCCTTCGGCGGTTGTAATCCATCCGCGATAGTCTTCATTAAACTCGGTTATTTTAGACCAAATGTTTGTCGCATCGGCTAGTTTACCGTGGAGCGGAACAAGCTTCACATGCACGTGTGCCACGCCTGTTCCTTCTATGACCGTGGCGATTCGAGGCGTATCAAATGCCTTTTCGAGAATATTGGCTACTGTTTTTGTAGCAGTCATAAGTTCGTGGTATTCGCTGTCTTGCATAGCATAGGCATAGTCGCCAGGATTTTTCTTAGGTACTAAGACCGTGAAACCGGGTGTGTTCGGGAATGGTGTCAAAAAGGCGAGGTGCTTTTCATCCTCCCAGACGGTCCAGGCGTGCATCTTACCTTCTACGATATCGTCAAAAATAGTGCGCTGCATTAAAATTGCTCCAAGAAATCTAGTTTGGCGGACTGGAAATGGCGAACGTCTTCGATACCCTGCTTCATCATCACCAGACGGTCGACACCGCAGCCGAAAGCAAAGCCGGTGTATTCATTTGGATCGACGCCAGCGGCCTTGAGCACGCTCGGATGAATCATGCCGCAGCCGAGGAGCTCAATCCAACCCTCTTGGCTACAAACGCTACAGCCCTTCTGTTCACAAAACGGACAGCTGAGGGCGAATTCGAAACTTGGCTCGGTGAATGGGAAGTAGAATGGATTGACCCGAACTTCGAGCTGCTGACCATAGTATTCCTGCAGGAATTCTTGCAGTGTCGCGATAAGCATACCAGCGTGAACCCCTCGAGCGACGTAGACACCCTCGACTTGGTAGAAGGTGTGTTCGTGACGGGCATCGAGGTCTTCATTGCGAAAGACACGGTCAGGCACGATGGCGGCAATGGCTTCACCACGCTCAAGCTTGTCGATGTATTTCTTGATGGTGCGATTTTGCATAGTACTGGTGTGAGCTGGAGCGATGAGTGCATCGCCATCTGCGTCAGCCTCGACCGTCATGAAGGTATCGTAATCGTCGCGCGCTGGGTGGCCCTTGGGGAAATTGAGCGACTCAAACATGTGATACTGGTCATCAATTTCTCTTGATTCCTCAGCAACGAAGCCCATGCGACCGAAGATGTCGATAATCGTGGCGATTTCTTGCGTGAGTGGATGGGTCGTGCCCTGATCTGTTGGCAATAGGCTTGGGCGAGCGGCATTTACATCCATCGGCGCGGTGACATCAAGTGGCGGCAGCTGCGCTTGCTCATCGGCTATAGCATCAACTTGGGCTTGGAGCTCAGTCCGAAGCGCATTTACTTCTTGACCGAAAGTCGAGCGTTCTTCTGGGCTAAGCGTGCGAATCTGGTCGTACAGCCCTTTGAGCTCAGGGGCCTTCAAGATATCACTTTTCACTTCGAGTGAGGCAAAGCGCTCCGCAAGCACTGCGGCAACATCAGCAATCTGAGAATTGGTATAACTCATCTTGCAATTAGTATACCATCTGTACACCCGCAAAAAAGGGGGTGTAATGGATTTTTAAGCATTATCGTTAATATAGTGCGTTTATATCTGTATCGAGTGTCGAGACATCGAGGCTTGAATCGAGATCAGTTGCGACATCACCGAGTGTCGTATCGGCTGCCTTGAGCGTAGTGTCGGCATCTATGACGGCTTGTTCTTGTGGGGTAGTGCCGTCTGCAGTCGCACTGGTACTCGTGGTGTCATTGGCTTGCATCACGCGGTAGCCAGTGAAGCCGACGATTCCGACGACAGCCACTATGAGTGCGATGGCGATGATGTGAGAAAATCCTTGGGTATTGAGGCGCTTCATTATTCAGTACCTCCTGTGGTTTCGGTTGTGTCTGTTTCTGGTGCGGTCGCGTGGACGAGAGCGACGAGGATATCGTGCAAGGCAGAACGGTAATCTCGAAGTGCCTGGCGAGCAGTTAGGCCAGCCTCCTTGATAGTAGCGAGATTGACAGCGACATCTGGGCTGCTACATTTGATGTCGGTAGCGACTGCTTGCATCGCGTCCACGGCATTAACTGCCGCTTGTTGCTTAGCATCGGCCGTGTCAGTCAGTTCTGCGAAGTTTGTGACTGTGACATTATTAGTCAACTGATAGGTCGTGAGCTTGGTGTAGGCGGTTTCGAGGCGTGTGATCTGTGTATCGCCAGCCTTGGAGAAGGCGCTGATTTTGTTATTGACTGCTTTTTCGCGGTTCTGGCAGATCTTTAGACGCTGGTCTTCGGTGCGCTGCGTCTTCTGGTCATTCAGGGTGGAGAGGGACTTTTGCGCCCGGTCTTTGGCAGCGCTAACTCTCTCTTGGACAGCTGCTCTATGCTCGTTCTCTGTTTCGTTCTCGATCTCGGTCTCGATCTCGGTCTCGGTTCCGTCAGTAGATGTAGTAGTGTCGCTCGATTCACTCTCGTTGTCCTCATGGGCGCTTGTCGGCGCATAGGTGATGAGTGGCAGCACGAGCAAGCTCAGCGCTGCGACAATGAACGCGCCTGACCGGAGCGACGTTTGTATATAGTCTGTATATTTCATGGTTATTAATACCTTCAGTTATGTTTGATGGTACTTATTAGTATATAACTGCTTATGATAATTGCAATCGAGGTTATAGACTGAACAGTTGAGTCATCTGGTGAGTGCGCTATACTATGGGTATGGCAAATTTTTCCTTCGACATCGTAAGTGAATATGACAAGGCCGAGATGAATAATGTCTTCGACCAATCCCAACGTGAACTGAGTAGTCGCTACGACTTCAAGGGCACCCCTGCGGAGCTCGACTGGATGGAAGACAAAAAAGGCATGAAAATAACCGGCAACGGTGAATGGCAGATTGATGCCATACTCGATATCGTCCGCAAGAAGCTCGCAGCCCGCACTATCAGCCAAAAAGTACTCGACACATCACACGATATAACCGAATCGAATCTGAAAACGACGAAGGAAGTGCCTTTCAAGGCGGGCCTCGACCAAGAAAAAGCCAAAATGCTCACCAAGCTTATCCGTGAAGACTACCCCAAGGCAAAGACGCAAATTCAGGGAGATACCGTCCGTGTCACCAGCAACAGCAAAAACGATTTGCAATCAGTTATGCAGCTGATTCGGAGCCACGACGAGCTCGAATTCCCCGTTAACTTCGATAACTTCCGTTAAGCACACCCGTAGTGCTGGATTCATTGGCTCGATGTCGGTATGATGTAAGCATGAGCGATACCGCACACGAGGACGATGCAGCAGAAGCAGTACAGCAGCCTACCACCGCAGAGACTATTGACCCTCCGCCAAAACCACTGTCACTCGAAGAAGAAGCGGTCGCCGTCTTGCGAGCAAATGACCGAGAAACACACACAATTCCAGCTGCAAATTTATACCCTCACCAGTGGCTCTGGGATAGTTGTTTCGTCGCCATCGGACTTCGACACATCGATATCGACCGAGCTCAGACAGAACTGACAAGTCTCATTGAAGGACAGTGGGCAGATGGCATGATGCCGAATATTATTTTTTCAGAGGCGCCGGAGTATCGCCGCGATCGTAACTTTTGGCGCAGTTGGGTGAATCCAAATTCGCCCGATGGTGTCGCCACGAGCGGCATCACACAGCCACCAATGCTAGCCGAAGCAGTCTGGCAGGTCGGCCAGAAGCTCAATCTCGCCGAACGGCGCAGCTGGTACAAACTCATGCTGCCACATATCGTCAGCTACCACGAGTGGCTATACGCCGACCGCGACCCACACGATGAGGGGCTCATACTGCTTGTCCACCCCTGGGAGACTGGCCTCGACAATACTCCAGCCTGGACGCACGAGCTACATGAACACCTCATGCCAAGCTGGATTAGCTTCATCCGCTGGGCGCATCTCGATACCGTGATTGGCTTCTTCCGGCGTGACCGCCACTACATACCACCAGGACAGCGGCTCTCGACGCTCGAAACACTCAGCTACTTTGATGCCCAGCGACGGCTTCGTCGCAAAGGCTACAATACGCTCAAGATTCTTGATCATGGCCTCTTCAGTATCGAAGACCTGACATACAATTCGATTTTTATCCGAGCAAATACCAGGCTTCGTGAAATCGCCAAGACCATCCGGCATGAGCTGCCCGAAGAGCTTATTGCCAACATAGAGAAAAGCGAAAAGGCCCTACAAGGTCTCTACGATCCATACGCTCGAACATTTTGGTCACGCGATTTCATCACTCACCGGCTGCTCAAACAACCAAGTATCGCCTCACTAATGCCACTCTATGCAGGTGTCGTCACAAAGGACCAGGCAGAACACATCGTCAAACAACTCGAAAACGAGCATGTGTTCGGGCCAGCCTTCCCAGTGCCGAGCGTGCCGCTGGATAGCCGAGATTTTGACCCGGACCGTTACTGGCAGGGACCGAGCTGGGTTAATACCAACTGGCTTATCATCGAAGGCTTGAAGCAATACGGATTTACGCATCACGCTCAGGCGCTCACCGACTCCACGCTCGAGATGGTACGAAATAGTGGCATGGCTGAGTACTTCGATCCAAATACTGGGGAGCCACTTGGCGCTCGTGATTTCTCCTGGACGGCTGCACTTACTGTTGACCTACTACGCTCGTGATGTTCTCCTCTTTTTTTAATTTGCATGTGGTACACTTGATTTTATGTTAGCTATTCTCCAGGCCATTGTCCTCGGAATCATCGAGGGCGTCAGTGAGTTCTTGCCTATTTCCAGTACTGGCCATTTGATTGTAGCCGAAAAAGCTATCGGCTTTCAGGATAACCACGATATATTCACCGTCGTCATCCAGGTCGGCGCCATCGCAGCGGTCGTCTGGTTCTACCGCAAGGATTTATTACAGAAAACTCTCGGGCTCTTCAGGCGTGAAAAGATAGCGCTCAACTTTTGGAAAATATTAGTCATCGGCACCATCCCTGCAGGTATTATCGGCTTATTGCTTGAGAAACATATGGGTTCAATCACGACACCACTCGTCGTCGCCATTTCATTGATACTCGGTGGTATCATCCTCTGGATTGTCGATCGCAAACCGGTCGAGCATAATGACGCTCCAGTTGAGCTCGACCAGATTTCGACCAAACAAGCGGCCCTCATCGGGCTCGGTCAATCAGTCGCCATCATCCCTGGCGTCTCACGCAGTGGCGCAACTATCGTCAGTGGACTGGCGACCAAACTCAACCGCCCGACAGCCACCGCTTTTTCATTTTACCTAAGTATCCCTGTGATGGTCGCTGCAAGCGGACTCAAGCTCGTCAAATACAATAGCGATTTGTCTGCGCTACCAGGTGGAACTGCCTCGCTCATCGTTGGACTTGTGGCTGCATTCATCACTGCGTTATTGGCAATATCGTGGTTGCTTCGCTATATCGTTCACCACAATTTCAAGCCATTTGCCTACTATCGGATTGCGCTCGGCACGCTTATCTTGCTACTCTTGGCCGTTGGGCTTTTGTAGCCTAGACCACGGTGAAGTTTTTGAGCTGCTGACGGACAGACCAAGCAAGGCCAACCAGTCCGGGTGGTAATTTGCGACCCTTGAGCGCCACAACACTCAAGCGCCGCTCAATCCGATACGGCTTACCAGAAACCCGTAGCATGTGCAGCTCGCCGATCTTTATCTTGTTCGCGACGATATGCTCTGGGAGTAACGTCACACCCCGACCACGCAATACCATCTGGATCATGATCTCCTGACTTGTCGAATAGAGAATCGTAGTCGTCCTGATCTGGTCTTGCTCAAGTGCCGACATGACGATACGGTGCGTCGTCGATGTCTGGACGTAGGCAATAAACGGCAACTGCCCACCAGCGTCGACGATAGCCTGAAACTCTGGTGCTGATGCGCTGTGGCAGACCAGCACCAGCTGCTCTATACCGACTGCAGCTGTTTGCAGCTTCGCATCTTCGGTTGCACTCTCTACGACAACCGCTAAATCGATTTGATCACTCATCAGTGCCGCACGCAAGCTCGTGGAGTTCGTCACAAATAGTCCAAGCTCTGTTTGTTGTTCGAGGGTACGCAGCGGCTCCTCTTGGCTCGATAATAGTGAAGCGACGCTATCTATCATACCAATGCGCAGCTTGACCTTTTCTTCGCCCAAACCAGCCAGCACTAGTTGGAGATTATGATCGGTCGCACGGTGCTCAAGCGCTGAGCTGTAGACAATTTTGCCCGCTTCTGTCAGCGTGATGCCCTGTCGACCTGAACTTTCAAGCAATTTTACCTTGAGAGATTTTTCAAGCTTGCCGATAGCGACACTGAGTGCAGGTTGAGAGATGTGCAGGTTCTTGGCAGCCTTGGTAAAGCTACCGGCTTCGACAAGTGCAGCATACTTCTGTAGACGGTCATCCATATATTTTTATTATAGCAGTAGTAAATAGTATGTATTGGATTTATATATATTTGACGCCTAGACTAGCAACAAAGGGGGAATTATATATGTCACAGAAACAATCTATTAAGGTAGCAGTCATCGGAGTTGGAAACTGTTTTTCCGCGCTCTACCAAGGGTTTGAATACTACCGCGAGCACGGCGAAGATAATATACCGGGCATCATGTTCGCCGATATTGGCGGCTATCGCACCAGTGATATCAAGGTCGTAGCGGCCTTCGATGTCGATCCACGTAAAGTCGGCAAGCCAGTTGGAGAAGCCATCTTCGCAGCGCCGAACTGTGCGCGAATGTTTCAAAAGGATGTGCCAGCAGGACCAGTAGTGCAAATGGGCAATACGCTCGATGGCGTCAGTGACTACATGCTTGAGCAGCCCGAGGATCTTGGCTTCCGCGTGAGCAAAGCCAAGTCAGTCGACGTCGTGAAGGTACTCAAAGAGAGTGGTGCAGACATCCTCATCAATTACTTGCCCGTGGGTTCACAGGAAGCCACTGAGTTCTACGCCCAAGCTGCTATCGATGCTGGTGTGGCATTTCTAAACTGTATACCCGTCTTCATCGCATCTGACCCGAAGTGGGAGCAGAAATTCATCGATGCCGGCTTGCCTCTTATAGGCGATGACATGCGGAGCCAGCTTGGCGCCAGTGTCGTCAGTCAAGTAATGCAGGAACTCGCGTTTGATCGTGGTATGGAAGTCGACTTCCACCAGCAAATCAACATCGGTGGCAATACTGACTTCAATAATATGATGGTGCAGACGCGACTTGCGAGTAAAAAGAAGAGCAAAGAGAATGTCATCCGAGCACAAAACGATATCCGTGGTATCGAGGTGCCAGAGCACAGCCTCTTCGCCGGCCCGAGCACCTACATCCCGTATCTCAAAGATAATAAGGTCGCCTACTTCAATCTGCGTTTCCGTGGGTTCGGCGATGCGCCCGTCACGATGGATATAAAGCTATCTGTGCAAGACAGTGAGAATAGTGCAGGTGTCGTCATCGATGCGATTCGCTACCTCAAGGTTGCTCGTGAACTCGGCGTCGTCGGTGCCCTGCGTGGCCCGTCTGCCTGGACGCAAAAGACCCCGCCCGAGCAAATGATGTACGCCGATGCCAAGCTAGAATGCAAAGCGCTCGCTAAGCGCGAACTAACTGCGGGCGTCAAACGCCAAGTCAAAGCCTAGGCCCACGACCTAGACCCATACTTTCGTCAGATTAACGGATGCGAATTTGTGACAAATACTAGTATTTTAATTAGTTATTTTTGAGATAATTCTGCATTTAGTTTTTTGAATATCGCAGGCTTTTGCTTTGAGTAGGTTGTGTCAAAAATTTGTTGCCATTTACCGTTTGCTTTATACGCTGCAGCGACTATACTTCCCCTACTCACCAGAAAACACATAAGGAATCCATGTCAGCAATCAATTTTTACGATCATACCCATGAGGGCAAGCCGGTTACCATTGTCGGTGGCGATGAAATGGTGACGAGAGTGCTGACAAGTCAGCGTCTACGCATAGCGCTCGCGGAGTCTGGCATACGAGGACGAATCGTCGCAGATGAGCAGGAAGTTCCACCCCCACCGAAAAATTTCCGCTCGCACATTGAACGCATGCCCTTCCCGAGCGCCATACATCATGGATATATAGAACGAGAAATTGGTGGCCTTGCCCTGAGTGTTGAGCCGCCACTCGACGAGTTTACTCGAGCTATTTTCAGCGATGAATATAATCAAGTCATAGGAGCTAAGCCTGTCGTCCACTCTGAGTTAGACGAGAAGTTCGATAGCAGTGAGTATGCGGTATTTACGAGTCAACCCAACCAAAGCGTAACTGCCCTACCGACAATGCCACGTTAGATAGATATTTTGTTTTCTGACTACTCAAGATGCACTTAAGATTCGTCGGTCGTTGGGCGGTCGAGCAAGAGCGGCTCGACACTCGGTGCCACATCGGTAATCTTCACGATATCACGGTCGATTTTGCCAAGCTCTTTGTACGTCGTATTGAAATGCCCAACGGTCGTACCGAGACTATTCCCAAGCTTCTGCATGTAGGCATTGTGGGCCATCAGGTGTTTACTGAGGGCTTCGATATTTTTGCGGATCTTCTCGGTGTCTTTGTGGATTTCGATAGAGCGCAGCCCCTGCACAATAGTCTGTAGCATCGCACTAAGCGTACTCGGGCCGACGATGGTGACCTTCTTCTCGCTCGCATATTGGATGAGGTTGCGGCCGCTGACATTACCAAGCCCAACTTTGTTTGCGAGCAAGTCATAGTAGATCGCCTCGCTCGGGATAAACATCAGCGCCTGGTCGAGTGTACCCTTGCCTGGAAGTATGTATTTTGCAGTCTCGTCGATGCGACGCTTCAAATCTTCTTTGAATAACTTAGCGAGGGATTCTCGCTCTTCGGGCGTCTCGGTTTCGAGTAAGCGATTGTAATTTTCGAGGCTGAATTTACTATCTACTGGCAAGACTTTATCGTCAAGTATAATCGCTGCATCGACTATCAAACCCTCGCCGAGTTTGTACTGCAGCTGGTAAGCGCCGGGGGGCAATGTGTTTTTGAGGATTTGGTCGAGGTAGTATTCGCCGATCACTCCACGCTGCTTTGGATTTTGCAGCACATTTTGTAGCATCTTGAGCTCGCCAGCGATATCCCCGACGTTTTTATTCGTCTTATCGAGCTCGGTTAGTTTCTCTGTGACGTCTTTGATAATCTTGGCACTAGCCTGAAATTGGGCCGTCATCTGCTTGTTGCTCGTGCCCAGCTGATCGCTGAGTTGCTGCTGCATGCCGTCTTTGAGCTTTGTGATGTCTTCTGAAAGGTTACGCAAATCCTCTTTGAGCATGAGCGAACTTTCGGTCGAGCTGGCTGGCTTGCGTAGCAACACATAGAAAAGCCCACCGGCTAAGGCCAACACAAGCACCGCGAGTAAAACCACCACTATTTCCATAGGTATAGTGTAGCAGAAATCCTAGATAAACCGCGTGAGAATAAACATGAGAGCAACGCCGGTCACAGTAAGGCTAACTGTCTTGTACGAAGCGGCGTGGCCGTGAGCCTGCGGCAAGATGTTACTAGCGGCGATATAGAGAAGGATTCCCGAGAAAAGTCCGAGATAGAATACCAGCGCCGTTTGTGAAAACGTGAATACCAAGCTCGTCAAACCACCGATAACGGGCATAATGATGACGACAGACATAAATTTCTTAATATGGTCAACTTTGTTTTTGTGCAGGAGCATGAAGTTCGCAGTGTCAAAGCCATCGGCAAATCGGTGACCGATTACGGCGAGCGCTACTGCTGCACCGACGGCTGAACTTATCTGAAAACCAACACCAATGCTGAGGCCGTCAAAAAAACTATGAAGTGCCAGCGCAACTGCGCGAGCGAAGCCAAGCTTCGGGTGAGTGTGCGGAGTATAATCCGCCTCGGCATGTTCGTGTACTAAGATGAGTTTCTCGATGATATGGAAAGCCAAAAACCCAACAGTGAACATAAGCATCGGCCATACAAAATCTAATCCCTGGCTCTCGGCGCCCTCAAACAATTCGGGTAGTAAATCGAAGGCCACAAGCCCGAGCACTAGCCCTGCCGTCAGAGCCATCGCCAGGTGTAATTGCTTGCGGCTGCGCAGTGCCGTGTAGCCCCCCAAGAGCGCGGCGAATGAGGCAATTACAGTGAGAATGAATACTAACATCCTTGTAGCGTAGTAGAGTTAGTATATTTCTGCAAATTTGTCGCAATAAATGTTAAAATTGCAGCATGTCATCACAAACTATCTTCGAAAAATCATTGAAAGACGTACACCAGAGCATCACCAAGCCACGGCAAGCGGTCTTTGATGCCCTACAGCACCACCAGAGCCTAACGACCGCACAGCTGATTGCAGCTTGCCCAGACGTAGATAGAGCAAGCGTCTACCGCACGGTTGATCTATTTGAGACGCTTGATATCGTGAAACGGATTCCGAATGGCTGGAAATATCGACTTGAGCTCGGAGAAGCATTTCTCGAGCATCACCACCACGCCACCTGTCGAATCTGTGGTGCCAGCATTGCCCTCCCCGAGAACCCGGCGCTCGAAAAAACCATGCAAGAACTCGCAGCTCGGCGCAGTTTCACCCTCGAATCACACCAGATAGAACTCGTCGGCATCTGCGAAGCCTGCACAAGCTAGTTCTCGGCCCGAAGCAGTAAGACAACACATCCATGAAACCTAGGGATACATAACGACCGCCGGAGGCAACGGCGCATCGCGCCGGTTTTAGGGCGGGTAGAGAGTTTTTTGAATTCAGTTCAAAAAACAAGGAGGGTAAGACCCTCCTTGGATATACTTGCTTTTAAAAAGTAGTAGACTTTTTAAAAGGGCCGGTAATTTCGACCCTTTTCGCGGAAACTATAACTAATTTCCATATGTATAATAGCGCGAATCACGGAAGTTGTAAGTGAGCAAAATTACTGAAATGTCTTGCTCGCAGGAGTATAATCCCGGTTACGCTGTATGCATTAATATAGTTGCATACTAACTCTCTTCCTAGGTATGCTATGCTGATGAGTCTCGACTATTTTGCACATGGTATGCTCGGCAGACCATACCGATTACATGTCACGCATCACGGTAAACGTGATGGACCGGTTGTCATACTCCTGCATGGCATCGCAGCCAGTAGCGAGGACTGGAATAAGGTGCTACCTCATCTCGAAAAAACTCATCATTGCATCACCATTGACCTGCTCGGTTTCGGTAAATCGCCAAAACCAGGCTGGGCTGAGTACACCATGCAAGACCACCTGCGTTCGATGTACCACACTATAAATAAGCTTCGCCTCAAGCGAGATTTTGTACTCGTCGGTCACTCGCTCGGCGCACTATTAGCGGCCCGCTACGCCACGCAACACGAGCAAAATATCAATCGACTTTTACTGCTCAGTCCACCCGTCTACCCACCGCTCGATAGTATATCGAGACGCGGGGTACGCCAATTGACGGGTATACTACTCAACATCTATAAGCTCTTGCGGACGAATCCTCGGAGTACACCAGAGACCTTCCGAGCACTGACCTACGTCGCGCCAATCCCGCGCGCCGTCGTTAAACACCCAGATATTTGGGTACCATTTATGCGCTCACTTAAGGAATGTATAGAGAAACAAACCATCCTTGGGGATGTCGCGCAGCTAACGCTTCCGATTGATGTCTTCCACGGCACGCTTGATCAGGTTGTACTTGGGCCAAACGTAGAGCTCCTGGCGAAGGTAAATGTGCATATTCATGAATTTATGGGTACCCATGAGCTGACAGCTCGATATGGCAAGCTTGTCGCCCGCACGTTGACCGAAGAGTAACCTCGGATTGCCAAAGCATAAGCATCGTGCGAGAATACTACAGTAGTGGAATCAACAATTTTTCTTCAGCTCGCAACCGTGCTGGCTATCGCAGCTGGTGTATCGACCATCATGCGTATTTTCCGCCAGCCACTCATTATCGGCTATATTCTATCTGGAATCATTACCGGCCCGGCATTGCTCGACATAATCCATAACCATGCCGCGTTCGAGTCATTTTCACAGATTGGCATTACGCTGTTGCTATTCATCGTCGGGCTTGGGCTCAACGTCAGCGTTATACGTAGCACCGGTAAGCCCGTGCTACTGGTATTCCTCATCAATCTCATTTTGGTTGGTGGCGTCAGTTTTGGAGTAAGTGAATGGCTCGGCTTCACGCAGACAGAAGCAGTGCTCGTGGCTATGGCTTTAATCTTCAGTAGTACGATTGTGGTTATCAAAAACCTTGTCGACAAGCGAGAGCAGCATCGTCTCTTTGGACAGATTACCGTGGGTATACTGCTCGTAGAGGACTTGGCTGCAACTATTGTGCTCTTGGTGCTTGCCACGCTCAATACTGGCAGCAGCAGCGAGCAACTTTTCGCCCTTGCTGGTAAGGGATTACTCCTCGCCGGCGGCATGGTATTCATGGGCTGGATCGTGATGTCGCGATTAGTCCGATTCTTCGCCGTCAATCAAGAGTTCCTATTTACCTTCGCGATTGCCTGGGCCTTTAGCGTGGCGGCACTGTTTGAGGTTGCTGGCTTCTCGATCGAAGTTGGGGCGCTATTCGCTGGTGTATCGCTAGCATCCCTGCCCTACGCCCAAGAGATTAGCACTCGACTGAAGCCTCTGCGCGACTTCTTCCTGCTCTTGTTCTTCATCGGCCTAGGTGGAACCATGACACTTGGTGGTCTACAAGAAGCGCTAGTGCCAGCAATCATTTTCTCGGCTATCGCAGTCATCCTTAAGCCGCTTAGCATCTCAGTCGGCCTCGGTGTGCTTGGCTATACTAAACAGACTGGTTTCAAGGCCGCATCGCACCTTTCGCAAATAAGCGAATTCTCTATCATCATGCTAGCACTTGCCGTCAGTCAAGGGCTGTCGAGTACGCTCGTGATGAATGTCGTCACGTTGACTGCCTTCATTACTATTGCACTATCATCGTACTTCATGAAATATGATGATGAACTATTCCGCATGTTTAGCCGTACGCTCAGTATTTTTGAGCGCAAATCGGTGCGTCTCGATAGTGGTAAATCACCTGACTACAAAATGGTCCTTTTCGGCTATCACAAAGGCGGCCATGAGTTTATCAATACTTTCCGCGATATGCATAAGTCCTACGTCGTCATCGATTATGACCCAGAAGTCATTGAGACTCTCGAGCGTCAGCATATTCATCATATTTACGGCGATGCTACTGACTACGAAATGCTGGAAGAGCTTGGCGTCGGCAAGGCAGAGATGATCGTCAGTATACTGCCTGGGCGCACTACGAATCGTGAATTACTGAAATACTATCTTTCAAAAAATCCAGACGGCATCTTTATTTGCCACGCCGCAGATTATGATACTGCTGCGGAGCTCTACGAAAATGGTGCTTCATACGTTATGCTTCCTCACTTTATTGGCTCAGAAAAGATGAGCGCCTTCATCCGCAAAAACGGCAATAGTAAGTCAGCCTTCGATGCCTACCGCAAGAACCACATCGTAGCACTTGGCAAAATGTCGTTGTTCTAAATCACGGCCAGATTTGCGCTTTTGTAACGCAACATATGTGATACACTAGCCGCAACATGAGAAAAAACTTTTTATACTATGATATTATATTGGCCCTTTTTGCGGTGGTGCTACTCATATCAAACATTGCGGCAATCAAGCTAATCCAGTTTGGCCCAATCATCAGTGATGGCGGCGCTGTCCTATTCCCGTTGGCGTATATTCTCGGTGATATTCTAACGGAAGTCTACGGCTACCGTTATGCTCGACGGGCTATATGGACTGGTTTTGCGAGTATGCTGCTGGCGGTGACGATATTCACGATTGTCCGATATCTGCCCGGCGCGGACGCCTGGTCTAGCCAGGGCGCTTATGTTGAGATCCTTGGCTTCTTCCCGCGC
Source organism: Candidatus Saccharimonadota bacterium (assembly GCA_024635495.1). GTDB lineage: Bacteria > Patescibacteriota > Saccharimonadia > Saccharimonadales > UBA4665 > JAGXIT01. The sequence goes on from JAGXIT010000004.1 coordinate 373,545, forward strand.
ATTGTGCTGGCTAGCTTGGCTGCGTTCTTGATCGGCGAATTTTTGAACTCTTTTGTGCTTGCGAAACTCAAGGTCAAACAAAAAGGACAAAAACTATGGGTACGTTTGATAGGCTCTACGATTGTCGGTGAGTTTTTCGATACACTCGTTTTTGGGCTTATTGCATTCGGCGGCATCCTGACGGGCAACGATATGATTACGTATCTAATGATTGGCTGGGGCTTTAAGGTTGGCGTTGAGATCGTCTTCTTGCCCGTAACGTACCGTGTTATTGCATTCCTTAAAAAACGTGAAAAAGTTGATTATTACGACAAGAAAACGAAGTTCACTCCATTTTCATTGGGTGTTGATAAATAGTTATTTCCCGTAGTAGCGAGCGAGCCAAGCTTTCTTGAAACTCTTGAACGAACCATCCTCAATGGCATATCGCATTTGATCGACTAATCCAACGATGAAGTATTCGTTATGAATGGATATGAGTGTTTTTACGACGAGCTCTTTGGCACGAACAAGATGTTGTAGATAGGCGCGGCTATAGTGTTGGCAGGTGTAACAACCACATCCCTCTACGAGTGGGGTGAGGTCCTCGCGTAGGGCTGCGACTTGGATATTTTTTCGCCCTTCTGGAGTATAAAATGCACCATTGCGGGCAACCCGTGTCGGCGAAACACAATCGAACGTGTCAACGCCATGCTCAACAGCAGCAAACATATCATCTGGCTCAGATATTCCGAGCATATGTTTCGGTTTGTTTTCGGGAAGTATCTCATTGCACCAACGTACAATTTCTCCAAGACGCTCCTTTTCGATTGCACCACCGATTCCGAAGCCGTCGAAGTCCCTGTCTGCCATCCATGCGGATGTCTCCTTACGTAAATCTTCAAAATTTGCACCTTGCAGTACGCCGAATACTGCTTGATATGGGCGCTCTGGATGGCTTGTGCGCAATCGCTCCATCTCGGTCAATGACCGCTCTGCCCATGGCTGTGTGCGGGTTTGCATTGATTCAACCTGATACGCATAGCCGTCCATGAGTGACGTCAGCTCATCAAAGGCAAAACAAATATCAGCCCCGATACCGTGCTGAATCTGGATTGATCGTTCGGGTGTAAAACGATGTAGGCTGCCGTCAATATATGATTTAAAGTTTACGCCATCATCATCAATAAATGCTTGCCGCTCTTTCCGAGGTGCTACCACATCGTCAGCCGATACACCTTCAACTTTCATGCTAAGCGTTTTCTTGAAACCACTACCGAGCGACAATACTTGAAACCCGCCACTATCGGTAAACGTTGGCCCATTCCAATTCATAAATTTTGCTAAGCCGCCGGCTTTTTCTATTAGCTCGGGCCCAGGTTGCAAATAGAGGTGATAAGCATTTGCAAGCACAGCTTGTGTGCCGACGTCTTTCACTTGCTCGGGTATCATTGCCTTGACGGTAGCTTTGGTGCCAACCACAATAAACGCTGGCGTTTTGATATCGCCGTGTGGCGTGTGAATAATTCCAGCCCTTGCAAGTGAGCCGTCCAGGCGTTTAGTAACTTCGTAATAAAAATCTTTGCGCTCTGTCATATAATACCGAGCTATTGTATCACCTACGTTAGGATAACGTGGTTAGAACCACTTTTTTCGACGGAAGAATAGAATCAATCCGGTCATAAGTACCAAGATGATTGACATCACGATAAGAAATGCATGTGAATTATTCGCTAGTGGCAGCGCAACGTTCATACCCCAAATACCACCGACAATAGTCGGTACTGTTAGGAAAATTGCGATAGACGTGAGGCGCTTGAAGGTCGTGTTCAAATTGGTCGTGGCGATGGCGTCGTAGGCTTGTCGCATGTTGACGAGCGTCCGGAGTCGCCCCTTTGTCTGTGTAATCAGCTCGTCGGTACCACGCTCGATATCTTCGATCATATCGCGGTCTTCCTCATAGAGTCGAAGGTATTTACCGCTCAGTAGTGAGGCAAAGAGCAAAGCTTGGGGCTGTAGCGCCGAAAGAAACTCATTGAGATCCTCTTCGAGCTCGATAATACCCACGAATTCCTTTGTAGTTAGCGAACCCTGGCGCATCTTGGCGCGCAGCTGCAAGATTTGGCGAGAAATACGATTCAGTTGATTCTCGTAGCTGCCATTTATATCTTCTAGTATCTGTAGTACTGTTTTCGTCTTTTTGGTCGTGACGGTCTCGTTACGCTGACGTGTCATGTTGTTCAGTATCTTGGTCTCTATACGGCCAACGGTGAATAGATATTCGCTCGTATAGGCGAGTAGTAGTGGCTCAGTGGCTACTTCTTTGCCTTCCGGATAACAATATCGAGTGAATATATAGACAGTGCCGTCTTCTATTTCGACACGTGGCGCCTCGTATGGATCCACCGCATCAGCCAAAATATCGCTATCTAGGCCGTAATCAACTAGAATACCAAGCTCTTCGTCTGTCGGCTGGCTCGCGACAATCCAAGCACCAGCACGAGGTTCTTCGATCTTCTGCAGTGCTCGTTCTCGGGCACGACTGTAATAAATTGTAATCATTAAATACCTACTTATACCGAAGTTCGGTGATTTTTAATTCTTATGCTCAGTGTAGCATACCTAATTTTATATACAAGGACATGATATTGACTTTTCTGTTCTTTTTTGCTATAATATACTAATTGGCTTGAGGAGTCAATAATTGGGAGTTCAAAGTGTTTTTATCACGTACACACGCACAAAATCGCACAATGTGGCACACTAGCCTCACAAATGGCAGTCTTCTGTTCTTTGTAGTTACTATTAGCCTCTTATATCTTAATCTCGTTCGTATTTCTGCGCCATTGCTCGTGCAGACACAAGCGCTCGCTGTGGCGACTCCGATCCAAGAGAAACCTGCAGTCGTTGAGACGCGGACCTATGCGCCCCTCACTGAAGCAGACTTAGTGCAGAGCATGCAAGAAATAACTACCAGTGCAGTCTGTAGCGGTACGCCATACGTATTGCCAGCCGCTACGAGCCTTACCACACAAGCACCCGGGCTATATGCCACGACCGATACGCCAACCTACTACACAATCGCAGGGTCAACGGTCTCCGAATTACGAGATGCTATCTCAAACTGCGCCCTACGTAAAGAGGCTGGCCAGTATCACGCCGTCACCACCTATCAGCTCAACTGGCAGTATAGTACGAAGGTTAGCGGCACTAGCTGCTCACTGGGCAATGTAAAGGTGGGTCTGCATATCAACCAGCTCATGCCGAGACTTTCACCAGACGTAACCCTATCAAGCGGCGCTCAAGCGACGTGGGATACCTACCGTGCTGGTTTAGTAGCCCACGAGCAAGGTCACATCAACCTCGACAATCAATATGCGCGAGAGCTAATGAATGCACTACAATCCACCAAAAGCTCAAATTGCGATACGCTTGCTAGCCAAGTACAACTCACGATTAATACATACGTCAGTAGGCTCAATACCGCGAACCAACAGTATGATGCTCGGACCGGACACGGAGCTACGCAAGGCGCAGTGCTGTAGTAAAGGCTGAGGGGGTTATTGTTTGATACGAAGACTCGGGTCGATTTGCTGCTTCAGCGACAATCCGACCATCCCTCACGTCAAAAAGTAACTCCGCGATTGTACGGTTAATTTGTTGTTCTTGCGCTTGAGCCTTGAGCCCGCTTATAATCCTAGCTCCATTTTTTCGGGAGTAGCGAAAAGCGCCGTCGCCAGAGCCGACTTCAATAGTGAGCGAGCCGTCTCTTCCGCTGGTGTGAGCCACGGTAATAATATGCTCGGGCTTTCTTTTAGGCACTTGAGATATAGCGGCTGCGCTCAATACCCGCGAACCATATGTCTTTACGTCAGCCTCTGCTTCAGTAGACTCAACTAAAGAATGTCTTCCTTTGGGCTGGGGTTGTTCGGATCGCTGACGCCAGAGCGCCAGGACTAGCCCATTGGCAGCTTCTTCGGGAGGAAAGATAAGTTCATAATCTGGTAAATCTGGTAACCACTTCGGCGCCAGCTCATGCCGCAATGTGATTAAGCCTGTAATCCTTTGCGATTGAGTCTCGTTGCGCACCATAAGTAGTTCTGCCCAATCCAAAAAAGCTTCGCTATCAGTGCGCACCCACTCCTGGGCATATTCTGAATAATTTCGCTCGAAAGGTGGCAACTCTATGCCGTCTTTGTCCTGACCAAATGAAATTGGAATATTTTCTTGCTTTGCCATGTGTTTACGTTATGTCCTAGCAACCGAATATACTCCGAGCTCAAAGAAATGCAAGTAAAAAATCTTACTGTGGAATGCTATTTGCCGCGTTTGCGCTTGGCTGGGTCGAGTTCGCGCTTGCGAAGGCGAAGGTTCTTCGGTGTGACTTCTAGGAGCTCGTCGTTCTCGATGAAGTCGAGGCATTGCTCGAGGCTGAAAATCGTCGGAGGGGTCAGCTGTACGACACCATCAGATGAAGATGAGCGCATGTTCGTCAGATGCTTGCCCTTACAGACATTGATTTCCATGTCTTCTTGGCGAGTATTAAGACCGATTACTTGACCGGCGTAGACTTTTTCGGCTGGGCCAACAAAAGTTGAACCACGAGCCTCAGCATTCTGCAATGAATAAGCGGTTGTGACGCCGGTTTCGAAGGCTATCAGCACGCCGTTCCTAAGCTGTTGCAGGGCGGCACCAAGCGGCGCATAGCTAGTTACGTTACTATTCATCACCACTGTACCTTTGGTATTGGTGAGCAAAATATTTCGCATTCCGAGAAACGCACGAGTGGGCATCTCGTAGATAAGTTTTGTGACGCCCTTTGGACTCGCGAACTGTTCTTTGAGAGTGGCGCGACGTTGGCCGAGTTCCATTTGTACTGTACCAACCTGTTCGGCAGGTACTTCTATGTTCACTTCTTCGATTGGCTCAACTTCAACTCCGTCTTCGATATGCGTAACGACTTCTGGGCGACCAACTTCAAATTCATAACCTTCTCGGCGCATAGTTTCGATGAGTACGCCCAAGTGCAACTCGCCACGGCCTGCGACCGTGAAGCCAATTCCGGCATCGCTAACTTTAAGCCCGACATTCGTTTCGAGCTCTTTTTGCAGGCGTTCACTAATCTGTCTGGAAGTACTGAACTCACCTTCAAGACCCTTGAATGGGCTTGTATTTGGACCAAGGTAGATACGTAGAGTTGGTGCTTCGACTTCGATAATCGGTAAAGCCTCTGGATTCAATGCGTCTGCAATGGTTTCACCGATTTGCGCGGTGGCGACACCAGTAAGCTGTACGATATCACCGGCGACTCCGGCTGGGACTTCATACTTTGTCACGCCACGGCTCATGAATACTAGCTCAATCTTTGCCCGGACTTGCGTGCCATCTTTTTTGCATAATATGACTGTGTCACCGGCCTTAACATGGCCACGAGTAATTCGCCCAATCGCGTACTTACCCTTGAAATTATCCCAGGATAGGGCGGTAACGAGCATCTGAAATGGCTTGTCTAGTTCGACTGAAGGTGCAGGAATTTTATCCATAATAGCCGTAAAGATAGCTTCTAGGTCACCGGCTGCGGCTGCATCGACTGGCGGCTTATCCCAGGCTTTTCCGTCACGACCAATCGCATAGTACACAGGATAGTGAAGTTGGTCTTCGTGGACGGCGAGTTCGAGGAATAAATCAGCCAACTCGTCTTCGACTTCTGCGATACGTGCACCTGGCTTATCTATCTTATTGATGATAACGATAGGAGTTAGTTCAGATTCAAGCGCACGCTCGAGTACAAACTTCGTTTGTGGCATCGGGCCTTCTTGTGCGTCTACAATAAGTAAACAGCCGTCGGCCATATTGAGCGTACGTTCGACCTCGCCAGAAAAGTCAGCGTGACCTGGCGTGTCAATAATGTTGATACGGTAGTCACCATGCTGCACTGCAGTAACCTTCGCCGTAATCGTAATACCACGCTCACGCTCTTGATCGCCACTGTCCATGATGAGGTCTTGGCTCATCTCGGCCTGGTTGTCGCGGAAGGTGTGGCTCTGCTTGAGGAGGCCATCAACCAGCGTCGTCTTACCGTGGTCGACGTGCGCAATAATAGCAATATTACGAATTTTAGAAGGATCTTGAGCCATAAAATAAAGCGCCTTCTCTATAAGAGCGCCCTTTCTTCTCTATAAATATAACATACTTTGAGTCATTATTCAAAGTATAGTGTGCTTATTCTTACTATCGTTTTCGCCGTCTACGGCTCATCGGCATGGCTTTTGCATATCCATGGAACGAGTGAGTTTGAAAGGAGATAGTGGGTGCGAAGCCTGGGGCCGCCGGTAAAAGAAGGATGAGTATCCTTATCGATTCCGGCGGCCCCAAAGGCTACATTGATGTCGTCACACTGACGGATGCGGTCGGGGCTTAAGAAAAAATGCCACGATAAGCGCCACGCCAGCGAGCGCAAAACACGTCATGACCATAGGTTTCCCTATGTAGACGAACGAGACCGTCCAGTTGAGGCTATTCCCGAGATTACCCTGGGAAACACCCACGTAATAACCAGCGTACGCGAAGACGCCGCTGACTATGAACACGCAAGCCGCGAAGACGAGCGCCTGTGAGTCCTTACGGTCCCGTAACTTAGCGACAGTCACCGACAAAAAAGCCAGGATCACAACGCCAAGGATGACGAAGACAAGACCATCAAGTCCTGACATGCCGTCAACGTAGTCCGGTCCACCTGCCATACGAAGGTTCATGCTCATGAACTTCCCTTCAAACTCGATGTACGACTAGCAACGGAATTTCCGCTGAGTCTGTTCAGATATTATCACATTTTATTGTTTTTGTCAATGTTATAAACCCATTTTTACTCTTTAAATCAGTCAATTTTTGCTTTATACTAGCACTACTTTGGAATCACTCGTTCTCGTACTAGAAGTCTTGGGGCTCATCGTCGTTTCGGCGACGTGCTCTGGTTTGAATATCGCATTTATGGCGCTCGACCCGGCCACACTGCAGCGCAAAGCTAAGCTTGGCGATAAACACGCTAAAGCAATTATACCGCTAAGGAAAAAAAGTCACTTGGTTCTAGCGGCTGTCTTGTTTACGAATATCGCCGTTGTGTCGGCGACTTCCTTGTTACTCGAGCAGAAGTTCTATGGACTTATCGCTGGCCTGCTCACGACATTACTCATAGTGATTTTTGGCGAGATATTGCCGCAAGCACTGTTTGCTCGGCGCGCCCTTACCCTAGTAGGCCGATTAGTCCCCGTGCTGAAGCTCATGATATTGCTAACCTATCCATTCTCAAAACCAATCCAAATACTCCTCGACAAGTTACTGAAGGATGAAGATACCGCACTTCACAGCCGGCACGAACTCGGCATTATTATCAATGAACATCTCGGCAAAAAAGAGAGTGAGCTCGACGAAGATGAAGTTGAAATAATACGTGGCGCCCTGCAATTGAGTGAGAAACGCGTCTTGACGATTATGACGCCAATTCGTGATGTCTACTGGTTGGCACCAGATACATTACTGGATTCAAAGAAAGTTACTGAGATGAAAATAACCGGCCGAAGTCGTATACCAATATTTAATAAAGCCAAGACGATTTGTTTTGGTGTCCTGCTCGTAAAAGACCTCATAGACGTAGACTTCGATGAGCACCCGCCACGTGTTGAAGAGCTAGAAATATACCCCGCGCAAATGGTTGGTGCCGGCACAGCACTCGACACGATGTTCCGTAAGTTCATAGGCAGTACGACGCAGCTTATCCCCATCGAAAAAGATGACAAAATAGTCGGTATAGTGACAATCGAAGACCTGGTTGAGGAAATCGTCGGTCACGAAATCGAAGACGAAACAGACGTACGAAAAAAAATACGCAAGAAGTAATAGCGAGAGCTATTTACTGAGGATTGTCTGATTGTAGTTATTGTTGTTGATTTAACATGCTTATTTCGTACCTGTTTTCCGTTATTTTGACACTATTTTTGCTTGACCCGAAAATGCTTATGTCGTAGGCTTATCGCTACGTGCCAAGACTTCTAGGTGGAGTGTTTGTGCCGTAATTGTCAACCCGAGCCAGTAGCCATACATAGAAATTCACTGGGTCATGCGAGAGGGTTGATCTTAAGGAGGAAATTACAAATTATGCGTTCTACCGCAGTTTTTGCGGTCACTTTGGTGGCTGCCTTATTTCAGATGGGCGGAACTGCCCATGCCGAGCCGATGCCGAATACCAATTCGGATTTCGTCGACAATGTTTTATTAGCAAAGGCTGAATCTGGCCTCTTAATCGCGTCGTCTGCAGTCGAGCTCCAGGCCTCTGATTCTCAGACCATATCCGAGAAAGAATCGAAGCCAACCGAGACACCAAAACCGGTTGAAAAGCCTGCGCCAGAGAAAGTCTATGCGGTCGCCCAAAAAGGTGACAGCCTCTCGAAAATTGCTCAGCGATACGATACAACCTGGGCAAGAATTTATGACGCAAACACCAGCATCATAAACCCGGATGTCATAAACCCTGGTGATAAACTGCGCATCCCTGCTGCAGCAGAAAAACTTGCACGGCGCGCACAACCAGTAGTTAGGGTAGCTGCGTCCACAAGTACCCAAAGAAAAACTACGAGCAATCCGACGACAAGTTACCCAGTCTCTGCAAATGCTGCAAAAGCCTATATTTATGCACGAGAGAGTGGCAACAATCCGAACGCAACTAACCCAAGTGGTTGTTACGGTATAGGCCAAGATTGTAACGGAGTACTGCGTACTATGTGCGGTGCTGACTATGCCTGCCAAGACGCGTACTTCACTCGTTATGCGAATGCACGCTATGGTGGATGGTCCGGTGCTCTAGCCTTTTGGCAATCCCATCATTGGTGGTAGAAGCCTCTTGAGACACCCATTCTGGGTTTCTCAACGCGCGGGCAAAATGGAATACATTTTGTCCGGCTGCTCTTCCCAGATAGATAGAAAACTATTTCCAGAATCAATCTGGAAATAGTTTTAATTCTTTTCGACCTATTCTTCGTCAGGACTGTCATCGACAGATAAATCAAAAAGCAGAAAGACTGTATACTTATACATATGGACGTGAGACCACTAGCAGAACGAATGCGACCCGAGACGCTGAAAGACGTCGTCGGACAGAAGCACCTTATAGGCGCACAGAAAATCGTGCATCAAATTATCGAGCGCAAAGAACCTACCAGCCTCATACTCTGGGGCCCGCCCGGTACTGGCAAGACGACGCTCGCACGGATTATCGCGAAGGAGACCGAAGCGGAATTCGTAGAACTCAGTGCCGTCACGAGCGGAAAAGCAGATGTCGCAAAAGTTATCGAGCACGCCGGACAAAACCAGCGGCTGGGTATGCGCACGATTCTTTTTGTCGATGAGATACATCGATTTAATAAGGCCCAACAAGATGCATTCTTGCCGCACGTGGAAGCTGGTACGATTGTGCTGATTGGTGCAACGACAGAGAATCCAAGCTTCGAAATTATTAACCCCCTGCTGTCTCGTTCTCGAGTACTCGTGCTCGAACCACTTAGTAAAGATGACATTGTCACTATTATTAAACGAAGCGCCAAACAACTGCACATGAGCGCAAAACGCCTACCCGCAAAGTCAATCGCACTACTGGCAGAATTAAGCGGAGGTGATGCACGTGTCGCCCTCGGAAATCTCGAGCTTTCGTTGCAACTGGCCGGCGGAGACCCAATTACGCCCGCTGTCGTCGAGACCGCTGCGCAAAGCAAACTACCTGGCTACGACAAAAAAGGCGAGTCGCACTACAACATTATCAGTGCGTTTATTAAATCTATGCGCGGCAGCCAACCAACCGCCACGCTCTACTATCTTGCCCGTATGCTGCAGGCTGGTGAAGATCCAAAGTTTGTCGCGCGGCGTATGATAATTTTTGCAAGTGAAGATATCGGCATGGCTGCACCAGCAGCGCTAAACCTTGCCGTCTCCACATTCTTGGCTGTCGAGCGCATCGGCATGCCCGAAGTCCAGCACAATCTATTCCATTGTGCGACAGTGCTCGCAAAGGCACCAAAGAGTCGCGAAGTCACCGATGCAATGGGTCGCGCCCTCGCTACAGCGAAACTGTTTCCTGACCTGCCGGTACCGCTTGGGTTACGCAATGCACCGACAAAACTAATGAGTGACCTCGGCTACGGCAAAGACTACAAATGGGAAGCGAATCATCAGGCTAAAGACGGTTTCTTGCCTCCCGAAATCACCGACACAGACTTCTTTCAGTAGCGAATTTCGCGCCACAACATGAAGGTGTATAATTGTACTGCCATGTCAGTGACTCTACAGATCACAAATCTCACAAAAACATACAAAGGCTCAAAGGAGCCCGCTCTATCGGGATTATCTCTCAAAGTATCCGAAGGTGAAGTGTATGGTTTTCTGGGTGCAAACGGCGCAGGTAAATCTACAGCCATCCGCACCCTACTCAATTTCATTCAGCCTACGAGCGGTACCGCCACTATCTTTGGTCTCGACATCGTCGAGGATAGCGTAGAAATCCGCAAAAACATCGGGTATTTATCTGGCGACGTCGCACTCTACCCGAAAGTAACGGGCGCGCAGTTGCTTGACTATCTTGCTAAGCTGCAAGGGGGCATTGATGAAAAATATCTAGCGAAACTTATTGCGCGTTTTGACGCACAAGTCCATAAACCTATCGCCACCCTATCCAAAGGTAATCGCCAGAAAATTGGAATTCTACAGGCACTCATGCACCAACCAAAGCTGCTCGTATTGGATGAGCCTACCAGCGGACTCGACCCACTCATGCAGGAGCGCTTCTATGAAACGATTCGCGAGGCAAAGGAGAATGGCGCTGCCGTGTTCTTGAGTAGTCACAGTCTGCCTGAAGCGCAGCATATGTGTGACCGTGTCGGCATCATACGTGATGGTAAGCTGCTGCGCGAAGCGAGTGTCGCCGAGCTCGTGGCCGATGTACGACCAGTTTTCACGGCGGTTTTCAAAAAACCCGTCACGAAGGCCGTCCTTACGAAACAGCAGGCACTCGAGCTACTAAGCTTACATGGCAGTTCGGCACGAATTCGTACCGTCGGCACAATCAATGATGCTCTTAAGGCACTTGCGACTTTCGATATTGCATCGCTCTCCATCGAAAACGATCAGCTTGAAGACCAGTTCATGAGCTATTACGAAAGCGAGCCAACAAAATGAAAGCAATGATTATTTGGGAATTAACTCGTCGTCGCATAGCACTTATGTGGTGGGCTATCGGCATTGCCGCACTCGTTGCTCTCACTGTAGTAGCCTACGTTACCGTCCAAGATCAAGCTGCCGAACTTGAGAAAGCCTTTGGTTCAATCTCTAGTGGCGCAAGTTCGTTTGTCGGCACGACTGACCTCTTTTCGCCCACGGGTTATCTCAATTCGAATTTGTACTATATCACTCTGCCAATTTTATATATCATACTCGTTCTGAACTTAAGTAGTAGTTTGATGAATAAAGAAGAAAGCGACACAACCCTTGAGCTGCTTCTAAGTAGACCTATCAGCCGTACGCGTGTACTCGCGGCTAAATCAATCGCGGCAATGATTGCAGTGGTTGTCATAGGTAGTGTCGCGACTATCACGGCAGTAGTATGTGCGAAGCTTATTGCTATGAATATTAGTATGGCTGGTTTACTGCTGGTTAACGCGGCAACTATACTTTTCGCTGCAAGTTTTGGTGCGATTAGTTACACAATGTCGGCTGCGAGCCAATTCACGCGAAGGTTTGCGACGCTGGCCGCTATACTGCTAAGCTTCGGTGGCTATATCGTCACATCGCTCGCTGGCAATGTGTCTTGGCTAGAGATACCCGCAAAGCTCCTACCTTATCACTACTTCGACACCACCCAGCTGATGGAAGGCTCAATCCCACTTGGTCTCGTTATCTACATTGTCGGCATTTTTGGGCTAGCAAAGCTTATAAGCTACATTGGCTTTCGCCGCCGCGACATCGGGTAATGATGAGAGAACCGAGATAGGTTCTCTCATCGCGCAGGGTCTCGCACTATCGTCACTCGACTCTGGCTGCTCTTTCCTGAATATGGTAAATTCTTTTCCGAAGTAAATTCAGAAAAGAATTTGATTGAGCTAAACGGCACCGTGGAGACTTCCTGGCCGAAATGTTGTCATGCAGCACAATCTATCAAGCCATCTCGCGTTCTCTTGAGTGGCGATTGTGCTCATGAGCAACAGTTTCGCCAAGAAGCCGGAAATGTGCCTAGACCTTTTGCTTCTTTTGCGTCATGGCAAAAGAAAATTATTTGTTTAAATATTATCCTTGATAAGTTCCCAAGGCAGGTTTCCTTTGCCAAAGTGTCCGTATGTGCTGGTTACGCCATAGATTGGACGAGCCAAATCAAGGGTGTCGATGATGCCATTTACACTTGTATCGATTAGTTTATCTTTGAACGCATACAGTTCAGCTTCGCTGACTGTAGCCGTTCCAAACGTATCTATCGTCTGCATGAGTGGCTCAGACTGTCCAATCACATAGGCAAGCCCGACCTCACACTTAGTTGCCAGGCCTGCTGCCACAATATTCTTGGCAATATAGCGCGCTGCATAGGCTCCGCTTCTATCTACCTTGCTTGGGTCTTTGCCGCTAAACGCTCCACCACCTACTCGAGCATACCCGCCATACGTATCAACGACGATTTTTCGTCCAGTCAGTCCGGCGTCAGATTCGGGGCCCGGGATATGCCAGAGTCCAGTACCATTGATGACAATGTTTAAATCGCTTGGCAACGAGAGTTTGTACTTACGTAATACCGGCTTAAATACGTGCGAAATAATAGTGTGACGAACCTCAGTTGCTCCGACTTTTTCATCGTGTGCGACTGCTGCGACAAGTTTCTCTACGCCTACTGGTTTGCCTGTTTCGTCGTAACGAATCGTGACTTGCGCTTTTCCGTCCGGACGCAACCAAGCGATAGTCCCATTCTCTCTACACTCGTCGATACGGCGCGTGACTGCATGCGCCAGTGAAATTGGGAGCGGCATAAGTTCCGGTGTCTCATCGCAGGCATAGCCAAACATCATGCCTTGGTCGCCTGCTCCATTGGCATCGACTCCCACGGCGATTTCGGGTGATTGTTGGTGTAGATAATTTGAAAAAACTGACGACTCGCCTGTAAACCCCCATGCAGCATCGGTGTAACCAAGCGCTGATATCTTGCTTCTAACTATCTTTTCGACATCAATGCTTGCGGTCGTTTTAATCTCGCCAAAAAGACTAATCTGGTTAGCCCCTACGACTGTTTCGATACCAGTGCGCGCATGCGGGTCCTCTGCGAGCAGAGCATCGACTAGCGCATCGCTAACTGCATCGGCAATCTTATCTGGGTGTCCGGCACAGACCGATTCAGACGTAAATAATGTATAGTCACCGAGAGTATTCATATAAAAAATCCTTTCTCTGGCAACCAGGAAAGGATATCTTGCATTACATATCTTCCCCAGTAACCTGGGCTAGAAGAAGCACCACGCTTATATAATGACTTATATAAGTAGGTTGCCGGTGGGTCAACGCGCTAGTACGCTCGCCACACTCTTGATATATTTAATTGTTAACTGTCGAAGTATAGCACATTATGCATCACCGGCACGACATAGATTTAGAAGCCATACTCTGTTATAATCCCTCTGAAATCAATCCGTTGGGGATTGGCCAAGCGGTAAGGCACTGGGTTCTGGTCCCAGGATCGGGGGTTCGAATCCCTCATCCCCAGCCACGTTAGAAGCTCATCGTAAGATGGGCTTTTTACGTGGCTTGAGTGGTTCAAGCGCCGACCATAAGGATCGGGGTGCGAATTGCCGTTGGCAATTCGCAAGGCAAGCTTCACTTGAAAGCTATGCTTTCAGAGCAG